>CALWHM010000020.1 GCA_944380395.1 uncultured Clostridia bacterium | reverse complement strand
TTGAGGATTACAGAAATCGATTGCAGCATACCCACCTGCAAATAAGCGGGTTGTCAAACGGCACTTCGTTTTTGATAATATGTTGTTTTACCAAAATAAGAGGATCGCGGCTGCGGTCCTCTTTCCTTTGTTTTTATCCGTATAACAGTCTGATTTTGCGCGGCGGGATCAGTTTGTTTTCTTATCCGTTATATCCGCACCGTTTTCATTTGCTGCGGAAGTTTGCTCCGCCGCAACTTCTTCCTTAGACTCTTCCTTTGCCCCGCCCTCTTGTTCGGGCTTGTCCGAAGGGAGATGATAATGTTCCGCAACGTCCGCCTCGTCTGCCGTATATACGGCGGGGGAAAATTTGCGGGAATTATCTATGACCACATTGTCCGCCTTGTAATATTTCAAGCCGTTGATGTGGTAATAGCTGACCAAGTTGACTATGCGCACAAAGACCAAACTTGCGGCAAGCAAGACGAGCGTTCCCACACCGAAAGTGACAAACAGGGATAACACCACCAGCATAGCCATTAAAATGCCGTATATAAAGTAGGCGCCGAACATAGACGTGAATCTATCTTTCAATGCCGTAAAATTGTATTTCAGCGCCTGCGTGCAAGTCATATTGCCGGACGCCATTGCCGGTATCCAAAGGCTGAACATACTCTTGTTAATTGCATAAATGCAAAAGCACAGCAATGAAACCAAGAATATAGACAGCGCATAATTGACCATTGAAAACAACAGCGCCACGCCCACTATTATAAGCGCGAATACTATCTGCAACGGTATGTTTATCAGCGTATACAGCAGAGCGAATTTGGCGGATGTTTTGAAGTTGTGCACATAGTTTGCCATAAACGGAAAATTACTTCCCGAATTCATATAAGAATCCACCACGTCGCTTACCGAATAATAGCACATAGATATCAGGAACATTGCTATAAAGTAGAGAATAACCAGCAATATTCCGGCAAGCACTAGGCGTGACGAATTTTCCGAGAAAACCTGCCCTATCTGCACAAACAAATTTTCAATCGACTCAAAGTCGCTTGATTCCACCTCTCCGCTCAAAATGCTCTTGATATAGCTGCCCAAGTTGTCGATCAGCTGCAATTCTTTAATGCTGTCTATCAACTTATTGAGCGTTGGCATAAACATAGCCACGCCCAGCGCCGCTATTATCAGGCATATCACCAACACATAAAACAGCGTTTTATATACCAGCGAAAAGCGATTGCTCAATATACTGAAAGAATTTTTGAATAACATATGCTCACCCTATATTCTCATTTTCGTCAATATCTGTTTCGCCGAACTTATCGTCGGGAATATCCGCCCTTTCCATATCTTCCGCATCGAAGTACACGGCATAGATATAAGAAGGCAAAAACAGGAAGCACAGATAGTACCATATGAAAGAAAGCACCCACTTGACTATCTGATTGCCCGAATAGCGGAAAAACTTAATAAGCACGGCGTTTGCCGCAAGCGGTATAATGGTGACAAGGCAAATCAACGCCAGCGTAATCATCATCGACATAAACTTTACCCTGTTGAACGTGCGCGTGGACGCCGCCAGCGATTGACGCAGATTATATCCGCGGATAGTCATATTGGGCAGAGTAAATATCATAAGCACGAATATGCCCAACCCCACCGCGCAGAATACAAACGATGTGATGCAAGAAGCCACCACCATGCTTATTTCCCCGAGTACGTTCGTCCATAAAAAGACGAGCAGCGCCTCGACTACGGAGAGAGCCTCGAAAATAAGAATGACGGTGAGCACATATTTGAACACGTGCAGAAAATTATCGTTCACCTTTCTCAAAAAGAATTTGATAACGCCGCCGCTTTCATAAAATTCTCCGTAACGCATGCGTCTTTCTATCGCGCCGACTGCGGACGATATGAACACGCTGAACAATACGCCCATAAACACAAAGAGCAGCATTTTTCGCCAATCCGCTATAAGAGCTATGCCTTGAACTATCTGCCAAAAGCCCTTGTCCGGCATATCGGAAATCGTTATCAGAGTGAGAAGTTTGCGTACCGGATCATGTGCGAACGCCATAAAAACGGCGGGCAGCACGGTAGTCAAAGCCAACTTGAAAAAGTTGTCCTTAATGAATCGGCAAGCAAGTTTGAAATACCTCATAATTCAACTCCTACTTCAATATGTGCAGCAGATCCGCGGGTTTATCCGCGACCGCCGCCACCTTCATTGCCAGGGCACGCTCATCGGTGAAGCCCCATTTGCATAATATACAATCCACGCCTGCAAGGTCAGCGCCCTGCACATCGTATATGGTATCCCCTACCATTACGGAATTTTCACGCGTTGCGCCCACGTGCGCCATTCCGTACTCCAATATCTCCGCCTTCTGTTCACGTACGCCGTATGTCAGTCCGGAAACATAAGTAAGATATTTATCTATGCCGAAATGCCTCATAAGCATTTCCGCCTCCTCCTGCTTTTTACAGGTGGCAACGCACAAGATATATCCGCGCTCTTTCAGCTCCTTCATAACTTCCGGAATACCGTCGTAAACGGGATTGCGGAATATGTCGCCCTTCACATAGTTATCGCGGAACCACGCCACGACTTCGCCCACCTTTTCGGGCGGGAAATAAAGCTTGAACGTGTCGCTCAGCGGCGGACCGATATATCCGGGGTAAAGCGACTTGTCCACATTTATGCCGTAATGCCCGAACGTTGCGTCAAGAGAGCGCGCTATCCCCTCGTAGGAGTTGCTTATCGTACCGTCCAAATCGAAGAATACGAATTTATATTTAGCCATATATATTATTCTTCCATCTGCTTCAAAAGTGCGCGCAGCTTATCCAGCTTTTCGCAATTGCCGTCCAGCTTGGCTTTTTCCTTGTCCACCAATTGCTTGGGCGCTTTTGCGATAAAGCCCTGATTTGCCAGCAAACCTTTTCCGCGGCTTATCTCTTTTTCAATATGCTCTATCTCCGCAGAAAGCCTTGCTTTTTCCTTCTCCGTATCCACAAGTTCGCCCAAAGGCATAAAAGCTTCCCCAATCGCGGAGATAACGGACACCGTCTTAACTCCTATGTCTTCCTTGCTCTCAACGGGAATTACTTCGCTTACTCCCGCAAGTTTTTTGATGTAGATAAAATCGGTAGCTTTTACGGATCCGCCCGTTATATAAAGCTCCACCTTTTTGGAAGGAGCCACATTCATTTCGTTTTTAACGTTTCTTATCGCCTTGATAAGGTCGAGCACCTTATCAAATTCCGCCTCTTGCGTGCGATACGCAAACTTTTTGGCGGGCTGAGGCCACTTGGACAGCATCAATTTGCCGCGCGCGCCGGGCATATATCCGTATATCTCCTCGGTTACGAACGGCACGAAGGGATGCAGCAATTTGAGCACCGTTTCAAGCACGAACGTGAGCACGCTCAAAGTGTTGATTTTTGCGTCGCCCGTAGATTCGTAGAGCGCGGGTTTGCAAAGCTCGATATACCAATCGCAGAACTGCGACCAAACAAAATCGTATAACTTGCCCGCGGCAAGACCGAGTTCGTATTTTTCCAAATTTTTCGTGACGTCCTTTATCACGTCGTTGAGCCTGCACAATATCCACTTATCGGCGCGCGTAAGCCTGAATGTGCCCATTTCTTTCAGCTTGACGCCCTCGCAGTTCATAAACACAAAGCGCGAAGCGTTCCAAATCTTGTTCATAAAGTTGCGCGCGCTTTCCGTCTTTTCGTCCATATAGCGCATATCGCTGCCCGGAGCAACGCCCTGCACCAATGAAAAACGCAGACTGTCCGCGCCGTACTTATCTATCACTTCCAGCGGATCTATGCCGTTACCCAAAGACTTGCTCATCTTCCTTCCCAGTTTGTCGCGGACAATGCCGTGAATCAACACTTCGGAGAACGGCACGTCGCCCATATGCTCTATACCGGAGAAAATCATTCTTGCCACCCAGAAGAATATGATATCGTACGCCGTTACCAACAGAGAATTGGGATAAAAGTAATCAAGATCCGCCGTTTTATTCGGGAAGCCAAGCGTGGAAAAAGGCCACAGAGCGCTGGAAAACCAGGTGTCCAGCACGTCTTCGTCCTGATTGAGTACGGTATGACCGCATTCGGGGCATTTATCCGGCTTGCTCTCCGCAACGACCATATGTCCGCATTTTTCGCAATAATAGGCGGGTATGCGGTGTCCCCACCACAGCTGACGGGATATGCACCAATCCTTTACGTTCTCCATCCAATTGAAATATATCTTGGAGAAACGGTCGGGGATAAATTCCGTCTTCTTCTTTTTGACTGCGTCGATAGCGGGCTTTGCCAGCGGCTGCATTTTGACAAACCATTGTTTTGACACGATAGGCTCAACCGTGCTGTGACAGCGGTAACACTGCCCCACGTTGTGCGCATAGTCCTCTATCTTGACCAAAAATCCGCCTTCGCGCAAGTCGTTGACCACAACTTCCCTTGCCTCTTCCCGGGAAAGTCCGCAATATTTTTCGCCGGCAAGTTCGTTGAGAGAGCCGTCGTCGTTCATCACCCTGATAACGGGGAGAGAATGCCTTATACCCACTTCAAAGTCGTTCGGGTCGTGCGCGGGAGTTATCTTGACTGCGCCGCTTCCGAAATCCTTTTCCACATAGTCGTCCGCCACAACGGGAATACGCCTTCCCACAAGCGGCAATATCAAATTTTTTCCTACGGCGGCAGTATATCTTTCGTCTTTGGGGTTCACCGCAACGGCGGTATCGCCCAAAATGGTTTCGGGGCGCGTGGTGGCAACCGTTATATAACCGCTTCCGTCCTCAAACGGGTATCTGATATGCCAAAGATGGGACGCCTGCTCTTCGTATTCGACTTCCGCGTCCGAAAGCGCGGTCTTGCACGAAGGGCACCAATTTATTATTCTGTCGCCCTTGTAGATAAGCCCCTTATTATAAAGCTCTACAAACACGTGCGCCACCGCCTTGGAGCAATGCTCGTCCATTGTAAAAGCTTCCCTGGACCAATCGCAGGAACAGCCCAAACGCTTTATCTGCTCGGATATCCTGTTGCCGTACTTCCTCGTCCACGCCCAGGCGCGCTCCAAAAAGCCTTCCCTTCCCACATCGTTTTTGGTAAGACCTTCCTTCTTCATCTCCTCCACTATCTTGACTTCCGTGGCGATGGAGGCATGGTCTTTGCCGGGCAGCCAAAGCGCGCTGTATCCCTGCATACGCTTAAAACGCGTGATCGTGTCTTGTATGGTGTCGTCCAAAGCGTGCCCCATATGCAACTGCCCGGTGATGTTGGGCGGCGGCATGACTATGCAGAAAGGTTCTTTCTTCTTGTCCACCTTTGCGGTGAAACAGCCGCTCTCCATCCACTTTTCATACAAAGCGGATTCAAACTCCTTGGGCGAATATGTCTTGGGCATATCCTTGAACTTTGATTTCATAAGTACTTAAAATCTCCTTTTTGTATCCTTGCTAGATGGTCAAAAACGCCACCAGCAGACCTATTATTATCAACGCCGTACCAAGCGTACGGAAGATGAATGCAGCTTTATCGAATTCGCTTTTGCCCTTGCGCTCCCTTGCGGAATTTATAGCTGAAGCTATCGTGCCCGCAAACAGGGCGATTAGCAGACCTACGACCGCCAAGATGATGGCGGCAAGCGGCGCGGGCTGAGTAAGCCGTTCGGGGTTGAATTCCACCCAATCGAACATTTTACTCCTTGTCTTCGCCCTGCTCGGCGCCTTCTATCGGATTGCCTTTTTCGTCAAGCTTGTCCAAAATGCCGCTCTCACGCACCCTGCACAAGTCGCGGTAATAGCCCACATTGTATTGCACAACGTTATACACAGCCACAAGCGCGCCCGCAACGAACACGGCAAACGCTATCCAATATATCACGTTCCCCGCGGTGTAGACGTCGCCTTCATAACACAGCAGCCCAAGGGCGAAGTACGCCAGCACCAAAGAGGCAAAATTGAGCGCGGAACCTGCCTTTCCCCACTTGTTGGCTATCTGCTCCACCTGACGTTTGCTCGCTTTCATAAAATAGTAGCTGAACACGCCCATAAGCACTTCTTTGACTATCAAGATGACGGCAAAAAGCAGTATCGGCCATCTGCCGATAAGCAGATAAGCCACTCCGAGCATTAAAATTCCGAATCCTTGGCACAACTTGTCCGCCACGGGATCTATGACCTTGCCCAAGTCGGTTATCAGATTAAAATGCCTTGCCACAAACCCGTCCACCACATCGGTGACTTCCGCGAATACAAAAACGCCGAAAGCCGCCCATACATATGTCTTTGCCATATCTGCGGCGGGATCTATGCAGAACATCACCATGAGTGCGAAAAATACGGGCACGCACAGCAGTCTGATATAAGTGAGTATATTCGGTACGGTAAATACGTCCTTGCGGGAAAATTTCATCCTAGGCTCCTTATAAATTCAAACGTATTTGAATTATATCACACGCAAATTAAAAAGACAATTATTTTACAGCGTTTTTAATGACAAGCCGCAATAACAAATAACAAAACCAAAGCATATCTTCTGCAAGCGTTTTTTCCGCCGCCGTAAGAGCGGCTTACACACAAACGCGTTTTGACGGAATACAATGTAGTAATTGGGAGGTGAAAATGAAAAAACTTATAATATGTGCGCTGATAGCGTGTCTTTGCGTATGCTGTGCGTGTTTTGCCGCATGTGAAAAAGACGACGGTGTAATTCGGCTTACCGAGGTCACGCATTCGGTGTTCTACGCCCCTCTTTATGTCGCAATGGAGGGCGGCTATTTTGAGGAAGAAGGCATAACCATCGAACTGAGTAACGGCGGCGGCGCGGACAGCTGTATGACCGCACTTCTGGCAGGTCAGGCGGATATAGGTCTGCACGGCCCCGAGGCTTGCATATACGTGGCGGCGCAGGGTCGCGACGACCACCCGATAGTCTTTGCTCAGCTAACCAAAAAAGACGGCTCTTTCCTTGTGGGACGCACGCAAATGACCGATTTTGAGTGGAGCGACCTTGCGGGAAGCGAAGTGATCGGCGGCAGAGTCGGCGGAGTTCCCGCTATGACGCTCGAATATCTTTTCGAACAGAACGGACTGTACGACGGCAGGAATATAACAATAAATTACGGCATAGATTTCGATTTGATAACCGCCGCGTTTGAAGCGGGTACGGGCGACTATTGCACGATGTTCGAGCCGAACGCAACCAATTTCCAAAACGAGGGCAAGGGCTATGTTATAGCTTCCGTAGGAGAAGGCGCCGGCGATATGCCTTACACGGCTTTTACCGCAACGCGAAGCTTTATAGCGGAAAATCCCGAACTTATAGACGGCTTTTTGCGCGCACTTATCAAGGCGATGAACTTTGTGGAAGAAAACGACGGTATGACGATAGCGCAAGTGCTTGCACCGCAATTTGCGGGAACGGAAGTATCCGTGCTGGCAAACGCGATAGAAAAATACAAGCAGATTGACGCTTATTCCCTCTCCCCGATAATGGAGCAGGAAGACTTTGAACATCTGCAAGACGTGATAATATCTGCCGGCGTAATGGATTCCCGCGTGGACTTTGAAACGGTCGTGGATAATTCGATAGCGCAAGCCGTGCTGGATAAGATGAAGTGAGAAAATGGAAGAACTTATCACATTGGACAAAGTATGTCTGACATACCACACGAAAGAAAGCGAAACGCCCGTACTTTCGGATATATCTTTCACCGTAGGCAAGGGGGAGCTTATGGGATTGGTCGGACCCAGCGGCTGCGGCAAAACCACCATTCTCTCCCTTATTTCGGGGATAATAAAGCCCACGACGGGATCTGTTTTCACGGCGGGACAGCCACCCGAAAAGTGCGATATAAGCGGATATATGCTGCAAAAAGACGAATTGCTGCCATGGCGCACCAATATGGGAAATATACTTTTGGGTGCGGAGATAAAAAAGCTGGATAAACAAAAAATACGGGAAAAAGCCATGCGCCTTTTGGAAAAGTACGACTTGGCGGGAGTTGAAAAACACTACCCTTCACAGCTTTCGGGAGGAATGCGCCAAAGAGTGGCTCTTATCAGGACGCTGGTGCTTGCGCCGCAGATAATATTGCTTGACGAACCGTTCTCCGCACTCGATTTCCAAACGCGGCTGCAAGTTGTCGGCGACGTGTACAATATGCTGCGCGAAGAAGGAATGACCGCGGTATTCGTTACTCACGACATTAACGAAGCCATAAGTATGTGTGACAGAGTAGCCGTGCTGTCAAGCAAACCGTGCAGGATAAAAAAGATCGTAAGCGTGGAAGCTCTGAACGCTCTTCCGCCCTCCAAGCGCAGATTGAAGAGCGAATTTTTAGAGCTATATGACGAAATACTCACAACAATGCAAAGCGATACGGAGTAAAAATGAACTATTCTAAAGAACACATCCGCTACCTAAAAAGGCTGCGGGGCAAGAAGGCGGGGATAACCGCAGGCAGAATTGCCGTGGTGGTCGTATTCTTCGGGCTGTGGGAAGCTCTGACGGCGTTGGGCGCGCTGGACAGTTTTATAACAAGTTCCCCTTCCCGTATGGCGGTCAAACTCGCGGAACTTTTTTCAACAGGTAACTTGCTGTACCATATGGGAATCACTTTGGCTGAAACCGTATTGAGTTTTTTACTCGCTACGGGAATGGGTATGTTAATAGCCGTACTGCTGTGGTGGTTTGAAACGGCAAGGAAGATATTGGAGCCGCATTTGGTCATTCTTAACGCTCTGCCAAAGATAGCTTTGGGACCCGTGATAATAATCTGGGTGGGCGCCGGCACCGCCTCTATCATTGTTATGGCGCTGCTTATCTCCCTTATCATCACGATAATAAACACATTGCAAGGTTTTTTAAGTGTTGATGAAGGAAAACTGCGGCTTTTCAAAACGATGAAAGCCGGCAAATTGCAGACCTTGACAAAATTGGTTCTGCCCGCGTCCATACCCAATCTAATCGCCATACTAAAAGTAAACGTGGGCTTGTGCTGGGTGGGCACGATAATGGGCGAGTACCTTGTGTCAAAGGCGGGACTTGGCTATCTAATCATATACGGCGGAACGGTATTTGACCTGGATATAGTGATGACAGCCACCGTAGTATTATGCGTTTTGGCGGCGATAATGTACTACCTGGTTTTGGCGGCGGAGAAACTGATACGCAGAAAATTCAAATTCGACGCTTGAATACCCGCCCCGGTAAAAGCTTGCGGCGGCATGCCGCCGCAAGTGAAAGCGCTGTCACAACGCATACAACAACGCCGAAAACTCCTATTGCAGGATAAAATACTTCGACGGCATTTGAAAAATCCAACCCGTACCCCAACGCCGCAAGCAGACATAAAAACAATGCGGGCAGCGCGGGAGATACGAAATATCCTTTCAAATACACAAACGCCACTCTGCCCGCGCCGAGCAAAGTGGAAAGTATTGCGGCGATTATCAAAACTCCGCCCAGTACGGACAAACCTTGACTTGCCGCAAACACGAATACGGGCATTGAACTTGAAGAATTACTGCACGCAACGCTGTACACAAAGCCCAGCAATACCGCGGACACAATTCCATTCAGTAAGGAACACAGGGCTATCTGCCTGCCGCTCATCTGCTTGCCTTCGTCTTTTATAAGACAGCCTCCCGTCAGCATATTCATTCCGCAATACTTCAACGCAGACAAAACATATATGTCTCCTTTATGCATTTCAGTGCACAAACAATACAGTGCCGCACAAGCGCCGATCAACACAATAACAAGCATAAGAGATACATTTTTTATCAGTTTGATGTCAAAACATGAAAGAGCGGCGCAAATAATGCCTCCGACCAGCCCGACAAGCGGAACACCGAAACAAGTAAAACTCAGCTCTTCCAATGCGCTGCACATTACGGCAAATGTTATCACCATGGCGGAAAATACCAAAAAGTCCGTTATTTTGTTCACAGCCGCCCATATCCCGCTTGAGCGCGCATACTTACCCGCAAGCAAAAATACAGCGCTTGCCGCGCCCATCATAACTCCCGCAGCTATCGGCGTGAAATATCCCGCTTCGCCGAAATATACTATCACTTCCCTGCCCGTAGCAAAACCCGCGCCCACAATGGCGCCGATAAAAAGACAGGTGACTTTGATTACGTTGAGCATATAAAGCTATATGCAAAATTCAGGCTTTAAATACTAAAAAGAGTTAAATTGCGCGCTTATTTGCCGTAAAACATATATAGCAGCATTTTACTTACGTCGCTGTATTCAATGCGCGTAACCTGCTGACCATCCTTGTCCGGTTCGGTAATTATTTCGTTTCCGGGATGATAATCGCCCACGCCGTTCTCTGTTCCGTTCAATTGCAGATAGATATTGTTGAAAAACGTTCCCACGGAACCCAATGCCCCTTGACGTTTACTGTATTCCGCGGAAAATTCGGCGTCCTTATAATACTCGTCGGGAAGCATTTCGTATAACCTGTCCAAATCTTCCTCCGTGCACCAATCGCGCACGAATCCCAGCATTTTATTTAACATCGTGTAATATCCGACATATCTGACAAGTTCGTCCTCACTGTTGAGCATAATATAATACGAAACCAAATTAGCTTCGCTTTCGCGCTGTACGCCTTTGGAGTGCGCCATTTCGTGCGCCGCGGCTGACACTGTCGTGATCGTATAATACGCCGTGCACACATTGCACTCACCCGTAGGGGCGAAAAACACGCCGCTTATGGAAAAAGCGGACATAAGTTCCGGCCACAACCATTTTTTCAAAGTGGAATTTGTATCGTAATAATAATCGCTTGTGAGAACTTCTTCGTATGTGGACTGCAAACTTTCGTTAAGCCCCTTGATCCCGCCTTCAATTACCAACTCGCCTTTTTCGTTCCTGTTTTGGACGGCGGTAAGATAGGAAAATTCTTCCACGAATTTTTCCGCCATATCGTATACTTGCTCCGCGTTCAACTCTGAACTTTCATACTTCGGAATATCCGCCGGGGCGCGCCCGTACGGCACAATGGCAAAAATTCCGTATATCGTTCCCACCAAAACGACTATTACAGCCAAATCGGCAAACGAATTTAATGCGCGTTTGAATTGTTTTCTGCACAAAGCCACAATTATAAATATCAAAAAAGCCAATGCTAGGGCTGCCGCCAAATATATAAGCAGCTCAAAAATACTGAACTCGAACAGCGATGTCACAGCGTTTACCGCCTTGATAAGGGATGCGGAAATATTCACACTGTACCATTCGCAGATGTCCACGGAAAGCTTTAACAGCGCAAGTAAAATCAGCACCGCCGCCATAACGCCTATGGCGATCGCCTTGCCCGTCAGCATACGCTTATATTTTTTATTGTCATCAAAAACTTTCGGCTGCATATCCTCTCCGATATAATTATACCATATTTTTCGATATGTGCAAGACGGCAAAAGGTAAAAGCCTGCTGTTTACTTAAAATTTCCCTACTTATATACGTTCATATTTGTTGAAATCGACGATTTCGTGTGTTATAATTATTGAGGTAATAAAAGTTATCAAATCAGGAGGAATCCCTATGGAGTATTCACAGGAAGTCAAGAACATGTGCACCGTAGCCAAGGGCGCATATCATGGTCCCGCTCCCATTCCGGAAGAAGGCAAATGGGTTCAGGCTATGGAGATCAAGGATATCAGCGGTCTTACCCACGGCGTAGGTTGGTGCGCACCCCAGCAAGGCGCTTGCAAATTGACGCTTAACGTCAAAAACGGCGTCATCGAGGAAGCCCTTGTAGAAACCATCGGTTGCTCGGGCATGACCCACTCCGCAGCTATGGCGGCGGAAATTCTGGTGGGCAAAACCATTCTCGAAGCGCTTAACACCGACTTGGTATGCGACGCAATCAACACCGCTATGAGAGAGCTGTTTTTGCAAATCGTATACGGCCGCACCCAGTCCGCTTTCTCTGAAAACGGCCTGAACATCGGCGCGGGTCTTGAAGACCTCGGCAAAGGTCTCAGGTCGCAGGTCGGCACGATGTACGCAACCAAGGTCAAGGGCGTAAGATACCTTGAAATGGCTGAAGGCTACGTTACCAGAATCGCTTTGGATAAAGACGATACCGTTATCGGTTACGAATATGTTCAGCTCGGCAAGATGATGGACGCCGTCAATTCCGGCATGTCCGCCGATGAAGCTATGAAGAAATTCACCAGCAGCTACGGCAGATTCAAGGAAGGCGTTAAGTTCATCAATCCCCGTCATGAATAATAAGGAGGCTTACACTAATGGCAGTTACGTTTGAAAACTATGAAAGAAGAATAGATAAGATAAATAAGGTGCTCGCTTCCTATGGTATCAAGGACTTGGAAGAAGCCCGCAAAATCTGCCTGGATAAAGGCATCGACGTTGAAGCGATCGTGAAAGGCGTTCAGCCTATCGCTTTCGATAACGCGGTCTGGGCTTATACCGTCGGCTGTGCAATCGCAATTAAGAAGGACTGCAAGGAAGCCAGCAAGGCCGCGGAAGCCATCGGCGAAGGTCTGCAGAGCTTCTGCATTCCCGGTTCCGTTGCAGACCAGCGTAAAGTCGGTCTCGGCCACGGCAATCTTGCCGCAATGCTTTTGCGCGACGAAACCAAGTGCTTCGCGTTCCTGGCAGGACACGAATCCTTCGCCGCGGCGGAAGGCGCTATCGGCATTGCAAAGAAAGCGGATAAAGTCCGCAAAGAGCCGCTCAAGGTTATCCTCAACGGTCTCGGTAAGGACGCTGCGCAGATTATCAGCCGCATCAACGGATTTACCTACGTTCAGACCAAGCTGGATTATTACACCGGCGAATTGAAGATTGTGCAGGAAATCGTTTACGGTTCCGATCCCGACCGCACCCGTATCCGCGTTTACGGCGCAGACGACGTTGTGGAAGGCGTGGAAATAATGAAGCTTGAAAAGGTCGACGTTTCCATCACCGGTAACTCCACCAACCCTACCCGCTTCCAGCACCCCGTTGCAGGCACCTATAAGAAGTGGTGCGTGGAAAACGGCAAGAAGTACTTCTCCGTTGCTTCCGGCGGCGGCACCGGCCGTACTCTCCACCCCGACAATATGGCTGCAGGTCCCGCTTCTTACGGCATGACGGACACGATGGGACGTATGCACTCCGACGCGCAGTTCGCAGGCTCTTCTTCCGTGCCCGCTCACGTGGAGATGATGGGTCTTATCGGTATGGGCAACAACCCTATGGTCGGCGCTTCCGTCTCCTGCGCGGTGGAAGTTTCCAGGGCTTTGAGCAAGTAATTTGCACAGTAATACAAGGACCGCTCGCAAGAGCGGTCTTTTTTTTTGCGTTATTTATAAATAAATTTGTAAACGAATATAAATTAGGCAAACGCTTTACAAATTCCTTGAAGTTATGTAAAATAATTATGTTGAAAAATTTTTTTACAAGGAGATACATCATGGGTAAAATGAAAGGTCTTTGGACCGAATTCAAAAAGTTTATCTCGCGCGGCAATGTCGTAGATATGGCTATCGGTGTTGTCATAGGCACCGCGTTCACGGCTATCGTCAATGCCGTGACCAAGGGCATCCTTATGCCCCTTGTCAACTGGGCTGTTATCGCCGCAGCCGGCGGTCAGGGCTTGGAGGGGCTTGCGTACCGTTTTGGGCGACCCCGTAATTGACAGTACGACCGGCGCCATCGACTGGGCGGCTACTTCTTACATAGATTGGGGCACGTTTATAAATTCGATAATCGACTTCCTGCTCATCGCCCTGCTGCTCTTCACCATTCTCAAAGTGTTCACTTCCCTGCGCAATGCGTCCAAGGGCTTGACGGGTGAAGAAGCTCAGGCAAGGCGTGAAAAGATCAAGCAGTACAGGAAAGAGCAAGGTTTGAGCTTTAAAGCTGCAAGCGAAAAGGTCGACGCCGAAATAGCCGAAGCCAAGAAAGCCGAAGAAGAGGCAAAAGCTGCTGCGGAAGCAGCGGAAGCGGCAAAGCCCAAGGTTGACGAAGAAACCCTGCGCGTGCTCAGCGAAATTCGCGATATGCTGCAAAGCGAAAAGCAGAACAAGGAAACCAAGTAATTTTATATCAAACGATAAAAAAGAGCGGCTTGCCGCTCTTTTTTAATACCTATTCACAGTCTTTTGTCTTTTTCTTCTTTCCCGTTCCGCGCCTAAGTTTAGCCATCAACGGAGATAATACTATCAAAAGTATGGCAAAGAATAAAACGCTTGCAAAAAGCATTATCGCCGAAAGCCACGAAGGCATTTCATAACCAAAGAAATTTACATTTACCGCATAGCTTTCCGCAATGGAATTTATCGCCTCCTCCGGAATAAATGCAGACATCTCATCAAGCGCTCCGCTTATAAATAAATCGCGGAAAATGCCTCCGGAATACGTACCCGGCAGAAAACAAGCTACGTACTCCATTCCCTCTCCCAAAACGCTTAAAGGAATATATGCGCCCATCAAAAATCCGATAGCGGCGCTGATTATTCCGATAAAGCCGCCGAGTGCGGAAGTGGAACGGAAAAACGATACCACTACCGTGGAAAACAATGTGGCTGAGAGTATGGATAAAAATACATTGCCGATAATGGCGAAAACCGCGCCGACGCTCAAATACCACCCCGCTATCGCCAAATATATCAAGCCTATCGCAAGTATTATAACGGTTATTATCAATGTGCTGACATAGGACGCCGCCATATAGGCAAAACGAACTATATTCTGTTTAACGGGTGAAGCGTCAAAGTCTGCCGTAATACCCGATTCGTTATCCGAAACGGTTACGGAACTTACGCTGACTGCCACGGTAATACAAGTTACGGCAAGAATACCGCTTAACATCCAACCGTTTACCACCCCTTTAAGCAGATCCTCATCCACCACTCCTTCCGGAATAGAAGCACTTAGACTGTCCATTTGAACATCGCCCAAAAAAGCCACATATAAAAACAACACGATAAGCGGCGCCAGCAAGGAGAAAAACACCTGCATTTTATCCTTGAAGAACAGCTTCAAATTACGCTCAGTCAATCGCCCGAAAGCCGCAATATCTGCTTTCAATTTTTCAGCCATTTGCTCCGCCCTCCAATTTTTTACCCGTGACATTCAAAAAGACGTCGTCCATATCGCCTTTCAGCACTTCAAAATCGACCAACTCATCTTTGTATTCGGCAATTATTTTTGCCGCAACAGCCATATCTTTCAACTTAAACGACGCACATAATTGATCGCAAACAAGTTCCGCGCCGTATCGTTCGGAAATGGCTTTCGCCAACGCATTATCAAAGCGATATGCTTTCAGATATATTCCGGAATATAAATTTTTTAACTCGTTTGGCG
Organism: uncultured Clostridia bacterium; assembly: GCA_944380395.1. Classification (GTDB taxonomy): domain Bacteria; phylum Bacillota; class Clostridia; order Christensenellales; family UBA3700; genus Alloclostridium. The sequence goes on along the minus strand of CALWHM010000020.1, from coordinate 17,218 downwards.
TGCCGTGCGCGATAACCTTCCCCGTATCGATTATCACCACATCGTCCGCACCGCCCGCTTCTTCCATATAATGCGTAGTCAAAAAAACGGTCATATCATATTTCTTCATAAGCGTATCGACCGTTTCCCATACGGACCGCCTGGTTTGCGGATCAAGCCCCGTAGTCGGCTCGTCCAGAATAAGCAGCTCCGGAGAATTGATAAGTCCGCGCGCAATGTCAACGCGGCGCTTCTGTCCGCCGCTCAGTTTGCCGTACTGCCTGTTCATAAATTCGTAAAGGTTCAGCATCTCAGTCAGTTCGCCCAACTTTCTTTTCAGCGCGCCGCCGTATATGCCGTAAAGCGCCGCCCTGGTTGTCAAATTCTCCCTAACCGTCAAACGCGGATCCAACACGGATTTTTGAAAAACTATTCCTATTTCCGACTTTATGCGCGCCCTGTCCTTATCCAAATCAAACCCGTCTACAAACACTTTGCCCGAATCTTTCTCTATGATTGAACAAATTATATTGATTGTGGTTGATTTTCCCGCACCGTTTATACCCAAAAAGGCAAACAAATCGCCCCTTCTTACTTCAAAGGAAATGCCGTCGACAGCTTTAACCTCGCCGAAAGACTTATGCAGATCTTCTATTTTTATTATATTTTCGCTTTTTGCCATTATAATAATTTAACTCAACACAAAAAATATCGCCGCGAATTTCGCGGCGACAATGTTATTCTTCGGCAAACATATCTTTGCCTACTCCGCACAGGGGGCAGAGATAATCCTCGGGAACATCCTCCCATTTGGTGCCTGCGGGAATATTGCGATCGGGATCGCCTGCTTCTTCGTCATAGACGTAACCGCATACGGTGCAAACGTACTTCATATTATTATCCTCCTTGTAATATTTTATTTGAGCGGCTCAAAGTCGGATGCGCCGTGCTTACACCACGGGCAAACGAAATCTTCGGGCAGCGTATCGCCTTCGTAAACATATCCGCATATCTTGCAGACAAAGCCTTTCTTTCCGCCTTCTTTCTTGGGCGGCGCTGGCTTTATGTTTTTGGAATAGTAATTGTAGCTGACGGAATTTACGTCGGACAGTACCTTTGCTTCGGTAACGTCGCCTATAAATACCATATGCGTACCGGCGTCAATTCGCTCGGTCACTTTGACGGATATGAACGCATTGCAAGCCTTGTTGATGTACGGCAACCCGTTTGCGGAATAAGCCACATCGTCACGACCCGCAAACTTATCCACGTCTTTTCCCGAACGGAATCCGAAATCTTGGAACAGTTTGAAGTCGGCGTCTTCATCTATAACGCATGCGTTGAATACGCCCGTTTTGCCTATAAGTTCGCAAGTATAGTTGGCTTTATTCACCGCTACGGAAACGCGCTTGGGGGTATCCGTGACCTGAATGACGGTATTCACTATGCAGCCGCCCTTCTTATCTTTGTCTCCGGAAGTGAGCACGAACAAGCCGTAAGTCAGTTTGAAAAACGCCTTATTGTCCACAGAGGTATCCGCCTGAACTGCGTCCGAACTCTCATCGCCTTTAATATCGGCGGCTATGCTGTCCGCTAATTCCGCAAGCTTTTCCACCGTGCCCTCTTTAACGGAAGAAGTTATCGTGACCTTATCGCCTACAAATCTGCTTCCGGGAAGTTTGGCAAGTTCGTCTTGCATAAGTTTGCCGGAAGTGGGCGCCCAGCTTCCGTTTTCTATAATGGAATACGCCCTGTTCTTCAAGCCGTGCGCGACAATATCCATAATAAGGTCGTGCATATTCGTGAATATACCCGCGTTATATGTGGTGGACGCCAATACGATATTGCTGTACTTGAATGCATCGGAAAGAATATATGAAGGGTGCGTTTTACTCACATCGCAAATCTTCACATTCGTCACTCCCCTGTCGGCAAGCTGCGCAGCAAGGATATTAACGGCGTTTTCCGTGTTACCGTAAACGGAAGCATAAGCTATCAGCACGCCCTTTTCTTCCGGAGTATAAGTGCTCCACTTGTTGTACTTATCCAAAATATAGTTGAAATGATTGCGCCAAACAAGTCCGTGCAGAGAACATATCCTGGAAATCTCCAGCCCCGCCGCTTTTTTCAAAACAGCCTGCACCTGCGTGCCGTACTTGCCCACTATGTTGGTATAATATCTGCGAGCGTCGTCCAGATGATCGCGGTCGAAATCCACCTGATCGTTAAAAAGCGCAGCGCCTATCGCTCCGAAAGAACCGAATGCGTCTGCGGAATACAGCGTCTTATCGTAAAGATCGTAAGTTACCATCACTTCCGGCCAGTGCACCATCGGCGCCATTACGAACGTAAATTTATGCCTGCCCGTTTCCAGCACGTCGCCTTCCTTGACAAGTTTTATCCTACCCTGCATATTAAGCGCGAAATAGTTACTTATCATTTGACTTATCTTGGCATTACAGACTATGACGGCTTCGGGATATGTTTTGGCAACCTCTTCCAAAGTGGCGGAATGGTCCGGCTCCATATGGTTCACTATGATATAGTCCAGCTTTCTGCCGTTCAAAACATACGCTATGTTCTCCTTGAACTGCTCCACTACGGACTTATCCGTGGTATCGATGAGTACCGTCTTTTCATCTTCGACGATGTATGCGTTATAAGCCACGCCGTCGGGAATGGGATAAAGGTTTTCAAACAGCGCAAGGCGCCTGTCACTTGCTCCGACAAGACTTATGTCTTCGGTAATTTTTCTTACGCAGTGCATAACTGCCTCCTTTTATTTTATCATATAAATTTTAATTTATATGAAGCGTTAACCTTTGTCGCAAATGCAACAAATCAAGCCAAATTCAGCTTTTCCGCATCCGTTATGGCATAATCGGCGGGTTCGTAATCGAACACGGTGACGGTGGACTGTCTGCACTCGGCGGTAATTTCAAAAAGCACCTTCTTCTTTCCCGTGTAATATTCCGTTCTGCGCCAAGCGTCAAAGCGATATGTTCCGTCGGGCATAGGCGTGACGATATAATCGGTCTTGGTATTTTGAGTCATATCCAGCGAACCGGGTATACCGCCCGTTCCCTCCGTTATACTGTCGCGCGCCGCGGTGTGTACGCTGTCCATTTTTTCTTTGGAACAGTCTATCGTAAGCGTAAAATAATATTTGCCGTCTTTTTCGTACACGCTGTAGTCGCAGTCGGAAGCCATATTGGCTTTATCATCCCAATCGTACGGATTCAACTCTTCGACAAAATCGAATTTGAGCGCGTCGAAATCTTCATATCTGTCGCCCGATTGCCACTCCGTATAGTTGCCCCAATCGGTCACGGCAAACAGATTATCCTCATCTCCCGGCACGCGGTCTTTATCGTTGAAATATATGGAGTAGACCTTGCTTCCGTCATAATAAACCCTTTCTCCTATATTGTCTTCCTGCGCTCCCGTTGTAATCTTGACGTTTTCTTTATAAAATTTATCGCCGTCGCGCTTATAAATGGTCATACTTTGCTGTGCGGCTTCAAGACCTGCGTCCAAATTAAAGTCAAACGCTTCCGTGCGCTTATAAGCGGTATTGTTTTTCCAGCTGTTATACGCGGATATAAGCACTTCCATAGCGTCCAAGCCTTCCACCTTGGTATATCCCTGCGAATAATCCATCTCAGTAAAGTTTTCCACAAACGGATTGTCAATTGATTCAAGCGCGGAGCCTTTGTTCGTGCCGCATCCGGCTACGCCCAATACCACGCTTGCAACAACTATCGCGGCTATTGCAATCGTTATCGCTTTCTTCTTCATATCGCATTCTCCTCAACAAAAATATACTGCTCTTATATTATACTTGATAAGTTAAAATATGTCAATTGCGAACTTAACAGCAAAGGGTGATTTTGTAATAAAATTACAAATTCTTATTCGGCAATTCCCTGTCGTCGGAGATATGAGAAGCGTTTTTCTTTTTGAAAATAATAACCGAAACCGCGACAAGCACGATAGCCAAAAACGCAAGTATCCCCTGACTCACGGGAATGCACATCCATAAGCCCTCCAAACCCAGCGCGTCGGGTATTCCGCACAAAACCAAAAGCGCAAGCACTATCGGCTCACTGTATATGAGTATATATGCGAAAATATTGCTCTTGGTCGCGTAAAAATATGCGGTGGAAACGCGCATTATCGCAATGCACGGAAACGCCCATACGAACAAAGAGAGCACGTGAGCCGCGTCTTCCGCAACGGACGGGGAAGAACCGAACATATCCGGGATAGCGCGACGGAGAAAATATACGGCGGGCAGGCATATCAATGCCGTAATAAGAGCCGTGACATATGACATTGCCACTGACTTAATTACTTTTTTCATATCCCCTTCTCCGTAATATGTGCTTATAAGCGGCTGTGATCCGTCGCCCACGCCCTGCATCAGATACTGCACGACGCACGTCACGTAATTGACCACCGCATAGCATGCAATAGCGGCGTTGCCACCGTACTTCAAAGCCGCAATATTGAAAATGACAACTACTAGGGTCGGTACAAGCGTAAGTCCGAACGGTGAAATGCCCACTTTTAGTATAGTGAAGCACTCTTTCAAATGCGGCTTGTATACGGCATGCCTTACAAGTAGTTTTTTATGGAAAAGAAATACTATGCACGGTACTATCGTTACAAACTGCCCTATCACCGTGGCTATCGCTGCGCCCATCATCTGCCATTCAAGCACCTGAACCATTATCCAATCCAGCAGCACGTTTGTCAAAAAGCCCGCAATCATCGCACCCATCGCCACAATAGCGCCTCCGTAATTGCGCACTACAGGCACAAGGCAGGTGGAGATCATCTGAACGGCGGCAAACCACATCAGATATTTGATATATTCGTTTGCATAAACTTCTATCTCATCTCTCCCGCCGAATAAATGCACCAAATACGGATAAGTAAAGCTCAAAATAATTGTGAGCGCCGCCGCGACTGCCGCCAAAATTACCAGCGTATTGCCCAAATATCTGCGCTCGCCTTCATTATCGCCTGCGGCTTTTGCAATGGAAAGATTTACCGCTCCGCTCATTCCTATCCCCGTGCCGACAGCCTGCACGAAAACCACGAGCGGCCATGCCACGTTGATAGCCGAAACGCCCACATCTCCTACGTAATTACCAACAAAAAGCCCGTCCACAATGGCATATATGCCCGAAAACGCAAACGCCAACATTGCGGGAAATACGCTTTTGGAATATGCTTTAAGCATTGCGACGGTCCTCCTTAACAGATAAAAGCACTGTCGGTCAGGCGCGGATACTCGCTACCTGTCCGACATATGCCAATAAATTCTATCAAACGGGCATAAAACTGTCAACGAATTTTAACTTTATTTTCCGTACTTTATCTTGAACACGGCTTTCTTAACCGCGGAACAATTTTTATGCAGGCTGGGCGCGTGGGGTTCACCCGGGAAAAACAGCGCAAAATCACGCGCTCTGAGCGGTATAAGCGCAATATTGCCCTTCCACATAGCTATATCTTTTTCTTTATCGTAAGGTGTAACGGGCATTACGTCTTTATCCGAAATACAGCCCATAAATTCTTCGCCCGAAAGAACCAATTGCAGATCCGCATATACGTCATGCGTTTCAATGGTCGCTTCGCTGCTCGCTTTTGGCATATATTCCATAACGTTTACGTAAACTCCGTCAGCAACTTCATATCTTCCGCAAGGCGTCTGTCCGTTCAATTTTGCAGCATAATCAATGCACGCGGCTATTTTCTCGTCAATATGTGCGTATCTTGCCGCATTTTTAAGATTGCTTACTATCATTGTTACCCTCCTTATTCTCGCCGTTTTCCTCAAACAACGGCTCAGCGGTTTTATTATGTTTTTTTCGTGTGATCAGCATAAGCACTATTATACCGACGCACATTATCACCGGAAATATTATACCAAAAGAAAGTCCCGTCTGCAAGTTTCCTCCCGCAGAATCGGCAACAAATCCGACAAGCGTGGGCCCCACGGTGCACCCCACGTCCCCCGCCAAAGCCAAAAACGCGAACATCATGGTTCCCCCGCCTTTTATCCCTCCTGCGGAAAGACTGAAAGTCCCCGGCCATAAGGCTCCCACGGCAAAGCCGCACAAACCGCAGCCGACAAGGGAAAGTGCCGCATTATTCGACAGAGCTATTATAAGATAGCCACCCGCACACAGCAATCCGGACGCAAGGAGCATAGGCTCCAACTTCACCCGCTCGCTCAATTTAGCAAACACCAGTCTTGCAATTCCCATTAAAAAGGCAAACGTGCACGGACCTGCTATGTCACCCACCGCTTTCGTAACGCCCAAGGCGCTTTCCGCAAATCCAGACGCCCATTGGGAAATGCCTATCTCGCTTGCTCCCGCGCAAATCATAAGCAGCGCCATCAGCCAAAACATCTTGTTTGTGAAAAGCGATTTGAAGCTACCGGATTTTGCCTCCCCTTCCTGCTTTGGCATGGGGACAAGCATAAAGTAAATGCAATTTAATGCGGGCACCGCCGCCCATATCAGCGCCATAATCTTCCATTCAGCCGTACCTTTCAACATAAAATAAACGGAAGATATGGCTATCACCGCAACCGAACCCCAGCAATAAAAGGAATGGAGCAGACTCATCGCGGCTGCCTTTTTCTTTGTAGGACACGCTTCCACGATGGGGCTTACGCACACTTCCAAAAGTCCCCCGCCCACCGCATACAACATCACGGCAATAAGCAGCCCGTAAAATTTATCGTCGAACAGTTCGGGTAAAAACGCCGACCCCGCCAAACCGAGAGCGGCAAAAATATGTGCGGCTATCATAGATATGCGCCAGCCTATTTTGTCCACGAGCTTGGAAGAAATAAGGTCTACCAAAAGCTGCATACCGAAATTCAAAGTGGTAAGCAATGTAATCTTCTCTATCGAAATACCGTAAGAATCCCGAAATGTTATAAACAGCAACGGTAGAAAATTATTGACTATCGCCTGAACGATACATCCGATATAGCACGCAACTATGGTATTATTATGACTTTTAAGCAGACTCATAAATTTACGGTAACGATATTTATCCGCGCGCAGACTTTTTGATTATCTTGCAGCCGTTCATATCAAGCAGCCACCATGCGTCGTCCATAAGCTGATAGTCGTACTTGATCACATCGCAGTCCTCTTCGCTCATTCCCGACCTTTTGGCAACCAATTTTCTGAAATCTATCAACCCCTGCATTGTGGTTATGTTCCCGTGACGGCGCAATTCGTAGTTCTTGCCGTTTGTGAATTTGCCCTTATCGTTCTTTTCGTTGAGTATTGCGTCTATCGTGGCGGGAACAAGCCCCTTACTAATCATATACGCATTCCAACGCTGATGCTCGTTTATGGCAAGATTGGTCCTCAGCGAATCGGGGAAATTCAAATCATACGAAATAATGGGCTTACCCCACAGCTCCGCCTTATCCTTGCGCGGAACGAGCGGGAATCCTTTGGAGTATATCTCCAAATACTCCTCGTTGGTAAGAGCCTTGCCTTCGCACTCCTTACCCACGCAGTCCAACCCTATCAGATTGAGCTTGGAGCGCAGACTCAAACAGCAATATATATTGGAATCACGCTCCAATTGAGTGCGCCTTGTGAACCAATTTTTATAGCAAGCTTTACGGCATTGCTCCACATACTCAGCGGATTTTATCGTCTCCTTATCCACGTTGCCGGAAGTGTAATCGTATTCGAGCGAATAAAGCTCGTCACGTGAGCGCGCCATTGCGTACAGCCAGCCGTTGGTCAGCGCGTTCATATCGTACACGCAGGAAGCTTCGGTGCCTATTTCAAAGCAGTCCTTCTCATTGAACAGCGAAACCTCATCGTGTGTCTTTCTGACCTTTACGAATATTATCAGGTTGTCCACATTCCACTCTCGCCTCTTTTCGTTCAATTTGTAGGCGAAATCGATGTTATCCAAATCGGATCCGAACGCTATAACGGCAAAATTCACGCCTTTTTTATTGGAATCCAAAACGCCGCGAATATTTGCGTAAAAAGTGTTGTCGTTTATATCCAGCTTACTGTAAAACTCATTTGCCGGCATCTCCGGAAGCGGAAGATACTTGCTTGCGTCCACACCCGCAGTCTCCGTCTTATAACGATAATAAGAATGGTTCAGATTCTTATTGTTCTCCGCATTCTCCTTATCGTATATATAATAATTGACCTGCTTGTTTACGGGACCGTTCTCTCCCTGCGTCATAAACTGATTATTTGCAACGGAAGTCAGGAATATCTGTCTGTTGGCCTTTCCGAATCCTATCATAATGGCATTTATATCCACGCCGTCTCTTACCAGCGCCGTGGAATGATCCACCTGCGTTTCGTCCATAAACAGAGCGAACGGATACCTCTTTACAAAATCGATTGCCGTTCTTTGATACTTGTTTACGTATCTTAAACAGCCGTACGCCCTCTTTTGTAGATCGTTATATATGTCCTCGTATTGAGGATTGCCGAAGACATATATCTGCACCCTGTCGAAAATATCCTGCTCGGCGCCTTTTTCCTCACCTTCTTGCACATATTTTCTTATCATATGCACGAAAGTATCGCATAGCCGTATATTTTCATCCTGAGTTCTCTCGTTTATCACTATAACGTATTTGTCTTTTCTTTTGACAATATCGGAAAACACAACGGGAATATAATTTTCAGCTCTGCGCGGCACAAAACAAATCTTTTTAACATATAAGTCTTGTTTTTCCTCTTGAGTAAGCTCCGAAACAATCAGCTTGGAATAATTTTCACCGCTCGAATAAAGTTGCTCGCACTCCTCGCCTCTTCCGAAAATAAACAGCTTATCACGGCTGCTGCGCCTGACATATGCGGCGTTCGCCTTTCTCCATATGCGCATTCCCGCCAAAGAAGATATAAATAACAGCGCGTTGAACGCGACCAAGATAAAGCAGTAGTACATCGTTGCGGCATAGAAAGCGCTCTCTTTCATAAGCATCGCCACGCTGTCCGTACTGTATTTGAGCACGACCAAATTCACGCATTGGTGCACGGCGGAAAATAAGCCGTCAAAAAACGACTTGCCGCCGTACATATGCCCCGCCAAATACAGCGGTATAGCTATAACATATACTATCGCGCATCTGCCTATCTTAAAATTTTTCAGAAAAGCTATTCTGCTTTTTCTGTCCGAAAAAGCCAGCCTCAAAAGCACGTAGACGAATTCAATCGTTAATAAAGCAAAACATATTCCCGCAATTGCGTTTATAGCCGTAATACTCATTCCTCACCCGCTATCGGTTTATTACTTTAAGTATAGCATATCGCGCGCGCATTTTCAAGGCGTATAAAATAAAAAAGCGGCAAAAGCCGCATTTTCTATTATAAATGTCGTCTTAAAGGTCCATAAATATGCCGCTTATCAATATCAACGCCATGCATACGGGCGCAATATAGCGGATCATTATGCGGAAATATGTCCTTGTGTGTTTACCTAAAAGCCCCGCTTCGTCCATAATAAGGCGTGTATCGCAAAAATACCCCACCAACAAACAAGTACCTATGGCAACGATCGGCATAATGATACTGTTTGAAATATAATCAAAAAAGTCCAAAAGCTGCATTCCGCCTATTGTAAAGCCGGCGAGAGGTCCGTATCCGAGTGAGGAGAGCGTGCCGAGCAGCAGCATTATCCCGAATACTATAAGGCAGGATACCGCCCTGCTCAAACCGTTGGCTTTCAATACGGCGACTATGGTTTCCACAAGTGAAATAGACGAAGTGAGCGCCGCAAAGAACACAAGCACGAAAAATACCATTCCCAGCCATCTGCCTCCCGCTATATTGTTAAACACCGCAGGGAGCTGAACAAACATCAGCGAGGGACCCGATTGCGTCATAGCCGTCTCCGGATCGTCGGAAAACGCGAATATCGAGGGAATGATGATGACCGCCGCCACTATCGCAAACGCGCTGTCACATATGGATATCTGTCGCGCGGATGATGTTATCTTCGCCTCTTTTTTCATATATGAACCGTATGTGACCATAATGCCCATTGCCAAAGACATTGAATAAAAAAGCTGTCCTAGGGCGGCGAGCAACGTTTCTATCTTGAAATTTTCAAAGTCGGGCACAAACAAAACTTTAAGTCCGGAAAGCGCACCCGGCTGACACAATACATATATCATAAGGGCTATTGCGATGGCGGCAAGCGCGGGCATAAGTATCTTGCTCATACGCTCTATTCCCTTCTGCACACCGAACACGACCACAAAAACCGTGATAAGTCCGAAAATAAGGAAGAATACAAGCGGCATCCACGAATTTGATATAAATCCGTTAAAGTACTCTTGGGAAGTCGCAACGGATGCAGCTTCCCCCACAAGCATTTCATCCCCTGCCGCAAATGCATAGATATAATTGGTTACCCAACCCCCGATAACGCAATAATACGGCACTATTACGATAGGCACTACCAGCGTTAAAATACCCAGCCATTTGAATTTTCTGTTTAATGCGGAAAAAGCTCCTATAATATTTTTACCCGTCCTTCTGCCGATTGCTATTTCCAACACCAACAGGCAAAAACCGAACGTGACCGCCAACACGAGATAACACAATATGAAAGCTCCGCCTCCGTATTTCGCGGCAAGATAGGGGAAACGCCACAAATTTCCCAAACCTACGGCGCTGCCCGCCGCCGCGAGCACAAAGCCCAACTTTGAAGCAAAGCCTTTATGCTTTTGCTCTGCGGGCGCAACTATGCCCGCCGCGCTCTTGCTGCGCTCGTCAAGCAATTCCGCTCCGTAAACATCCTGTTTGGAAAATCCGTTATTGTCCGCCATTTCTTTCATCCTTTGAAGCCCGATGTATGTATAAGTTTACATTATCCCTCTGCTCTTGTCAACAAAAAAGCCGCGCAATCGCTCTTAACTCGATTTTTCATCGCAAATTGAGGCAATTCAGCGTATTTTGCATAAAATTTTCATTCGGTTCGCGCAATTCCGAATATACTCATACAAATGACCATACAAAAAGCGACGGGCTTACCCGCCGCTTTTCCGCTTAGAGCCATGTTTTTATATTATGATATTTTCTATAAACACTTTGCCGTTTTGATCCAAAGTGATAACCGTTCCGCCGTAATAGTCCGCGTCGTTCCAATACTTGGGTGAAGGACCCGTTTTCAAACCGTACGTATAAGTTATCCCTTCGTATATGACGGAAGCGTTATTCTCATGGTCATGCCCGCAAAAGAAATGCGTTGTCCCGTTTGCCTTGGCTATATCCACAAATCCCGAATTGACGGGCGCTGCTTCGGGAAGATATTTGCAATATCCGCTTCCGTATTCTTCGGGCACGGTATATACGCCCTTCTCCTCATCATAAACGCACAGCTTTTCAATGGCTTCCCTCATCTCAGGCTGAGCAAAATGCGAAAACACCAAAGAAGGCACCTTCTTTCCATCGTTGGCTTGCGCTATCCCGTTTACGGTCCATTCGTACCAAGCTATCTGCTCGTAACCCATATATATCTCGTCGCCGCCGTTGCCGTAATCGTAATATCTGCCGTTATCAAAGAAGAACAGCGTTTTATCGATTTTCCCGTCTCTTGTAATATTGATAGCGTAGTTCCCCATTCCGTACAAATTTGAAGGTCCGCGCTCAAACATGCAATACTCCGACTCTTCATATCTGTCCGACTGCCAAGCAAGAGTGGCATTTCCTTCCGCGTCGTGATTGCCAAACGTGCATGCCCAAGGTATCTTATATGAATCCATATGTTTTATCAACCCTTTCAATAATATATCCGTGGTCAAACCGGACACATTATCTCCCGGCAAGATTATCATATCCGGATCCGCCTTTTCCACAAGCTCGTCCATCAAATCATACGTTTCGTTATTGTCGGACACGTCTGCCCACAGCTGCAAATCCGTAAACATCAATATTTTGAACTGCTCGCTACCCGCTTCCAAACTTTGAACGTTTTCAATTGAAAATTGTGAATCCGCGCTCCACACATCAATGCGCTTTTTACCCGCGCGGGGAATGAATAACGCCAAAACAATTATGATAAGCACCGCCAAAACAGCTGCTATCACGCTTATGATTATCTTCTTCTTTCCGTCAATCGCCATAATTTTCTCCGATAAGTTTATATATAAATTATAAATGCCTTTTGCCGTTATGTCAACACAACGCCTTAAATTTTATTTACACTTCCCTCTTTCAGCTGCGTATTCCAAAAAAATTTGAAAAGCACCCGCAAAATAATTGCATCTATAAAAAATATGTGCTATTATAAACAAGCATTCGCTTGGAGGTATAGCACAGTTGGTTAGTGCGCTCGCTTCACATGCGAGAGGTCATAGGTTCGAGTCCTATTATCTCCACCAGGAACATTGCCGTCCGCTGTCTCTTATTTAAGCAGATATCGGGCGGTTTATTATTATGAGTCGGCTGTCGGGCGGCAACGGGGAAAATGTATTATATAATAGTAAGCAATAAAGATATATTCCGTAGTTTTATCATCAAAGAATCGGAATTTTACGCCCTTATATCTTTTGAAGAAAAAGATAAGCAGATTATTTTCGACCTGTTAAGGCGGCAATTCTTTCTGGAACATCCGCAATATCCTGTCGGCGATGATATTATCTCTCAATATAACGTAAGCGTCTTGGAAGAGAGCGGCAAACTGTATTACGCCGATTTGAAAAACGCAACTTATGTTCTGCAAGGCAACATAAAGCCATCGGTATATTTTGGACAATTAAGTAAATTAGACTCTGCACGCGCCGCGGCGACGCAAAGGCAACGCGAAATAAAAGAAAAATATCGCAAGAACACCATTGTGCGCAAAAACTCCTTTATTCCGAAATATAAAAAGTTTTCTTATTTTGACGCAGAATGTGGGATAGAGATACCCTTTCGCTTGAAAACGGGCAACTCAAAGCGCAAAAAACCGTTGCTTTTGTTTTTGCACGGCGCGGGCGCATTGGGCGAAGACAATGTAAAACAATTTATAGAGTTCAAAACGGCTGTCGGGCGAATAAAGCAAGATTGTTTTGTTCTGCTGCCCCAGCAAAGCAGCGTATTTGCCGAAGAAAATGCCGAAAACATCGACGTATATATCAAATCCCTTAGAAATTTGATAGAACTTTTGGCGCAGTCATATCCCATAGACAAAAATAGAATATATCTTACGGGCATATCTTTGGGCGGCGCGTGCGTTTGGTATTCCCTCTATAACTGCCCTAAGTTTTATGCTGCGGGCATTCCGCTGATGGGCTATATGCCGAAAGCCTATTCAAGCGTTTTCCGCAAAGAAAATTTTGCGAAAGAAAATATATGGGCGGGGCACGCCAAAGACGACAAACTCGTTCCCGCAGACAGCGATATAAATATCTATAATAAGATTAAAGACATTTGCACAATAAAATTCAGCCTTTACGATAAGGGCGGGCACAAGATGATGCGCGCGTTTTACGCAAAAGAAAAATGGCAGGAGTGGCTCTTTGCGCAACGCAAGGACAACGACCAAAACATTTAATCTGCATTAACGGGCAAACCACCCCATTTCAAAACGCACTTCCTTGCGCTCCATATCGTTATTGGAATAATCACATGTGAGAACGCCCACAAGATCCATTCCTTGCGAGCGATAAAAATCGATCGCCGCAACGTTGCATGATTGCGTTTCGAGAATTACCATGCGCATTTTTTCGCGAACAGCGACTTCTTTCGCCAAATCCATCAACTTGCAGCCTATGCCCTGCCGACGATAATTTTCATCCACCCAAAGCTCTGTGACGCGCAAACGATTTGCCCAACTTTCACGATATAATTCGATTGCCGCGATCAGATGTCCGCCTTCAACTACCCCGAACGCTTCGGCGTCCTGCCAATGATCTTGATAGAGCTTGTCGGGAAAATCGTATTCTTCGGGAAAATGTCTGACAGGCACATCGAATTTTTTCCGTTTAATATCTATTAAGAAGCCGTCGGAAGAGGCGGTCTTGCTCACATCGTAATACTCTTGAGTTGTATATTCGATGGGCAAGACGTGCCCCTTCCATTTTTCTTTATCTAACCTTGTTATCGGATAAAGTTTCATATTTGATCAATACTTTGATTATATTCTTTGCGGCGTTTTGCAATGTACCAAGGGATATTTTGCCGCTCTTATATGCTTTAAGCACTTTTCTGTAATGCCTCTTTGTTCCCGGGGTAAGCAGATCCGTTCCCGCGTTTATACTCTTTATCTCATCGGAAGTGGCATAAGAATCCCAATCGGTCATAACAAAGCCGTCAAAGCCCCACTCGCGCCTGAGCAAATCGTTCAGCAGTTCGGAATTTTCACAAGGATAAATGCCGTTCACAGGGTTATAAGAAGTCATAACGCAAGACGCCTTATAAACAGAAAACGCCTTTTCAAACACCTTCAGATACAATTCCCTGACAGTGCGCTCGTCTATCACCGAATGGGCGGATTTACGCTCGAATTCTATTTGATTGCCGAACAGATGCTTGTATGTGGCAAGCACTCCGTTTTCTTCCTCCCCTTTGGCTTGCCAGCCCATAAAAGTGCCCGACAAAATGGGATCCTCGGAGAAATATTCCGGATGTCTGCCACACAAAATGTTGCGATGCAAGTTGCCGCCGGGTCCCAAGTTTATCGCTATCCCCTCTTCTTTGGATTCCAGAGCAAGCACTTTTCCCACTTCATACGCAAGTTGCTTGTTAAAAGTCCCCGCAAGCACATTGCTTGTGGGGAATCCCGTTGTGCGGCGATAAAGATTGACGCCGCAATTTCCGTCGCTCATATAAACGCGCGTTATGCCGTATTTGGAGTTTTTCGCAAGTTTTCCCGCAGCGCCTATTCCTCCCGGATACCAGCAATGTTCGTTACATACCACAAGATCCGTCAATTCGCTTGCTGAAAGCTGAGATACGAATTTATCCAAAAGAGAGGGATCCGCTTTTACGTCTTGCAGCATTATCTTCTTGCCCTTATGCCTTTCGATCGGTTTATAAGAAGGCTTTACAAATTTCGCTTTAACGGCAATATGCTCTTTACTGTCCACGATAGCGGTACGAACGCTCACACTCCCGTTTTCGTCTATGTCCCCTACTTTTTCAAGCGGAGCGCACACGGAGACGGTATTTTTAACTACCTTTTCCTGCGCAAATTCAAAGCTGCCGGCAACTAAACACTCATCTATCGCTCCGCCTACAAGCACTTCGTATCCGCCTTTTTCCAGCACAAAGCATTTTTTATTATCGTCGTAAACGGCGATATCGGCAAAAGGAACGGTGATTTGCATCTCCTCTTCTTCATCGGGCGCAAGACAACGCGTTTTATCGAATCCCGCGAATACGTATTTAGGCTTATCAAGTCCGCCATCGGGATTTTTCACATAAACGAGCACGGCGTTCTTGCCGTTACGGCTGCCGATATTTTTCACACTGCATTTAACGTTCAACCCGCCGTCGGTAATTTCGCATTCGGCAGACAGCTTGAAATTTGTATAGGAAAGTCCGTGTCCGAACAGATACGCCGCAGGCTTATTGTATGATGTGAAATAGCGGTATCCCACATACTGTCTTTCTTCATAATAAACGCGCGCGCCGTGTTTTGTCCCGTCATCGGTAAAAAGCGGCGCATTCTCATCGAGATTTATAAAATTGTGCGCCGCAGGCATATCGTAATAGTCAAGCGGCCACGAATCAGCGAGTCGAGCCGAAGGAGTGACTTCGCCGGAAATTATGTCTATCAGACTCTCGGAGCCGCGCTGACCGCATGCCCCCGTCCAAATTATTGCGTTCACTCCCGACTTTTTTATAAAATTCATTTCTATCGGATACGCGGTATTCAACACCAATACTACTTTTTTGTATTTATCTACACATTCCTTTATGCCGTTCTTTTCCTCGTCGGTCAGGTAATACCCTCCCGCAATCGGTTTATTATCCCTGTTTTCCGAAGATGAACGGGATACGAAGAACAGCGCCGTATCCGCCCCGTCGTCCGCCGTGAACACGCCGTTAATAGCTTCTTCTATAGTGTATCTGTACCTGGGCTTTATATGGCTTGCGCCGATAACGGCTATTCTGAAATTAAAATACTCTCCCTTCAACGCCACTTTCGCCCCTTTAACCAGCGGAAGCGTTCCGTCATTTTCCAAAAGCACGATACCTTCATCGGAAACGGCTTTTGCACACGCCTCATTTTCCGTATGTTTTCCGTCGGCGCAGCGCGGCGCGGGGGTTTTGATTTTGAAAGTAGCATTGATAAATTTACCGCCGCCTTCCGTCTTGTATCCCTTGAGTTTTACCGTATACGTCTTGCCGAACTGCGTGGCAGCCTGCCCCACGGGCAAAAACAGAATAGGAAGCGGCGACATACTCAGCTTTACGCACACGCCGTGGTCTATCTCCACCCCGTCAACGGTGGCGGTGCCGTAACCGTCCTTAGCCACTTGACCGCTGCAAACTATGGGGATGCAGCGCACGGAGGGATAATACATAGCGAACATATTTTGATCTATATCATAAGGATCGTAAGTTTTAGTCAAAACAGGAAGAAAAAATGCCATAATGTCTCCTTTTATTCCGATATTATTTTCCCGTAATCCACGGGTTTATAGTTTCTAATCTCTTCTTCACTCCTGTAATTAAAGAATTTGGAATTGAAGAGAATTTCCGTTGCCAAAATATCTTCCGTATAAATTCCCTTTCGCATTTTTGTATGCTCTATATCGTATTCCGATATAAGTCCCCAGCATAAACAATATTTTCCGAAAACATCCATACTTCTGAGCATATCGTATATCTGCACAATAATATTGCAAGTCGAATGGTACAGAATATCGTATACGTCGCAATGCAGATAATCCCAATCGTCTATCCATGTCTCCGCCCCCAAGTATTCTATTTCATCTTGAAAATACCCGAGCAATTCATCATAGTCATAGATATCGTCTTTAATTATCAAATCTTTATTTAACTTGATTCTCATTGAAATCATCGACAATTTCTCTCCGTATCATATACGTATATATTATAACACACGGAAATAGTTTTTTTCAATATAATTAAAGACATATAATATAGAAAAAACAAAAGAGCGCCGTATAAAGCGCCCTTATTTGGTCGAGGTGACGGGATTTGAACCCACGACCTCATGGTCCCGAACCATGCGCGCTACCAAACTGCGCTACACCTCG
>CALWHM010000019.1 GCA_944380395.1 uncultured Clostridia bacterium | reverse complement strand
TAGTCAAGCAAGACAGCCGATCGGCTTGCCGAGACAAGACATCGAACCGCCGACAGAATCCGAAGAAAAATCTTCCGGAAGCGGAGACGAGTTTTTGCAAAACATCGCCCGTCTGATGGACGGCTATGGTGTGTCGTCCATAGACGAATTGATAAAGACGGTGGACGAAGGAGGCACCGACCCAAAAAAGAAAAGATGACACCACTTCTCTGCAATGAGCCGACGCTGAAAATGCGGCGGCTTTTTTACTGCGAAAAGTGTTTGCTATTTGTTTGCTATTGCACTCAAAAACGGAGTAAAAGAAGACGGCGGTGAAAGCGCTGTTGGAAGCAAAAAATTTTTCGCCGTCAAAGAACGGTCGGGGCAGTTGTTTGCTATTGTTTGCTATTACGCCCGAAAAAGGCAGTTTTTGAGCGCCTTAGACAGTCCGAAAAAAGGGTCGCCCGAGATGACGGTTCAATGTCCCGAATAACGAGAATGATTCGTAAAAGTGTTTGCTACCGTGTTTGCTACAACATTTAGTTATGGTGCGCTCTTGTGGTTTTTTTAGCCGCAAAATAAGAGAAAAACCACAATATCTTGTGGTTTTTCGTCTGGAGCTGCTAACCGGATTTGAACCGGTGACCTCTTCCTTACCAAGGAAGTGCTCTACCTACTGAGCCATAGCAGCATATTCAATTTTGTGCCGATTTTGTGAGGTTCGGCGCCTTTAAGTGCCTAATTATTATAATTGATTGAAGACGGCGTGTCAATTATTTTGACGTACAAAAATTTTAATTGTCGCTTGCTTCGGTATTGTCGTCGGGGCGAGGGTCTTTTTTATCGATTTTGCGCATTATAACGAACTTATCCATAAGGAACATCACCACCCAGCTTATAATAGAGCCGAGCAATTTGCTTATCGTGTTGCCCCAATCTGCGCCGATATGCGGACCTATCGCGTCGCCGAGAGCGCCCGCCATCCAAGTGGTGAAGAGGATGAGCGCTATGACGGTGAGCACATAGGCTATTGCGCTGAAAACTATGTTGTTATTTGCATTGAAAGTTTTTTTACGGTTTATGGTGAAGGAGATTATTTCCGCTATGCATTTTGAAACAAGCATTGCGATAAAGCCCGCCGTGCCGAAAGCGCCTTCGCGGCCGGGATCGTAGCGGAAGATAAACCAATCGAAGGGCTTATTTCCCAAGGCGTCTTCCAGTCCGTATTGCAGAGCGTACATTGAGGCAAACTCCGCGATAAAAGCGATAAGACTTATAAACGTGAATTTGATTATCTGCCAAATGTTGTTATGGAGTCCCATAAAAGCCTTGCCTTTGTCCAGCGCGGCGGACGCTTTACTTTTGGCGTTGTCCTGCGAAGAAGCGGCGCTTGATGAAGCGTCGTTTTTTGTAATATCGTCGATTTTGTCCGTATTGCTCATAACTTTTCCCACCTTTCTTATATTTTGCGAGATAAATTTTAACGTGTCAATGATTTTATAAAAAATTTTTCAGCAAATAACGATAAAATGCATAAACCGCGGCAAAAAACGATTGCCGCGGTCGTGGGGCTAAAAGATACTTTGCATCAATCGAACATATATGAATAGACTTGTGCGTCACGTAATTGTATCTTCAAGACAATGCCTTTGTCCTTGAAAGGAGCAAGCTGTTCGTCATTGAACACAAGCTTATCTGTGAAGTCGCCGGTAAGAGTGGTTTTAAGCAATGTAGCTCCGTTTTTGTCCTCCAAACTGACGACTATTTCGCCGCCAATGCCGGTACGGTAATTGAGATAAAGAGATCCCGCCGAAAATTTAACGGGTTTTGTAACAACATCGGCGTTGCATCCCAAAGCATCGTAAGAGACAAATCCGTCAAGGCGCATGTCGTATTTGACGAATTTTGTGCCTGTTTCAGAGAAACGATCTTCGTTAGTGTAGAAAGACATCACATCATTTCCGAACGCATCCTTTGTCTGAAGTATCCCTGCTGCAAAATAAGAATCGCCGTATGTCCAATTTATATCGTCTTTCGGGCGATTGAGTATCCATGTTTCGGAAGTGCGCTCGAAAGTAAGTCCGTCGCGAGAGAAAATAAAAATACTGTCGGTCACTCTGTCCGCTCCCGGAGAGATCTCGTCGGGCGAAGTATAACGGGTAGGGTGACCGATATAATATTGAGGCGCTCTATAGTAACGCGATATATTATTAGTGTACATTTGCATATTTTCGCCGTCTGCATATGAGATAAATTTCGGCGCGGACCAAGTGTAAAAATCGTCTGATTCGCTCCTTTGTATGGCGCGATAGGAAATACCTTGTGCGTCATAGAACATATTACGGGAATAAAGTACATATTTATTTATTGCATCGTCATAATAGCAAGTATTTAAGGAATCGAAAGTGCCTGTGCCGGGCGCCATGACGGTACCTTTACAAGTCCAGTTTATGCCGTCCGGGGATACCCATGCACGCAGGTCGACGGGACCTCCCAAATATTCATAATATTCCCCCAAAGCCTTGTATTTTTCTGAGGGGTCGCATTCGGGATTGGAGTCTTTGAATACAAAGAAATTATCGAACAGTTGGTCGGTATCGTCGAGGATGACATTGTTGTTTTTATTGCCGTTGACTTCTCTGAGCCCGAGGTTGGGGAACTCCCAGTTATATCCGTCGTAACTGTATGCGTAACATATGCGGAGCACATCGGGATATTCTTCGGAGTAGATCCATCTGCCGATATAGTACAGCCTGAAAAATTTTACGCCGTTTTTGTCTATATCTTCAAAGACGGTAAAATAGTCGCAGCAGTTTCCTTGCCAAGGATCGTTGAAAAGTATGACTTCTTCGCTGCGCACGGGGGAATTAAGGGTAGCTTGCGCGGTGGTTTTTTCTTCGTTGATAAGCAGGGTATCCAAAAACAGCTGCCTGCTTCCGCTTATGTCCTCTGCTTGATCGTGAAACACATAAGCGGGGGTGGTAGGGTCGTCATCGCAGGCGGTCAAAATTATCGTTCCGCATAAAATAACCAAAAGCAGTGCGGATAAAATATATATGAATTTACGATCTTTCATTACTCAGCCCTCCGCGCGTATGTCGTAAAGATAAGCGTCATATAAGCGCATTTTGATAACGGCGCCGTCACCGAAAGCCGATATCGCTTCACCGCTCAACGCAATGTTGTAGGCAGTGTAGTTGCCCCTAGGAATATGGATATTAAATACGGAAGTGCCGTTTTTATTAAAAATTTCCAAGTCAATATATCCGGCTGCTCCCGTTTGGTAGTTGAGAATAAGAGACACTGCTTGCGCTTGGATATTAGCCGTTGTTACCGTAGCACCGTCTAAATTCCCGTAAAGAGCCGCAACACCGCCTTGTCTTAGCTTAAACAGTCTAAGCGTAGTAACTCCGTTTTTTACTTCATATAAGTATATGCCGAAACTTTTGTCTTGATTGGCGTTGTCGCTCACTACATCAAATGCGCCGTTTGCGACGAATCTTGAGCATTGACGCATTCCGTTAGAGGAAGCAGGATCGCGATCCGCGGCGATATAGGCGCCGTTAAAAGATGAGAATGCTTTTCCGTCAAGACTATACGAAACCGTAAAATCCTGCGAACCATTCGCACTTCTTTTGTTTAAAGACAAATATTTATCTCCGTATTCGAACACATATTTCCCTGCGGAATAAGAAGAGGCGATATTGTCTTCAACCGTTGTTACGGACGGAGTGTTGTTTTGCACAATGCAAAGATTCGTAATACCGCTTTCTGTTACGGCATATATCAGATATTTTCCGTTTGCGAAAAAAGCCGAGCAAACAGATCCGGATAATCCGAGAGGGATATTTTGTGCTCCGTCAAGGCTTTTAAGACGAAGTTCCCCGTTGTTTTCCACATAAAACCCGGGATTTCCGGCTACTATCGTGGCAACTCCGTCGGAAGAAACATACCGCTCCTTACTGCCGTTGAAGTCCCAAGTAATGCCGTCTTGCGATATGGTTTTGTATACGGTATAGCTAGTTGATTCTTTTACACAATAATACAGGGAATAAATGTCGGAATCTTTATCGTGATCTGCCGTTAAAGACAGTAGCTCGGTATTCAGAGAAGCAAGGCTGTCGCCGTACGGGGCCGGCATTAATTTGACCGTCGCGTCACTTGCGTTTTTATCGGCGCCAAGCAAATCGAACAAAAAAGTTTCATCTGCGGGCGTAAGAGGTGCTGTTTCTTCGGGCTGATCGGGAAGAGGTTCGTCGTCCTTACAGGCAAAAAATACCGCCGACAAAATAACCGTTATTGTCAAAACAAAAAAAATCAAAATTTTCTTTTTCATATATACCTCAATGTCTATTATAGCCTAAACTGCGCTAGTATTGCAATACGATATCGAAAAAAATAAGTTTTATTGCAAGAAAAGAATATTATGTGTAAAATTTTTAGATTTTTTATAATTAGACAAAATATTTGACTTTTCGACGCAGTGCGATTATAATAAGAGTATATTGTATGATACTATATTCGGTCGGAACACGATGGAAGGAGATGGAAATTCGGCCGTGGTGAGGAGAATTGATGAAAAATAAGATATTACGTAATATCACGCTTGTTGTTGTGATACTGTCTTTAATAGCGGCGATAGGTATATTGGCTGCAGGGTGTAAGGATGACGAAACACCTGAGGAGCCTACGCCTATAGTGCTTGAAGCGGCGGATGAATTTCATTTTTACTATGACGGAGAAGCGCATAGTATAAGTTATACTGTCACCCCATCCGATGAGGTTACTGTAACGTTCACGGTCAACGGATCGGCTGTTGAAAATTCTTTTACGCAAATCGGTGAATATGATGTTACGATCAAAGCCGAAAAAGAAGGGTATATCGCCGCCACGAAAACCGTAAAAGTGGTGATAGAAAAACGGTCCGCGCAGATTACGGCGGAGGAAACCCAACTATATTATTATCAAGAAGGAAAACTATATTATTTTATATCCACGATTTCGCCCGTAGGCGCGAAACGCACCGTTACGATCAAAGAAACGGGAGAGCGTGCGCCCGATGTATTTACGGAACCCGGAAAATACAATCTTATAGTACATGTCGAAGGCGATGAATATTATACTTCAGTCACCAAGGAGTTTTGCGTTATAATTGCGGAAAGC
This sequence comes from uncultured Clostridia bacterium, assembly GCA_944380395.1. Taxonomy (GTDB): domain Bacteria; phylum Bacillota; class Clostridia; order Christensenellales; family UBA3700; genus Alloclostridium. The sequence goes on along the minus strand of CALWHM010000019.1, from coordinate 29,323 downwards.
AACGCTCCCGGTATTTATGCGTCCGAAGAGCAAGTTTTTTATTACGGAAATCAAGACTCGTACAGCGTGGATTATTACACAATACCGCTTAATTCGCCTGTCACAGTCACAGAGAACGGACAGGCGCGCGACAACGTCTTTACGCAAAAAGGAGAACACGAACTGGTGCTTTCCGGAACAATAGACGGACAGACTTATACAAAACAGGTAAAAGCTGTTATAAAAGATAAGGAAACTATAACCATAACCGCGGAAGGAAACCAGAATTTTTATTATACGGGAAAGCCGATATATCCCGAGTATACACTTTCCGACGAGAGGGCAGATGCGCGTTTTGAAATATTTGAAGACGGCAACAATACGGAAGTAGGCGTATGCTTTATATCGATAATCGTAGACGAAACATATTGGAATGTGCGCGCGGAGGTAATGGTTGCGGTACATATCAATTATAAGGAAACGGTGAATGTATTTTTTGACGCTCAAGGCGGGACTCTGTCAGGCGACGATGTGGCGGAAATGGAATACGGGGTGTCGTATTCGCTGCCGGTGCCGACAAAGGACGGAAGTGAGTTTGTCACATGGTATAATACGGATACTTCACAGATAGTGGCGACATCGGGCGATTTTTGGGAGATAAGACAGGACAGTCATTTGGTTGCGATTTGGTCTGTCGATCGTGATTACAAAGATAAAATAGAGGTCCATGTGTCGTCTTCCGATATAACGTTGCAAATAAACGACGTGGGTAGCGCAGGCATTGCCAACGTGATAGCGCTTCCTTCTTACACATATTTACCGAATGAAGATTATCGCGGTGTTTCCGTTACGGAAGTTGATATGCAAGTGGCAGTTGCGGATTATAATGTGGGATACTATTTCTGCGGGATAAAGAGCGACGTGGTATTGGATCGCTATATCGGTGGGAAAACCGGAACCGACATGCTTTATTATAAATACTATGTTGTTCAAAATCAGGAGGTATTGGCGGGTCCATTTTATGCTACGGAAATAGACGCGGAATATGAAGTAAGCGCCGTGCAGACCGACAGTATAAAAGGTTTATTTGTAGGTACGGATAATGCTGCCGATAACGAAACGAAGGAAATAAATAAAATATTTATAGAAGATTTGGGGTTGGGACATGTTAAGGTCAATCTTCCTCTTATCGACTTTATTATGCCCAGAGAAGATGTTGGCACCGATGGCACGGTGTATGAAAATTATTTTATAAACAGGTATAACGACGAAAACACATATAAGCATACCGTGAACGGCACGGATTATTTCTTCTGGAAAGAGACGGTCGAAGAACTTGACGGGGCGATCAAAAACTTTACCGATTTGGGAGCAAAAGTTACATTGGTGGTCTATTCTATAAATTTGGGCATGGATAATCAATTGGGATCCCCTTATTTTCTGCATTATGAATCCGCAAGGCTGTATAACGATACGGCAGAGTCTGTCGTATATGCGCTCAATACAAGCACGCAGCGCAGCTACAATTATATTTTGGCATTGTTTGAGTTTCTTGCGGAAAGATATTCCAGAGATCCTGAGGACAACGATTATTGCGGACAAGTGGAGACATATGTCATAGGAAACGAAGTGGATCTTTCCATGAAATGGAATTCCATGACCGATGTAGATGAGTCGCCGCTTTCCACATCTGTATATACCGATGAGTATTACCGGCTTTTGCGAATAGCAAACCTGGCGGTTAAAAAATATAAAGCGCAGAATCAAGTGCTTACGTCTTTTGCGCACTATTGGGCGCAATCGGCAACACAGCTGAAACTTGAAACCAGTGAGCACACATATTCTCCCAAAGCCATATTGGACGGACTTAACACTCGGTCTAAAGCGCAGGGCGATTTCGATTGGGGCATTGCGGCGCATCCTTACGGATATTATTTGCAGTACAGCGAAATGCTGCTTCATGATACAACAACCGGAGTGGCGTCCGGAATGACAGACAGCTATGAAACTTCTTCGTTGATAACATATACGAATTTGGAGGTAATGGACGATTACCTGCATAGCGAGGATATGCTTGTAAACGGACAGGTGCGTTCTGTATATATTACCGAGGGCGGACTATCTTCTTATACGAATTCCGAGAAGGATATGAATATTCAAGCGGGAAATCTTGCCTATGCTTACTATAAGAGCGCTAATCTTGAAAGCGTAAAGGCATTCATATATTACAGAGGCTGGGATGTGGAAGAAGAGGCGCTGAACAATGCGAGATTCGGATTGCTGAAATATTTCAGATATAATAACGGCGACCCGAAAATGGACAAGAAACCTGCATATGAAGTGTATAAATATATTGACACCGCATCATCCTTTACCGTTGCGGAAAAGTATTTGAAGACGCTTAAATGGCAGAGTACAGACGGCAAGCAAATAACTTTTGAGCAAAAAATGCAACAAGACGGTACGGACGCGGCGACCACAGTAAAAAATATTATGACCGTGATCGGCAGCAGAGATTGGGAGAGCTGGTCTACGGATAATATAATAAAAAGTAAAACAGGGGAGTAAAAAATGAGAAAGAGAGTATCTTTTATTCTGCTTCTTGCCATAGTCGCGGTTACCATTGCTCTTGCTTTGTCAGCGTGCGTTCCGGAAGTGGATATGTCCGGAGTAAAGTTTGAAAGCAAGACAGTGGTTTTTGACGGCACGGAGCACGAACTTACGGTAAGCGGTGAATTGCCCGAAGGGGTTACCGTCACCTATGAAAACAATAAAATAACCAATGTCGGCAGCGTGGAGGCGATTGCTCATTTTACGCATGAAAACGATAAAGTGGTCATTCCCGATATGAAGGCTACGCTTACCGTTACTGCGGCAAAAGGTTCTGCGGACGCCGTCATTTTTGAAGACAAGACAGTATCTTATGACGGAACCGAGCATGAACTTGTAATAAGCGGGGCTCTTCCGGAGGGTGTCAGCGTTTCTTATACCGCAAATAAATTGACAAAGCCCGGTACGCTGGAAGTTACCGCAAGCTTTACAAGCACGGATCCGAATTATACTTACGATCCGATGACGGCAACATTGACGGTTACAAAAGCAAAAGTGGATACAGCCGATATTGCGCTTCAAACAACGGAATTTACATATGACGGAACCGAGCACAGCGTGGAACTTAAACCGCTTCCCGAATATATCAAGTACACTTTGATAAATAATAAGGGTATAAAAGCGGATAATTACACTTGCCTTGTTCAATTTGATGAGGAAACGGTGGACGCTAAGCCGGTAACGCTACAATGGAAGATAAACAAAGCCGATATGGGCGAAGATATGCTTGAAGGCATAACATTTACGGATAAGTCCTTTACATATGACGGAACAGAGCATAAACTTGCGCTGACAGGTGCGGAAAAACTGCCGGAAGGCTTTACCGTTGCTTACTCTGCAAACAATTCGCTTACCAAGCCGGGAAGTGTACAGGTTACCGCAACCATCAGAAATGCAAATTACAATGATAAAACATTTATGGCCACGTTGTCCGTCAACAGGGCGCAAATAGATATGAGCGGCGTCTTATTTGATGGTACGCAGACCGAATATGACGGTACCGCGAAGTCTGTGGTCGCGACACAACTTCCGGAAAACGTGGAAGCTTCATATTCAGGCAATAACCAAATCAATGTGGGAAGCTATGAAGTGATTGTAACTTATTCCGTTAAGGAGAATGCGGATTGCTACTCTCTGTCCAAAACGAGCGATACGGTAACACTGACAATTACGCATAAAACGGTTACAATAACTACCGTTGAAGAGTTGCAGGCCATTAACGATACGATTGCGGCTTCCGCAAACTATAAATACGAACTTGGCAATAATATCGACGGCTCGCTGGCGGTAGACCAGGAGAATCTGGTTGGCGGTAAATACCGCTGGAAAGGTATAGGTTCGTGGGCAACGCCGTTCAAGGCTTCTTTTAACGGAAACGGCTATACCATATCCAATTTGTATATAGATAAGGACAGCGGAGTTTTCGAAGCAGGACAGTACTTTATAGGTATATTCAATGTCGTTGCAAGCGATGACGTATTGTGGATAGAAAATTTGAAAGTGTCCGATATTGCAGTTGATATAGACGCCGCAGATTCCACTGTGACCGTAGGTATTCTTGCCGGAAGAAACGGACAGGGCAGCATAGGTATGCGCGCAAAGGATATAACCGTATCCGACAGCACTATAAATATAATCGCAACGAGAGCAATGGCAGGTAACGTATTCGGATATGCTATCGGCGGCGGCAATGAAGCGTTCAGCAACATAAAGTGCGAAAATGTGGATATGACGGCAAATCTTTCCACCGCTCAGATTGGCGGTATTGTCGGATATCTGGAAGTCAGCAAGCATATTTACAGAAATTGTTCTGTAGATGAACAGTCTTCAATGAATATTACGGTAGCATCTGCGTCCGGGGCTGTACAGATAGGCGGTCTTGCAGGTTATTTGTACAGCGGTTGTCTTGAACTTCAGATATACGACTGCTCATCGGCAGCTCAGATCAGCGTTGATTTGCCCGAGGAGTATGCGGGCAGCTTCTATGCCGGCAAGATATTGGGCTATGCGGGAAAACCTGGCGGCGACGTTATCGGCGAAACTTACGTTACGGTCAATTATGATGCGGCAACGTTATCGTCTAATATGGAGAAATTCGGCTGGACTGGTTCGTTCAAGGTGGACGAAGTCGAAAAAGAAGATCTTGTCTACTATACCGCAACTAACGGAGCGTTTGCCGAATCCAATTCGCCTGTAAGCGATTCACAGGCATAAAGACTTATGTATTTAATACAAGGCGGACGGTTTCGACCGTCCGCCTTTTTAGTTAAAAATTGTCGCAAACATCAGGTGGGCGTTATTTGAAAATGTTTTTTACGAAGTCGTTGAGGGCGGTACGCCACACGGTGGGGGAGTGCATGCCGAGCGGAGTGGAGTAGGCGACTTGAAGGCCTATGGCTTCCAGCTTGGCTTTGAGGTTGGAGCTTACGCCCGCAAGGGTGTCGAGGTTTCCGCAGGTGACCGGCTCTGAAATGTGGCGGCGGATGTAGTTCGCCGCCTCTTTGGCAAGAGTGGACTTGCCGCCGAAGCGCACGCGGCTTACGCGTTCGGTAAAGTCGCGGATCATAAGGAATTGCAGATTGGTAAGCTGCGTGATGTTGCCGGTGAGTTCGCATTTTTGTATGTAGGAATCGCTTAAGGTGAGGGCTTCTTCTATGTCCACGCCTCCGCGTATGGCGGCGCGCGAAGCCAGGGTGGCGGACACTATCAGCGTGTTTTTAACTTGGCGCAGTTGGTCCGGCGCCATAATGCCCGCGCGCGAAGAGGGCGCGTTTTTCGCCCATTCGTCCAGCGCCTGCACGTCGCCTTTGCGAACCATATTCATTATCGTCTGCTCCGTGGCAAGGGTGTTGTGCTGTACGGTTTCTTCCGAAGCGTCGAATTGCTTTATCGTCTTATCCAGCTGTTCGCGAGCCATCGCTTTGCGCATACGCTCCTGATCTTCGTCGTATATGACCACGTTTTCAAGTCCCAGCCGCTCTTTATTCAGCACGAAATTCATGGCTATCATCACTTGAAGAATGCTTTCAAGGGGCATGCAAATGACGGATTTCATTGAAGAGATGAATTTTTTTGTCTGTTCGGGCGGAACATCCAGACGGAAGGCAAGGTCCGTGAGCGTTCTGTCATCGTAGACCTGCCGCGCAGGGCCTATCACCAACTTGTAATCTTTGTAATTGATAACGCCGTAGTAGAAAAAATCGGGCGTCACGAAGTATCCCACGTGCTCTTTTATTTTGAATATTTCATCCGAATGCAAGGTTATGGGGTCTGCCGGCAGATCCGCCGTGCTGTGCACAAAGACGAGTTTGTCCGTTTTGTAGAGGCGCGTGGGAATGCCGCACAGTCCGCCGATAATGCCGCAAAGATACTGCAGGTCTGAGCCGTTCACGTTAAGTTCCTCCGATTGATTACAATTATATCATTTTTATTACGATAATGCAAGAACAAGGCGGGAATTTTTGTTACAATATCATCGGAAAGAAGTTTTAAGCGCCTTAGAGCACGGCGTGAAAAGAGGGGTAATATTATGAATGTCAGGGAAATTTTATCAAAACTCACGGTGGAAGAAAAGGCTGCGCTTGTAGCGGGGACGAATTTTATGTATACCAACCCGGTGCCGAGGCTTGGGATCCCGTCTTTGCGAATGTCGGACGGACCGCACGGACTGAGGGTGCAGAGCGGAGAGGGCGATAACGGCGTTACGGGCAGTTCTCCCGCCACGGCATTTCCCACAGCCGCCACGGTGGCGTGCGGCTGGAACACGGAAAACGCGTTAAAGATAGGCAAGGCGTTGGGAAAAGAAGCGAAGCACTACGGCATAAACATAGTGCTGGGTCCCGGCGTGAATATAAAGCGCGACCCGCGCGCGGGCAGAAACTTTGAATATTATTCGGAAGATCCTTATTTGGCGGGAGTTATGGGTGCGAAGGAGACGGAGGGCGTGCAAAGCGAAGGCGTTGGCGTATCCGTAAAACATTTTGCGCTGAACAATGCGGAAAATTTCCGCTTTATGGGCGATTCCGTAGCCGATGAAAGGGCGATAAGGGAAATTTACTTAAAACCGTTTGAAAAGGTGGTAAAGGAGGGCAAGCCCGCCACGGTTATGTGCGCGTACAATAAGATAAACGGCACGCCGTGCAGTCAAAACAAGTGGCTGCTCACCGAAGTTTTGAGGAAAGAGTGGGGATTCGACGGTTTGGTTATGACCGATTGGGGCGCTATGCAGGACAGAATCGAGGCTCTTAGGGCGGGTCTTGACTTGGAAATGCCGGGAGATACCGCCATTTGCAGAAAACAGATACTTGACGGGATAAAGAACAAGACTCTGCCTGAAGAGGTTTTGGACAAAGCGGTTGAAAACGTGCTGCGCCTTGCGGAAAAGTATGCGGGGACGCCCACGGAACAAGCCGACTTTGAAGCGCACGATAAACTTGCGTGCGAAATAGCTCAAGATTGCGCGGTACTGCTTAAAAACGACGGTGTTCTGCCGCTTGATAAAGAGGAAAAAGTGCTGATAGCGGGAGAGCTGTTTGAAAAAATGCGCTATCAGGGCGCGGGCAGTTCTATGATAAATCCCACAAAGATATGCTCTCCCAAAAGCGCGTTCAATGAAGCGGGCGCACGCTATAAATATGTGCGCGGATATAAGGAAAACGAGCTGAAAACGGACGTCGAGCTTATCGAGCAGGCGGTTCAAGAGGCGAAGGATGCGGACAAAATACTTGTGTTCGCGGGACTTACGGACTATGTGGAGAGCGAGGGCTGCGACAGGGAAAATATGCGTCTGCCGGAAAATCAGCTTGCCTTGATAGACGCCATGATAAAGACGGGCAGAAAAGTTATCGTGGTGCTGTTTGGCGGTTCGCCCGTGGAACTTGAGTTTGCGGACGGCGTTCGGGCTATACTCAATATGTATTTGCCCGGGCAGAGCGGCGGAAGGGCGTGCGCAAAACTTGTGTACGGGGAGGCTTGTCCTGCGGGCAGACTTGCCGAAACCTGGCAGCTAAAAGAAGAGGATATACCTTTCGGAGCGGAGTTTTCACGCGAAAGGCGCGAGATATACAAAGAAAGCGTGTTTGTGGGATACCGCTACTATACCGCCGCACACAAGAAGGTGCGCTATCCGTTCGGATACGGGTTGAGTTACACTTCCTTTGAGTGGAGTAATATGCGTGTAAAACGCGAGGGAGATAGGATATGTGTAAGCTGTATTGTAAAAAATACGGGAATTAGGGCGGGTGCCGAAGTAGTTCAGCTGTATTCTTCCAAACAAAGTGAAAAGATATTCCGCCCCGTGCGCGAATTGCGCGGTTTTTGCAAACTGTATCTTTCAGCGGGAGAAGAAGGCGAGGCGGAAATTACGTTTGATACAGATGATTTGAAATTTTACGACGGGCGCACGGGCGCGTGGACGCTCGAAGGCGGGGAATACTCTCTGCAATTGTGCAAAGATTGTCAAACGGTCGCATTGAGTGAAGAAATATGCGTGGAGGGGGAGAGCGTGACCCCTTATGATAAAGAGATATTGCAAAGTTATCAAAACGCGGCTTTTTCGGATATTGACGCCTCTTTTGAAAAATTATACGGCAGGGCCGTCGCTCCTCTGCCGCCGAAAAAGCCGTTTACTTTGCAGTCGCGCTTTTCGGATTTTGCTCAGGCGGGATTTATGGGCAGGCTGCTGCACGCCGCGGTACTGTCCGTGTCCAAGTCGCAGATGAAAAAGGCGCTGAAAATGGCGGAAGGATCGGAGAGGGACAACGCGATAAAAGGTGCGCACTTTATGGAAAGGATATTGGAGAGCAATTCCCTGTGCAGTATGTCTATGAGCGCGGGCAGATATATGCCTTACAACTTCGCTCAGGGCTTTGCCGCGTTTGCCAACGGCAAGTTTTTCAAGGGGATAAAATATATGTGCTCTACCATCAAAGTGCCGCCGCTCCCCAAGGATAAAAAGTGATTGAATACCTATGTGATAAAAATAATACGGATATGCAAGAAATCTTGTGAGATTGACTGTAAAATATAAGTATAAAAGGGAAATACCGCACAGGCGGCAGGAGGAAAATTATGAACACAAACGGCAAAATGCTGTCCGGCAGGTTCTGGAACAGCAAGGTGAGATCGCAGAACGTGACAAACAAGGAAAAGTGGCTGGGCTATCTGGCGGGTCCTTGCGGGGCGCTTTTGTTCAACGCGGTCATGGCTACATATCTGAACGTGTACTACACGGACGTGCTGGGCTTAGGCACGGTTTGGGGCGGAATGTTTTTGGTGGTGTTCCCCATCGTGTCCAAGATAATAGACGCCATAACAAATGTGATAATGGGAGCGGTAATAGACCGCACGCGCACGGCGCAGGGCAAAGCCCGCCCGTGGCTGCTTTTATCCGCTCCGCTGGTGGCTGTGACGGGCGTGCTGCTGTTCGTGGTGCCGAGCAGCAACGAGATATTGCAGATAATATGGGTAATGCTCTCATACAATCTGTATTATTCGGTGGCTTATACGATATACAATATGAGCCACAACCCGATGGTTCCGCTGTCCACGCGCAACACTTCCCAGCGCGGCGTGCTGCGGTGTTCAACAATATAAGCAGCATTATGATGAGCGGCATTGTTGTAGCGCTCATCTTCCCTATGGCGATAATCCCCTCCTTGGGCACGAGCAAAGGCTTGTGGATAATCTGTATGTGCGTGCTCTCCTGCATATCACTGCCGCTGGTGCTTTTGGAATACTACTTCACCAAGGAGCGCGTCACCGCCGAAACCAACGGCAAGGAAGAAAAGAAAGTCCCCTTCGTATTGCAGCTCAAAGCTATTTTTACCGATAAATATATGCTGCTTTTGCTCGGATATTTCCTGCTTTACACGCTGACAAGTCAGCTTAAAAACGTATCTTTGCCTTATTATTGCAACTATGTTTTAGGCGAATATGCGGACGGAAAAACGCAGACGCTCGTATCCGTGTTGGGCGGTATACCTATGGGTATAGGCATATTTGCCGTGTGGCCGCTTGCCAAAAAGTTCGGAAAGAAGAACATAACCGTCATCGGCTTTTTGCTCTATGCCCTGGGCAGCGGCATTTGCTGGATAGCGCCGACAAATATGTATGTGGTATTGGTGGGACAGTTTATAAAAAATATCGGCGGTCTGCCTTGCGCTTATGTGTTTATGGCGCTGTTTGCGGACACGCTTGACCATCTGGAATGGAAGAACGGCTTCCGCTGCGACGGCGTCGCGATGTCCGCGTATTCGGTCATCATAACGGCGGCGGCAGGCATAGTCACGGGCATATTCAACGGCGGCATTTCCGCGGCGGGGTATTTGGCTCCCGAAACGGTGAACGCAATGCCCGAACTCACGGACGCCATGCAGAAGATAATAGAAAATTCGGACGGAACTTTCTCCATAATATTCAATCAGCCGGAAAGCGTCGTCACGGCATTCATACTTTTCTTTGTCGGACTTGAAACGATAGGCGGCATTGCGTATGCGCTAATGCTTATGCCCGTGACGGTGGAAAACACGGTGGGCAGAAAGCAGCTTGTCATACGTATGCGCCAAAAGGCGGCTTGTGAGGCGCGCGGAGAAGAGTGGATAGAGCCTGAAATAAGGGCTGCCGAGGAGCAGAAGGAGCAGGACGAAGAGGCGGAAGAGTATTACCGCAAGGAACTCAAAGAAATGTGCGAAAAGAAGGGGCTTGATTATGAAGCCGAATTGCAAAAGCATATAGAAGCCGTACAGGCAAAGGCGGCAAAGCAGGCGGAGAACGAGGCAAAAGCTGCGGAAAAAGCCGCCGCCAAAGCGGAAAAAGCCCGCTTGAAGAGGGAGGCGAAACTTGCCGAGATGACGCCCGAACAGCTTGCCGAAAAAGACGCCGGGCAAAAGGCGCGCGAGCAAAAGGCGGAGGAAAAATGGGCAGCAGAAAGCGCGGCGGGAGAAGCCGTTTATGCGGCTATGCAGGCGGCGCTTGCCGAATATGAAGAAAAGCACGCGGATTCCGAAAAGCCGAATTCCAAATCGATATGAAGTAAAAAGTATGAGCAGGGGCGGAAAAATCGGGCTTGGGATAGGTATAACGGCGGCGGTATTGCTGATAGCCGTACTTGTCGGACTTATAGTGTCGGGATACCTTTATGCGTTTGGTCCGTTCGGGTTTATGGCGGATAAGAGGTTTGCCAAATTGCCGGGCAACGCCAAAGAGTACGCGCTTGAAAACGTGCAGCCGCTTGAAGACAGCTTACTCAAAGGTAAAAATATAGCCTTTTTGGGATCATCCGTCACACTGGGCGCGTCCTCATTGCACACGTCTTTTGCCGATTACATAGCCGTGCGCGCCGGCGCGGAGTATGTAAAAGAGGCGGTCAGCGGCACCACATTGGCGGGCGGAAGCGCCAACTCTTACATAGCGCGTATGGAAAAAATGGATAAGAATGCAAGGTTCGATCTGTTTGTGGTGCAGCTTTCCACCAATGACGCGACTAAAAATATAAGTCTTGGCAAAGTAAGCGGAGGAGGTAAAGAACATGATACGAAAACCGTGTGCGGCGCCGTCGAACACATTATCGAATATGCGGAAAGGACATGGAATTGTCCCGTAGTGTTTTATACGAACGCTTATTTTGAAAGTGAGGAATATGCGGCGATGGTGCAGGCGTTGAAACAGATACAAGAGGAATACGGCATAGGGGTCATAGATCTTTATACGGATAAGGAGTTCAACGACATTACCGAAGAAGAACGTGAGCTTTATATGGCAGATAAGATACATCCCACGCAAGCCGGGTACCTAAAATGGTGGACGCCGCAGATGGAAGAATATCTCAATGTTTTTATGGCGAAATATACGGCATAAAACGCGGATACAAAAGGACGGAGGAGTATTATGAAAGCGATAAATTTGAAAACGGAATACTTAAAAGACCCCATAGGGACAGACGTTGCCCGCCCGAGGCTGATGTGGACTTGCGAGGGCGGCATAAAGCAGACGGCTTATCGCATAGAGGCGGCGGCTGAGGGCAAAACGATTTGGGACAGCGGAAAGGTCAACTCCTCTTCTATGATGGCGGAGTATCCGCTTAATCCCGTATCACGGCAAAGAGTAGAGTGGAGCGTCACCCTTTGGGACGAAAACGATAAGCAGGGGGAAAAGGCTTCCGCGGTTTTTGAATACGGACTTCTGTGCGCGGAAGATTGGAAGGCGAAGTGGATAACGGGCGATTACCGTGCCAAGAAAAAGCTGCGTTATCCCGTTGACTGTTTCAAAAAAACGTTTGAAGTAAAGGGCGTAGTAAAGGCGCGCCTTTATGCAACTGCGTGCGGCTTATATGAAATATGCATAAACGGCAAAAAGGCGGGCGAGCAGATATTCGCACCCGGTTCCACCGATTACCGCAAGCGCGTGCAGTATCAGACATATGACGTAACGGAGCTTTTGCATAACGGCAAGAACGTAGTTACGGCTCAGCTTGCGGACGGCTGGTACAGGGGATCCAACGGCGCAAAGGGCAGAAGAAACACTTACGGCGTTGAAACCAAACTGCTTGCGCAGCTGGAACTTTACTCCGCCGACGGCAAAATAACGCGCATTGCGACCGATGAAAGCTGGGCGTGGTCTAACGACGGGCCCATACGCTTTGCCGACCTCAAAGACGGCGAGAAGGTGGACGCGCGCAAGATCCCTTCTTATTCGGGAAAAGCCAAGCTTACGCGATTCAAGGCGGCGATCACCGCGCCTAACAATGTGGCGGTAAAGGAAGCGGAGCGCTTTTCTCCCGCAGAGCGCATTATTACACCCGCGGGAAAGACGGTGCTCAAATTTCCGCAAAACCTTGCGGGGTATATCTCATTCCGCGTAAAAGCGCGCGCGGGGCAGCGCGTACACGTCACTTTGGGAGAGATGCTGGACGAAAGCGGAGAACTCACTCTCAAAAACATTCAATGCGTTCATAAGGGCAAAAAAACGCCCCTGCAAGAGATAGATTACATCTGCAAGGAAGGCGTGAACGAATATACCCCCAAGTTTTTCTTCGGAGGATTTCAATATGCGGAAGTGATCGCGGATATGCCGTTTGAGGACGACGACTTTACCGCCGTCGCGGTGTACAGCGCGTTCGAGGAAACTTCTTCATTTGAGTGTTCCCATCCCCTTATCAATAAGTTCTATGAGATCACAAAGTGGTCGCTTAAAAGCAATTCCATAGATATCCCCACAGACTGTCCCACCCGCGAACGAATGGGCTGGACGGGGGACAGCGAAGTGTTCTTTAACACCGCGTCTTATATGACGGATTACGCGGCGTTCGCGCGCAAGCATGTGCGCGACATCTATGACAGGCAATGGAAGAGCGGCAGACTTCCGCAGATAGCGCCGTTTGCCAACGAAGATTGGTTTATGTGGGTGATGAACGGATCCGTGGGCTGGGCGTGCGCGGGCGTGTATATCCCGCTCTATATGTATCGCAAATACGGTGACAGGCGCATTCTGGAAGAAAACTATGAAGGGATGCTCCGCTATGCCGATTTTATGATAAGCCGCGCGGGCAAATGGGGCGGACCTTACGCAAGGCACGTGCGCATCTCCCGTAAAAACAGAAAGTATTTCGTAAATTGCGGGCAGTCTTACGGCGAGTGGGCAGAACCTGAGGATGTGTGCGCTTTCCAATGGTATGACTTTGCCTCTCCGCATCCCGAAGAGTCCACGGCGTACACTTTCTTCACGCTCAAACGCGTGCTGGAAGTGGCGGACATTTTGGGAAAGCCGCGCGACACGCGCCTCAACAGAATAAAAGAGTACAGTGAGGGCGCAAAAAGCGCTTACCGCGAGCTGGTCACCTTGCCCAAATTCAGCTTGGATACGGACAGACAGGCAAAGCTGGTAAGACCCGTGTATATGCGTCTTTTGGACGAAAAGCAGACCGAATACGCAAAAAAGCGCCTTATAAAAGCGCTGGATAATTACGGTTGGAGGCTGGGAACGGGCTTTTTGTCCACGCCGTTTATTTTGGAGGTGCTGGCTGAACTTGACATAGAGTACGCCTACCGCCTGCTTGAAAACGAGCAGCTTCCCGGCTGGCTTGCCATGCCCAAAAACGGAGCCACCACCATATGGGAGGCGTGGGAAGGCAACACGGTAAAAGCCAAGGGGCTTGCTTCCTTGAACCACTACTCCAAGGGCGCGGTGTGCGAGTGGTTCTTCTCTTCAATGTGCGGCATAAACGTGGCGGGGGAGAACAGGTTTGTCATCAAACCTCAGCCGGGCGGCAGCCTTACTTTTGCCAAAGCGGAATATAAGAGCGTTTACGGCACGGTTTCCTGCGGCTGGGAAAAGACGGACGGCGGCTTTAAATACGAAGTGAAGGTGCCTGCAAACACCACGGCGGAGCTTATTCTTCCCGACGGCAGAGCGCAGACCCTTTGTGCGGGAGAATACGTTTTTTAACGGGAAAATTTGCGGTGCAGACCGTAAAATAAAGGAAGAAAAAATATGAAGAAAAAATGGTTGACGGCGATAGCGGCAATAGTATGCGTCATCTGCTGTGCGGCGGTGTTTGCCGCGTGCGACGATCCGGAAGGCAAGGCGGTCACGGTCACGGAAAACGATACTTTCAAAACGGAGAGCAAAGCCATTTGGGTGTTTGTGGGGGAGGCGTATCTTTCTTTTGAAAAGATTCCCGAGCCTGCTCAGCCCGTGGAGGGGGAACTTTACGGCAATGTGTTCAAAGTGTACGCCACGGGGGACAGCAATCCTCCCACGCCTTGGCTCAGCGGCACTTGGGATCTGGAAATAAATGAGGACGGAACGCCCGGAGCGCTCACCATAACCGCAGCATGGCAGGACGGCGAAAACATCACCAAGCTTTCGGACGCTCAAAGCGGAGTTGCGAAAACTTACTCTCTCAACGAAGAGGGCGTATACGAAATAAGCGTGGATTTCCCCTCCGCTTCGGGACTTACGTTCAAGCTTGATCCCGCCGCGGATAAGGTGACGGCGGCACAATAAGGCGGAGCAACCCTTAAAACGATATGAGATATTTGGCAATTGATATAGGCGCATCTTCCGGCAGACACATTGCGGGAGAAATCGAAGGCGGCAAAATAAAGCTGAAAGAAGTGTATCGCTTCTCAAACGGCGCGTGCGAAAGCGGCGGAAGTCTTGTTTGGGGCGCGGAACGGCTTTTCAAAGAAGTGCTTAACGGCTTGAAAGCGGCGGGGCAGGCGGGACTTGCCCCCGATATTGTCGGCATAGACACGTGGGCGGTGGATTACGCGCTGTTAAACGGCGGGGAAATTGTCGGAGATATCTTCTCCTACCGCTCCCCGCGCACGGCAGCCGTGACGGACAAGGTGCACGCGCTTTTCCCGTTTGAAAAACTTTACGGGCGCACGGGCATACAATTCCAGCCGTTCAATACCATCTATCAGCTTATGTGCGATAAAATAAGCGGAAAACTTGCAAAAGCGGACGCCTTTTTAATGTTGCCCGATTACTTGAATTTCCGCTTGACGGGCGTGAAAAAGCAGGAGTACACGAATGCCACGTCCACGGGTATGGTGAATGCGCGCACTCATGATTGGGACGAGGAGATAATTTCCGCCTTGGGATATGACAGGCGCTTATTCAAGCCGCTTTCTCAGCCGGGAGAAAGCGTGGGACGGTTTACCGAGCAGGTGAAAAAGTTCGTCGGATACGACGCTCAGGTGGTGCTTCCCGCCACGCATGACACGGCGTCCGCGGTGCTGGCGGCGCCGATAAAGTTCGGCTCTGCGTATATCTCGTCGGGGACGTGGTCGCTTTTGGGCGCGGAGCAGGAGTTCGCGCATACGGATAAGGGCAGTATGAACGCCAATTATTCCAATGAGGGCAGCGTGAATTTTACCTTCCGCTATCAAAAGAACATCACGGGGCTGTGGATGCTGCAAAGCGTGAGAAAGGAAGCGGGAGAACCCACGTTTGCGCAGATGGAAAAGTGGGCGCGCGGCGCAAGCGGCGTTATCATCGACGTGAACGACAAGCGGTTTTTATCGCCCGAAAATATGTGCAGGGAGATATGTGCGGCGGCGGGAAAGGTCATGCATATGCCCGAACTTCTGCGCACGGTTTACGACAGTCTTGCGGCGTGCTACGCAGCGGCGGTGAAGGAGCTGGAAGCGGGCACGGGGCAGACTTTTGAGAGCATTCACATCATAGGCGGCGGGAGCAGGGACAGACTGCTCAACGAACTTACCGCGCGCGCCACGGGTAAAAAGGTGACCGCGGGACCCGTTGAAGCCACCGCGGCGGGAAATATAATAATGCAGATGATCGCAAGCGGGGAGATAAAGGACGTTCAAGCCGCGCGCGAGATGATAAAAAAGTCTTTTGACATAAAGGAGATAGAGGTATGACGGCATACGATTTGGCAAAAGAAAGGTTTGCTAAAGAGGGTATGGATACGGAACGCGCTATGAAAAAGCTGGCTGAGGTGCCCATATCCGTGCATTGCTGGCAGGGCGACGACGTTATCGGACTTGACGGCGGCGGCAGTCTTTCGGGCGGCATTCAGACCACGGGAAATTATCCCGGCAGGGCAAGAAACTTTGAGGAGCTTAAAAGGGATATAGCAAAAGCGTTTTCCCTTATGCCCGGCAAATTGAGGCTGAACTTGCACGCGAGTTACGCCGTTTTGAACGGAGAAAAAGTTGACAGGAACGCCTACCGCCCCGAACATTTTGCGCCTTGGGTGGAATTTGCCAAGCAGCTGGGGCTGAACGGCATAGACTTTAACCCCACTATGTTTTCGCACCGTATGGCGGAGGGCGGCTTGACTTTGTCCTCTCCGGACGAAAAGGTGAGGGCGTTTTGGGTGGAGCACTGCATAGCCTGCTTGAAAATAGCCGAGTATTTCGCGGACGAATTCAAAACGCGCACTCTTGTGAATATTTGGATACCGGACGGGCTTAAAGACGTGCCCGCGGACAGGCTCACGCCGCGCCTGAGATTAAAAGACAGTCTTGATAAAATTCTCTCCTGCGGGTACGATAGAAGTAAGGTGGAAGTGGCTGTGGAGAGCAAGGTGTTCGGCATAGGCGTGGAAAGTTATACGGTAGGCTCCAACGAATTTTATCAAAACTATGCGGCTAAAAACGGCATATGCTGTCTTTTGGACAACGGGCATTATCATCCGCTGTAATATGTTTCGGACAAGATACCCGCGCTTTTGGCGTTTTACGATAAAGTCGCTCTGCACGTCACGCGCGGCGTCAGGTGGGATTCCGACCACGTTGTGCTCTTCAACGACGAGATAAAGGACATCGCCGCGGAAATAGTGCGCTGCAACGCCTTGGATAAGGTGATGATAGGTTTGGATTACTTTGACGCGAGCATAAACAGGCTGTCCGCGTGGGTCACGGGTCAGCGCAGCGTGCAGAAAGCGTTGCTGCAAGCGCTGCTTACTCCGCACGAAAAACTTGCCAAGTTGCAGGACGAGGGCAACTTTACCCTTTTAATGGCGGAGCAGGAGCGGATAAAGGATCTGCCGTTTGCCGCCGTGTGGGAGGAGTATTTGAAAAGGCAGGGCAATGAGCGGGAATATTATCCGCAAATACGCAAATACGAGATAGAGGAGCTTGGCAAAAGATGAAGGATATTCTGAATGCGAAATTTATGCGCGAGATGTGCCTTACCGCTTCCAATATGTACAGGTTGGGCTGGGACGAACGCAACGGCGGAAATATAAGTTATATGCTTGAAGAAAGCGAAGTGGCGGAGTATCTGGATACAGATAAGGTGCTGCGTGAAATACCCGTTATGGGCGTGAACAGCGTGGATGCGGATCTTTCGCCTTTGGAGGGCAGAATATTTTTGGTCACGGGTACGGGCAAGTACTTCAAGAACGTGGAAAAAGACCCTGCCGTCAATTTAGGCATAGTGAAAATAGGCAAGAGCGGAAAAAGCGTGCAGCTGCTTTGGGGCTTTGAGGACGGCGGCAGACCCACCAGCGAATTTCCCGCCCATATGATGAGCCATATCGCCCGCTTGAAAGTGGATCCCGAAAACCGCGTGGTAATGCACTCTCACCCCACGCACACGCTTGCAATGAACTTTGTGCACTCTTTGGATGAAAAGGAGTTCACCCATACGCTTTGGGAGATGTGCACGGAGTGCATAGTCGTCTTTCCGGAGGGCGTGGGCGTGCTGCCGTGGATGCTGTGCGGCACGAGTGAGATAGGCGCCGCCACCGCAAAGAAAATGGAGCAGTTCCGTCTTGTGGTGTGGGCTATGCACGGCATATACGGAGCGGGCAGAACGCTTGATGAAACTTTCGGACTTATAGAAACGGTGGAAAAAGCGGCGCAGATATATATGCTCACCGCGCATCTGCCGCGCAAGAACACGATAAAGGATGAGGATATGCTCAAACTTTTGCAGCTGTTCGGAGTAAAGAACTACCGCAAAGACTTTTTGAATTTGAAATAATAAGGAGGATATTTTATGGCAAACAGAATAGTATTGAATGAAACAAGTTATCACGGCGCGGGCGCGATCAAGGAAATAGCGGGAGAGGTAAAAAGGCGCGCTTTGAAAAAGGCGTTCGTGTGTTCCGACCCCGACCTTGTAAAATTCAAGGTCACAGACAAAGTGCTCAATGTGCTTAATAAGGCGGGTATCCCTTATGAACTGTACAGCGAGATAAAGCCCAACCCCACCATTGAGAACGTGCTCACGGGAGTCAAAGCGTTCAAAGAAAGCGGCGCGGATCACCTCATAGCAATCGGCGGCGGTTCGTCTATGGATACCGCCAAAGCCATCGGCATAATAATCGCCAATCCCGAATATGCCGATGTGCGCAGTCTGGAAGGCACCGCTCCCACAAAAAATCCTTCCGTTCCCATAATAGCCGTTCCCACCACAGCGGGCACGGCGGCGGAAGTCACGATAAATTACGTCATAACGGACGTTGAGAAAAAGCGCAAGTTCGTGTGCGTCGATCCCCACGATATTCCCGTCGTGGCGGTGATAGATCCCGAGATGATGTCCACCATGCCCAAGGGGCTGACCGCCGCCACGGGTATGGACGCGCTAACGCACGCGATAGAGGGCTACATCACCAAAGGCGCGTGGGAACTTACGGATATGTTCCACTTGAAAGCCATAGAGATAATCGCCCGTTCGCTGCGTTCAGCCGTCAAAAACGAGGCGCAGGGCAGAGAGGGAATGGCTCTCGGTCAATATATCGCAGGTATGGGCTTTTCCAATGTTGGCTTGGGCATAGTGCACTCTATGGCGCACGCCCTAGGAGCACTCTACGATACGCCCCACGGCGTAGCCAACGCCATTTTGCTCCCTACCGTAATGCGCTATAACGCGGACGCCACGGGCGATAAATACCGCGACATAGCCAAAGCTATGGGCGTTGACGGCACGGAAAATATGAGCGTGGAACAAGCCCGCGCCGCCGCCTGCGACGCCGTGGCAAAACTCTCCGCCGACGTGGGCATACCCAAGGATTTAAAAGGCATAGTCAAGGAAGAAGATCTGGACTTTTTGGCGCAGTCCGCCATGGACGACGCCTGCCGCCCCGGCAACCCCAAAGACCCCACCAAAGAAGACATCATCGCGCTTTATAAGTCGCTTCTCTGAAAATTAGCGCCGCTCATCGCGCCTCAAAATGCCTTTGCGCTTTGATACAAGAAAAAACCGAACCAAAAAGTTCGGTTTTCTTTGTTTTTGGTGGACAAATCGTAACGTAAAACGAATATTATTTATAATTTGTATTTATCAAGTAATTCGTTTACTAATCTTTCAGTTCTATCAGTAATATCTTTAATTGTCCAACTATCTTTTTGAGCAATTTCCGCATTTATTCCTAAACCGTTTTTTTCGCGGCATAAACCGCCGTTTACCTTGACAATTAAAGAAATTTTGAATATACTATGAACACCGAAACATTAGGTGCCAATATGTTAGGTGTGTAAGGAGGTGATGTTGTATGGAAGCTTTTATACAGCAAGTTAGGACTCCGAGTGGCACCGCGTGTCGCCTCCTTCTGCGAATGATTTAAGCTACTGTTAGGCAGTAGCTTTTTTAATAAAAAAAACCTAAAACGATTCTCACAAAATGGAGTTCGTTTTAGGTTTCGTTTGGTGGAGATAACGGGACTCGAACCCGTGGCCTATGCGTTGCGAACGCATCGCTCTACCAGCTGAGCCATATCCCCACGGCAGAAATTATTTTAGCACCGAAACGCCGTGATGTCAAACGATATTGCGCGGTTACGGGAAATTTTAACGGAGTGCGTGAGGCGGGCGCCGTTCGCGGATAAAAGGCGAGGGCGTACGGTTTTGGGGTGTTGCGGGTTAAAGGGCGGGGATTGATGAAAACGCTTTTCGGGCGGGGCGCGTTTTAAGGCGAAGATGTGCGCGGGTGTAAAGTTTAAGCATAATAAAAGCTAAAAGTTTGTAAAATACTTACTTAGCCCCTTTATTTGCGGGAAAATATGTGATATAATGTTATTACAAGAGGGGAAACCTCAAAAAAGGAGGCTCTGATTATGAAACTTGAAATCATTTCCAAAAATTACAAAGCATCCGATCATTTGAAAAACGTGATTGAGGCGAAAGTTGAGAAATTCGCCCGTTATTTTGAAGACGATGCAACCATGAAAGTCGCGTTGAAGCAGATAGGCAAAGACAAGTACGGCATGGAAGTAACCGTGTTTTTTGCGGGGAACAATATTGTACGCAGTGAAGTAATTTCCGACAATATGTACAGCAATATCGACCTTGCTTTGCCCAAGATAGAGGGTCAGATACGCAAATACCGCACCAAATTGGGTAAAAAGATAAAGCAGTCCGCATTTGAAGAAGCGCCCGCTCCTCAGGAAAAGGCGGAAGTGCCCGCAGACAAGATAGTGCGCACAAAGACGTTCTCTTTGCATAAAATGACGGTGGAAGAAGCCATTGCGGAAATGGACCTTGTGGACCACACGTTCTTTGTGTTCCTCAATGGTGAAACGGGCATGGTGAACGTGGTTTATCGCAGGGAAGACGGCGGCTGCGGTCTGCTGGATCTGGTATACTGAAAAGTTAGGTCAAAACAAAAAAAGCCTTGAAGCGCGTCTTCAAGGCTTTTTCTTTAAGAAAAACCGCGCCGTTATGACGGATACGCAGTTGTATACGGCTGTAAACCGCGCCGTTATCGTTCGGCGGGCGAATATGCGGTTTGAGAGCCGATACAAAAATATTACACGACATATATGCGTCTGCTTGTTTACTTTTTACAATGGTTATGTTATACTTGAAATACTGCATAATATAAAATCGCGTAATAATATAAAGCAGACGGTAGGAAAAATGGAAAAGAAAGTCATATACAGCGCAGTTCAGCCCACAAGCCAGCTCACCTTGGGAAATTACCTGGGGGCGGTGAACAATTGGCTGAAATTTCAAAAGGAAGAGGAAAACGACTGCATTTTTGCCGTTGCGGATCTGCACTCTCTCACCATAAGAAGGGAGGCGGAGGAAGTGCGGTCAAGCACGCTTTCTTTGCTCGCGCAGTTTTTGGCGTTCGGGTTGGATGAGAAAAAGAACATCTTGTATGTGCAATCGCACGTGCCCGCGCACACTCAGCTTTCTTGGATACTCAATTGCTATACTTACGTGGGCGAAATGACGCGAATGACGCAATTTAAGGATAAATCCGCAAAACACGCAGATAACGTTAATATGGGGCTTATGGACTATCCCGTGCTCATGGCGGCGGATATTCTGCTTTACGATACCGACCTCGTGCCCGTGGGCATAGACCAAGTTCAGCACCTTGAAATAGCGCGCGACATCGCCATTCGCTTTAACAACATATACGGCGAAACGTTTAAGGTGCCTCAGGCAAAGCTGGGCAAGGCGGGAGCCAAGATAATGAGTCTTTCCGATCCGCTTGCCAAAATGAGCAAGTCCGACCCCAACCCTATGGGCAGGATAAACGTTTTGGACAGCGAGGACGAAATAGTCAAAAAATTCAAGCGCGCCGTAACGGACAGCGAATCCGTGATAGCTTACGATCCGGAGAAAAAGCCGGGCGTGTCCAACCTGCTCACCATCTTGGCGGTTGCGGAAAACACTACTCCCGAAGAGGCGGCGAAGGAGTGCGAAGGGCTTATGTACGGGCACCTGAAACTGCGCGTGGCGGAGGCGGTGTCCTCTATGCTCAAACCGGTGCGAGAGGAATATTCCAAGCTTATTTCGGATAAGGCGTATCTTATGGGCATTGCCGCGGACGGCGCGGCGCGTGCGGCTGAAAGGGCGGAAAAAGTATTGCGCAGGGCGCAGAATGCGGTGGGTCTTTTGGTGGAATAATGTACGGGTATGTGATAATAGACAAGCCCGATATGTTCGTAAAGGACTTTGCAATGTACCGCGCGTTCTATTGCGGATACTGCAAGAGCGTGGGAAAAAAGTGCTCTCAGATAATGCGCTTTACCACCAATTACGACATAACTTTTCTGGACGTATTGCTGCACAGCGTATACGGCAGGGAAAAGCAGCTGGATAATCAGGTTTGCGTGCTCAACCCGCTGCGCAAAAAGACGATCGCGCTCAGGGACGAGCTTACGGACAGGTGCATAGACGCGAACAATATACTTATGCACTACAAACTTGAAGACGACGTGATAGACAAAAGCGGCGCGGGCAGGGGATTTTTGGATAAAGTCATACTGCGCCGCCACTATAAAAAATCGCGCGCACGTCTGCCGCATTCGGACGAAGTGTGCAAGGAACAATACGGAAAGCTGCGCAAGCTGGAGAAGGAAAACTGCGCGGAGATAGACCGCGTCGCGCACCCGTTCGCGGTTATGATGCGCGAGATAGGGCGCGAAGTGTTTGCGGAGAAGTTTACGGAGGATATAGGTGAGCTGCTGTACAATCTGGGCAGATGGGTGTATCTTATAGACGCCGTCGACGATCTGGAAAAGGACGATAAAAAGGGCGCTTACAACCCCTTTTTGGCGGGATACGACTTTTCTTCGCGCGAAAAATTTATAAAGGACAAAGAGCAGGAGCTGAACTTTATCTTCAACGCCTGCCAAAGCGCGATAATGAACGCGTTTGACAAAATATCCACGCCTTTGTATGAGGGCGTGCTGACAAATATAATCTGGTACGGCTTGCCCGCTACCGCCAAAACGATTATCGGAGGAAATAAGATTGCAAAAAAGTCCTTATTCAATTCTGGGATTGAAAGATGACGCAACTCAGGAGCAGATAGATAACGCCTACTACGACCTAAAACAGCAATACGAAGCCAAGCTGTTTGAAGAGGGTGAAGTGGGTATGGAAGCTTCCAAAAAACTTGCGGAGCTGGAGCGCGCGTACAGCGACTGTATGGAAGATCTGAACAAGCGCGTGTCGTACGATAATTTCGGCGGCACTTACGGTATGGTGGAAGATCTGATAAGGCAGGGCAAGATAAACGAAGCGCAAAAACAGCTTGACGCCATAGAGCCGCGCGACGCGGAGTGGCACTATATGCAAGCCGTCATTTATTACAAGCGCAATTGGCACATAGAGAGCAAAAAACAGCTTGAACTTGCCGTTGCGTTGGACCCCGGCAACGCAAAATATCAAAACACGCTGAACAGGCTCACCGAATCCATCAACAATGCAAACGCTCAGCAGCAGTCGGCGCAGGGGCGCGGCGGATACGCCCGTCCGGACGCTCAGGCGGCAGGCAATGCGGCTACCGCAAGCGCATGCTGCAATACTTGCAGCACGCTCATTTGCTGCGACTGTCTGTGCGAGTGCTGCGGCGGAGATCTTATTCCCTGCTGTTAAAAAATGAAAAAGCGTTATTCATATGAAATAGCGCTTTCCGCCGTGTCCGCCGCGATAGCCGTTATCGCGGTGGTGGCGCAGGCGTATGTGGACGCGCTGACCATAGCGCTCAATATAATAGCCGCCCTAGCAATCAATATTCCGCTCACCAAGGGGATGTGGAAGGGCGCGATAATGTCATTTGTCGTTTCTTCTTTAATAGGATTTTTAATAGTAAACATAAACGCCTTGCCCTTTATAATGCTGTTCGGGTCTTACGCCATACTTTCCTGGCTTTTGGACTTCAAGTTTTATAAAGTCGAAAAACTGCCCAAGGCGTTGAAAATAATCGTCATCACCGTTATCAAGATAGGCTATTACGCGCTTATGTTCTGGGCGTGCTGGGAGCTTATGGGGCTGGTGATAAACACAATAAACATTTTCGGCAACAAGTATGAAGTAACGTTCTATATCATATGGGGCGTATGCTTTGTCGTATTCTGCATTTACGATCCGTTTATGCGCTGGGTGTTCAAAAACGAGTGCATTTTGGTCGCAAAAATAGTCAAAAAGTAACCGCCTTGTCCGTGCGTTACTGCGCGCAGGTGAAGGAAAGCGGAGTATATCTGCTCCCCACGCATGAAGAGAACATCATACAGCACAGCGCCAGACTCAGCGGATCGCAGGAGTTGGGCGGAGGACAGTTTTCTCCCGAGCACGTTCCGGTGCCCAAGGTGAGCAGAAGCAATATGGCAAACACAGAATTATTCATGGTTGATTCCCCGCTTTTCCGCAAATTTTTCGTCAATACCGTAATATGCGACAAAACCCGCGCATGTCACAGCCTTATAATATAGGTATGAACGCGCAGGAGAGTTTATACATAAGTTTTGAAAGGGAGCGGCTGCTGCGCAGCTATATGCCCAGCAACGAGCAGGCAGAGGCGCTTGCGGCATTTTTCGCCGTGTGCGCGGACCCCACCAGGGTAAAGATATTGTCCGCGCTTGCTTTGGGCGATATGTGCGTGGGGGACATCGCCATGGTCGTTCGGATACATCAGACCACGGCGTCGCACCAGCTCAAACTGTTGAAGGACAAGGGCATGGTCACTTGCAGAAAGATAGGCAAAACTTCTTATTACAGTCTTTCAGATCCCGCTATAGAAAGCGTGCTGAACGTGGGGACGGAGCGCGTTTTTACGCAGGGCGCGTAAGTATAGGCGCGCATAATAGACAAAAAAGTTTGAAAAGCCGCTTTTCACGGCGCGGCGCAATTCCCTTGCGCGTTAGCGCGTTTGGTGGTAAAATATGTATATGAACGATATTTTGCGCCAAAAGATAAAAGACCTTCCCTCATCGCCCGGAGTGTACATTATGTATTCCTGTTCCGGGCAGATATTGTATATCGGAAAAGCCAAAGTTCTCAAAAACAGGGTGAGCCAATATTTCAACGCGGGCGTAAAGACGGAGAAGGTCGCGCGCATGGTGTCCAAAGTTTACACGTTCGATTATATCCTTACGCGCAACGAAGTGGAAGCGCTTGTTTTGGAAAACAATTTGATAAAACAGCACAAGCCGCCTTACAACATTCTGCTCAAAGACGACAAAAGTTACCCGTTCATACGCATAGACGTAAAGGCGGATTTTCCACGCGTGGAAGTGGTCAGAAAACTCAAAGCGGACGGCGCGAAGTATTTCGGTCCGTATATGCAGGGCATTTCGAGCAAGGACATTACGGACCTGATATATTCGGCGTTTTCTCTGCGTTCGTGCAGTCTGAATATGGGCAAAGTGCCGCCGTCGCACCGCCCCTGCCTTAACTATCATATCGGCAGGTGTTTGGCTCCGTGCACGGGCAGTGTGAGCAGGGAAGAGTATAAAAAGCAAGTGGATGAAGTCGTGTCGTTTTTGAGCGGCAACGATAAAAAAGTCGAGGATATGCTCAAAAGCCGTATGCAGGCGGCATCCGAGCGCGAGGACTACGAGCAGGCGCTTTATTACAAGCAGAAGCTGGACGTGCTGGATAAATTGGTGCGCAGGCAGGTGACGGCGCTGCCCAAGGACTTGAATATGGACGTGTTTGCCATAGCGTCCAGCGGCTTGAACACGGTGGCGGCTGTGCTGTTCGTGCGCGGCGGCAAATTGCTGGGCGGGGACAAGCAGGTGATAGAGGATGTTTCCCCCGATGAAAAGAGCGCTTTATCCGCCTACATTTCGCGTTACACGTCGCAGGTGGGATACATCGCGGACGAGGTGGTCACGTCGCTTCCGCTGGACGATGAGGAAGCCATGGCGGAATATCTCTCCGGCTTAAAGGGCAAAAAGGTGAACGTGCTCTGTCCCCATCAGGGCGTGAGGCGTCAGCTGGCGGATATGGCGCAGTCCAACGCCAAGGACTTTTTGGAAAAATCGCTGTCCGTACGCGAAAGACATGACAATATGACCGTGGGCGCTATGATGCAGTTGGGCGAATTGCTGTCCCTGCCGCGCATTCCCGCACGAATGGAGTGTTACGATATTTCGCACGTTTCGGGAACGGACAAAGTGGCTTCGATGGTGGTGTTCATAAACGGCGAACCCGCGCGCGGACATTACCGCAAGTTCCATATCCGGGAAGTGGAGGGCAATAACGACTTTGCCAGCTTGCAGGAGGCGCTCTCCCGCCGCCTTGCGCACTTGGAAGAGGAAGAAAATAAAGAGGAAAAAGTCGGTAAAGAAGAAGAGTTTGAAGGTGAAAACAATTGCGCGGACTTGCCGCAAAAGCAGGACGTGAGCTTCAACTCTATGCCCGACCTTATCGTGATAGACGGCGGCAAGGGTCAGCTTTCGTCCGTTTTGGAGGCGGTGGGGAAGTGGAGCGAGAAGATAAACTTTATCTCCCTTGCCAAGCGCGAGGAAGAGGTGTTCGTGCCTCATCAAAGTGAGCCCGTCATATTGCCGCGCGATTCGTACGCGCTCAAACTTTTGCAGCGCATACGCGATGAAGCGCACCGCTTTGCCATCACTTTCCACAGAAACACGCGCGGCAAGCGAATGCGCCGCTCTTCTTTGGAAGACATACCCAACGTGGGCGCGGTAAACGCAAAAAAGCTGCTCAAATCCTTCGGCACGATTGCCGCGATAAGGCAAGCCACCGTGCCCGAACTAATGCAGGTGGTGAACAGACGGGCGGCGGAGAGCGTGTACGAATATTATAACGGAGAAGAAGAATAACGTCTAAAAACGCAAACGCTTGACAACGCCGCCTGCGCGCGGTACAATGCACATATGAAATATAAAATTATTTTCAGTGACTTTGACGGCACCGTCAGCCGTTCGGATAACACCGTATCGGAAAAAGTAAAGGCGGCGGTGGCGGAATACGTAAAAAAAGGCGGAAAGTTCGTGCTTGTCACGGGCAGGCTGTTCTCCGCGGTGCGTCCGCGCGCGGCGGAATTGGGACTGCACGGTGAGGCGGTGGTCTATCAGGGCGGAGGCATTTACGACTTGGACAGCGGAAAGCCGCTCTATCTGAACTCCATTCCCACAGACAAGGCGGTTTTTTTGCTCAAAGCCTTGGAAAAGCTGGACTATTGCGAAACATTGTGCTATTTTGACGATAAGTGCAATTGCGCCCGTCCCAGTGAATACGTGGACTATTTCTGCCAAATTTGCGGCGTGCCCTATTACAGCACGGATATGCCGCTTTCCGAGTACGTGGAGAAAAACGGCATACGTCCCGTAAAAATTCTTTCGCTTATGATGCCCGAGCACACGGAAGAATTTTTGGAGTACGGCAGGAGCGTTGCGGGCGGAGAGATGGTTTTCACCCGTTCGCACAAAAGCGTGGTGGAGATATTGCCGCGCGGCATAAACAAGGGCGCAGCGATAAAGCGCATATGCGAAAAATACGGCGTGGACAAAAGCGAAGTGATAGCCTTGGGCGATTCGGAAAACGACGCGTCTATGCTGGAGTTCGCGGGGCTGGGCATAGCCGCAGGCAACGCAATGCCCGCGCTCAAAGCGATTGCGGACGAAGTGGGCGTGACCAACGACGAAGATTTCGTCGCATGGGTAATAGAAAAATACGGGGAGATGTGATATGAGACCTGAAGAACATGTGGACGCAAAGAGTATGCGCATAAAAGACTTTTGCAAGGCGTGCGATCTGGAAGTCATCAATGTCAGTGAGTTGGAGTACATAACTTTTTACTCAATGATGGTCAACCGTCCCGGACTTATGTTCGCGGGGTTTGACGAATATTTCGGCGCGGGCAGGGTGCAGCTTATAGGCAATGCGGAAAATTATTATCTTTGTTCGCTTTCGCCGGAGGATAAAAAAGCCGCGCTCAAACGCCTGTTGTCGCGCAGGGTGCCCGGCGTGATATTCGCGCGCGGCATTATGCCCGATTCCGACTTCACGGAAGAAGCGTCGCGTTACGGCGTGCCGCTGTTTGCTTCGCAGGTGGTCACCACGCGTATGTCCGTTACCTTGTCCAATTTTCTTTCCGAATTGCTCGCCCCCGAGGAGTGCGTGCACGGCACGCTTATGGAAATAACGGGTCTGGGCGTTTTGATAACGGGCGATTCGGGTATGGGCAAGAGTGAAACCGCCCTTGAACTAATCAACCGCGGACATCGCCTTGTGGCGGACGACGCCGTCATAGTCAAGCGCGTTGCGGACAAATTGCTCGGCACCGCACCCGAAAAGACCAAATTTTATATGGAAGTGCGCGGTATAGGCATAATAGACGTGCGCCGTATGTACGGCGTAGGCGCCATTCTGAACAGCGAGCACATCGACCTTGTGCTCGACTTGAAAAAGTGGGAAGAAAACGTCAAGTTCGACCGTCTTGGCAATAAGAACGCGTCGCGGGAAATTTTGGGCGTGCAAGTGCCAATGCTCACTCTTCCCGTAATGCCGGGCAGAAACCTTGCCATAGTCGCGGAAGTCGCGGCGCGCAATTTCCGCCTGCAAAGTATGGGCTTTGACGCCCTGCAAAGTATGTTGGAGGGCAAATAAAATGAATAACCTTGAACGCTCCCGCCTTGCCGAACGCTACGACGAGGACTGCGAAGAGATCTTTGAAGGCGACCTTGAAGACGCCCAAAACTTTGAAACCGACGCGGAAAAATTCAAACGCAAATACAAGGAGTTTTACACCGATATTAAGATTTCCCACAAAGAAGACTGGTAGAAGTTTATACAAAGGCGGAAAACGCTAATTCAAAAATATCCGAGAGGCGGCAAGCCTCTCGTTATTTTTTCTCACGCTTTTTCCGCCCACGAGGGCACCGCATATAAGGCGCGTGATACTTTGTCAAGCCCCATTTTTTCTAAGTCACGTACAAGGAGTACGCTCCTGTCGCAAAAATGGGTCTTTCCTCGTCTGACACGCCTTCTCTGCGGCGCTGTTGGTTGCAAGTAAAAAAGCGGTGATAATTAGCTCCCTGCGATAAAGCAGTGCGTTTTATTGCGGCGTTTAACAAGGTATTTTTCATAGTTTATACACCTGTTATACACCTGTTAGGTGTACGCGCGCTTACTTCATACACCTCAATATATAATACAAGCGAAGCAAAACCACGCTTTTGCGAGCGTAACCTATAAAATTCGCTGTGCGGATTTTTCCGCTAGGACGGAAAGGGGTGAAGTGAAGCGTAAGCGTTAAGTCTTATAATACTTGGTCGTGACGGGCAGGCACAAAATTATATTATAAGGTATTTGTCCACTTTTGTGGACACCTGCGCGTGTTAGTTATTGTGCGCGCTGTCCACTTTAGTGGACACTTGCGCATAGTTTGTTATTATGAGCTGTCCACTTTTGTGGACACTTTGCGCGATTGTATAACAAATAGTTATTGATTATGCCGTTTTGGTATAAATTTTCGGCGGGTTTTGATTTTTTTACCTTAATCAAAACTTGACGGTGGGGAGGGTAAATGTGATATAGTAAAAATAAGA
>CALWHM010000018.1 GCA_944380395.1 uncultured Clostridia bacterium | reverse complement strand
TATTTATGCGATAATTTTTAATAATTGATTTTTGTTATCAATACCCCCTTGCCCCGGAGCGTTTTTTGCGCTATAATTAATATATGATACACGCGGGAGAATTAAGTAATTTCAAAAAAGTGGTCCTTGCCGTATCCGGCGGAAGGGATTCTATGTGTATGCTGCACTTTTTCATTGAAAACGCGGGCAGGCTTCCCGCCTTTACCGTGCTCAACTTTGAACACGGACTGCGCGGGGAAGAATCGAGCGCGGACAGCGCCTTTGTGGCGGCTTATTGCAAGGAGCGCGGCATCGCGTGCGACATAGTGGAGTTGGACTGCAAGTCCTTCTGCCGCACTCACGGCTACGGCATAGAGCAGGGCGCGCGCATTTTGAGGCGGCGCGAGTTTGAGCGTATAGTCAAATGCGGCATGGCGGACAGGGTGCTAACCGCACACCACGCGGACGACAACGCCGAAAGCATACTTATGCACATTTTCCGCGGCAGCGGACTTAAGGGGCTGTGCGGCATTCCGCGCGACGACGGGGTGGTGTATCGTCCGCTTATCGACGTTACGGCGGAGAGAATAGCGGAATACGCCGTTAAAAAAGGCGTGGAGTACCGTGAGGACGCGACCAATAACGATACGGGATTTTCCCGCAACTATGTGCGCAAAGTGTTGCTGCCTATGATAGAAAGCCGCTTTCCCAACGCAAAAAGCGGCATATCTATGTTGGGCAAACGCGCTTTTCAGGCTTACGAATACATCGCCGCGCACTCTCCGCAAGCCAAGCTCGAAGGGCAGGCGGCTGTGCTGGAAATAGACTGCCTGCACGGAGTGACAGGTGAAACGGCTGTGTTTGAAGCGCTGGGCAGGATAGGCGGAAGGGTGGACGTGACAAGCGATCACATCGCAGCCATCTTCGCGCTTGCGGAAAGTGAAAACGGTTCCACCGTATATCTTCCGTCCGCATTCCGCGCGTGCAGGGTGGGGGACGAGGTGCACTTTTACCGCGAAACGCCCGTATTCACAAAGGAATTGCCCTTTGAAACGGGCGGAGCCGTGCTGGGCGAATACGAAGTGACCGTATCCAAAAAAGCAGAGCCGGGCGCGCTGCGCATAAATGCGGCGGCGGTGCCCAAAAACGCTGTGTGGCGCACGCGGCGTGACGGGGACAGGTTCTTGCCGTTCGGCGGAGGGCGGCGCTCCTTGGGCGATTGGTTCACGGATAAAAAAGTGCCCAAATATCTGCGCCCGCACATTCCCGTTTTGGCTGACGGCAGCGACATATGCGTGGTAGCGGGAATGGAAATATCCCAAAATCTGAAAGTAAAAGAAGGCGACGACTGCCTGTATATATCCGTGAGGAGAACGCTATGAATTACGTTTTGGACAAAATTTTGATAGACGGAGAGCTTATAAAAAAGCGCGTCAAAGAGCTGGGCGAACAGATAACCCGCGACTATGCGGGCAAACAGCCTATAACGCTGTGCATTCTGCGCGGCGCGATCCCGTTTTTCGCGGATCTTATTCGTGAGATAGATCTGCCCGTGACGGTGGATACCATAACCGTATCCAGCTACGGCAGCGGCACCACCGCCGGAAAACTCAAAGTCATCTCCGATATGCGTACCGATGTCAAGGGCAGGGACGTCATTGTTGTGGACGACATAATAGACAGCGGAAAAACTTCACTTGCGCTCAACAATATGCTGGCGGAGCGCGGCGCGGTGAGCGTGGCTACCTGTGCGCTTTTGGACAAGCCTTCGCGCAGAGTCGTGGATATAAAGGGCGACTATGTGGGCTTTTCCATTCCCGACGAATTTGTGGTGGGCTACGGCTTGGATTGGAACGAAAAATTCCGCAATCTGCCGCACGTCTACACTTTGAAGGAAGATAAGTGAACGAAGAGCTGAAAAAGCTTGCGGCGCAATTTCCGCCCGAAAAGCCGCTTTATGCGGTGGGCGGCTGTGTGCGTGATGAGCTTTTAGGCAGAAAAATTTACGATATAGACCTTACTTCCGCCTGTACTCAGGAGCAGGCGGAGGAGTTCGCGTCCGCCGCGGGTATGCGCGTGGCGCTTGGCTCAAAGCGCTTGGGCACGGTCATTATAAAAGGCGAAAACTGTTATGAGTACACCCCTTTCCGCGTGGACAGTTACCCCGCGGGCAGCGGCGTGCACAAGCCCGTTTCCGTGCGCTTTACGGAAGACATCGCGGAGGACGCGCGCAGGCGCGACTTTACCGTAAACGCGCTGTACCGCAACATCGCCACGGGCGAATTGACAGACCTTGTGGGCGGAGCGGACGATCTCAAAGCCCGCTTGCTGCGCGCGGCGGACGATCCCGAACGCGTGCTGGGTGAGGACGGACTGCGCATAATGCGCCTTTACCGCTTTATCTCCGTTTTGGGCTTTGACGCGGAAGAGCAAACGGAGCGCGCCGCCACAAATAAAAGCGCGCTTTTGAAGGATATCGCACCCGAGCGCATACGCGTGGAACTCGACAAATTACTTGCGGGCGAGTATGTGGGGAAGGCGCTGCGCGGGCTGATAAAGTGCGGAGCAATGCAGGTGATATTGCCCGAGTTTTGCGAAAATATAGGGGTTGCGCAAAACCCCGCTTTCCATAAGTACACCGTGGACGAGCACATTATAAAAACGGTGGAATATGCCCCCGTGCGAGTGCGCCTTGCCGCTTTATTGCACGATATAGCAAAGGGCAGATGTATGAAAGAGGACGGGAATATGTACCGCCATGCGGAAGCGGGCGCGCAAACGGCGGAGGAGATAATGACCCGTCTGCGCTATCCCAAGGCGGAGATAAGGCGGGTAGTGCGGCTTGTGGCATTGCATATGACGGATATGCGCGGAGATATGCGCGAGCGCAAACTGCGCAGAGTTGTGGCAGCCAACGCCGATTTGATAGACGACTTGACGGAGCTTATCATCGCGGACGCACGCGCCACTTGCGAAAACGCGGACATAGACAAGTGCCTGCGCATAAAGCGGGTGCGCGACAGAATGAAGGAAGAGGGCGTGCCGTTTTCCGTGGCTGAGCTGGCGGTGAACGGCGCCGACGTTATGGATTACGGTTATACGGGAGAAAGCGTGGGCAGGGTATTGCAGGAACTGTTCGAGCTTACTTTATCCGGTGAAAAGAAAAACCAAAGAGATGTCCTGCTGGGAATACTTGAAAAGAGGAAGAACAATGACTGAATTTATAGTTACCACGATATTGCTTGTTTTGACCCTTGCCGCGTCCGTGGCGGCGCTTGTCATAGCCATACGCAAAAAGAGTGGGCAGGGCGCTTCCGCGGATACGCCGCTTTCCGAGGAGTATTTTTCCAACACCTTGCACGAGGTGGAAAAGGGGATCAAGGCGAATATTGAAGCGCAGGGAAGCGTGTTAAAGGAGAGTATTTCCGCCACTTCGGGCGCACAGACCAAGGCGTTGGGCGTATATATGGACAGCATAAGCAAAACTTCCGCCGAAACGCAAAAAGCGGTAAGTGAGAACTTTGATAAACTTACGCAAAAGGTGGACGAAAAGCTGACGTCTTTGGGCACTCAAATGGAAACGAGGCTGAACAAGTTGGACGAAAACGTGAAAAACAGCTTGGATAAGGTGCGCGAGGATAACGAAAAGCAGTTGGAAAAAGTGCGTACGGATAACGCTCAGCAGCTGGAAAAAATGCGCGCGACCGTGGACGAAAAATTGAGCGAAACGCTGAACAAGCGGTTGAACGAGTCCTTTGAAACCGTGCAAAAGTCGCTTGAAAGCGTATATAAGGGCTTCGGAGAAATGAAACAATTGGGAGAGCAGGTGAGCAATATGAACAGATTGCTCGGCGGCGTAAAGACGCGTGGCAGTTGGGGTGAAGTCGCCCTTGAATCCCTGCTCGGGGATATACTCGTGCCCGAACAATACGAAAAGCAATGTCAAATCAAGCGCGGCGGAAGTGAGCGCGTGGACTTTGCCGTGCGTATGCCGGGCAGTGAGGGTAAGGAAGTTTTACTGCCCATTGACAGCAAATTTCCCGCGGAGGATTATCTGCGCTACGCGGACGCCGCAAACGCGGGGGACAATGCTTCCGCGGAGATATATCTGAAAACTTTCAAAGAATCCGTGATGAGGCAGGGCAGGAGCATACGCGACAAGTATATCAGCGCGTCCACAACGGATTTTGCCGTAATGTATCTGCCTTCCGAAAGCGTGTATGCGGAAGTGGTGCGCGATACAAATTTAATGGACAGACTCAGGCGCGATTGCAGCGTGGTGCCGTGCGGACCTTCCACAATGGCGGCGCTTTTGAACAGCTTGAAGATGGGCTTTACCACAATGAAACTGCAAAAGTCGAGCAAGGAGATAGCCAAAGCGTTCGGCGATTTCAAAAAGCAATTTGAAACCTTCTCCGGCTTGGTGGACAAGGCGCAAAAGCAGAACGAAACCGTGGGCGGCACTCTGGAACAGATAGCCGACCGCACGGGCAAGGTGATGAAGAAGATAAATAAGATAGCCAACGAAAATCCCGAGGTGGGAGAAGATGGCGCGGCTCTGCCGGGAGGTGACGAAGAATGAAACTGGATCTGCATCTGCACTCCACCGCTAGCGACGGCAGTGATACTCCGTCGCGCATAGTTGAGCTTGCCAAGGAAAAGGGTATAGACATTATCGCTCTCACCGACCACGATACCGTCGGGGGCGTAACGGAGGCTTTGGAAGCGGGCAAAAAGTCGGGCGTAAAGGTGCTTCGCGGTGTGGAACTTTCCGCTTTTTCCTCATACGAAGTGCATGTTTTGGGTTATAATATAGACGTGCAAAGCGCGGCTTTGAACGGAAAATTGGAAGAGTTGAGAGAAAAGCGCATAGCGCGCGCCCATAAGATTTTGGATAAACTTGAAACTTTCAATATAAAGTTGGACAGAAGCGCGCTTAAAAACGACGGAAGCGTGGGCAGACCGCACATAGCCCAGCTTTTGCTCAAAGGCGGATACGTGACGTCTGTGCAGGACGCCTTTGAAAGATATTTGGGCAAGTCGGGCGCGGCGTACGTGCCTTCCAACAGGCTCACTCCGCTTGAAGCCGTCAAAACCATAAAGGCGGCGGGCGGCGTCGCCGTGCTGGCTCATCCGCTGATATTCGTAAACAAGAGCGTGCTGGACGATCTCATTTGCGGCTTGAAACCGTTCGGTCTGGACGGCATAGAGGCAAATTACCCCTCCCACACCCCGCAAATTACCGCACACCTTTATGAAGTCGCCCGCAAATACCGCCTTATCGCCACCGGCGGCACGGACTACCACGGCAAAATACGCCCCGTGGAGATGGGCAGCGTAGAGTGGAGAATAGACGGATATTCAAAAAAGATACTGCAAATATGACAAAAGTCAAAGCCCCGATCGCTAACGGCATACCGCCGGAACGATTGCGGAAAATCGCAAAATATAACAAAGGTCAAGCCTCCGAATATCGCCGGCAGCATACCGCCGGAACGATTGCGGAAAATCGCAAAATATAGCAAAAATCAAAGCCCCGAATATCGCCGGCAGCATACCGCCGGAACGATTGCGGAAAATGGCAAAATATAGCAAAGGTCAAGCCCTGAATATCGCTAAGCTAAGGATATTAAAACGCAACCGACATTAAAGTAACGGAAATAATTTTATATCTTTTCTTCTTCGCAAAGTCTTTTCTTGTACTCAAATAATAGGCATGTCAAGTAGTAACTGACACGGCTGTTAAAACAATAAGCAAAAAATAGGCATGTCAAGTGGTACTTGAGCAGCGAGCCGCTGCACCCTGAACCGCTTTGAAATAACGAAAAAAGTTTTACTGCTTTTCTTCTTCGCAAAGTCTTGACTTGTACTCAAAAAATAGGCATGTAAGTTATTATATGCCAAAATGGCATGTTTGATAACCATATGTTATATATGTGCGCAAAATTTTAAATATTTAAAATTTTATAACTATTAGTTTTGCAAACAAGTTGATTACACGTCGCCTTTTAATAAAACAATGCGCGATAAAAAAAGCTGTAAACGTGCTTATTATAGTGAGTGGAAGACTTGCGTGACACAAAAATATGTGCACTGCACATATTTTTAAGGTTACTTATATGCGCTTATATGCGATACCTTCACCTTGTATACACTGCAACACAATGCACCGCGTAGAAGTTAAAGACGGCTTTTATATTGTAAATAAAGCGCGGCGAAATCGTATTTTGCCAAGCGGCGGAGAGCCACCGCCCCCTGATTATTCTTTGAAGTAACTACGGCTTAGAGCCAAAGCAACACTCTTTGCAAAGGCTTGGAGATAATAAAATATCCGCCACCGAAAACCACGCTTTTCGGTGAGCGCACCTATAAAACTTGCCGTGCAAGTTTTCCGAATGAGTGAAGCTAGCCGAACGAATGAGGCGGAAAGAGTGAATTTTTGCGGGTAAGGCGAGTGCGAGACCTTGATACTCTCCCGCAAAAAGAGAGAAAACCGAGGCTCAAGAAAACGATTTTGCGGCGAAACCAAGTTCCGCCGCAATGCGCAATAGTGCGTTTTTATCATTCAAGTCGTTTTCGAATGCCGGGGTTTTCTTTCAGACAAGCGAAAAACGAAAAGGCAGATACGGCTAAAACCGTATCCGTCTTTATCCTTTTTGGTTTTCGCTTAAATAAAGTTTGCCTCCCATATACCCCCTCAGAGGTTCGGGTATCTTCACGCTGCCGTCCGCCTGCAAATTGTTTTCAAGGTACGCAATAAGCATTCGGGGCGGAGCCACCACGGTATTGTTGAGCGTGTGAGCAAAGTAGTTGCCGTTTTCGCCCTTTATCCTTATGCCAAGTCTTCTTGCCTGCGCATCGCCCAAGTTGGAGCAGCTGCCCACTTCAAAGTATTTTTTCTGTCTGGGCGACCAGGCTTCCACGTCCAAACTTTTAACTTTCAGGTCTGCCAAATCGCCCGAGCAGCATTCCAGCGTGCGCACGGGTATGTCCAGGGAGCGGAAGAAGTCCACCGTATTCATATAAAGTTTTACGAACCAATCCATGCTGTCTTCCGGTTTGCAGATGACTATCATCTCTTGCTTTTCAAATTGATGTATGCGGTAAACGCCGCGCTCTTCTATTCCGTGCGCGCCCACTTCTTTGCGGAAGCAGGGGGAATAGCTTGTGAGCGTAAGCGGCATTTTCTCTTCGGGGAGAATGGTATCCATAAATCTGCCTATCATAGAGTGTTCGGAAGTGCCGATAAGGTAGAGGTCTTCGCCTTCTATCTTATACATCATATTTTCCATTTCCGCAAAGCTCATCACTCCTTTCACCACATTGGCGCGGATCATAAACGGCGGCACGCAATAGGTAAAGCCGCGGTCTATCATAAAGTCGCGCGCATAAGAGAGGATAGCCGAATGCAGACGCGCAATGTCGCCCGTAAGATAGTAAAATCCGTTGCCGGAAGTGCGGCGCGCGCTGTCCAAATCTATGCCGGAAAACTTTTCCATTATATCCACGTGGTAGGGTATTTCAAAGTCGGGCACCACAGGTTCGCCGAAGCGCTCCACTTCCACATTTTCGCTGTCGTCCCTGCCTATGGGTACGCTGGCGTCTATGATGTTTGGAATTACCATCATACGCTTTTTTATTTCCGCTTCCAGAACCTCTTCACGGCTTTCAAGCTCCTGCAATTCCTTGGCTACGTCCGCCACTTCCTGCTTGGCTTTGGCGGCGGCGTCCTTGTCGCCCTTAGCCATAAAGCCGCCTATCTGCTTGCTTATGGCGTTGCGCCTGCCGCGCAGATAGTCGCAGCGCGTTTTGGCTTCGCGATATTCCTTGTCCATTGCAAAAACTTCGTCCACAAGCGGAAGTTTTTCGTCCTGGAACTTCTTTTTGATGTTTTCCTTGACCAAATCGGGTTGGGTCCTGATAAGTTTGATGTCTATCATAACGTACTCCTTATTTCACCACAATATTCACAAGGCGCTTGGGTATGACTATCACCTTCACCACCTTCTGTTCGCCGATAACGTCCTTTACGGCGTCAACGGCAATGTCTTGTATCTGCTTATTGTCCGCGTCAACGGGCACGACTATCTTGGCTTTTATGCGGCTGTTCACCTGCACGGCAAGCTCGTATTCGTCCTTCACAAGCCACTTTTCTTCGCACTTGGGGAAGGGACGGCGGTATATGGGATAGGGCTTGCCCAGCACGCTGCCCAGCTCTTCGGCAATGTGCGGCACGAGCGGAGCCAGCATCAAAACCAGTTTGTCCGCGCAATCCTTCATCAAGTTTGTATCCTTATCCGCTTCGTTGTCGTACTTGTACATCGCGTTCACAAGCTCCATTATGCGGGCTATCGCCGTGTTGAAGGAGAAGGTTTCCATATCCTCCGTAACGCGCTTTATCGTGTTGTTCAAAGTGAAGAGCAACTCTTTCTCCGCAGCGCCCACGGGTTTGGACTTTGAAGGCATATCCTTTATTTTGAGCACAAGTCTTTCCGTGCGCTCCAAAAATTTGACTATGCTCTCTATGCCGCTGCTGTTCCACGGGCCGCCTTCCGTATACGAAAACCCGAACATCAGATAAAAACGGAACGCATCGGAGCCGTACTTGCTCACATAGTCGTCGGGGGACACCACGTTGCCGCGCGACTTGCTCATCTTAAAGCCGTCGGGTCCCAAAATGGTGCCTTGATGCACGAGCGAAGTGAACGGTTCGTCGAACTTCAAATATCCCAAATCGCGCAGAGCTTTGGTAAAGAAGCGGGCGTACAAAAGGTGCATGCACGCATGCTCCGCGCCGCCGATATACTTGTCCACGGGCAGCATTTTGTTGATTATTTCGGGATCGAAAGCCTGCTTGTCGTTGTGCGCGTCGGGATAACGCAGATAGTACCACGAAGAGCACACGAACGTGTCCAAAGTGTCCGGGTCGCGCCTTGCGGGAGCGCCGCACTTGGGGCAGGTGCAGTTCATAAATTCTTCGCTCTTCAAAAGCGGTGATTTGCCGTCGGGAGTGAAGTCCACGTTGTAGGGCAGTTTTACGGGCAAATCTTGCTCCGGCACAGCCACTTCACCGCAGTGAGGGCAGTGTATTACGGGAATGGGGCAGCCCCAATATCTCTGACGTGAGATAAGCCAGTCGCGCAGGCGGTAATTGGTTTTCAGTTCGCCCTTGCCTTGCTCTTCCAGCCACTTGACCACGGCAACTTTGCCTTCTTCACTGCTCATACCGTCAAACTTGCCGGAATTGACCATAACGCCGTATTCGCAGTAAGGCAGCTCATCGGGACTGCCGTCCGCGCTCTTTATGACGCGCTTTATCTGCAAACCGTACTTTTTGGCAAAATCGTAGTCGCGCTCGTCATGCGCCGCCACGCCCATCACCGCGCCCGTGCCGTAAGAGTAGATGACGTAATCGCCTATCCAAATGGGCACGCGCTCTCCGTTCACGGGGTTGATGCAGTAAGCGCCCGTAAATGCGCCCGTCTTTTCGCGGGTGGCGGACATTCTGTCTATTTCGGAAACTTTGGAGCAGGCAAGCTTATAAGCCTCCACTTCCGCTCTTTGTTCGGGGGTGGTCAGCTTGTCCACCAGCGGATGTTCGGGCGCCAAAATGACGTAAGACACGCCGAAAACCGTATCCGCCCTTGTGGTGAACACGCGGAAAGTATCCCCGCTCTCGCAGGTGAATTCCAGCTCTCCGCCCGTGGATTTTCCTATCCAATGGCGCTGCATGGCTTTGGTCTTTTCCGGCCAATCCAGCTTGTCCAAATCGCGGAGCAGTTCGTCGGCATATGCGGTTATCTTGAAAAACCATTGCGTCAAGTTCTTTCTTACCACCTGCGAGCCGCAGCGTTCGCAATGCCCGTCCACAACCTGCTCGTTGGCAAGCACGGTATTGCACGATGTGCACCAATTGACGGGCGCTTCCTTGCGGTAGGCAAGCCCCGCCTTGTAAAGCTGAAGGAATATCCATTGCGTCCACTTGTAATAGTCGGGCATGCACGTCTTCACTTCGTAGTCCCAATCGAACATACCGCCCATGGCTTGCAGTTGACGCTCCATCGTATCGATGTTTTTAAGAGTGGAATCCTGCGGGTGAATGCCCGTTTTAATGGCGTAATTTTCCGCAGGCAGACCGAACGCGTCAAAGCCCATCGGCTCGAACACTTCATAGCCCTGCATACTCTTAAAACGCGCAAAGCTGTCCGAAGGCCCGAAGTTATACCAATGCCCCACGTGCAGTTTTGCGCCGGAGGGGTAGGAGAACATCTCCAAAGTATAATACTTTTTATCGCGTTTTGCGGTGTTAAAGGAGTAGATCTTGTCCTCTCTCCACTTTTTTTGCCACTTCTTCTCAATCTCGATAAAGTCCATTTTTAACTCCGTATGATAAAAGTTACAAATATTATATAATGCGTGCGCGAATATGTCAAACCATTTGATAAAACTATCCGGTTTGTGAGGGAAATTGCATATTGACGAAAAAGCGTCTAGGTGGTAAAATATAGTTAAGAGGTTGAAAACGGAAGATGATAGAGATAAAAGACGTCACTAAAATTTATAACGGCGGAAAGGCAGGGGAAGTCAAGGCGCTTGATGATGTTTCATTGACGATAGAAGACGGGGAGTTTGTCGCCGTGACCGGGGAGAGCGGCAGCGGGAAGAGTACGCTGCTCAATTTAATCGGCGCGCTGGACGCGCCCACGCAGGGCAAAATTTATGTGGGCGGGCAGGATATATCGGGTTTTTCTGAAGAGCAGGCGGCAAAGTTCAGGCGTGAAAACGTGGGTTTTGTGTTTCAGGGCTTTTATTTGGAGGAAAGTTTTTCCGTGCTGGTCAATGTGGAGATACCGCTCATTTTGCGCGGCGCGGATGAAAAAGAACGCGAGGCGCGGGCGCGTGAGATGCTGGAAAAATTCGATTTGGCGGACAAGGCGGAAGCCATGCCCGCGCAGCTTTCCGGAGGGCAGATGCAGCGCGTGTGTATCGCTCGCGCCTTGGCGGGCGGCGCAAAGCTTGTTTTGGCGGACGAGCCTACGGGCAACTTGGACTCCGTCAGCGGCAGCGCGGTGATAGACGTTTTTCGCAAGCTTGCGGAGGAAGGAGTTACCATTGTCATGGTCACGCATAATAAGGAGTTCGCGGCGCGCTGCGACCGCATAATAGAGCTTAAAGACGGGCGGGTGCAATGAAGTTCAAAGATATAGCGGCGTTTGCCTTCAAAGATTGGAAAAAGCACAAGGGCAGGTTTTTTATCACCGCTCTGCTTTGTCTTATGGTATCGACGCTTATATTTGCGATCACTTATATCGCTTTTTCAACGCAAGCCACTGCGCGCGAAGATATGCGTATGTATGTGAGCGGCTTGGACGGTGTAGTTCAGGTAAATATCGGTAAGGTAGGCGCCCGCGGCGATGAAGAAGGATACAGCGTCATGCCGGAAGATATTGCCGTTTTGAAGGAGCACCTTTCCGCAGTGGGGGAAGTGCAAGGCGTAAAAACATATGAAATTACAAGAGAAGTACGATTTGCAGGCGCGCTCGTACGAGTGAAAGCCATAGAAAACAGCGGCGTTACCGTATCGGAAGGGCTTAATATAGAAGAAGCGCCGGAAAACGCGGTTTGGCTCTCCGCATTTTATGCCGCGCTGGCGGAAAGATATCTGCATGTCACTGATATCGTGGGCAAGAGTTATTCCGCGCTGATAGAAGGCAAAAGCATTGATTTCGTCGTCGCGGGGGTTTTGTCGGAGGACGACTACGGGATATACGCAAAAAGCGATTATCTGTACAAATCGGGCGCGGCGGCAATAACGAACGCGGAGATTGCGCTTAAAATCCCGGACGGAGAATATTCCACTATGGATGCGTTGTCCGGAGCCATTGATAAGGCGGAAACGCAAATATATCCGCAGGGCGGAGCGCTCTCTTCGCCTGCGGTTTCCCATTATAAGGATTTGATAACCGCCACTGCGTTGACCGCCGTCTTGGCGGCGGTTGCGGCGGTGTTTTTCGCGCTGCTGATGCTCAGCGTACTGCGCAATAATGCAGTGATAGGGATTTACGATAATATAAGATTGTATTCGCTTATGCGTTGTTTGGGCGTGAGGAGAACCGATATAGGACTGATGGCTGCGGCGGAGATATCCGTCTGCGTTACGGGCGCGTCCCTGATTGCCGTGGGATTGAGCCACGCGTTTGCCCCGCTGTGCGCGCGTGCGGCTTCCGTTATATTGGATACAAGCGCATGCGTGTTTGCGTGGCAATGGTGGGTGGATATAATATGCGTTTTCGCGTTTGCCGCATTTGCCGCAGTCTATGTGGCGGTAACGCTGTATAAGACGATAAAAAAGAAAAAGCTGCTTTCCACCGTGAGGAACGAAGTATGAAAAGGCGCGATATTTGGAAATTGGCTGTTATGCGCGCCCGCACCTCCGCAGGCAGGCGCACATCTTTCACGATCGCCATCGGGCTTATGCTGCTATTACCCGTAGTGTGGTTATTGCTGGGCTTTTACGGGGAGATATACGCCGATATAGACGACACTCCGCCGCAGCTTCTCTTTGTATACGAATACCGCGACCTTGACGATATATACGTTTTCGGAAGTATGAGCGAGCAAAGGTATCAAAATTCCGTTTCGGCAAACATATTGACAAAAAGCAATGTGGAAAACTCCTCCGGGGATAAAGAGCTTGCTCCAAGCTGGGTGACGATGCTATATGAACAGGGAGAGCTTATAGCGGAAGGGGCGACGCTTACAATTGACCACTTCGATAATTTGAAAGTAAAGGCGATAACTCCCGACTCCGACGGAAATTATCTGCCCGCGGATACGGCGGAATATTTGGGTAAAACCGCGTCGGAGCCTGTTACGGGCGCGGGTTTTTCCTCGGCGGGCAACGAGATATACGCCTCCGCGCGCCTGTTGGAAAAAATGGGACTTTCGCCTTCGGAAGCGCTTGGCAAAAAGCTTTCCTTGCGCATAACTTTGGGCTTTTCTAACGATCAATATATATACGACGACAACACCGTATACGACGATCCGCACTCTTGCACGGCGGAAGGCGTAGAGTACATCGCTCCGCAGGGTGAAGTTTACGTTTTTTACGAGTTCACCGTTGTTGGTGTGATAGAGAACGTCTATTACGAGAACGTCAAAGACGAAACAGACATTTGGGTGAAAAGAAGCAGTATATATTTAGACGGCGCGGATTTGATGCCTAAAATTTCCGTGCAGGATATTTATAACGAATTCGGACGACTTGAATCCGTATATGTGCTCACTTATCCGCATGCCAATGTGGCGGAGTTGGCGGAACAAGCCGCGCGTAACGGCGCCTTCATACCGCTGTTTTCCGAACTTTCGCGCTTTGACGGCACTGCCTTCGACAATTTTACAAGTACGCGCGTTTTTGTGCAATATAACGATTTTTCCGAAGCCGTAAAAGCATATGAAGAGTTTTTAACGTTTAAGGGCGGCGGCTATAATATCAACGGAACGGATACGCCCTTTACCCCGAAACTCGCGCAAGCGGCGGAAAATATAAGCACAACGGACATAATTTGCGCCGTTTTCGGGGTGGTGGGGATCGTAACGTTTGCCGTAAGCGTGATAAATTATATGAACGCGGCGGCGTTCAATCTGCGCAAGCGCCGCGCGTTTTTGGATATGATGAAAAAGATAGGCATTACGGAAAAAGACAGGCGCACCCTTATATTTTTCGAAACCGCTGCCATCTATGTGCGCGCAGCCGTTCTGGTGGGGATAGTAACGCTTATCTTGATCGCAATAGGGGCGATAGTCATCACAATGACGCTGCCGGAAGGCTCACGGGGTTCTTATTTCACCGCGCTTGCCTATGTCCTTCCCGCTGCGCTTATCATTGCGGCGGTAATGGCGGTAGTGGTGGGAATTGTGTTCGCATACATCACGGCGGGAGAGAACAGAAAGAAGGATACACGGTGATTCCGCCTTGCAAAAAGCAATGTTTTGTGGTATACTTGGGCTATGGAAAAAGTCGTGATAGCGGGCGGCGGAGCCGCGGGGCTTATGTGTGCGGCAAGGCTTATCGGGGGCGGAATAACTCCGCTTATCTTGGAAGCGGGCGCGCGCGTGGGTAAAAAGATATTGGTCAGCGGCAACGGGCGGTGCAATCTGTCCAACGTAAACGTGAGCGCGGAAAAGTACAACGTGCCCGAATTTGCAGCGCCCGTGTTGCAAAAATATCCGTTTGAGGCGGTAATAGAGCAGTGGAGGAAGCTGGGGCTTATCACCCGCACGGACGAGCAGGGGAGAGTTTTTCCCCATTCCAATTACTCCGGAAGCGTGCTCAATATACTGCTCGGCGCCGTTTGCGGAGCGAAAGTTCTAACGGACTGCCCCGTAAAAAGTATTAAAAAGCAGGGGAATTCCTTCAAAATAGAGCACAAACACGGCACGGTATATGCGGAAAACGTAGTGCTTGCCTGCGGCAGCGGCGCGGGCGGTGGCGTTGCTTCGTACGGATTGCTTTCGGGCTTGGGACATAAGGTCACCCCTCTTGCGCCCGCCGTCACATATTTGAAAACGGACGCGTTCAAAGGCTTGAAGGGCGTGCGCGCGAAAGTTTACGCAAAGCTTCACACCAAGTGCGGCACAATAGGCGACAGGGGAGAGATATTGTTCCGTGACGACGGCGTGAGCGGCATTCTCGCTTTTTGGCTTTCATCTTTTCTTGCGCGCA
Source organism: uncultured Clostridia bacterium (assembly GCA_944380395.1). Taxonomy (GTDB): domain Bacteria; phylum Bacillota; class Clostridia; order Christensenellales; family UBA3700; genus Alloclostridium. The sequence goes on along the minus strand of CALWHM010000018.1, from coordinate 20,356 downwards.
ACAACTGCGCGGGGGAGCTTGAAATAGACTTTGCTCCCGATATGAGCCGCGAGGAGATATTCCGCGAATACGGCGGCAGGCAGGGGCTGCTTTGCGGGCTTTTGCACAAGGCTTTGGCGGATAAACTGCTGCGCGAAGGCGGACTTGAACTTGTAAAGAGCTGCAAGGCGAATGTCACGCTTGCGGACAAGGACAATCAGGTCGTGTGCGGCGGCGCGGATATAAGCCAATTTGACTGCAATATGCGCTCATTATTGCATAAAAATCTGTATTGCGTGGGCGAAATGCTTGACGTGGACGGCGAATGCGGCGGATATAACCTGCATTGGGCGTGGGTGAGCGGCATGGCGGCGGCGGACGACATTATAAGAGGGCGGCAATGATAAGGATAGACGGCATAACCGTAAGGGCGGGCGAAAGTCCCGATTTTGTAAAGTGCGCCGCGCGCGCTCTGCGCATAAGGACGGAAGATATTAAGAAAGTCACCTTATTGAAGCACTCTTTCGATTGCCGCAAAAAGCCGTGCATATATCAGGTTTACAGCTTGGGCGCGGAAGTGCACGGCGATGAAGAACGCATTGCTAGGGTGTGCCGCAACGCAAAAGTAAAGGTTGTGCAGGCTCCCGTTTCCTCCCTTGAAGATATGCTTATACGAATGGGCGTTCCGTTCAATGTTATGAAGGGAAAGAAAGTCGCCGTGGTGGGCAGCGGTCCCGCGGGGCTTTTCGCGGCGCTCACGCTGACGTATTTGGGCGCAAAGCCGACGGTTATCGAGCGCGGCTCCAAGGTAGACGAGCGCACGGCGAAAGTCGAGCGGTTTTTTGCGGGCGGAGAGCTTGATAAAGAGTGCAACGTGCAGTTCGGAGAGGGCGGCGCGGGCACTTTTTCCGACGGAAAACTCAACACGGGCATAGGCGGCGGCATGGCGGCGGCGGTCGTGGCTGAGTTTGCCGCAAACGGCGGCGGAGAGGAATTGAAATACGAAAGCAAGCCGCATTTGGGTACGGATGTTTTGCCCCGCGTGGTCACGGCTATGCGCAGGAAGATAATTGCGGGCGGCGGAGAGTTTTACTTTAATACCAAGGTTACGGATATAAAGGTTTGCGCAAACAAGCTTACCGCGCTTGAACTTGAAGGGGAGAAGAGCGGCTTACTGCCAGTTGACAGAGCTGTATTTGCCGTGGGGCACAGCGCGCGCGACGTGTACGAAATGCTGTTTGCCCGCGGAGTAAAGCTTGAAGCAAAGCCTTTTGCCGTGGGAGTGAGAATAGAACATCTCAGACGGGATATTGACTTTGCGCAATACGGCATTGAAAACGCAAGTTTTCCCGCTGCGGATTACAAGTTCGCAATGCAGGAAGACGGGCGCGGCTGTTACACTTTCTGTATGTGTCCCGGCGGAGAGGTGGTTGCGGCGGCAAGCGAAGAGGGCGGCTGCGTAGTGAACGGTATGAGCAGGCGCGCCCGCAGCGGCGAAAATTCCAACTCCGCGCTGATAGTCACCGTGGGACCCTCGGACTTCGGGGAAGGCGCGCTTGACGGCGTGGCTTTCCAGCGCAGATGGGAAAGGGCGGCTTATGCCGCTTCGGGCGGATATGCACCGCCTGCGCAGCTTCTGGGCGACTTTAAGGCAGGAAGGGTATCTACTTGCCTGCAAAACGTGACGCCTTCTTGCAGAGCGGGGTATAAATTTGCCGATATAAACGATTGCCTGCCGCCCTACGTATGCAAAACCATATGTTCGGCTGTAGATGTCTTTGCAAAAAAGATACCCGTATTCAACTCTTACGGCAGCGTTTTGTGCGGCGTGGAAACGCGCACTTCCGCGCCCTTGCGTATGCTCAGGGGCAAGGACTGCAACTCTTCCGTATTCGGGCTTATGCCGTGCGGAGAGGGCGCGGGCTATTCGGGCGGCATAACTTCCTCCGCCGTGGACGGCATAAGAGTTGCGCTGGCGTGTGCGGGGATAATTATTTGACCGCGTATTTACGCGTATTTAATCGATAATGACTTGCAATTTATTATTTGCGTATGCTATACTTGTAGAAAAGTAACAATGTAAGCAGGTAAGTATGTCGGATTTGCAAAATTCTAAATCGGATAACACAAGGAAAAAGCTGTCCACAAGAAGCGTCGCCATGATAATAATGGCGGTCATCTTGGTGGTTGCCATCATCGCCGTGGCGGTGGCGCTCATTGTTGTGAGCGAATTTAACGTTTCGCGCAAGGAAGAGGGCGGTTTTGTATATTCGCTCTCCCGCGGACAAGCCACCGTTTTGGAATACACGGGAGAGGAGATAAACGTGGTGATCCCCGCGGAAATTGGCGGCAGACCCGTTGTTGCGATTGCGGAAAAGGCTTTTTATAAGAATAACGAGATAAACAGCATCACCATTGAAAGCACCGCGGACAACTTTACCATAGGCGCGCAAGCTTTCTCCGATATGGAGCTTTTGGTGTCCGTAGTGCTTCCCGACGGAGTCAAGACCATACCCACCCGCGCGTTTTCCGGCTGCGATTCGCTGACGGAAGTGGTTATGGGCAACGGCGTGGAAACAATTGAAGAATATGCGTTCTCCGAATGTCCCGCGCTTGCGAATATCTATATATCCGTGTCGAGCGGCGGCAAGGGCAAGGGCGATTCCAATTACAATACCTCTTACAATATGACCATGCCTTCCTCGCTTAAAACGATAGGCGATTTTGCGTTCTATCAATCGATAACCGCGTCCTCGGTAAACACGCGCAAGATATTGTTCAACGCGGATCTTGCCCAAATAGGTCAAAGCGCGTTTGACGGCTGCAATAAGATATCGTTTATCGATTATGCCGAAGGCGCAAATTCTTCCCTAACGGAAATAGGCAACAACGCTTTTTACGGCTGCACGAGCCTGCGTTTTGCAAACAACACCACGGGCGGAGTTAAGGGCGAATTTTTCCTGACCAAGGCTTTGTCCGACAGGGCGCTTGAAAGCATAGGCGACGGCGCGTTTGAAGGCTGCACTTATTCGTCTTCCGCATCAAGCAGAGCCGTATTGAATATCTATGAAGATACGGAATACATCGGCGACAACGCGTTCCGCAACGTGAAAAACATTAAAACGCTCAATTTTTACGCGAGCAATCCCGATTTGGGAGAGGGCGCTTTTTACGGAGCGGCAAACCTTTCTTCCGTCAATTATTATACGGAAAACGGCACGAATGAGGACGGCAGCGTAAAGTACGCCAAGAGCGACGAAAGTTCGCTTTCTCCCGAAGTCACTTCCATTCCCTCCCTGCTCTTTTACGGAACGGGACTCAACGGCTTTAAGCTGGGCAAGACGGTGACCTCTATCGGCGACGGCGCGTTCTCCGCACTCACCAATGTGAAAGCGATAGAGATAGTCGGCGTCGAACCGGACGATCTGGGCAATACCGTGGGCGAACATTTCGCCATCTATAAGCTTGCGCCTTATTACGAAGAGGAGAACCAATATTATACGGATCGCAAAGATCACTATCTGCTAATGTCTGCGGATATGACGGTGATATACAGCTATATCGGTGCGTTCAGTGACAGCGCTTCGCCCGTCAAAGATCAGCCCGTAAGTTACAGCAACAGCGGTCAGTTCACGTTCTTGCAGAATCTGGATATAAATATCACGACCATTCGCGGATACGCCTTTGCGGAAACGAAGTTCAGCTACATTTCTCTGCCCGAAAAGCTTACGGCGTTCGGAGCGAACGTATTCAACGGCAAATCGCTTTCGGGCGACGATATGTTTATCATCAATTTCGAAGGCAAGACGGAAAGCTATTACAGCGGACTGCTTACGGACGAAAAACTGAGCAAGGACTTCCTCGGCGGAATAGACGCGGAGAGCGAGAACATACTCGTCAGGCTTTCCGGTTCGCAGAGCACGGAGATATTAAATCAATACAACTCTTACTTTAACGCTGCGGGGCTTTATACCGCGAGCAATTAAAAAGCAAGCAAAGCACGGCGCGCCGCAAGGCGCGCTTTTTCTTGCCGTAAGAAAGGCGGCAGGGGGATAGCGGCAGGGGGATAACGGAAAATTTTCCGTGAAAAATCTGCTCTATTTGATAAAAAAACGCTTGACAAATGCCGTAGCATATTATAATATAGTATTCGCTATCGCAAATGCCCCTATAGCTCAGTCGGTAGAGCATGCGGCTGTTAACCGCAGTGTCATAGGTTCGAGTCCTATTGGGGGCGCCAATGCAAAAAAAAAGGGAAGCCTACACGGCTTCCCTTTTGTATTGGCGCCCACGATAGTGGTTATAGTGTTGTTTCGTCCCCAATGTAGGTTGCGGGGTTATTTCGCCTTCAATAAGTCGTCTACAAGTGAGAGCGTTATCTCCGCTATGGTGAGCCGCTTATATTCCACTCCCGCTTTTGCCATGGCTTCCTGTTGTTTTTGCGTGGCGTTCGTATAAGGATACACGCCGAACAGGAAGGGATAGAATTCATATATGAACTTTTCTATCCGATTATCGGACATATCGGGGCGGTGTTTTTTCAGGCAGTCACTTACCCCCAGCATAGAGCTATGGTATACACGCTTGAATGATACAAGGCTTTGCAAACTGCTGCCCGATTCAATGTCGTACAAATTCATAGACATCAGCTTTAACATACATTTGCGTTTTTCTAGCAGCGCGGAAAAGGCGGAGGGAAACTCCTCCCGCGGCATCTCCAGAGCGGCAAGCGCGTTCAGGTCCGCCACCCATTCCGCGTATTCCCGCTCCAGAAGCGCCAAAAATATCTCTTCTTTGGTGCGGAAGTAGTTGTATATGGACGTGCGGGTAAAGGACGTCTTTTGGCTTATCATAGCGTGGGTTATCTTTTTGAAGGGCATTATCTCATACAGCTGCGCGCAGGCGTCGAGTATCTCTTCTCTGCGCGCGGCGGTGAGTTTTTCCGATCCTGCGGGCATGGCTCACTCCTTCACGGCGCTTTTCGCCCAAGCGGCGGCGCCGCCGTTTACCAATTTGCCCTTGACCCACTTTGCGGCGGGGCACAGCTGCTTCATACTCTTTTCCGCGCCGGATATGCCGCTTCCGCCCGACGTTGCGAACGGGATAATCGTTTTTCCCGTAAAGTCGTGGCTTTCAAGGAAAGAGTCTATTATTCGCGGCTGCACATACCACCACACGGGGAAGCCGATGAATATCTTGCCGTATTCGGTTATGTCTATCTCGCCCGCTATTTCGGGACGGCACTTAGGGTCTTTCATCTCCAAGGTGGAGCGGCTCTTTTTATCCGTCCAATCCAAATCCGCGTCCGTATAAGGGCGGGCGGGGACTATCTCGTACAAATCACCGCCCACCGCCGCGGCTATCTCTTCGGCGGCGCGTTTGGTCACGCCGCTTGCGGAAAAATATGCTACCAAAATCTTTTCTGCCATCGCTGTATCTCCTTTGTCAAAGACTATCTTTCAAAACTTTTACTATTTCGTCCCTGTCAAGCGGCTTGTAACCGCCCGTAAGCACCAGGACGCTGTCCGCTACTTTTTCTATCATATCTTCCGTAACGCCCAATTCGGATATGCTCATCGCAAGTCCCATCTCCTTCATCCAGCTCTCCATTGCGGAAAGTCCTTCAAACGCCGTCTGCTCGTCCGTCTTGCCCGCGCCGTCTATATTCCACACGTTTTCGGCAAAGCGCACGAATTTTTTCAAGCCGTAGGGCAGGATATGGCGGTAATAAGCCAAAGACACTGCGGAAAGCGTCATTCCATGAGTTGCGTTGGTGTGCGCGCCCACCGCCTGACCCAGCATATGCACCATCCAGTCCGTGCTCTTGCCGCGGGATATGAGCGTGTTGAGCGCCCAGGTAGCCGTCCACATAATGTTGGAGCGCGCTTCGTAGTTTTGCATATCTTTGTTTGCTATGCGCGAGGAATGCAAAAGCGAACGCATAAGTCCTTCAGCTATATAGTCGCTCGTATTGTCGTCCTCTCCCGAAAAATATTGTTCGCAGATGTGGTTGAATATGTCGTAAATGCCCGCCGCCATCTGATAGCGGGGCAGAGTGAGCGTATATTCGGGATCGAGAACGGAAAACTTGGGCATCACCTCCTCACTTGCGAACACGTGCCCCACTTTCATTTTGGTATCCGTGTTTGTGATAACGCTGCCTGCGTTCATCTCCGAACCCGTTCCCGTCATTGTCAGCACACAGCCGACGGGGACTATCTTGCAAGTAGGTTCTTCAAAGCGAACGTAATATTTTTCCCAAGGGTCGTCGTCGCAGTTTACCGATACGGAAACCGCCTTGGCGTAATCGCATACGGAACCACCGCCCACCGCAAGCAAAAGGTCCGCCTTCGCCTTGCGCGCCGTATCCACGCCTTCGTAAAGTTTGTTCAGCGTGGGATTGGGCATTACCCCGGAAATCTCCGTAACGCACTTGCCGTTTGCCTTTAATATCTCGCATACTTTGTCATAAATGCCGTTCTTCTTTATGGAGCCTGCGCCGTAGATGAGCACCACGTTTTTGCCGTATTTGGGCAATTCGTCATTCAGATACTCCACGGCTCCCGCCCCGAAGTAAAGTTTTGTGGGATTGCAATAAGAAAAGCTGCCTAACATATGTTATATTCCTCCGTGATCTTCATTCTGACACTTTGTCAGCAACTATATTATATACCCGTTCTGACACTTTGTCAATATGAAAAAAAGTAAAATTTTCCAAACTCTTTCGCAAAATTGCGGGAAAAAAGGGCGCCGGGAAGGCGCCCCGCGTCCGCTTTGTGCGGACAAGTAGGGAAAATATGCGACGGAAACTCCGTCATAGGTGATGAGTTATCTTCTTATCGCGCTCTCCTTGCAGTCTTGCAGCAGGGTGTTTATCGCGTAAAGTCCGCCCAAGGCTTCGGAAGGGATAAGCCCGGGGTATCTGTCCGCAAGCAGGAAAAGGTCCTTCATCGCAAGTTCCTGGCGGCGCACGGCGCTGTCCAAAAACATCTTGTCCGCGGAGCTAATTCCGCCCCCTCTTTTGTTGCTGCGTATTGCGGCGCGTTCGGCGCGATCGTAAACGGTATAGTTCATAAAGTAGACTCCTTTGTTGTTGGTAGTTACAATATACCGCCGTTAATATGCAGATATATGTCATATTAAAAAAGTTTTTGACGAAAATCTCAAAAAAAAGAAGTATACATTCTTATTTTATATATTGATAATAAAAATTTATAGGAGTTAAAGCGGTTTGCTTGGCGCGATAGTGTCGGCGCGTTATTATTTCTTGTGAAAGGGCAGTAAAAAACCGCGCCTTGTCGGCGCGGCGCGTTATGTGCGGTAAAGTTCAGTCCTCGTCTTTGAGCACAAATCCCAAAAGTTCGTCCACGGACACTTTGAAGATGCGCGCTATGCGGCACAAAATCTGTAAGGAAGGCTCGGAAGAGCCGTTTTCGTAGTGAGAAACGGTGCGTTGAGAAACGCCCAATTTGTCTGCCAGCATAAATTGCGACATTCTGTTTTGCTTGCGCAGCAGTCTGAGATTCTTTGCAAAATCCGTCATAATATCTCCCTCGGATACAATTTGATTACGAAAGACATTATAACACAGAAGGTGATAAATTTCAATGATTTTTCCTCAATAATCATTGACAATATTTTAACAGTATAATATCATATAATAAAAGGCATATAAGTGATATTTTTCAATGTAATTTCGCAAATCTTGCCGTAAAACAGAGGGAAAATATGGAATTTACTGCAAAAAGTGTAAAAAAATCGCTCTTTATCAAGGACGGGCGCCTTACGGGCGGAAAGGTGAAAAACGCCCTTAGCGGGGCGGAATATGCCCTTGCGCCGCAGGACGAATTTATCGTATGCTATAAAAATTCTTCAAGCATTTTTTCGGTCGTTAAATTTGTATCTTCCGCGGATTGCGACATCAAGCAGACTGAGAGCGGATACATCGCGCGGGCGGACGGTTTTTTCGCGGTCTGCGAGTGTTCCTGCGCGGGAGATATATTGCGCCAAACTTTTTCTTTCAAGTTTGAAAAGGACGTGTTTATAGAGTACGTGCAGTTCGGCTGCGGTGAGGCGGGCGCCGCTTTTTCGTGGTGTGCGCCCGTGGGCAAGCGCGTCTTTCAGCCGGCGAAAATCGCCGCGATGGGTCAGCCCGTGTACAGCGGGGACATATTCACCGCAATTGAAAGCCCTATGGGGGAAAACACGATAGAGGGCGGCAGGGTGCGTATGCGTTATTATGCGGGCAAAAAGTTCTCTGAGGTGAGTGAGGACGGAGCATACACGCCTCCGTCTGTCATTCTGGGCGGCGGAGAAAAGGCGGAATTTACCGCAATGCGCCGCGACTTCTTCCGCTATGTGCGCACATTCTCGCGCCCGGAGCGCTTCCGTATCCAGTTTAACAGCTGGTACGACAATATGCTTGACATAGACCCTAACAATATAAAATCTTCCTTTACCGCCGTGTATGAGGGCTTTAAGAATGCAGGGCTCAGACCGCTGGACTGCTATGTGGTGGACGACGGCTGGACGGAGTACGACAAGCCTGAGTTTTGGGCGTTCAATGATAAATTCAAGGAGGGGTTCACCAAAGAGGCGGAGCTTACGCGCTCGTTTTCCTCCTCCTTCGGCGTGTGGTTCGGTCCGCGCGGCGGATACACGACTCAAACGCCCGTATACGCTTCACATCTGAAAAAGATAGGGTACCACAAAAACGCGCTTTCGCGCGACATATGCACGGCGGACGCCAAGTACGTTAAAGACTTGTGCGCGCTTATGGCGGACTTCTGCGTAAAATACAACGTGCGCTACTTCAAGATAGACGGCTTTGCCATAAGTCCGTGCTACGCCAAAGACCACAACCATCCGCCCGCGCGCGGCTTGACGGGCAAGGCGTTTTATACCTATCTGTGGGAGTGCTGGTGCAAAGGTTTTGAACATATACGCAGCGTTTGTCCCGACGTGTGTCTGAATATAACTTCATATACGCATTGTTCTCCCTTCTTTTTGAAATGGGCGGACTATGTGTGGATGAACAACGCTTCGGATATGTATTACATCGGCAAGGGCGACAATCTTTCACAATGCCTCAATTACCGCGACTCGCGTTACCGCGACCTGTTTGAAGTCAGGCAGGTGCAGTTCCCCGCGGCGCATCTTTACAACCACGAGCCGTGCTATGCGGAACGCAATTACAATCCGCCGCTTCCCGCGCCGTCACACAAGACGGTCGTATATACGGACGAGCAGTTCGCGCTCTATCTCAAATGCTGTATGATGCGCGGCAGCGGACTTGCGGAAGTATACTTCTCTCCTTCTATGATGGACGGGGACAAGTGGAACATAGCCGCACGCACGCTGGAATGGGCGGAAAAGCATTACGGAGTGCTCAGCCATTCGGAATTTTTCGGCGGAGATCCCGCCAAGGGCGAAGTGTACGGATATATTGCATTTGACGGAAAAGACTACGCGCTTATGCTGCGCAATGCGGGCGATTCGGAGAAGGAATACTCCTTTGAACTGCCCGGTGCGGGCAGGGTGAGCGGAAAGCTTGCGCCCTTTGAAATAAAATTTTCGGACAGCTTTTCCGATTGAGTGGTTACATCATAAAAGTATCGCGCGCCCGCCGCGCGATATTTTTTACATAAAAAGTTATAAAATAAACGATAATAAGGTTGAAAAATATCAGGCATTTTGGTATTATATTAGAAAAGTATATCTGTCGCAGAGTTTGCGGCAGGCAGTAATTCGGGAAGAATGATGAGAAAGAAAGTTTTGGCATTGATAATAATTTTGTGTCTTGCGCTGGGTATGACGGCGGCGTTTGCCGCTTGCGATAATACCGGCAAGCTGGACGCGCCCACGGGATTTACCGTGAATAAGGATACGCAGACGCTCACTTGGACGCCGGTGGAAAACGCCGTTGCTTACGATTTTTATATCACGGACGAGCAAGGGGTCCGCAGCAACGTGAACAACATTCCCGCGAAAACCAACGATAACGGCACGCCCGTAACTCCGTCGCAGTCGCTTGCAGGCATAACGGAAAAGGGCACTTACACCATTCACGTGCAGGCGCTTGCCGACGATGAGGATGTGGACGTGAGCGGCAACCCCGTCCATCAGGACAGCGACGTTGCCGAATACACCTATGTGCGCGGAGAGCAGTACGGCAATCCTCAGAACGTGAAAGCCGAGTATGCGGAAGCGCAGGCGGGTACGGGCGTTAAGGGCTTGCGCGTCACCTTCGACGCGGTCGAGGGCGCGGCGGATTACGCCGTGCAGATATTGAGCGGAGATACCCTGTTGCTGGATACTACGACCGCTTCCACTTCCAATTGGTACGAATCATATACGGAAAAAGACTCCGATAACAACGAAACCGCGGTGAAATTTGCAGACAAACCGGGAAAATACACCGTTCAGGTGCGCGCCAACGCTCCCAAAGAGGGCAACGATATCCCTTCTTCCTGGTCGAAAACGAGCGTGAACGTCACCGCTCAGCTTACAAATCCGCTCATCACCAAGTACTCTTTCACAAGTGAAACAGTGCAAAGGCTCAGATGGACGCAGGTGTCCAAAGCTTCTTCCATAACCGTGGAGGCGTGGAAGATAGACGCGACGGACGAAGATACGACGAACGACAGCGCGCTGTCCCTCTTCAAGAACATCGAAGAATATGCCAAAGAGCACGAGGCGGACTACTCCTATAAATCTTCTTCCGGCACGGCGCAAAACACCACGCTCAGCAATCTGAATATGACCGAACCGGGCGAATACCTTATAACCGTAAGGGCGAACGGCGACGAAAGCATATACTACTCATCTCCCAGGGTGAACGTGTGCACCGCAGACGAGGCAAACGAGTCCACCCGCCTTTATACGGCAACGGTGGTGGCAACTCCCCAAACGGGCAGCGCTATGCCCGAGGGCGACGCGGTGAATATCGATTTCAAAGATATAAACGCTTCCAAGTGCGGAATAACCGATACGCTGTACATTCGTTTCACCAAGGACGTTTTGAACAGCGCCAATATGTTCAAAATAGTGCTCTCTTCCGTCAACACCTCTTCGGCTAACTCTCTGTCCGACATAACCGCTTCCGTAAGGCTGGAACTCGGCACGGGCGACAATGCGGATAAAGTGGTGATCCGCACGGGTTCGGACGAATACGAGGCGGCTACTTTGCAGGAAGAAGGGGACGGCTATCTGCTCACCTATTCGCTGGAAAGGATATTCCATTCCGCTGCGGAGGACGGGGCAAAGCCCACGCATAATCAGAATTCTTCCAATCTGTACGGCAGATATTTCAATGTGCAGGTGCAGGCTTGCTATTATCAAAACACAGACGTTAGCCATACCGATGAGGGCGCTACGGGCAATGTTACCGCACGCGTGGCGGGCAAAAGTCTGACTCTTCCCGTTTCCTATCTCTCCGCCTGCGAGCCGGAAGCCGACGAAAGCGGCAATACGTACACGATAAAGACCACTTACGTGAGAGATGAAGAGGATGATAAAAAGGGTATATACGCTTCGGCGCGCGCCCAACTGATGTATATCCAGAAACTGATGCTCACGGGGTCCGACTGCTCGGGCAAGACCTTTATTTTGGCGGAGGATATAGATTTTTCGAATAACGCATGGCTTGCGCTGGATAATGCGGAGTTCAAGGGCGTTATAAAGAGCGCGGAGATAGAATACGAGGGCGTCACACGTTCGGGCGAGTATACGATAAGCAATTTGTTTGTGCTCAATAAAGCCGCTTTGGAGTATGCCCGCGCGGAAGAGCATGAGAGCGCGTGCGCCGACTTCACGGAAAATTACGCTATGTTCCCCGTATTCGGCGGGACCATAAGCCACGTGAACTTCCTTGACGTCACCGTTTCGGACGGAGAATATTCTTACACCGTACCGGGACAGGAAGCCACGGAAGACGAAGAGGCCACGGAAGACGAAGAAAAGTATCAGCGCGTAAGCACGTCTGCGGTTATCGCGGGCGAAAATAACGGCACGATAGAATACGTGTTCGTCAGCGGCAGCTTTACCCCGATCAATACGTCGGGCGTGATAGCGGCGGTAAATAACGGAAAGATAATCGCCTGCGAAAGCGATATAGCCGTTAACGCCACCGCCTATTCCAAGCTTGATGAAGGGCAGGAGGGAGAGGACAACACCGCTTATGTGGGCGGACTTGTCGGTCATAACGCAAGCGGCGGCAGTATAAGCGCAAGCTCGCACCGCGGACAAGTCACTTTGACCAACACCGCTTTGGATAATACGGCGGTAGGCGGCTTTGTCGGCTTTAACGAAGGCAGCATAGAGAGCAGCTACGCAACCGGCAACGTGAAGACGGACGCCACAAAGACGGTCTATACGGGCGGCTTTGTCGGTATCAACGGCGGACAGATAACCTCAAGCTATTACGGCAGCAAGTTCACCGCGGGCGCGTACGGCAATATCGGAGAAGTGCGCGCGGAGTATGCGGGCGGCTTTGTCGGCAATAATACCGGCAGCATAACCAAGGCGTATGCGATAGCCAGGGTGAGCGGCAGCAAACAGGCGGGCGGTTTTGCGGTGGCAAACAGCGGCACGATAAGCTATGCTTACAGCGCGGGCACCACCAGGATACAAAACACCGCACCTTCCTTTGTATGGGGAGCGCAAACGCCCGAAAACTGCTTTATGTACGACTATAACGGCGGACAGCAGGGCGGAAGCCTTGCCGGCTTGAATAACGAAACTCTCACCGCAAACGGCTTTGCAAAGGCTGCAAGCTATCAAACTCCCGTGCTTGAAGGCGCGCTTTATGTGGAGAACTTCAAAGAGAGTGTCATCGTAGGCGGCACGCCTTCCACTCAGGGCGTTATCGTGACGGGCGGCAAGGAGAGCAAAGTCGTGTACGGCGTGGAGCAGACTGCGCTTGAAGGCGGATATACGGTTACCGTTTACGTGACGGACGGCGCGGGCAGATTCGGACTCAGCGGCACCGCGTTGGTCAAGTATGTCGTCACAAATTCAAGCGGCGCTGCGGTATCCTGCGCGACCGTGACCGTGACCATTTAATACGGGTTCGGAAAAATTAACGCGGGGAAGCGCTTTGCTTCCCCGTTTTTATAAGGTAATAAGAAAGCGCCCCGCAAGGCGCTTTTTGCTATATTCGTCAGGCGCTATATCGTCCAGCCCCCGTCCACGGTGATTATCTGCCCCGTGACGTAGTCCGCTTCGGTAAGGAACAGCACGGCTTTCGCCACGTCCGCGGGAGTGCCCAGCCGCCTTAGGGGGATGTCGTCGCGGATTTCGTCCACGTCGCGGTCGGTCAAAGAGGCGTTCATTTCCGTATCGATAAAGCCGGGCGCCACCGCGTTCACGCGTATGCCCATAATGCCCGTTTCTTTGGCAAGGGCTTTGGTAAATGCGTTCACGCCGCCCTTGCTGGCGGAATAGGGCGCTTCGCACGCGGAACCGCATTCGCCCCACACGGAAGATATGTTGATTATATTGCCGCCGCCCTGCCTGAACATATGGGGGAGCACAGCGCGGCACATTCTTATCGTTCCGTTCAAATTTATGTCTATGATCTCTTCCCAGCGGTTGCACTCAGTGAGCGGCGCTATTTCGCCTATACCCGCGCAATTCACCAAAAGGTCTATCCTGCCGTAAGTCTTCACGGCGTATTTGACAAGCTCCGCCGTTTCGTTCTCACTGCGCAAGTTCAGGCAGTAAGGGTCGAACACGCCGAACTTGTTGATGTCTTCCGCCATGGCTTCGCATACGTCCGCGCCGTTGCGGTAACAGCCGATGACGGCGTAATTTTTTTTGCTCAATTCCTGCGCTATCTGCGAACCTATGCCGCCCGAAGCGCCCGTAACGATTGCTGTTTTCATGCCTATATTATAGCAAGTATAGGCGGAAAACACAATAGGGGAGCGTCACTTCTTTGAGCAAAATCTTATATTGCGCGAAAGAATATCGTTATATGAATAAGAGGAAACCTTTCCGTCCGAAACCACGGTGAAAATTCCCGGATACAGGTGCGTGAGCACGCCTTCAAAGCGTTCAAACTTATTTCTGCCGCGGTTGATGTCCATCACCACGCGTTCCCCCAGCATCTTTTCCAGCGCGGCTTTTACCGCGTCAAGCTGCAGTTTTGCTTTTCTCATATTCCGAGTATTCCCCCGCGGGAAATTTTTATTCCGTCATAAACGGACTGCCTCGGCAATATAATTTAATGAACTTCAAGCGGAGGTATATATGGCAATTCAGATAAGTGAAAACGATGTGACCGTTAAATATACGGACAAGATTGGCAAAGGTCAGCTGGTCGCGGAATGCGGCATAGATATGAGCGCGGGCGGCGTGAGCAAGATATATTGCGTAAGCGGCGGCGTGAACGTAAAGAGCGCGGAGGCGCAGGAGAGAGCCGTGAAAGTCGTGTGCGAAGTGACCACGCGCGTTATATATGCGGACGGCGCGGGCGCCGTTGCAAATGCCGATTACGTCACGGAGGTCACGGGAACGGTGGCGGCGGAAGGCGCCGTGGCGGGAATGAACGTATATGCCTGCGCGGGTATTTCCGATATTCAAAGCGAAGTAGTCGGCTCTTCCTTAAAGGTTCAGACCGTGCTTGATATCGACTTTGAAGGGGAGTGCGAGTATACCGCTCCGCTCGTGGACGATGTTCAGGGCGCGGTCACCCGCACGCAGGATATAAAGGCGGTATGCCTTAAAGGCGGCGGCAGTGACGCCTTTACCGTCACTGAGGAGTACGAAGCGGGCGGAGCCATCGGGAAAATACTCAGCTACGGCGCGGAAGTATTCCTAACGTCCGTGCGTGCGGAAGAGGGCAGCGTGTACGCAGAAGGCGAAGTTTGGATACAACTCGTCTATGACGACGGCGGCATATGCAGCAAGCAGTTTTCCCATCCATTTGCGGAAGAGCTGATGATAGGCGGCAGCAGAGCCGACTTAATTGCCACTGCTAGGGCGTGTGTGAAAGGGGTATCCATACTCATTACGGGCAGTGAAGAGGAGAACGTGGTGCAAACGGACGTCACCGTGGGCGTAGACGTCAGGCTGTATGAAGAAGAGGAGATAGAAGTTGTCGCGGACGTGTTTTCTCCCGCCGCGGAGCTGGAAGTTTCCTTCACGGAAAAAAGTTACTCGGCGCCCGTAGGTATGAAATTTATATCCAAGCGCGTATGCGGAAGCGCGGATATCCAAGCGGAGGGGATAAGGCGCGTTCTTGCCGGCGTTCCTTCTTTTGCAAGCGTGAGCAATATGTACCGCGAGGGCGCCAAACTCGTCTGCGAGGGCGTGCTCAATGTGTGTCAGATATACGAAACGGACGGCGGAGCGGTGGATTCCTGCGCCGTTGAGATCCCCTTCTCCTTCTCCTGCGACCTTAAAGACGACGCGGAAAATCAGATAGAATGCACGGGCGTCGCAGTTACGGACGTGGTGTCCCGCGTGCGCAGAGAGGGAGAAACAGAGGTGTGCGCAAGCATATCTTTGCAATTGGAATGCAAAATCAACTGCGCCGTTTACGGCGTGGGGCATATAGAAGTCGGACAGGAGCGCGAGCTGGATATGGGCGGCATAAGCGTGTTCACCGTGGCAAAAGGGGAAACGCTTTGGGACGCGGCAAAAGCGCTCAACGTGTCCGAACGCGACATAATTTCTCAAAATCCTTATGCGGAAAAAGGCGTTAAGGAAGGGGACAAGATAGTCGTGTTCAGGTGTATGGGCTGAGGCTCATAAAAAAGCGGCGGGGCGGCGTTTGCCGCCCTTTTTGTTTTTACGTGCGGGCGCACTTTACCGCGTCCCTTGACTTATAAGCGTTTGCGCGTTACAATAGATATATGGATAAAGTGACGGTACTTGCAAACGCGAAACTCAATTTATATCTGGACGTTTTGGGAAAGCGCCCTGACGGCTATCACGATTTGGATATGCTTATGGTCACGGTGAATTGCGGCGACGTCATCACGGTCAGAAAGGCGGACAAGGGCGTTTTGAGCGTGAAAATGGACGGCGTGCCCGCGGGTGAGGAAAACACGGCTTTCCGCACGGCAAAACTCGTGAGTGAATATACGGGCAGCGGACTTGACATAACCATAGCCAAAAAAATACCCGTGGGCGCGGGAATGGGCGGCTCTTCCGCGGACAGCGCGGGCGTGCTCAACGCGGCGAAAAAGCTCTTCGGCATATCGCCCGAAACGGCTGAGGAGATGGCTTTGAAAGTGGGCAGCGACGTGGTATATATGATGTACGGCGGCATTATGCGCGCCCGCGGCAGGGGCGAAGAACTCACCCCCGTAGAGGGCTTGGAAAATTTGCGCACCAAGTTTTTCGTGGTCGCGCAAAAATGCATAGGAGCCACCACCGCCAAAGTATTTTCCCACTTCGATACTTTGGGTATGCAGCCTAAAAATTCGTTTGATAAAACCGTTTCTTCATTAAAAACCGGCAGATATGAAGACGGATTGTATAACGCCCTGTTTCTTTCCGCTACCTACCATTGCCCGAGCATAGTGGCAACCATGTTCGATTTGAAAAATTTCTCCTCCGCCGCCTGTATGACGGGCAGCGGAAGCGCCTGTTTTGCCGTTTTCGATACTTTTGAAGGGGCGGAAGAATGCGCGCGCGCCCTGCAAGGCTATAAATATAAAAGCGTTTTACATATTATATAATATATATTGACTTTAATATGCGTTTTGTTTTATAATTAACGCATCTAGGAGGGAAATTTATGGATACAGCAAAGCAAGAAAAGGCTCCCGCAAACAATAAAAAACGCAAAAAGATAATCATCGGCGTCACCGCGGCGGTCGTCGTCGTGGCGATAATCGTGGTTGTCGTGGTCGTGCTTATGATGGGCGGTTTGAGCAGATCTGCCGTGTATGAGATAAATATCGGCGACTCCAAAGCCGCCGTAACGGATAAATTGGGCGATCCCGCCGATGGCGGCGACGGCGACGTATGGGAATACTTCAACGCCGACGACGCGGAAAAGGGCGGGGCGTACAATTACGCGCAGATAACTTTCCAAAACGATAAGGTGACAAGAGTGGTCTTCAACTCAAACGGTGAAAACACTCAGGGCAAAGTAATGCAAGCCATCGCTTTATTGACGGGCAGCGATCAGGAAGACTTCAAGTTCTTCGTATCTTCCGAAGGTGAGGAAGCCAACGTCTATGACATAGTGTATATGGTGGAATACGAGGACGGCAGTTTCAGCAAAGACCTTGTGAAAAGCGGCGTTACTTCAGCTTCCGCCGGCACTATGGATTTTGAATGGACGGACGCTTTCGGCACAAAATGCACCGCGGGAGTGCGCTTTACCTATCCCCACACCTTGCAATACATTATGAACGGCGGCATTAACGCCGCAGGCAACATCGCCGGATACTCCGATGAATGGATGGAAAAGCACGGCAAGTTCACGCTGCTCGACCCTGCCGAAAACGCGCACGAGTTCACGAACATTTCGCTCAATGCGGACGGCACGGTGAATTGCACCGTTATAGAAAAGGAATTTCAGGGCTGGTACAGTGACAGCAAGTTTGAAAACAAAGTGACCCAAATAACCGCAGATGACGATATAACCGTGCTCTACGCCTAGTGGGGCGGAGAAGTGGGCAGAGCCGAATACAAGAACGAAAAGTTCGTCCGCGCCGCAGACAGTATCCTCTTCGGCAGCTATCCTCAAACCTTAAAGGCGGAGAGCGTGACGATAAGCGGTTCTGCGGACGCCAACGGCTATTACACCGGTTCGGACGGCGCGCTCTACGCGGCGGTTCAGGCTAAGCCTCACGGCAATTACGATTTCAAGGACGGCACAGGCATTAAAGAGGGCGAAACCTATTACTTCAAAGTGGAGCCTCTGCTTTGGCGCGTTATAGGCGATGAGGACGGCACGCTCACTTTATTGTGCAACGAAATAATTTACGGAATGAACTTTGACTCCGAGTCCTCGCTTTGGAACGAAAGCGATATAAGGCAATGGCTCAACGGCGAATTTTTGGAGAATGCGTTCTCTCAAGCGCAGGCGGATATGATAGCGGAAACTCAGCTTAACAACGGAGTCACTTCCGTACCCGTAAGCGCCACGGGCAGCAATACCTATGTCTGCGAAAACACTTCGGACAAAGTGTGGCTGCTCAGCTATGACGAAGTTCAGAATTCCTCTTACGGCTTTATCGGCGAACTTGCGCAGGGCGACGGCGTCGTGCAGGGCAGGGACATCAACAGAATGAAGAGCGTCACCGATTACGCCGCGGCTTGCGGAGCGCTCAAAATAATCGGCAACAGTGACTATGTCGGCAACGGCAGCTGGTGGCTCAGATCCGCATATTACGGCAGCACGGCTTTCGAATTAAAGGTTATGGACGTGCGCAGCGACGGCTATGTGGGCGTATATGACTCCGCAACGCTTTCCGCGGTAGGCGTAGCTCCCTCCGTAAGGATAAGCATAGCGTAACTTTCACACGATAGGAAAAAGTCCGTTTTGCGTCATTTGCCGCGGAACGGACTTTTTTATAAGCCTTATATAGAAAAAGACAACATTGTTTGTATGCTGCAATTTTGTCGAATAATTTTATTGACTTCAAAATAAAAAGTTTAATATAATTATTTATAATAACAATGTAAATTATTTGCATTAAATTAAAAAACCATAAGGGAGAAAATGCCGTGGATAAAATTTATAAAGTTTTCGGTATGGAGCCGATTGTTTTTGATGACGAGAAGTCGGTGAAAGAACTGATAAAATTTGTTTTTGATCAAGGCGATTATTATGAGCCTGCGGGTATGAATATCGTAACTTTCTATGACGCTTCAAGCTATCATGTTATAACAGATACTGCTATGCCGTGTTATAAAGCATTTTCTTCTCAGAATAATATGGGACACGGCAGTAACGGTCTTTGTTTAGCGTATTATTTGCCAAATCGGTTCTTTTATGCGGAAGGCGGATGGGGCAAGCATATGATCGAAATGGACGTTGTGGAAAATATCAGTGACCCCGTGGCTGTAGAATTTCGATTTACGGATTTTAAAAATACAGTTGTTTTAAACGGTAATTTGACTATCAGACAGATATATAATTATTTATTGAAAACAACTTATATCGAAGAATCGGAAACCATATTTAAATTTTATCAAAAAGACGGTTACGGATTGCCGGATCGTAGCAGTTGCAAAACATATAATGCTATATCAAATGACGGAGAACTTCCTATCCGCACCATATGTGATGATTTTATCGGCATAATGTGTTACATTAAAAAGGCTTAATCAAATTTACAGAAACACCCGCATAACCGTAGTATTTCACATTCTTGCATTCGTTTCTCAATACGCTGTTTCAAAAGAGGACTCTTTGCCTCGATAAAAGCATTGGCTGCTTCATCGACTTCTTCCTGTATATCAGATAATTCATTAACCTGATATTGACAGTTAAAAATATGTGTGATAAAATAATGAAAAGTCAATGTGTAAAAATCTATAATTTTATGTTATTATCACAATAGTGAATTTTGATAATATACATTGCCTTTGATAGCTATATTGCAAAACTACGATATCGGAGAAAAATATGGATATTCAAATAATTATTCGATGGGCTTTCGGAATTTTCGTTGCAGGGATTTTGTTTATCGGAGGAGTTGTCCTACTCTTTGCGAAAATCAAAATAAATTATTCAATAGGGTACGTTAGTAAATTGTCTGTAAAAAATGAATTTAACTGGAAATATGCGAACAGAGTTTTTGCATTATTATTACTTATTGTTGGATTAATTATTGCGATTGAGACAATTATTATAAATTTGTTGGAATTGGATATAAAAATTTTTATGCCCGTTATTATATGCAGTTTATTTTTAGGGTTAGCATTATGTGCTTGGTTACCTAATTTTTGTTTAAAAAAATATTTAAACAAAAACAGAAAAGAAGGAGGGGAAAATGGGATTTGATATAAAAGGAGATGTAATATCCGGTAGTAAAATATACGTCAATTCTCCGATAAAGACAGAGTTATCTGCTCCAATAATGGTTTGATTTAACAAATATCGATCAATTATAGGCATTAAGAGCGTTGGTATAGTTCAAACTATAAAATGTATCTATAAAAACAAGACGGCTATTTTGCCGTCTTATTTTGTGTAAAAGCCATGTTGATCGCGTTTCTGAGTCAAGTAAAAGTCAGACCACTTCGGGACATAAACTACGGTATCGAATATGATGCCGCTAACACCTTTGATACAAAAATAACAGAGCCGCGGGTTCAAACGCGACTCTGTATGGCGGAGAAAGAGGGATTTGAACCCTCGCTACGGTTTCCCGTACTACTCCCTTAGCAGGGGAGCCCCTTCGGCCTC
>CALWHM010000017.1 GCA_944380395.1 uncultured Clostridia bacterium | reverse complement strand
GCTCTGCTTTTAGCTCTGCTGTTTTCAGACAGATTTGCGCGAGATGGCGCGCAGTTGTAGTAACCTACTACAAGCGACAAATTGCACAAATATGGCGAAAACAGCCAGCTAAAAGTGTTCTACTGAGGTTGCCTTCGGGTATCTCTTGTATGAGTTCATAAACAAACGCTGCTGCCGGCGTAATGAATACCGACGCTTGGTCTTCGATTTATGCGGATGCGGGTAAGCATATTATTCTGCTATATTATTGCATATTTTTTCACCGAAAATATGCAATAAAATTCGATATATAATTTTTATTGCATAATTTTGACTGTAAAATATGCAATAAATACTTGTAATTTACCGTACCAAGTAATATAATATTTATATGAAGAGCTTTGACTATTCATTTTTGAAAGAAGAGAAACTTTCCGCAAACTATGCGCGTCTGCTTTCCGAAATATCGCTTATGCAGGGAGAAAATGCGCTGCATAAAGTCGTGCACGAAAAGCTGTTCGACTGTCTGCAGCAAGTTGCGATAATCGAATCTGTCCGCACTTCAAACGAAATCGAGGGCATTGCCACCACGCAAGCGCGGTTTGCCGCCATTTTCAACGGTGTAAAACAGCCGCAAAACCACGCGGAAGAAGAAATCATCGGCTATAAAGACGCCCTTTCGCTTATCCACACTTCATTCAACGAACTGCAATTTTGCGAAAAGGACATTCTCCGACTGCACAGTCTGCTGTTTTCGCACACGCGCGAAGGCGGAGGCGCGTATAAAAAGCAGGACAATCTCATCTCTCAATTTTCGGGCGGCAAAAGAATTATCCGCTTCAAACCGCTTTCCGCACTCGAAACGCCCGAAGCGATGGCGCAGCTTGTCCTTGCCTATGATGAAGCCGCGCGCGACAGGCAGATACCGCCCCTTCTGCTTATCCCCTGCGTTATTTTGGACTTTCTTTGCATTCACCCGTTTGACGACGGTAACGGACGTATGAGCAGACTGCTCACCTTGCTTCTGCTCTACCGCAGCGGATTTGACGCCGGCAGGTACGTATCTTTTGAAGGATACGTAAACAAGTACCGCAGCGACTACTATGAAGCGCTTTACGCCTCTTCACAAGGTTGGTATTTCAATAAAAACGACTATATGCCTTATATCGGCAATTTCGCTCTTATGCTGTATATGTGCTATACCGACCTGCACACAAGAATAGACTTAGCCGAAAACGCGGGAACGCGCAAAGTAGGCAGGATCCTTGCTTTGCTTAAAACCCGCGAGCCGATGAGCAAAGCACAAATTCACGAATACTTTCCCGACATAAGCGTTTCCACGATAGAATCCGCCCTTGCCGAGCTTGTTCATATCGGCGAAATAGAAAAAATAGGTTCAAACAAAAACGCAACGTACCGCATAAGGCGTTAAAGTCCACGCATACAAGCCGCACATTTAACTTTTCCGCCTTTCCGTCGGAGTAAACGCGCTGCAAAAAAGCGACGGTATGAACCGTCGCCTTTTGTTTTGCCGATTGCAACAAATTACTTGATTTCGACTTCCGCGCCTGCTTCGGTGAGCTTCTTTGCGATTTCGTCGGCGGCTTCTTTGGTGATGCCTTCCTTGATCGCCTTGGGAGCGCCCTCGACCAGAGCCTTTGCGTCTGCAAGACCGAGACCGGTGATTTCACGGGCAACCTTGATGACGGCGAGCTTGTTGGCGCCGAAGCTCTTCAGGATAACGTCAAATTCGGTCTTTTCTTCAGCTGCGGGAGCCGCTGCGCCGCCCGCTGCGGGAGCTGCAACTGCCATAGCGGCTGCGCTTACACCGAATTCCGCTTCAATAGCCTTTACCAGGTCGTTGAGTTCGAGCACGGTCATGCTCTTGATTTCTTCTATCATTTTTGCAATATCTGCCATTTTTATGTCCTCCGTTTGTTTTTTAGATTATTGGGCTTGTTTCTCCGCGACCTGATTAAGCGCAACAGCAAGACCGGAAACGGGGCTGAGCAGCATACCAAGCAACTGAGCGAGCAAAGTTTCCTTGGAAGGGATCTTTGCCAATGCATTTACTTTTTCCACGTCCAGATACAGATCGTCCATCCTGCCGCACTTGACTTCAAGCGCCTTTACGGTGGCGGACATTTCCGAAATCACCTTGGGACCTGCGAGGGGATCGGTCATAGAGAAAGCAACAGCCGTGCTTCCTTCCAAAGCCCCTGCAAAGCCCGTGATGCCCAACTTTTCCATAGCCTTTAAGATAAGGCGGTTTTTGAGCACTTTATAGGTGACGCCGGCAGCTCTGAACTTTGCGCGCAGAGCGGTGTCGTCTGCCACGCTGATGCCCTTATAGCTTACTATCACAAAGCTCTTGCTTTCTTCGAGAGCGGTTGCGATCTCCTCTATTTGGGCGCCTTTTTGTTCTTTAGTTAAAGCCATAGCTACCTCCTATAATTAAACAACCCCCGCACCGCGAGGTACGGGGGCGCTGTTGCGTCCTTTGATTACCTCGGCAAGATATTAAGCGTGAGCACTTGCTGTCTGCGGCGATAGTTTTATTGCCCGTTTACTATAACGCATAAACGGGCTGTTTGTCAAGCGTTTTTTACACTCTGTAAGCCACTTTCACGCCGGGACCCATAGTGCTGGTGAGCGTAACGCTGCGCACGTACTGACCCTTGGCTGCGGCGGGCTTTGCCTTCAAGATGGCGTCGTAAACGGTATTGAAGTTTTCCATAAGTTTTTCAACTCCGAAAGACTTCTTGCCGATAGCCACGTGAATGATATTGGTCTTGTCAAGTCTGTATTCCACCTTACCGGCTTTGATCTCCTTGACCGCCTTGGTGACGTCCATAGTGACGGTACCGGACTTGGGGTTAGGCATAAGTCCCTTGGGACCCAGCACCTTACCTATCCTACCGACCATACCCATCATATCGGGAGTGGTGACGCACACGTCAAAGTCGAACCAGTTATCGTTCTTTATCTTGTTGATCATCTCTTCGCCGCCGGCATAGTCCGCGCCTGCCGCAAGAGCTTCGTCAACCTTGGAACCTTTTGCAATGACCAACACCTTTACGGTCTTACCCGTGCCGTTGGGAAGGACCACAACGCCGCGCACCTGCTGGTCTGCGTGACGGGAGTCTACGCCCAGCTTTACGTGCAGTTCGATGGATTCGTCGAACTTGGCGGTAGCCGTTTCCACTACCTTTGCCATTGCTTCGCTTGCTTCATAAGTCTTACCCGCTTCTACAAGGGCGGCTGCCTGAGCATATCTTTTACCTTTCATATTAACCTCCTTAGTCCTCGCAGGTCACGCCCATGCTGCGTGCCGTACCCTTGACCATGCTGATAGCCGCTTCAAGGGAAGCTGCGTTGAGGTCGGGCATTTTGGTCTGCGCTATTTCCTTGACCTGAGCCGCGGTGAGCTTAGCCACTTTGGTCTTGTTGGGGACAGCGGAGCCGCTCTCTATACCCGCCGCCTTTTTGATGAGCACGGGGGTGGGAGGGGTTTTGAGAACAAAGGTAAAGGATCTGTCCGCGTAAATGGTCATCACTACGGGGATAACAAGACCTTCCTGTCCTCTGGTCTTTTCATTGAATTCCTTGGTAAAACCGGGAATGTTGATGCCGTGGGGACCCAGCGTGGAACCCACAGGCGGTCCGGGCGTTGCTTTGCCGGCGGGCAGCTGAAGCTTTACAACTGCCGTAATCTTCTTTGCCATACTAACCTCCTTGGCAATCGTGGTTATAGCGGAACGCAAGCAAGTATTTTACGTTCCTCCCATTGTGAAAGAACAAGTCTTTCTTTATAAAGCAATAAGTATATTACTTTCTAGTTGAGTTTTTCCACCTGCGAATACTCCAGATCCACGGTGGTTTCCCTGCCGAACATGGACACAGCCACCTTCAGCTTTTGCAGATCCGCCTTTATCTCCTTGACTTCTCCGATGAAGTCTTTGAGCGGACCGCTTATGATAGTCACGGAATCTCCCACGGCGATGGACAGATCTTCGAACTTGACCTCCTCAAGCTGAGCGCGCTTGACTTCTTCCGCCGTCATAGGCAGGGGTCTGCCGTCATAGCCGCTGCAAAAGTCCTTCACGCCCCTGGTCTGCTTGACCATATACCAAGTCTGCTTGGAATAGATCATCTTTATAAAGACGTAGTTGGGGAACTTTTTGCGCATAACGATTTTTTTCTTGCCGTTTTCGCGTTCCACCATCTCCTCTTCTTCGGGCACGACCACATTGAAAATCTTGTCCTGCATATTATTGGTTTCCACCATCTGCAGAAGATTTTGCTTTACGAGGTTTTCATACCCGAACAAAGTGCTGATCACATACCACTGGGGTTCCTGCTGCATTTCATCTACCGCCATATTCCCTCCTACTATCCTTCGCGCGTGACCAGCAATTTAAGCAGCTCTGCCGCACCCAAATCGAACGCCGTGATTATTATAAGGAAGATAAACACGACCAAAAGCACCACGCCCAATTGCGTGAATACTTTTTTCGCGTCCGGCCAGCTGACCTTTTTCAATTCGGAGAACATCTCCTTGAAAAATCTGCCGATGCGAACGAAAATATTGGGCTTGCCGTCCTTTTTCTTATCCTTCTTCTTTTTGTTATCGGGCGCGGGATTTGAGCCTGCGTCCTTTGCAGAAGTGAGTTCCGCATTTTGGAGCGGAGCATTGGAATAGAGTTGTTCGCCGTTGTTCAACGTGTTCTTCTTACCCATAAAGCCCCCTGTTTACTTGGTTTCTTTATGCACGGTATGCTTTTTGCAGAACTTGCAATACTTTTTGATCTCTATCCTATCTGCGGTATTTTTCTTGTTCTTAAAGGTATCATAGTTGCGCTGTTTGCATTCGGTGCAAGCGAGCGTTATCTTGGTTCTCACGGTTTTTGACCTCCCAAAAAAATTACACCCCATATGAGAGTGCCTGTTTATTATAGCACTCTAAAACGGGCGTGTCAACAATTTGCACGCCTTTATTTAACTGCATGCAACCGGGGACAAAGACTCCGCGCGTGCGCGCGGAGTCCCGAATTTGTCCGGTGATTACTTCAAAATCTTGGCAACAACGCCCGAACCTACCGTTCTGCCGCCTTCACGGATAGCGAAGCGCAGACCTTCTTCGATAGCGATGGGGGTGATGAGCGCGATGTTCATCTCGATGTTGTCGCCGGGCATAACCATTTCAACGCCCTGAGGCAGTTCGATGGTACCGGTAACGTCGGTGGTTCTGAAATAGAACTGAGGACGATAGCCGTTGAAGAAAGGAGTGTGACGGCCGCCTTCATCCTTGGTCAGAACGTAAACCTGAGCGTGGAACTCGGTATGAGGATTGATGGAACCGGGCTTAGCCAGCACCTGACCTCTTTCGATGTTCTTACGGTCGATGCCGCGCAGCAGCACGCCGATGTTGTCGCCTGCGAAAGCTTCGTCAAGCAGCTTGCGGAACATTTCGATACCGGTAACGACGGTGTCCACGGTGGGCTTGATGCCGACTATCTGAACCTTGTCCTGCATCTTCACTGCGCCGCGCTCAACTCTACCGGTAGCCACGGTGCCGCGGCCGGTGATGGTGAACACGTCTTCAACAGGCATAAGGAAAGGCTTGTCGGTGTCGCGCTTAGGCTCGGGAATGTAAGCGTCGATAGCGTCGAGCAGTTCGCCGATGCAAGCGCAAGCGGGATCGTCAACCTTGCCTTCGGAAGCAGCTTCCAAAGCCTTGAGAGCGCTGCCCTTGATGATGGGGGTGTCGTCGCCCGGGAAGCCGTACTCGGTGAGCAGTTCCCTGACTTCCATTTCGACCAGTTCGAGCAATTCGGGATCGTCAACCTGATCGGTCTTGTTCATGAACACGATGATGTAAGGCACGCCGACCTGACGGGCAAGCAGAATGTGCTCACGGGTCTGGGGCATGGGACCGTCGGTAGCGGCAACGACGAGGATTGCGCCGTCCATCTGCGCTGCGCCGGTAATCATGTTCTTAACGTAGTCGGCGTGTCCGGGGCAGTCAACGTGAGCATAGTGCCTCTTGTCGGTCTCGTACTCAACGTGAGCGGTATTGATTGTTATACCTCTTGCCTTCTCTTCGGGCGCCTTATCGATTTCATCATATCTCATCTTCTGAGCATGACCCTTAGCGGCGCAATACATGGTTATAGCGGCGGTAAGAGTGGTCTTGCCGTGGTCGACGTGACCGATGGTACCGATGTTAACGTGCGGCTTGTTTCTTTCAAATTTAGCCTTAGCCATAGTTGTTGTTTCCTCCTAGTAATTTTTTAACGTATATTGTTTGTTTTACTTGCTTTGTTTGCTTCTTTCACCGATGACTTTATCGGCTACGTTCTTGGGCACTTCCGCATAGTGGTCGGGCAGCATCATGAACGTGGCTCTGCCCTGCGAGCAGGAGCGCAGCGTGGTTGCGTAACCGAACATTTCCGCAAGCGGAACTTCCGCGTCGATGTGCTGGGTGCCGTTGTTCATCTCGATAGCCTTGATGGAGCCGCGGCGGGAGTTGATGGTGCCCATCACGTCGCCCAGATATTCGTCGGGAGTGTCTACCTGCACCGCCATGATAGGTTCGAGCAGTACGGGATTTGCCTTTGCGGTGCCTTCCTTGAGCGCCATGGAACCGGCTATCTTGAACGCCATTTCCGAGGAGTCCACTTCGTGGTAGGAACCGTCGATTATGTCGACGTTGAAGTCAACCATTTCATAGCCTGCCAGAATACCGTTGAGGGCTGCTTCCCTGATACCGGCTTCGACTGCGGGAATGTACTCCTTGGGAATGGAGCCGCCCACCGTCTTGTCGTTGACGGTAATGCCCTTGCCGGGTTCGTTGGGGGACAGGTCGATGATACAATGGCCGTACTGACCTTTACCGCCGCTCTGACGGACGAACTTGCCTTCCGCCCTGACCGCCTTTTTGATGGTTTCACGGTATGCAACCTGGGGATTACCCACGTTTGCTTCCACCTTGAATTCCCTGAGCAGTCTGTCGACGATGATGTCAAGGTGCAGCTCGCCCATACCGGAGATGATGGTCTGACCCGTTTCCTTATCGGTGTAGGTCCTGAAAGTGGGGTCTTCTTCAGCCAGCTTGACAAGCGCCATGCTCATCTTCTCCTGGCTCGCCTTGCTCTTGGGCTCGATTGCGACGGAGATAACGGGTTCGGGGAACTCCATGCTCTCCAGAATGATGGGATCGTCGATTGCGCAGAGCGTATCGCCCGTAGTGGTGTCCTTCAGACCGATTATAGCCACGATATCGCCGGCGTATGCTTCGGTGATTTCGTTGCGGTGGTTGGAGTGCATTCTCACGAGGCGTCCTATTCTCTCCCTCTTGTTCTTGGTGCTGTTGAGCACATAGGAACCTGCCGTCAGCGTGCCGGAATAGAGGCGGAAGAAAGTGAGCTTGCCCACGAAGGGGTCGGTCATTATCTTGAACGCCAGACCGGAAAGAGGAGCGTCGTCGCTCGCCTCGCGGGTGAGGGTCTCTTCCGTCATGTCGCCGCCCATTTCAAAGCCCTTTACGGGAGGGATATCCAAAGGCGAAGGCAGGTATTCGACGATAGCGTCGAGCAGAGCCTGCACGCCCTTGTTCTTGTAGGAGCTGCCGCAAAGCACGGGGGTTATCTCCATGGCGATGACGCCTTTGCGGATAGCCGACTTAATCATTGCCGGCTCCACTTCCTCGCCTTCGAGCACCTTTTCCATAAGTTCGTCGTCGAACATGGAAACGGCGTCGAGCATTTCTTCCCTCGCCTTTTCCACCTGGGGTTTGAGGTGCGCGAACTTGGCGGGAATTTCGTCGTAAACGGAGAATTCCATACCGTCCGCGTCCTTATCGTACACGATGGACTTCATGGTGATAAGGTCCACAAATCCGATAAAGTCGCTTTCGCTGCCCAGCGGGAATTCCACGGGGACGGCGTTTGCCTTAAGCCTGGTCTTCATCATGTGCACGGCGTTGTCGAAGTTGGCGCCGTTTATGTCCATCTTGTTGACGAACGCGATTCTGGGCACGTGATACTTGGTGGCCTGGCGCCACACGTTTTCCGACTGGGGTTCCACGCCGCCCTTGGCGCAGAACAGAGCCACGGCGCCGTCGAGAATACGAAGGCTGCGCTCCACTTCCACGGTGAAGTCGACGTGGCCGGGGGTGTCGATGAGGTTGATGCGGTAAGGTTCGCCCTGCTTTGCGACCCTCCACTGCGTGGTGGTCGCCGCGGAAGTGATGGTTATACCGCGTTCCGCCTCCTGCTCCATCCAGTCCATGGTAGCCTGACCTTCGTGCACTTCGCCTATCTTGTGCACAAGGCCGGTATAATACAATATTCTTTCGCTGGTAGTCGTCTTACCGGCATCGATGTGCGCCATGATGCCGATGTTTCTTATTTTGTCAAGTGCAAATTCTCTAGCCATATACTTATCCTCTTAACTATTACCAGCGATAGTGCGCGAACGCCTTGTTCGCTTCTGCCATTCTGTGCATATCTTCCTTGCGCTTGATGGAGTTACCGGTATTGTTGTAAGCGTCCATAAGCTCGGCGGCGACGCGCTCCACCATCGTCTTTTCGCCCCTCTTTCTGGCGAACATGACTATCCATCTGATGGCGAGGGTCTGCCTTCTTTCGGGTCTGATTTCCATGGGCACCTGATAGGTGGAACCGCCTACGCGGCGCGCCTTCACCTCCAGCACGGGCTTGACGTTCTCAAGCGCCTGGGTGAAAACTTCCATGGGATCTTTACCCATTTTACTGCTTATAATATCGAAAGCGCCGTACACGATTTCCTGCGCCGTTCCCCTTTTGCCGTCATACATGACCTGGTTGATGAACTTGGTCAGAATCTTGCTGCCGTAAACGGAATCGGGCAATACGTCGCGCTTGGGCACATTACCTCTTCTGGGCATGATTTTACCTCCTTAAAGATTTGAATAATACATCCGATTTACTATTTTGCGGATTTAGGCTTTTTCGCGCCGTACTTGGATCTTGCCTGCATACGTTTAGCCACGCCGGTAGCGTCAAGTGTGCCGCGAATGATGTGGTAACGGACACCGGGAAGGTCCCTGACCCTGCCGCCTCTGATAAGTACCACGCTGTGCTCCTGCAGGTTATGGCCGATACCGGGAATATATACGGTACCTTCCATGCCGTTGACGAGCTTCACACGGGCAATCTTACGGAGTGCGGAGTTAGGCTTTTTAGGGGAAGTCGTGGTAACCGACAGACAAACGCCCCTCTTTTGGGGGTTTTTGTCCATAAGCGGAGCCTTGGACTTTTTCACCTGCTTTTCGCGTCCGTGCCTAATCAACTGATTGATAGTGGGCATGCTTTTACCTCCTTATAGTATTTCGGATGAGCTACCTTCAACCCTAAGGCTTCTCATTCTTTGTATAGACTGCGCGCGGGACACACCACTTGCCCGAACGCCTTCATGCATAGAAATACAATGCAGATTCCTCTACACAGTAAAGTTATTGTAGCAATATTTGAAGAGTAAGTCAACAAAATAAATGAAAAAATTTGGGAAGAATGTTTTTTACGCCGCATATCCGCGCTTTCAAGGCGCAGGCGGCGCCGCGCTTCACTCTCCCGCGCGCGACACGGGCAGATTCGCGTCCGCGTCCAAGTCGAAGTCGGAAGGCTGCCTGCCCGCCTTTATCATACACATCGTCTGCGCGGCTATCATAACGCCGTTGTCCGTGCACAGCCGTATCGGAGGGTAAAACGCCTTTATCCCCTCGCGCTCCGCGCGCACGCTCACCTTCTCGCGCAGGCGCACGTTCGCGCCCACGCCGCCCGCGATAACCACTTTATCGCACTTGCACGCGCGCGCCGCACGTATGAGGTTGTCCGTCATTATGTCCGTGACCAGCTCCTGGAAAGAACACGCAAGGTCCGCCGCGGGCAGAGGCTTGCCGCTCATCTTCATCGTGTTTGCGTAATTGATGACAGCCGTCTTTATCCCGCTGAACGAAAAATCGAGAGTGTCCGTTCCCTTGAACGGGTGCGGAAGCGGTATGACGGGCTTGCCCTGTTCTGCAAGCGCCTGTATCTGCGGTCCGCCCGGATAGGGCAGTCCCAGCACGCGCGCCACTTTGTCAAACGCCTCCCCGCACGCGTCGTCCTGCGTGGCGCCCAGCAGCTGTATATCGTCGTACCCGTTTGCAAGCGCGACGGCGGTATGCCCTCCGCTGGCGATGAGGCACACAAAGGGCGGCTGCAGCCGGGGCGACGCGATGTAGTTGACCGCGATATGTCCGCGGATGTGGTTGACCGCATACAACGGCTTGTCCAAAGCGTAGGCAAACGCCTTTGCGTACGACTCGCCCACCAAAAGCGCGCCCAAAAGTCCCGCGCCGTAAGCGACGCCTATTGCGTCCAGCTCCTCCTGCTTCACGCCCGCCTCGGCAAGCGCTTCGCCCACAAGGTTGTCTATCGCCAAAACGTGGTTGCGGGAGGCTATCTCCGGCACGACTCCGCCGAACCGCTTGTGTATATCTATCTGCGAAGCTATCTTGTTTGAAAGAATGCTTCCGCCGCGCAGCACGGCGCAGGCCGTTTCGTCACAGCTGCTCTCAATGCCCAGCACAAGCAGATCGCCGCGGTCTTTGAACGCGGCGGCTTTTTTCTTCATTCTTTCAAGATATGCGCTCATAACCCCTTGGAACGTTTGAGATATTCGTTTATAAACGGCTCTATATCGCCGTCCATAACCGCGGTGACGTTGCTCGTCTCCCAGCCCGTGCGGTGGTCTTTCACCATAGTGTAAGGGCAGAACACGTAAGAGCGGATCTGGCTGCCCCACTCAATCTTTTTCAAGTCGCCTTTCAGTTCCGCTTCCTTCTCCGCCTGCTCGCGCTCTTTGAGCTCGATAAGCTTGGAAGTGAGCATCTTCATCGCCTGCTCGCGGTTTTGTATCTGGCTGCGCTCGTTCTGGCACTGCACAACTATGCCCGTGGGCAGGTGCGTTATGCGCACGGCGCTGTCCGTCTTGTTCACGTGCTGTCCGCCCGCGCCGCCGCTGCGGTAGGTATCTATTTTCAGATCCTCCTGCTTTATGACTATCTCCCCGTCGTCCTCCACTTCCGGCACCACTTCCACGGAAGCAAAGGAGGTGTGCCTGCGCGCGTTGGAGTCAAAGGGGGAAATGCGCACCAGCCTGTGCACGCCCTTCTCCGCTTTCAGATAGCCGTAAGCGTAATCCCCGCTTACGGAGAACGTCACGCTCTTTATGCCCGCTTCATCGCCGGCAAGCATATCCAATTCTTCCAATTTATACTTTTTGCGTTCGCAGTAGCGCGTATACATACGGTAGAGCATACTCACCCAATCCTGCGCCTCCGTGCCGCCCGCGCCCGCGTGCAGAGTGACTATGGCGTCGTTGGCGTCGTACTTGCCCGTGAGCAGCGTTTGCAGGCGCAGCTCTTCCAGCTCTTCTATGAGCGCGTCCAGCTCTGCGGAAAGTTCCGCCTTACTAGCGTCGTCGCCGTCCTCTTCCACCAGCGCGATGAGCGCTTCTGCGTCCTCCGCGCGCGCTTTGAGTTTGAAAAACCCCTCTATCTTGCCGTCTATCCTTGAAAGTTCGCGGTTGACGGTCTGCGCGTGCTGCACATCGTTCCAAAAGCCTTCCTCGTTCTGCTTTTCCTCAAGCTCCTTCTTCCTTGCCTTCAGCGCGGGCAGATCGAGCGCGCTCTCCATCTCTTTGAGCAGCTTTTCCGCTTTGGCGAATTTTTCCTTTTCTTCGTCTACTATTACCATCTTTATTCTCCGTCCGTCCGCCGTTAAGCCGCAACGGACTTACTTCTTTTTTTGTTGTATTGAATATTTCCGCACGCAGCTTTTTGCGTTCGCTTGCCTTGCGCCGTCCCGCCGCTTACTCCGGCTTTTTTGGATAGCAGCAGTCCTTCCACTTTTTGCCGCTGCCGCACCAGCAAGGGTCGTTGCGCTGCATCTTTCTCCCGCTGTTTCTCACGGTCCTGTCCTGCCTTTGCTGTTCGCCGCCGCCCCTCGTCTGCAAATTCTGCGGAGCGACCGGCTGCTGCCTTATGGTTATATTCGCCTTGAACACCCTCTGCACCAGCTTTTTGTGAATGTTGTTCACCATCTCCTCGAACATATCAAAGCCTTCTTTTTTGTAAACAAGCACGGGGTCCTGGTGCGCGTAGGACACAAGCCCCACGCTCTGTTTGAGGTCGTCCATTGCGTCAATGTGTTCTATCCACTCCTCATCCACCGTTTTGAGCATACATATGCGCTCGAAATTGGCAAAGTTCGCCTGTTCGCCCGTCACGCCGTTTTCCGCAACGCTCTTTTCAAACTCGGCTATCTTTTCTTCGTACTGACTTACGGCAGTTTCGTAAACTCTGTCCGTAAGCCTTTCGTAATTGCCGCATTCCACCGCCAATTCGGGGGTGACAAGCTGCGTTCCCGAGCGCAGAATTGCGCTTTCCAGCTCCATATTGAACGCGTCGTAATCCCACTCGTCCTGGTCGGTGCGGTAATTGGCGAAATCGGAGCACACTTCCTCCACCACTTCGCGCGCCATCTTCAATATCTGCTCGTGCACGGAAAGTTCGCTCTCCCCGTCCTTGCCCGAGGCTATGCCGTCCAGCACCTCGTTGCGCTGGCGGTATATTATCTCCCTCTGACGCGCAAGCACGTCGTCATACGAAAGCAGATTTTTACGCGCGGAGAAGTTCCTGTCCTCCACCCTCGCCTGCGCGGCTTCTATCTGCTTGGTGATTATCTTCGCGGATATGGGAGTGTCCTCTTCCAAATTCAGCCTGGATACTATGTTCTGCATGGTCTCGCCGCCGAATCTGCGCAGAATGTCGTCGTCCATTGCGAGATAGAATACGGAAGAACCGGGGTCGCCCTGCCTGCCCGCGCGGCCGCGGAGCTGATTGTCTATTCGCCTGGATTCGTGGCGTTCCGTGCCTATTATGCGCAGACCGCCCGCGGCGATGACCTTCTTTTTATCCTCGTCCGTCTGCTTTTTGTAGTCCGCGTAAAGGCGGGCATACTCCTCCCTCATCTTGATTATCTGCTCGTCGTCCGTGGGGGCAAGAGAGGAGGCTTCTTCCATCATAGATTCGGGATAGCCCTTTTTCAAAAGCGTGGCTTTGGCAAGATATTCGGGATTGCCGCCCAGCATAATATCCGTACCGCGGCCCGCCATATTGGTGGAGATGGTTATCCTGCCCGACTGCCCCGCCTGCGCCACTATCTCTGCCTCACGCTCGTAATATTTTGCGTTGAGCACGTTGTGTTTGAGCTTTGCCCTGTCCAGCATAGATGAGAGTTTTTCGCTCTTTTCCACGCTGGTGGTGCCCACAAGCACGGGCTGACCTTTGGCGTGGCACGCTTTAATGTCCTCTATTATCGCCTTGTATTTGGCGGTTTCGTTTACAAACAGCTTGTCGTCCTCGTCCCTGCGAATGACTTCCCTGTTGGTGGGAATTACCACGACGTCCAGCTGATAGGTGCCCTCAAACTCGTTTTCCTCCGTCTTGGCGGTACCCGTCATACCCGAAAGTTTACGGTAGAGCCTGAACAGATTTTGGAAAGTTATGGTGGCGTAAGTCTTGTCCTCCGAGCGTATCTTCACACCCTCTTTCGCCTCTATCGCCTGATGCAGACCGTTGCTGAACCGCCTGCCTATCATCTGGCGACCGGTAAATTCGTCGACTATGATTATCTCGTTATCCACGACTATATAGTTTTCGTCCCTCTTCATTATGACGTTTGCCGTAAGGGCGTTGTCTATATAGTGTTTGAGTTTTTGGTTTTCGTAAGTGGTGATGTCCCTGCCGTCGCCGAACTCCTCCGCGTTAAGTTTGCCGCGGCTTTTGAAAAATTCGTACGCCTTGTTCGCGCCGCTCTCGTTCAGATACACGCTCTTGGATTTGACCACCACCTCGTAATCGCCCGCGTTTTCGCATTCGGAGCCGCACTCGGGGCAGATTATGCTCGCGTTCTCGCCCTTATCCCCGGCGATGGACGCCTCCCTCTGCACTTTGCAGCCGCACGCGGGGCAAATGTAGCTCTCCTTTTCCAGCCGTTTATCGAAAAATTCCTGCGCCAGCTGATACATATCGTCCGGCTTGCCGCCCTTGCCGCTTATGATGAGCGGGGTGCGCGCTTCGTCTATCAGAATGCTGTCCACCTCGTCCACGATGGCAAAGTCGAGTCCGCGCATGACCCTGTCCTGCTTCCTCACCGCCATATTGTCGCGCAGGTAGTCAAAGCCCACCTCGTTATTTGTGGTGTAAGTTATGTCGCAGTTGTATGCGGCGCGCTTTTGCTCGGGTCGCATACGCGCCTTGTTCACGCCCACGGTAAGCCCCATAAACTCATAAATATTGCCCATCCAGCCCGCGTCGCGTTCCGCAAGATATTCGTTCACGGTGACCACGTGCACGCCCTTGCCCGCCAACGCGTTGAGGTATACGGGCAGCGTGGCGACCAGCGTCTTACCCTCGCCCGTGCGCATCTCCGCTATCCTGCCCTGATGCAGAACAATGCCGCCGATGAGCTGCACGTAAAAGTGGCGCATATGCAGCACCCTGTCCGCCGCCTCTCTCACCGCGGCGAACGCGTCGGGAAGCAGATCGTCCAGCGTTTCTCCCGCCGCAAGGCGCGCCCTGAAAGCGGGCGTGCAAGCCGCCAGTTCCTCATTGCTCATCGCCTTGTATTTGTCTGCAAGAGCTTCTATTTCATCCGCCGTTTTTCTGAGCTTTCTCAGTTCTTTTTCATTATGTGAAGGAAACAGTTTGGATAAAAAACCCATTCGTATCACCTCGCGTAATTTTTTGCGCACTCTGCGCGTTTTTTAATTTTATCATTGCGCGCGGGCGGCTGTCAAGTGTTTGGACGCGCGCCTGCTTTCCGCGGCTCAGCCGACGGCCGCGCCGCTTTTGAGTAAAAAATCGCGGCTCCGCAACTTGCGAAGCCGCAAAACATTCTTCTTTTCGCCGATATTTATGCCCGAGGGCTTACTTCATCTTTTCCTGCTTTACCTTTACGTCCACCACGTGGCGCTTTGCAAGCTCGTCCAGCACCTCTTCCAAACTTATGCCCTGCTCAACCATAAGCACCATCACGTGATAAGTAAGGTCGGCTATCTCGAAAACCGCCTCTTCTTTGCCGTTCTTTGCGCCGATTATCACTTCCGTGCACTCTTCGCCCACCTTTTTCAAAATTTTGTCTATCCCCTTTTCAAAAAGGTAAGTGGTGTAAGACCCCTGTTTGGGAGAGTCCTTTCTGCCCTTTATCAGCTCGTACAGCGCGGGGAGGGAAAAGGGCTTGTATTCGGGATTCACCCACACGGCGTTTTCAAAGCAGGAATCCGTGCCCAGATGGCACGCGGGCCCCTCCTTTACCACTTCCACCGTGAGCGCGTCCAGATCGCAGTCCGCCGTTATGCAAACTATGTGCTGGATATTGCCGCTCTCCTCGCCCTTGCGCCACAGCTTTTTGCGGGAGCGGGAGAAAAAGCACGTTCTGCCCTCTTTTACGGATATCTCCAAGCTCTCCTTGTTCATATATGCCAGCGTGAGCACTTTTTTCGTGTAGTAGTCCTGCACTATTGCGGGGATAAGCCCGCTGCCGTCAAACTTCAAATCGTCGATGTTTATCATTTTTTCTCCTTATATGCGTACGGGTATACCGTTTGCCTTGAGCATTTGCTTCAAATTTTTGATGTTCACTTCTTCAAAGTGGAATATGGAAGCGGCAAGTCCCGCGTCCGCGCCCGGAACGGACTTAAACAGCGTGACAAAGTCCTCCGCCTTGCCCGCTCCGCCGGAAGCTATCACGGGTACGTCCACTAAAGAGCACAACTCTTGCAGCATTTCAATGTCGAATCCGCCCTTCACTCCGTCCGTGTCTATGGAATTGAGCACTATCTCTCCCGCGCCGTCGCCCACGCCGCGCCTTGCCCATTCCATCGCGTCTATCCCCGTGTATTCCCTGCCGCCTTTGGCGAATAAGGCGAACTTGCCGTCCACACGCTTCACGTCCATCGAAAGCACCACGCATTGACTGCCGTACTTGTTTGCCGCCCGCCCTATGAGTGAAAAATCTGCTATTGCGCCCGAATTTACGCTCACCTTGTCCGCGCCGCAGCCCAGAACGCGCGCAAAGTCGTCCACCGTGCGAATACCTCCGCCCACGGTGAGAGGTATGAATATCTCTCCCGCCACTTTTTCCAACACGTCCGTGAACAAGTTGCGCTCTTCGTGTGAGGCGGTTATATCGTAAAACACCAACTCGTCGGCGCCCTCTTCGTTATATCTTCTGGCAAGGCTTACGGGGTCTGTCACGTCCTTTACCCCTTCAAAGTTCACGCCCTTGACCACGCGCCCCGCGCGCACGTCTAAGCAGGGGATTATCCTTTTTGCAAGCATTGAAATTCCTCCGTAACTTCTTTCAGGTCAAGCAAGCCTTCATACAGCGCTTTGCCCAAAATAACGCCGTCCGCGCCCATATCGCGCAGCGCGCGCAGCTCGTCCTTACCGCTCACGCCGCCCGACGCCGTCACGCGCAGTCCGGGAATGCGCACCAACCTGCGGTATATTTCCAAATTCGTGCCCGACATATTGCCGTCGCACGCCACGTCCGTATATATGACGTCGTATATGCCGTCCGCCGCAAGTTTTTTACAGAACTCCTCACCCGAAAGACGGGTGCACTCCTCCCAGCCCTGCACCGCAACATATCCGTCCCTTGCGTCCACGCCCACGGCTATCCGCCCGGGATACAGCGCGTTTACTTCCAGCGTGAACGGATAATTTTTCACCGCCGCCGTGCCGAGTATCACCCTGTCCGCACCCGCGTCAAGGTATGTTTTCACCGCTTCCGCGCCGCGTATTCCGCCGCCCACTTCCGTTTTCAGCAAAGTGCGCGCGGCTATCTTTTCTATTATCGCGCAATTGCACATATCCCCGCGCCGTGCGCCGTCCAAATCCACCACGTGCAGATACTTTGCGCCGTCCTCCTGCATTTTGAGCGCCACGGACAGCGGATCTTCGTAATATTGTTTGGCGGTGGAATAATCGCCGCGGGTAAGGCGCACCACTTTTCCGCCCAAAATATCTATTGCCGGATATATCTTCACCTTACACCTCCGCAAAAGCGCGCAATATCTTCAAGCCCGCCGTTCCGCTTTTTTCCGGGTGGAACTGCGTGCCGAACACTTTGCCTCTGCCCACCGCCGCGGTGACGGGCACGGAATAGTCCGCCGTAGCAAGCACGTCCCCGCCGCAGTCCTTGCCGTAGAAGGAATGCACGAAGTACACCCACTCCCCCTCGCGGCTGTATTTGAACAGCTCGCTCTTTTTGGTGAAATGCAGGCTGTTCCAACCCATATGCGGGACTTTGAGCAAAGGGTCTATGTCGCCTTTCAGCGGGCACGCCCTGCCTTCTATAAGCCCCAGCCCGTCGTGCGAGCCGAACTCCTCACTGCCCTGCAAAAGCAGCTGCATTCCCAGACATATGCCCAAAAGCGGCTTGCCCGAATGCGCCTGCTCCGTCAAAAACCCGTCCATGCCGCTGCCCGCCAGAATGGCGCGCGCGTCGCCGAACGCGCCCACGCCGGGAAGTATGAGCCTGTCGCAGCGCGCAAGTTCGCGCATATCGGCGCTTACGATATGCTCCAAACCCAGATATTTCAGCGAGCTTTTCAGGGAAAACAGATTTCCCACGCCGTAATCGACAATACCTATCACAGCGCCCCCTTGCTGGAAGGCACGGCGCCTTTCAGCCTTTCGTCTATATCCGTGGCTTTGCGCAGAGTGCGCGCCAAACTTTTGAACACGGCTTCCAGAATGTGGTGGGAATTTTCCCCCGCAAACATCTTGAAGTGCAGCGTTATGCCCGCGTTGCGCACGAAAGCCAGCAAGAACTCCTTGACCAATTCGCAGTCGAAGTCCCCAACCTTCTCCGTGTAAGTGACCACGTCGTAATTGAGGTGCGCCCTGCCGCTTATATCCACGGCGCAGAGCATAAGCGTTTCGTCCATCGGCAAAACCGTGTCCGCATAGCGCGTTATGCCGCCCTTATCGCCCAAAGCTTTTGCAAACGCCGCGCCCAGCGCGATGCCCGCGTCCTCCACGGTGTGGTGGAAGTCCACCTGCGTGTCCCCGTTTGCTTTAAGGGTAATCCCGTACCTTGAATGGGCAAGGAACAGCTGCATCATATGGTCGAAAAATCCCACGCCCGTGGCTATTTCTCCCTTTCCGTCGCCGTCCAGATCCAGCGCGACGAACACGTTCGTTTCTTTTGTGTTTCTGCTTATTTCGGCTTTTCTCATAATATCTCCTTCAAGCAGTCCGTAAGGGTGTTTATCTCCTCCCTGCTGCCTACGGTTATTCTTATATAGTCGGCTATCCTGCCGCCGAAGTGCCTGACCAGCACCCCTTTTTCTTTGAGCTTGGAATACAGCTCCTCTCCGCTCATGCCCGCCTTTTTAGCAAGCACGAAGTTGGACTTTGAGGGCAGATATTCCATACCCAGCGCCTTTAATCCGCCGCACAGAGCCTCCCTGTTTTTTATCGTTTGCCCCGTCATTTTCTCATAGTACGCCTTGTCGCGCGCCGCCGCCTCTCCGACCGCCTGCGCCATTGTGCCCACGTTGTACGGATTGAACGAATACTTCACCGTCTTTATATCCGCGATAAGCTCCTTATTGCCCACGCAATAGCCCACTCTCGCGCCCGCCAGCGCTCCCGACTTGCTCATAGTGCGCACCACAAGCAGATTGTCGTACTTTTTTGTGAGCGGCACGCAGCTCTCCGCGCCGAAGTCCACGTAAGCTTCGTCCACTATCACCGCGTTGTTCGGATTGGAAGCTATTATCTTTTCCATATCCGCACGCGAAAGCGCTATGCCCGTCTGCGCGTTGGGATTGGCTATCACCACCGTTTCCCCCGCGTTCATATAATCGGACAATTTTATATTGAAATTTTCGTCCAGCGGCATTATATGCGCCTTCACCCCGAACACCGCCGCGAACACGGGATAAAACCCGTATGTGACGTCGGGAAAGCGCGCGGGCGTGTTTTCGTCGCAAAAAGCCATAAACGCAAAGGCAAGCGCTTCGTCCGAACCGTTTGTGGCAAGCACGTTTTCGCTTTCGACTCCCAAAAGCCGCGCTATCGCGTCCGTAAGGCGGCTTGATTCGGGGTCGTTATAAAGTCTGAGCCGCCCGGCTATCTCTCCCACCGCGTCGAAAACCGCGGGGCAGGGGCGGAAAAACGCCTCATTTGTGTTGAGTTTTACATACTTTTTGTCCTGCGGCTGTTCCCCGGGAACATATGGGGATAAAACCGCAAGACGGCTTGACGCGAACCTGCTCATCTTCTCACCCTTATCGCGTTTGCGTGCGCCTGCAAACCTTCCGCCTGAGCAAACGCCTCTATCTTATCCGCGGCTTTTTCCAGCGCCTGTTTCGTGTAATAGATATAAGAAGAGCGCTTTACGAAGTCCGCGCCCGAAAGCGGGGAAGAAAAGCGCGCCGTGCCGGAAGTAGGCAGCGTGTGGTTGGGACCCGCAAAGTAGTCGCCCACCGGTTCGGGGGTATATCCGCCCAAAAATACGGAGCCGGCGTTTTTCAGCTCGGGGAGCAATTTGAACGGCTCTTCGGTATATACTTCCAAGTGCTCGGGCGCCAAGGCGTTGGCTATTTCCGCCGCCTGAGCCATATCCTTTACCAAAATTATCCTGCCCTGCCCGTCGATGGACTTGCGCGCGATTTCCGCGCGGGAAAGAAGAGGTATCTGCCTTTCTATCTCCGCCGCCGTTTCCCTTGCAAGGCGGGGGCTGTCCGTCACCAAAACGGCGGAAGCCAGCGCGTCGTGCTCCGCCTGCGAGAGCATATCCGCCGCCGTCCTCTTTGCACTTGCCGTATCGTCCGCAAGCACGAGTATTTCGCTGGGACCGGCTATCATATCTATGTCCGCGACCCCGTAAACCAGCTTTTTGGCGGTTGCCACATAGATGTTGCCGGGACCCGTAATCTTGTCCGCTTTGGGAATGCTCTTCGTGCCGTATGCAAGCGCCGCTATCGCTTGCGCGCCGCCCACCTTGAAAATTTTATCCACGCCGGCTATCTTTGCCGCCGCCAAAATTTCCGGTTTAATATGTCCGCCCTTTGCGGGAGTGACCATTATTATCTCCCCCACGCCCGCTATTTTCGCGGGAACGGCGTTCATAAGCACGGTGGAGGGATAAGCCGCCGTACCCCCGGGCACGTATATGCCCACGCGGGCAAGCGGAGTCACCTTCTGCCCCACTATTATCCCGTCCTCTTTCTCCACTTCGAACGCCGAAGGTATCTGACGGCGGTGGAAGTCGGCTATATTCTCCGCCGCCTCTTCCATAACCTTATAAAGATACTCGTCGCACTTTGAAGCGCCTTCTTCCCATTCGCTTGCGCCCACCTCAAAGTCCGTCAGGGCGCAGCCGTCGAACTTCTCCGAATACTCGCGCACGGCTTCGTCGCCGCGCGCTTTGACGTTTGCCAAAATATCCGCCACAACGGACAAAACGGCGGGATCGTCCTGCGGACTGCGTATGAATATATCCGCGTTTTCGCCGCTGTACTCCTCAATCTTTATCATGCAGCACCTCTCTTATCTGCAAAAGCAGCCTTTCAATCTCCTCGTTCTTAAAGCGATACGCCGCTTTGCCCGCTATTAGCCGCGCGCTCACGGGGAAGATGACGTCCTTGACTTCCAAATCGTTTTCTTTGAGCGTATTGCCCGTTTCCACAATGTCCACAATGACGTCGGAAAGCCCCAAAATGGGCGCCAGCTCTATGGAGCCGTTCAGCTTTATCACGTCTATCTGCCTGCCCCTGCTTTCGTAATAGCCGCGCGCCACGTTCACGAATTTGGTGGCTACGCGCAGCACTTTGTCCGTGTCGTCCTCAAAGTCCTTTTTGGCGGCTACCGCCATTCGGCACACCCCCATTTGCAGATCTTCAAGTTCATATACGTCGGGGTCCTGTTCAAGCAGTATGTCCTTGCCCACAACGCCCACGTCCGCGGCTCCGCGCTCCACGTATATGGCAACGTCCGAAGGCTTGACCCAAAAATAGCTCACGCCGTTCTTCTTATCCGTGAACACAAGCTTGCGCTTGCCCGAATCGAACTCCTCGCATTTATATCCTATTTTTTCCAATAAAGCGTATGCCTTTTCCCCCAAACGCCCCTTGGGCAAAGCTATATTCAGCATTATTCCTTCACCTCCTGCACATCTCCTTCGGAAAAGACGTAAGTCTTAACGGCAGGCACCCTAGTTTTGCTTATTATCACGCTTTTGCCCCTCTCGCGCAGCTTTTCCGCCTGCTCCAAAACCTCGTGGACGTTGTCGCTTTCGTCGTACAAAAGCACCGCGTCCGTGAGCGGACGGTGAATGGGCGGCGCCGCACCCAAGTTCACGGCAAAGCCCAGCGCCTGCACGTCCTTGCCCATTTTTTCCAACAGCTTGTCGTACTGTCCGCCCACCACCACGGCTTTGGGATATTCGCGGATATAGCCGTTGAACATCACGCCGTTGTAGTAGTCCAAATGGTTGAACACGGAAAGATCCAGCCTTAGCCTGTCCCCGCCTTCCATACGCGCGGCTTCGTGCGAAACAGCCATCAGCTGCACGTAAGCCTCCGCCGCCTCTTCTCCCACGATGAGCGCGCCCAGTTCGGGCAGCACCTCGTCTATGGGACCGGAAAGCTCTATCATTCTGCGCATTTTGGCGGCGTTTTCGCTCAAAATGCCTTCGCTTTTTGCAAGCGAGTCAAAGGCGTGCACGCTCTTTCTTTTTATGCACTCGTAAACCTTTGCCTTGGCTTGCGCGGAAAGCCCCAGCTGCGACACCATTCCGTGCACAAGTCCGCTGTGCGATATATCCAGAGAATACTCGTTTGAAAAAAGCGCCAGCGATTTGAAGATGAGTTCCGCCTGCTCCGCTATTGCCAGCAGGTCCACCGCGCCTATATTCTCCACGCCCATCTGATCCAGCTCTTCGTATCCCAAATTGCCGCGGGTGTGCCTGTAAACGCTCTCGTGATAGTACACTTTTTCGCCCTGTTCCCTTGTGGCTTTGGTGTTTTTGGCTATGGAAAGCGTGACGTCCGGGCGCAGCGCAAGCAGTTTCCCGTCCGCTCCGCCGAAAGTTATCACGTTGCTTCCCGCAAGAAAATCAAAGTTCTCCGCATAAAGCGAATACTCTTCAAACCTGCTCATTCGGTACTTTTTATAGCCGTACGAAGAAAACAGCGCGCTCAGTTTGAACGGAAGCGTCTGCCCGTCGCCGCCGCGCTCGAAGAACTTATCTGTCCACTTTGACGAACTTGGCATAGCCCCCTCCTCCGTAATTTATGCATCTGGATACGCGCGAAAGCGTGGCGGAAGATATGTCCGTCTTTTCTATTATCTGCGCGTAAGTATTGCCCTGTAAAAACAACTTTGCCGCATACGCCCTCTGCGCCATCTGTTCCACTTCCTTGTTCGTGCACAGATCGTCCAGCAATAAGCATGCGTCCTCCGGCGTCTTCACCTGCGCCAGCATTTCGTAAAGCTGCGTTTTCATACTCTGTATATCCACTGTGACCTCCCGGGCGCCGCTCCGCCTAATAAGGACTTTTCTCAAGTTTGTATTTGCAAACTTTGCCCTGCGCTGTCTGCAGACCTCGGCGGCGCTTTTACATATTATACTTTAATACATTAAAGAAGTAAAGCGAAATCACGCACAATTTACGCAAATTTTCATCTCTTTGAAAAAGCTTTTTCTTCAAAAACCGTCTGCTTTGTCCGCGGGGTTTACACTTTTGCTTATTTATGTTAAAATGATATCGGCTCATACGCCACGGAGAATATTATGCAACACTGTTTTTTGAGAGTTAAGAAATTGAGCGAAGGCGCAAAACTGCCCTGCTACGGCAGCGAGCACGCCGCGGCGGCGGATCTTTTCTGCCTCACAGATGAAGACGAGATACTCATCGCGCCCGAAACCACCGTATTCGTACATACGGGCATAGCCATGGAGATACCCGAAGGCTGTGTGGGGCTGATATACGCGCGCAGCGGTCTGGGCACCAAGCAAGGACTTGCCCCCGCCAACAAAGTGGGCGTGATAGACAGCGACTACCGCGGAGAGATAATTGTTGCTCTGCACAACCATTCGGGCGAGGACAGACGCATATACAACGGCGACAGAATAGCCCAGATAGTGATAACGCCCTACATTCACGCGGATTTCGAGGAGGCGGACGAACTTTCCTCCACCTCAAGAGGCGAAGGAGGCTTCGGGTCCACGGGCAAGTAAATGACCGACCTATGGCATGCGAAAATAAACCGGCTGTTCAAGAAAGCGGCAGCCGGTAATATTGCATGGAAATTCCGCCGCATTTTGTAAACACCTTGTAATTTTATCCGTTTGAGTATTGACTTTTTCCGTCAATATGTTATTATTTATATGAAAATTAAAGATTTCGGGGCGCAAATACAACTTAGCGCTTAATATAAATTTATTGCAACATTCAACCGCTTCGACCTTT
Organism: uncultured Clostridia bacterium; assembly: GCA_944380395.1. Taxonomy (GTDB): domain Bacteria; phylum Bacillota; class Clostridia; order Christensenellales; family UBA3700; genus Alloclostridium. The sequence goes on along the minus strand of CALWHM010000017.1, from coordinate 12,987 downwards.
CTCTCGGTCTTTATAATAAGGAAGGGGATATTACGGAGTGTAAATTATGAACGAAAACACGAAAAGAGCTCTTAAAATCACGGGCATATGTCTGGCGGTGCTTGCCGCGGTATTTTTGATAGTTATGATGTTTTTCCTGCTCTCTTTTGCGGGGGCGTTCGGTTATGACGTGCAGTCTTTAACGCTTTCGTATGCCCAACTGCAAGAGGCGGATTTGGCGCCGCTGCTTGTAAAGCAGCCTTCGGGCGCGTATGCTTCCGCCTCGTTTACCGTGTACACGGACGGCGTGAAAAACAGCAAGGATATAGCAAAAGGGAAAGTAGAGTGCGGCGCGTACTCGTGGGAAACACCGCTCGATTTATTCTGCGCGGCGCGCACGGAAGGCTTTTACACCCTGCCCCTCAACATCTTCTTCGACGGGGAAAAGGTGGGCGAAAACTCCGCCCTCGGCGACATATTCGCCGCGAGCACGGAGCGTTACACCGTTTACTATGCGGAAAAGGACGGCGTGAGATACGCCTACGTGCCCCTGAACCGCACGAGTGCGGAAGATCCGCTCACCCCCTCGGCCGCGACGGAGATATTCAACAAAGTATTCGTATTTTGAAATCGAGGCATAGCGTTTTGCAAGTAGGGAGCGAAATGCTCCCTTTTGCCTGCGGTTTTTCTTTTGCACGCCGTCTTTTGCCTTTACATATTAAAAATATTATGTTATAATAATCGGGTACTCGCGGAGGTTCAGACCGCACGCGGGTATAAGCAAATCGGCTCAGGGGTAAATTATGGCAAGTACTTTCAAGCAAAAGTGCCGTAACGGCATCTCAAAACTCAAAGAAACGGTGTCCTTCGTCTGGACGGACATCACCACCCACTGGAACAAACCCGGAAGAGGCAATTACGTTCCCTACAAGGAAGTTCTGAACTACTCCATAGGCGGTATGGGTCAGAACATGGTCGTGTATCTGCTCGGATACATGGCTTTGGGCGTAACCAACACTCTGTTCGCTTCCACGATAGGCATTCGTCCCATGCACTTGCAGACAATGCTCACCGTGCAGACGATAGCCAACATCTTCTTCCAGATAATCCGCGGTAAATTGGTGGACAACACCAACACCCGATGGGGGCGCTTCCGACCGTATATGGCGATAATGGGCGCTCCGCTGGTGGTGCTTTCCGCCGTGTTCATATTCCTGCCGTTTGAAACGATGGACTACAACACCAAATATATGATGGTGTTCATCTTTGCAATAGCCATATCTGCGGGACAACCGCTTTTCCAGACCAACTACACCAATTTGGGCAGCGTGCTCTCCCCCAGCTCGCGCGAAAGAGCGAACATAATAACGATAAGTTCGCTCATCTACTCCTTCGCCCCCAGCGTGTATCAGCTGTTCGTGCCCATATTCTCCGAACTTACGGGCGGCTTCACCAATATAAATACCTATAAATTCATAGTGGTGCCCATAGGTATCGCCGGCGTGTTCCTTAGCCTGTTCGCGTTCTTCGGCTGCAAGGAAAGAATAGTTTCCTCCAAGCACTTCGTGCAGAAAGTGAGCGTTTGGGACGGCTGCGTGGCGGTATGGAAAAACAAGTATTGGTGGCTGAGAACGGTGTCCACGTGGTTCACCTTCCTTGAAAGCGCATACCTCGTGCTGTTCGGCTGGATATACATATACGGCACGCAGGATATGGTCACTTACGGCATTCTGACCACCGTGCTGGGCACGGCAAGCGGACTTTCAATGTTCGCCACGCCGTTCATATTAAAAGCTTTGGGCAACAAGGGCACACTGCTCTTCCACAACGGCTTTAACATAATATTCATAGCGTGCATGCTTGCCACATACGAAGTGCCGCTTTTATACTTCCTGTTCCTGTACATAAACACGTTCATCAACCAATTGCAATTGGTGTACAACCCCGTGCTGAACGCGGAAGTAAAGGACTCCATTCAGTTAATGTCGGGCAAGCGCGTGGACTTTATGCTGGAAGTGGCGGCGCTCATCGGCACCCCCATAACCATAGCTTCCGGTTACTTTCTGCCCTTCATATACGAAGGGTTCGGTCTTACCGTCAACTACGACGTGCTTTACGACCCCACGGTGAGAAACAGCCTGTTCTATATGCTGTGCGCGCTCTCCATAGCGGGCGCGGCGCTCAACCTTGCGCCCTTCCTGCTCTATAACCTCACGCGCGAAAAGCACGCTCAGATAATCACCGCGCTGAAGATCCGCGCGATAAACGAGGACTACCGCACCGGCGACGTGACCGCACATCAGGCAAAGGACGCCATTGAATCTTACAATTATTCAATGGAGCGCAAGAACGCCGTCATGCCCGACATAAAGGAGAAGAAGGCGCAGAAGAATGCGGCAAAAGCGGAGTACAAGCAGGCGAAAGCGGAATATGAAGCGGCGCTCAAAAAAGCCGCCGAGCTGGTGCCCTCCCGCGACGCGATAATGGCGATGCCCGAAATAACCGCGCTTTCCGCCGCCTTGGACAACGCAAGGGCGGAATACGAAGCGGCAAAGGCGGGCACGGACGCCGCTACCATTCCCGTAAAGGAAGCGGCGCTCAAGCAGGCGGAGCACGACCTTAAAGCCGCGATACGCAACAAAGAGGCTATTCCTCTCACGGAAGAACTTTCCGCCGCCACAACAAAGCGCGATGAGTGCAAAAAGGCGTATAAGGACGCCAAGCACGCCTACAAGGACGCGCAAAAACTCAAACGCGACAAGGAAGCAATTGCGGAATTTTTGGATCCCGAACTCAACAAATGGAACACTCCCGTGCACATTATGAGCTTGGAGATAGCCCGCGCCGTCACCGCGATAGACAAGAGCGCCGTTTCCGCAAGCACTTTGGATATAACTTCCCTGCCCGTTCCCGAATTTCCCGGCACGGACGAGAAGAACGAGAAGGGCAAGCTCACCCCCGCCGCCAGGGAGATGCGCACGCAAAGGCGCGAAACCTATGCGCTCATAAAAAAGCGTGCGCGCGCCTTTAAGAAGATGAAGCGCCTCACCGCCCGCCTGTTCCCCGACGGCGTACTCTCCGATTACGAAGCCGACCTCAAACGCGAGCTGGACGTGAAGTGCGAAACCAAAGAGGAAAAGAAGGCGCAGAACAAGGTGATCAAAAAGGCGGAAAAGGCATACCACCGCTTTGCAAGAGCTTACAAGCTCTACTTGGAATGCGAAGCCGTTATCACCGAGTACAACGACCGCAACAACTTCTTCGACTTCATACTTCCCAAGTATGACGAATATTTGGCGGAAGCAGCGATGATAGACGCGGAAGACGCCGCCAAGGCAGCTGCGGAAAAGTTGGAGAAAAAGCGCGAGATAGCGCGCCTGAAAGCGGAAAAGGCGATGAAGAAAGTGGCGGCAAAGCAGGCGAAGATGGACGGCGTCAAGTTCACGGAAAGCTATTTCGAGCAATACAAGACCGACCACGCCAAGGAGTTGGAGCAAGCCTCCACCCTGCCCGGCGACGTGACGGAAAACACCAAGTCCGCGGGCGAACCTCAAACGTCGGACGGTTTGCAGAAAGACGCGCCCGTATCTCAATCGGACGCGGCGGACGGAGAAGAAGGAGGTAATGAGTAATGAAAAAGAAGATATTTATCCCGATAACGATAATATTGCTGCTCTGCCTTTCCCTTGTATCCCTGGCTTCCTGCAAAACGCTCTCCGCGGAAGAGGGCTTTAAGGCGCTGAAAGCGGCTTACGAAAATTCCGTGAAAGTGGACGAAGCAAACCAAATATACAACGGAGAAATATATTACTATAAGGAGCAGGACCGCCGCGCGATAGAGAGCGTGTATAACCCTTCCTCCGACGCATACGTGGCGGTATCCCTTAAAAACACCACCGTGAATATGCATTGCTACGTGGACGACGATTACGCCTTCCACCCCGATCGGGACTTCGGCGTATACGTGCTGGAAGACAGATATGTGGAAACGCAGAACTCCGTGGGCAACACGTCCGACAAATACAACAACAACGTGGTTTACAACGCGCAAAACGGCACCGTCACCTATTCCGAAGACTTCCCCGCAAGCAGTGTGGAAGAAGCGGAAAAGTACGGAGTATACGCCGTGGAATCTAACAGCGCCGCGAAAGGTACGGAAAGATTTACGTCGGCTTCCACCGGTAAGACGTTCGGATTCAACCTTATAGAAAACAGCGACGGCAAGCGCGGACAATTGCAGCAGTATATGACGGGGATAAGCGCGCGCGACTTTGCAAACTCCTCCACCGTTCAGCCCTATACCTTGGCTTCCAGACTGCGGGAAGTTGGTCTGCTTGAAGAGGGCGACATCACCTTTGAGGGCGTGACGAACGCCGCGGGCAGCAAGGTGGGCGGCGCGAAGCGCCAGATGAACCTCACTACCCTCACCTTCAAGATGACGGACGGCTATGCCAAGCGCTTTACGCAAAGAACGGGACTCGATCCCAAGTATTCGCTGTTCACCGGCTCTTTATATGTGCAGATAGAGCTTACCTTTGACAGGATAAGCAACATCTTCGTATATCGCGCGGACGCGGAAACTACGGGCATACTTGCCGCGGATAAGGAAGTGTATAACCTGCAAATATCCTACCTGGGACCCAACCTGGGCGGCTTGCCCCACACCGCGGACTATTGCAAAAAATGCGAATATACGGGCGACATTCCCCAAACGGGATATAAGGAATGGAAGTGTCCCGAATGCGGCAATACCGACGGCAATCAGATGGACGTGACGGACTCTTCATGGTATGAAGAAGTAAACACCTTTTTCAAAGGCTGAGCAAAGCGCCCGCGGCAGAAGCGGGCGCTTTTTCTGCCTCTGCCCCGCCTTTTGACAAAAGAGCGCGGGCAAATCAAAAGGAGAAAATATGGCATTCAGACAGATGAGAAGGGCGCGGCAGGCGCTCAATGAAGCCGATACCCGCGCGATATTGAAAGAAGGTATCACCGCCGTGCTTGCGCTTGCGGGCGAGGACGGCTACCCCTATGCCCTGCCCGTAAATTACGTCTTTGACGGCGCCGCCGTATACTTTCATTGCGCGCGTTCGGGATATAAGCTGGAATGCATAGCGCGGTGCGACAAGGCGAGTATGTGCGTGGTGGCGCAAGATACCGTTCTGCCGGAAAAATTCACCACTTTGTATAAAAGCGCCATAGCGTTCGGCAGAATCGCGGTCGTATCGGATAAAGAGGAAATGCGCCGCGCCGCGTATCTTTTGGCAAAAAAATACTGCCCCGACGAAACAGATGTGCGGATAGCTGACGAAACGGACAAATTCTTCCCCGAATTGTGCATATTGAAACTGAGCGTTGAGCATTTGAGCGGCAAGCAGGGCTCGGAGTTTTTGCAAAAATAAGCAGCCTGTAACAGCGAAAAGCGCGGTGCTCCCGCGCTTTATTTATTATCCTTATTATTATCCCTTATATTCGGATTTGCCCTTAGCCAAATCCTTATCCGCGTAATATGTGCCGTCCACGCCGCCGTCCAGCCAAAGTTTTATCTCTCCGCTTCCGCGCGTGCGCTTCAAATCTATAATGCGCTGATTGGACGAACCGCGGAACCTCAGCTTTATGTCTTTCAGCGCCTCCACGAACTCTCCGTCCACGATCACGTCTATGCTCTCAAGCATATCCTTTGTAAACGGAGTATACGCCGCACCGCCCTCTTTAAGGTCCTTGTCCAGCGTATAGCCCGTGTAGCACCACACGTCCTTTTGCGGAAAGCGCGCCCTCACCTTTTTGAGCAAGCCACACACCGTCTCCTGATTGCGCGGATCGAACGGCTCTCCGCCCAAAAGCGAAAGCCCGGCTATATACGAATGGTCAAGCGCGGAAAGTATCTCCTCTTCCGTCTTTGCCGTGTACGGCTGACCGTAATCAAAGTCCCACGCCTCCGCGTTGAAACAGCCCTTGCAGCGATGTGTGCAACCGCTTACGAATAAGGACACCCTCACGCCCGGTCCGTTGGCGACGTCGTATTTTTTTATGGTTGCAAAGTTCATATCACAAATGCAGTACGCGCGCCTTTATCTCTTTGGTCTTGCCCAAATTCCAGAAGTTCTCGCCCAAATATCCGCAGGTGCGGCGGGTGACGTTCATCTTTCTGTGATCCTTGTTGTGACAGTTGGGGCACTCCCACTCGTTGTCGTCGTTTATCATTATCTCGCCGTCGTAACCGCAAACGTGGCAGTAGTCGCTCTTAGTGTTGAACTCCGCGTATTGGATATTGTCGTAGATAAACTTGACCACCTCGCGCATAGCCTCCAAATTGTGCTGCATATTGGGTATCTCCACATAAGAAATGCAGCCGCCGCTGGATATCTTCTGGAACTGCGCTTCGAAGGAGAACTTGCTGAACGCGTCTATGTGTTCCCTCACGTCCACGTGATAAGAGTTGGTGTAATATCCCTTGTCCGTCACGTCCTTGACCGTGCCGTACTTTTCCTTGTCTATGCGCGCAAAGCGGTAGCAAAGCGACTCCGCCGGCGTGCCGTAGAGGGCAAAGCCTATGTTGGTCTCCGCCTTCCACTTATCCGTGGTCTCGCGCAGTTTGTTCATAACGCGCAGCGCAAACTCCTCGCCCTTGGGCGTGGTCTGCGGTTCGCCCGTCATCAGTTTGGTCACTTCGTAAAGTCCGATATATCCCAAAGAGATGCTGGAATATCCGCCGTAGAGCAGCTTGTCTATCGTCTCACCTTTGTCAAGGCGGGCTATCGCGCCGTACTGCCAATGTATGGGGGAAACGTCGCTCCTCACGCCTTTGAGCGCGTTGTGCCTGCACATCAGCGCTTCAAAGCAAAGCTGCAGCCTTTCGTCCATCAGCTTCCAGAACTTTTCCTCATCGCCGTCGGCAGCCAAAGCTATCTGCGGCAGATTTATGCTGACAACGCCCTGATTGAACCTGCCTTCAAACTTGTAGTTGCCGTTTTCGTCCTTCCACGGGGAGAGGAATGAGCGGCAGCCCATAGGGCTGAACACGTTGCCCTCGTAATTCTCGCGCATCTTCTTGGCGGAGATGTAGTCGGGATAAAGGCGCTTGGAAGAGCACTTGACGGCAAGTTCCGTCACATAATCGTATTTGCCGCCCTTCAGGCTGTTGTGCTCGTCAAGCACATACACCAGCTTGGGAAACGCGGGGGTGATGTAAACGCCCTTCTCGTTCTTTATGCCCTCGTAACGCTGGCGCAGTATCTCCATTATTATCTGCGCGTTCTCCTCTATATACTCGTCATCCTTGTCCAAATACAAAAACAGCGTGACGAACGGGGACTGACCGTTGGTGGTCATCAACGTGTTTATCTGATATTGTATTGTCTGCACGCCCGCGCGCAGCTCTTCCTGCACCCTGTCTGCAAGCAGTTTTTCCATCTCCTCATCGGTGATGTCGGGGAATATCTCCTTATAATGCCTGCGGAACTTCTCCTTGCTGCGCCTCAGATATTTTCCCAAATGGCGTATATCCACTGACTGACCGCCGTACTGCGAACATGCCACGGCGGCAATTATCTGCGTGGTTATAGTGCACGCCACCTGAAAGCTCTTGGGGCTTTCTATGAGTTTTCCGTTCATCACGGTGCCGTTGTCCAGCATATCCCCTATATTTATAAGGCAGCAGTTGAATATGGGCTGAATAAAGTAGTCCGCGTCGTGAAAGTGCAGTACGCCCTCGTCGTGCGCCTTTGCTATCTTTTCGGGAAGCAGAATGCGGCGCGTGAGGTCCTTGGACACTTCGCCCGCGATAAGGTCGCGCTGCGTGGAAGCAGCCAACGCGTTCTTGTTGGAATTTTCTTCCATCAGATCCTTATTGGAGTTGCGGATAAGTCCCAAAATGGCTTCGTCCGTGGTGTTCGCCTTGCGGATGAGCGCGCGGGTAAAGCGATAGATGATGTACTTTTTGGCGAGCTCGTAGTGCCCGTATGCCATCAAGCGCTCTTCTATTATGTCCTGGATGTCCTCCACCAGCATACGCTTGCGGTTTTTGTGCTCGATATACTCCAAGATCTCCTTGATCTCCTTCTCGCTCGCGCGTTCGCTCTCTTCCACGTCCGCGTTCGCTTTACCTATGGCTACCGCTATTTTGGTCCTGTCGTATTCGGCAAAAGTTCCGTCACGTTTAACAACTTGCATAATGACCGCTCCTTATCTTGAAAAACTGTTACTAGGATACTATATATTGTGTTCAAAGTCAAACACTTTTCCAACATCTTGCGATTTTTTTCAGCCAATTTACGGCTCTTTATTTCAGCCTTTTCTTATTTGAGCCGAAAATGTGCCATTAAATTCCGAACGGTGATAAACCGCGCGCAAATTATCTTTTACCCTTTTCGCTCATTCGTTTGCTCCAAGGCAAAAAAAGTATGTCAAAACGCTTTACAACTTTAATGCGATAAAGTATAATAGGATTATCCTTTGCGGTATCACTGCCCCGGGGGAAAACGAAATAAGAGGTGTTTTTATGAAAAAGAAGATAGTTATCGCGCTCATTCTTGCGGCTGTGCTCCTCACCGCCGTGCTCGGCGCCGCGGCATGCTCCAAAACGGAGCTTGTGGGTTTTGACATAGAGCTTGCCAAAGCCGTGGGCGAAGATTTGGGCGTGGAAGTGGAATTTGTCCAGATAAATTGGGACACCAAGGAGAACGAGCTGGAATCCAAGAACGTGGATCTTCTGTGGAACGGTATGACCATCACTCCCGAACGCGAAGCTGCGTGGGAGATAAGCGAGCCTTATATGCTCAACCGACAGGTCGCCATCATCAGAAAGGCGGACGCGGACAAGTTTGACACTTTGGACAAAATGCTTGCTTCCGACAAGTGGTCCGCGGAAAACGGCAGCGCGGGCGCAGAGCTTATCACCGATTTGGGCGCTACGCTCATCGGCGTGACCGCGCAGATAAACGTGCTTACCGAACTCAACGCGGGCAGCGCGGACATCGGCGTTATGGACAGCGTTATGGCGGGCTATTACATCAACGAAACGGGCAGCAATTATGCCGACAGCCTGATGATAGCCGAAGTGAATATAGCCAAAGAAGACGAATATTACGGCATTGCGGCGCGCAAGGGCGAAACCGCGCTTATGGACAAGATAAACGCTTCCCTCGCCAAGCTGTGGGCAAACGACACGATAAAGACCATCGGTGAAAAGTACGGCCTTAAAGACGTGCTCCTGCCCATAGAATACACTTCTCAATGGGACAGCATCTCCGACAAGTCCAGCTGGGACTACATCGTCGCCAGGGGCAAGATAATCATCGGTTACACTCTGTTTGCGCCCATCGCTTACAACGTGGAAGCTGCTTAATTCAAAAATATCTTGGCGCGGCAATGTCTTGCCGCGCCGTTTTTTGAGGTACTTATACTTATGGGTTTGACATTCGAATATGCCACCGCACAGCTTTTTGAAGGCTTCGGCAAAACGGTGCTGCTTTTTGCGCTTACTCTCGTGCTCGCCATTCCGCTCGGACTTGTGGTATGCGCCTGCTCCACCTCGCGGTTCAAGCCGCTTTCTTATCTTTTCAAAGCCATAATCTGGGTGGTGCGCGGCACTCCCCTTTTGCTGCAGATAATCGTCGTGTTCTACGGCCCCGGTCTTTTGTTCAATTGGCAATACAGCGAACGTATGACCGCGCTGGTGATAGCCTTCACCATCAACTACTCCTGCTATTTTTCGGAGATATACCGCAGCGGCATTCAGAACCTGCCCCGCGGACAATACGAAGCGGGATACGTGCTGGGTATGACGCGCATTCAGATTTTCTTCCGCGTGATCCTGCCGCAGATGATAAAGCGCATACTGCCGCCTATGAGCAATGAGATAATAACGTTGGTCAAGGATACTTCCCTTGCCCAAATAATAGCGGTAAACGAGCTTGTACGCACCGCCAACAACCTGCAAAACACTTATGCCGTCATATGGCCGGTGTTCTATGCGGGCGTGTTCTATTTGGTGTTCAACGGCATTCTGACCTTGCTTTTCGGCTATATGGAGAAAAAACTCAACTACTATAAGGTGTGATATGGATAAAAATAATAATGCAACTTCCTTAGCGCCTTATTTGAAGGTGGAGGACATATACAAGAATTTCGGCGCCACCAAGGTGCTCAAAGGCATATCCTTTGATCTGCACAAGGGCGAAGTGCTGGCTATAATCGGCTCTTCCGGCAGCGGCAAGACCACCCTTTTGCGCTGCATAACCTTTTTGGAGCGCGCGGACAGGGGCGTGCTCACCGTGGGCGACAACGTACTCTTCGATATGTCCAAGGTGAAGATGGAAGACGGCACGCTCTCGTCGTCCCTGTCTTCTCCGCTGTGCAGGGGACTAAGGCGCCTTTCCTGCTCTTTGAGGTACGTGCGCAGCGTGACGGGACCGCTCGCCCGCTTTGAAAGCGACTTAAAGCGCGAATTTCCCCTGCCCGTGACGGACAAAACGGAAGACCTGTTTGAATATTTGAAAAATCCGCTCCTGTCCGACGCCGCCCGCAAAGCGGCGGAAGAGCTTTACGGCTCGCGGCGGCGCAGCGAACTTATAGCGCAGTCCTTGGAGCAGGCAAAACAGCGCGCTATGCGCGGCGAAGCGCAGGTGAAAAGCTCCCTCAATCCCGAAAAGATAATAAAGGGCGAAATAAAGCAGCTCCGCACCGCAATGAAAGAAGCGCTGGAAAGGCTGTTTTCTTCCTCAAACGCGGAAGATTACGCCGCCGTTTTGAATACCAAGGACGTACCCGAACGCATATTAAAGCGTGCGCGCGCGAAGTATATCGCCTGCGGCGGCACGGATATGGACAAAGCCGTATCCTCGCAGGAGGCAAAGGCAAACAAAGCCGAGTTTGCCCGTATGCGCAAAGAGGGAGCGGCAGAGCTGAAAAAGATGAACTCCGCGGCGTATATTCGCAGTAAACGCCTGCACTTCGGACTTGTGTTCCAAAGCTTTAATCTGTTCCCGCAATACACCGTACTGGACAACATCACGCTTGCGCCCCGCCTGATGATCCGCGAAGAGCTGAAAATGCTCTCCCTGTTCTCCAAGGCGGAACGCGCGGAAGCCGCGGGCGCAGCGGCAAAAGCGGAGAGATTGCGCAATAAGGCGGAGATAATAGCTCAAACGCTGGCAAAAGAGGACGTGGAAGCCGCGCGCAAGACGGCTCACGAATGCGCAGCCAAGGGCGGAACTCCCGACAAGCACGAGTACGCCTCCCGCCGCCGCGGAGAGATAGAGCGCTACGCCTACTCGCTTTTGGAACAGGTGGGACTTGCGGAAAAAGTGCGCTCCTACCCCTGCGAACTCTCGGGCGGACAGTGCCAGCGCGTGGCGATAGCGCGCGCCCTTGCAATGCGCCCCAATATACTGTGCTTTGACGAACCTACTTCCGCCTTAGACCCCGAACTCACGGGAGAAGTGCTCAAAGTGATAAAGGGCTTGAAGTCCTCCGACCGCACTATGATAGTCGTCACTCATGAGATGGCTTTTGCCCGCGACGTGGCGGACAAGGTGCTGTTTATGACGGGCGGCATTGTGGAAGAATCGGGCACGCCGGAAGAAGTGTTCGACCACCCCAAGAGCGAGATAACCAAGGCGTTCTTGCGAAAGAGCGAAGAAAAATATTGATACACGCGCCCGCGCGCCGCGCGGGCGCTTTAATTTATATTTAATAATTTACGTTTGTTAGCGTATCTTTGATATTGACTAATCCCTTTCTCCGCTGTACAATAAATTAAGGAATATCTGCCTTACGGCATTGACAGGCGGTGAAATTATGAAAAAACGCGTTATTTTGACAGCGGCGATCGTGCTGCTTTGCGCCGTGTGCGCGGGCGTTGCGGCATGCGCGAATATGGACAGGCTGCCCGATTGGGCGTTCAACGAGCTGCGCGAGCAGGACAACTCACGCGCGGAAGGCAGCGACGTGCGCGCGATGTCCGTAAACGTGCTGGTGCATATGGAGTCTTGGGGCGGAGAGCCTGTATATCCCCGCGCCCTGATGATGGAGCAATTCACCCGCCATTACGCGCCCGATATCATCGCCTTGCAGGAGATGTGCTCCGATTGGTACAAATACTTCCCCGAACTCGTGGAAGACACCTATGCTTTGGTGCACGACAAGTCCATAAAGACAAACCTGATGTATGACAAGACCAAGCTTACTTTGATAGACGGCGGCGTGGAAAAATATTCCAAGCGCGATACCAGCGGCTGCCGCGCGGTGGCTTGGGGCGTGTTCGAGATAAAGGAGAGCGGAAAGTGCTTTGCCGCCACCTCCACGCACTTTGATTTGGGCACGGACGAGAAAAAAGTGGAATACCGCACCACACAGATAGCCGAACTTGCCGAACGCATAAACTCCATAATAGAACAATATAACGTGCCCGTGATAGCTATGGGCGATTATAACGTGCTTGTAGATGAAGATTACGGCGCAGGCTCCAATTACTCCGACCTCATCAAAGTCACCGGCACAAAGGACGCGCACCTCGACTTCCTTGACAGCATAGAAAAGGCTTACGACGAAGAATACGTGCAGGCGCATACGGATTGGCTTTGGGATCATATCCTGATAAAGGGAGATATAACGCCACTTAAATTCTATATAGTAACCTCCCCCTTCTTCGACTGCGAAAACCCCGCAGACTCAATGACGGACCACTACCCGCATATACTCGACGCCCAACTATAACGCGGCGGTGAGCCACCGCGGGCTGATTACTCTTTGAAGTAACGGAAAAGTTTTACCGCTTTCTTCTCTGCAATACTTTTGTATGTAATGTTCATATCTCCAATATTAAGGATGATTTCAATTTTAAATATTTAAAATTCCAAGCTAAAATACTCGTGTCAAGTACCACTTAACATGGGAGCGTGGGACGGCAGCGAGCCGGCGGTGAGCCACCGCAGGCTGATTACTCTTTGAAGTAACGGAAAAGTTTTACCGCTTTCTTCTCTGCAATACTTTTGTATGTAATGTTCATAT
>CALWHM010000016.1 GCA_944380395.1 uncultured Clostridia bacterium | reverse complement strand
AGAACATCTCCGTTATGATGCCCTACGCAGACAGCCTGCAATATATCGCCGACTGGTACGCTCAGCTGTGGGCGGAGAGTTTGGGCAAGAACAAGACGCTGGACGGCAAGGACTGCAACGTGGGTCAGACGCCCGTCAAGGCGCTCGGCGTGACCGATCAGCACTCCCAGGTGCAGCTTTACACGGAAGGACCGTTTGACAAGGTGATAACCTTCCTCGGCGTGGATTCCTACCGCACGGACGTGACTATCCCCGGCGGCTGCGAGGAAATTCCCGACGTGGACTTTTTGTCCGGACACACGATGAGCGAGCTTATCAAAGCCGAACAGCAAGCCACCGAGTACGCCGTCACCAAGGCGGGCAAGATGAATTACACCATCACCCTGCCCGTGGTGAACGAGTTCACTTTGGGACAGCTTTTGATGCTGTTTATGATGGAAACGGCATATTGCGGCGAGATGCTGAACATAGACGCGTTCAACCAGCCGGGCGTGGAGGAAGGCAAGAACGCCACCTACGCGCTTTTGGGCAGAGGCGGCTACGAGGAGAAGAAGCGCGAGCTGGACTCCGCCCCCGCCAAGCAGAGCAAATACATCATATAATACGACGCAATCAAAGCGTGATCCCCGCGGTTTTCCGCGGGGATATTTTTATGGACGACATATACGCGCTTTACATAAATCACACATAAATGCATATTTATCCTCATTGACATCGTTTTATAAATATGATAGTATATTAACAATAAAGTTTTTTGCGCGTGTGTGCGCATACGGGAAGTATATATGGAAGAGGAACAAACGGAGCGGCAGGCGCCGGAAGGCGCCGGTTCGGGCAAACAAAAGAAGGCGGGCAAAAGGCGCGTCTTCGGTAAAAAAGGCGGACAAAAGCGGGAAAAAGGTGCGCTGACCGCGGCGTTTGCGGGTCGTCTACTGGATAAAAAGTGGGTGGTCGTGGGCGTTATAGCCGCGCTTTTGGTGCTCTCCTTCATCGGGCTTTTGTTCGTGAAGAAGAACGGCGACGTCACTTCTTACCTCAAAGACGACACCAACACGATGATAGGCAAAAACGTGCTGGAAGAAGCCTACTCCATTCAGGGCGATTTGAATATTGCCATCTCCTATTTAAGCAAAGACCAAGTCCAAACCATCTACGACTCCATCGTCGGGGATAAAGAGCTTAACCGTATGTACGTTACGGAGGGCAAGGACGGCAAGGAAGTGACCTCCACCATCATCAGTAAGAGCGTGTGGATAGGCACGTTCGATATGGTGCTGGAATTGGGCGACGGCGGCTTGGACATAGGTCCGATCCACGTAGAGGGCATAGATCCCGTTGTAGCCGAGCAGATATACGAAAGCGCGGCGGGCAACTACGTGAAGCAAACGGAGCTGGGCAACGGCGCCGTTGTGACCACTTACATAGTTTCCTTCTACCTGAAAAGCGCCGCAAGCGACAATGTGACGATAGACGCGTTAAACAGGATAGAACAGATAATCAACGACAATATCAATCAGCAAAAAGACGCGGGACTGATAAGTGAAACCATCTCCGCGGAGTCTTGCTACTACTTCGGCGGAACGGCGGAAAACGCGCGCCTTTTGGTGGACAGCTCCGTAAACGATATGCCCATATTCGTGGCTATCGCGGTGGTGGCGGTGTTCTTCATACTCCTGCTCACCACGCACTCTTACTTTGAGCCGCTCATCTTTTTGGCTACGCTGGGCATTTCCATACTGCTTAATATGGGTTCCAACATCATCGCGGGCAATCCCGTGGGCACCATTTCCACGATAACGTCCTCCTGCTCCACCATATTGCAGCTTGCCCTTGCAATGGACTACGCCATCTTCTTAATGCACACTTATTATGAAGAACTGCGCATAAAACTGCACCCGCGCGAAGCCATAATCTCCGCGCTGCCCAAAACGCTGGCATCCATTTCCGCAAGCGCTTTGACCACGATAGGCGGCTTTATCGCGCTGTTCTTTATGCAATTCGGTATGGGTTACGATTTGGGATTCGTACTTGCCAAAGGCGTGCTGCTCTCCCTGCTCACGGTGATAATTTTGCAGCCCGTGCTCATTCTGCTGTTCAACAAGCCGATTATGAAGTCGCAGCACTCCTGGGTGGTGGAGCCGCACCTTGGCTTTGTTTCCAAAAACATAACCAAAAAAGGCGTGGCGATAGCCGTTATAGCCATCTGCGCGGTGGTGTGCCTGCCCTGCGCGTACTTCCAGTCGCTGGCGCCTCTTGGGTATATCTCCACCACGGAAGCCACCGCCACTGAGGATATTACTACGCCGCAATACGTCTTGCAGGACTACTCCAACCAAGTGATAATCGTGGTGCCCTTCTCCGCCAAAGAAGGCGACGAATCCGACAGCACGGACTATGTGGCCAAGCAGTACGAATTTGTAAACTATCTGCGCAACACTTTGGGCAGCGAGGACGGCGAACATAAGGCGGAGGACATACTTTCGCTTTGCACGATAATTTCTCAAGACAGATACGACGAGATAGCCGCGAATAAGATAGTGATGACCTTTATCCAAGGCAACTTTGTGAACAGCTACACGGGTGCGGACGGCACAACGCGCGAATATATGCTTTACACCGTAAATTTGGAAGGACACCCGGAAGACGCCGAATCTTACGCTTCCATAGCAGCCATTCGTTCCTATGTGGCAAGCTCTTTCGGCATTGCGGAAAATGAGGTGATAATCACCGGTCTTGCCCAGGGCGCAAGCGATCTTGCCTCCGTCACCCCGAACGACTTTATGCTGGTAAACATTCTCTCCGCGGTGATAATCTTCATAATATTGCTGTTCACCTTCCGCTCCTTTATCACTTCGCTGATATTGCTGGCGGTCATAGAAGCGGGCATATTCTTTAACCTTGCCATAGTGTACTTCGTGTCCCTGCTCGCGCCTTTCGCGCCCGGCATACTCTCCGTATTCTCCGGGCAGATAAACTTTATGGCTTACCTCATCGTTTCCGCCATAGAGCTGGGCGCAACGGTGGACTACGCCATACTCTTCACCTCCAAACTCAATGAGGAAAAACAAAAGGGCTGCCGTCCGGAAAGGGCTATCCGCAACGCCATCTACCGCTCCGCGCCATCCGTCACCACTTCCGCGGCGATACTCATAGCCGTGTGCCTTGCCGTGAACGTGATAACAAGCAATATAATCGTGGGACAGATAACCGAACTTATCGCCCGCGGCACTTTCTTCAGCTATATTCTGGTGTTCACCCTGCTCCCTTCCATAATGCTCTTTAAGGAGAAAGCGCACGCCGCCATCTTAAAGCGCAAGGGCAAGGAGCTTGTATATGACGACGCCGCCGAGGATTACAACGAAACGCGCCGCATCAAAAAGCGCGAACGCCACGAAGAGATGATGCGCGAAAAAGCCGCGGAGTTCGGCTTTGACTACGACCCGAACGCCCCCTTTATAGACATCAAGCAGATAAAGGCGGATATGGCGGCAAGAAAGCAGGCGCGCGCGGAAGCCAAGGCGCAAGCCGCCCTTACCAAACAAGCCAAAAAAGCCGCCAAAAAAGAGGGCGTGCCCTACGAAGAATATCTCTCCTCCCGCCGCCTGAACGACGAGCATACCTCCGCCGACAACTCAGCGGATAACTCCGCCGCCGGCAATGCAAATACCCCCGCGGACAACACGGATAACACGGCGGATACTTCAGCCAATACGAAACACACGGACGACGAGTCTTGACCGCCGCCGTCCGCGTTCGCTGTAATCTCACAACCCAAGATATTCGAATTTCACTTGATAGGCATTTACCGGTAGACGATTTGGTTTTTCATCCATATCGTTTGTCGCATTTCCGGTATTTTACGGCTTTTATCTCTTACAAAAAACCGTATATCGAAATTTTATAAACATATAGATCAATTATACTTTACCGATAGAATTAAAAATATACGGAGATAATTCTGCGTACAGGTCAACAATATAAGATTCCCCCTCACGATTCATTAAAGCGTACATATATGGATTGCGTTTTTTTATTATTCCGTTTAAGAATAACGGGTCGCCCCATAGCGGCCGCTCAATGTCAATTGCTTTTTTCAATCGCTCCGTATTGAATACAAAATTTGCCATATTGCAATCTGTAAAGACAAACGACGCCTCGGTTAACTCGGGCATATCGTCTAATTTGCAACGATTTTTGGCGCGTTCTTTTTCGGGCATTTTGTCTAAAATGCTGTATAAAAAATCTTTCCACGATGAAAACTTTGCCTGTCCGTCCCTTTCCATCATGCCAAAGCTCTTTCCTTTAATTTTCGATGCTTCCTGCATCAAATGCACTGCCTGTAATAAGCAACTTTCAGGGCAATCTTTTCTATAATAGATTTCGCCTTCAACCTTTTCTTCCTCTAAAACGACGAATCCTTCTAGAAACTCCCCTTTTGGGTACACGTCATATATTTCCGCAATCGGCAAATTATATGCCTGTAAAACGGAATGCGCCATTCTTTCTATAAAATACGATTCGTCTGTATCATCATTATTATAAATACTCTTTGCAATTTTGATGATGCGTCCGTCTTTTTCGAATATGTAGTGTTTTTCGCTGTAATTGCAGAAAACATATCCGGAGTGAATTAAATAATCATAATAAGGTTCACCTTTTGGGTTATTTATCATTACTCTTTTCCCCGATAAATATTATTCTTTTTAATTACGCTCTGCAAAAGAGAACAATCTGCTCCGCTTTCATTTGATTGCGCAACGATTGAAGCTATATCTTTCGGAAGGCAACTTCCTCCATACCCTCTGTTATCTTCGTATACGAATGTGTGACTGGTTCCTATGCGCGGGTCCGCAACCCAAATTTCCCTTGCGATATTATAATCCGCCCCCAGCGCATTTGCTATATCATACATCTCGTTACAAAAGGTTACTTTCAACGCGAGAAAAGCATTCTCCATATATTTCGCCATTTCGGCCGTTTTTGCATCGGCCTGATAAATGCGTATGTTGGAGTTTATTACTGTTTGATAAGTCTTTATTGCCAAGCTGATCCCGTGCTTTGTTCCGCCAAAAACCAGCCAAGACCTTTCATTCAAATCTGCAAACGGATGCGCTACGGTTTCACCGTAATATTCGGGTTGAAAAACAATCTCTTTATGAAGCTTCTTCATCATTTTATCTGTAAATCCCACCCTGACGGTTGAACGCAGGATTATCAGCGGCGCCTCTATCCAGCTTAAAACTTCTTCAACTATTCTCGTATCGCAATTTCCGTTGTCACCTTGCGGCGTAGGCACACATACAAACACGGTGTCGCACCCGTTAATATCGCTCCGTGCGCCCAATTCCAACGGCTCGTCATAGATGACGGCGTCTTGAAATAATTTATGCATAGCTTTCCCTACATGGCCGTAGCCGACAATACCTATCTTCATTTTATATCCCCTTTAAAAATTATTTATTTATGACAATTTGTTTTAACAATCGTCTTTCCTGTTGCAAAGGCCTGCTTACATTTTGCCCCCTAATCTACTCTGCTATCGTCGATAACATCAGCCGCAATATGCTTCATTCTTGCATCGCCTTGTAAAATAATTTTTTTATCAATCCGTCTTGCCTTTCCGATACAAGCTCTAACGATACCTTTTTATCGTCAATCGAAAATAAATCGGGATTTTTTGTCCCTGTCCTAAAAAACATAATTTTAGATTGCGGCACCTCAACCCCTCTGAATTTAAGACCGGCGCATTCGACACATACCAAAGAAAGACAGTGAAACGTAAATTTATTGCTACAATTAGGGTAAATCGGCCTCTTGCTCGAAAAACTAAATGGTAAAGCCGACTGCATTAGAATCTTTTCCGCATCACTATCGATAACAGAATTTTCTACCGCTTTCCATGAACGATTGAAATCGTTTAGCACTTGAACTACTTTTTCCTTCGGCAAAGAAAACATATCAAGTGACATTTCAAAAAGTCGCTTATACTTTACTCCTATTAGATTATTTATCGCTTTTTCATGAAAATTCATTCTCACACTTCGTGCAATTTCGAAATATCCGTTTCTATCCAATTCATCTATCAGGCCGTAGATCGTTTTCACGACAAATGGAATATCTATATAATATCCCGTCTTCCTATCCTTATTATTGAAATTATTAAGTATCCCGTAATGCGCACAAAAATTTCGAAGCACTATTACTTTCTCTCTTATTTCTTCGGATAATCTTAACCTGCCTAATATATCGGCTAACTTGGAATAACCGAAATAGACCGGAATATTCAGCCAAAAAATTGTATCGTTCTCAAGTTGCAGAAGAAAGCGCATCATTCCTTCCGTAAGGCTTTTACTTATCTCGCGCATATCTGCATAACGTGTTCCGCTGGATAATATAGTTATATCCTTATTGCGATAAAATTTGGGTTGATTTAATTTTTTGATCTTTTGGATATCGTCGGCAGTAATCTCGGACAGCCTGCAAATACCATTATGATATAGATATGCGACAGCCAAAAACGGCGGCACGCAATTACATATTTCCATAAAGACTGTTTTATCTTCTATTAAAAGTTCGTAATCCTCAAAAAAATATTTACCGATATTACTGCCTTTATCAATGGTAAGAATATATCTGTCTTTCTCTGCCGATATATTCCCTGTTGCTCCAAAATACGGAGCGCGTTGCCTTGATGAAAGGTCGAGTGAAAAATACAATTTATCTCCATGCATCTGTTTAACCGTATCGGGATACAGCTCACCGAAAATCATTTCAAGAATATCATCGGTAACTGTGTGTTTTCTTATTTCAATTTCATAGTTTGCTCGAAAAACCCCTTGAAGATATTTGTACAACTCTCCTGTCTTCTGACCTCTCTGCGCAATTCCCCAAATTGCATTGCCCCATATATTGGAAAAATGGTTGATGCATTTTTTCAAATCGTTCTCTATACTACCCTTCTCTTTACTGCCATTGGGATTTGATCTCATAACGGAAAATATCATTATAAGCATACCTGCAATTGTCAGAACACCGTTTTTAAGATAATCGACATTTTCGGAGATTTTTGGAAATTCATCGATAAAGGCGGAATCTATCCGCATTTCCGTTGAAATGGGAGCGGAAATGACCGCATGCACATTGATATTTCGAATGTATTCCAAAATTCGCGTAAAATAAGTGATACCATTTACCAAAATACGTTCCCCATGCCGTACCAAATAGTATTTTTTGTCATAAAAGCGCTCGTATAAGAAAGGAAATTGCTCCTTGAACACTCGGTTATAACATGATTCAGGGATATTAATATCGGAATAGTATACATATCTGCACATTCTTTCAAATGTAAGAACCATACCTGCTACCATGCTTTTCAGGTATATTGTATCTTTTCCTGAGATATAATGTTTCTTTCTTTGATATATCTCGTCAACACCGGCATTAAGTAATTCCAACGAATTCAACTCGTAACATATTTTATTTTTTTTCATACATCCTCCCCTTTGCCTTTTCTAAAAGACTTTTTTTAACTTCTGCTTTGTATTGCTCACTATACTTTCCCGTTCGCTTATTGTTTTCGGGGCTTGGCTCAAAGTAATACAATATTTCATCTATAAATTCCGTTCTGTCCGCATTTTGAATCATCGGCAGCATAAATGCAAAATCTGTATTTATATCTACATATTCGCCGTTGATCTTTAAATCGTTTTCTATATCGATACAATCGAATAAATATCTCCTAAAACATTTTGGGTGCAGCCAAATGTTATCGCCTCCTCTCTCCCAAACTTTATCAAACGAATATACGCGATAATGCTTGAGCGGTTTGTCCCATCGAACACAATTTCCGCAAGTTACTTCAACCCCTCCGGAAAACTTTCCGACAATGATTTCCACTGCTCTGTCGTTGACCAGATAATCGTCGTTGTCAACATTTATGACAATGGCATTTTTGTTTATCACCATGTTTTGCATTGCAAAGACAAAGTTGCTCAATTCGCCTACTCTTACGTCATTCCAACAAACTGCGGTTCTTCCTGCAAAATACGGATCGTAACGCATAATCAATTTTGCATAATCTGCACTTTCGTTTGTGGACGCGTCATCGATATAGACAATGTCAAAGCGCTGGAAGGTCTGACGCTTAAAACTATCAAACAGCCGTTTCAATTTTTTACACGGCGTATTATAACCGCGAACATACACTACCACATCTGCATTTGTTTTTTCCGTCCATTCATCCCGCGAACCCTGCAAATTGACTTGTTCTTTCTGTTTTGGACAAAACCAACCGTTTTCGATACGCTCCGCTGCCGTTGCTAAAAAGTTTTGTTCTGTCTTTGTTTGATTTTCGGGATGAATAAACCACGCGTCGCCGTCGACAAAACGAACGCTCTCTTTCCCTTCAAGTACAAGATCGAAACTTCTGTGCCATGGAAGTTGCAACCGTCCTTGTATGATGTTGTTTGGCAGCGGCAAGCGCGCCTTCAATATGTCCAGATTTAGAAAGCACGTCCTTACTTCGGTTCTTGCGCCGTATATTATCTCTTTTGAAACAAACCTTGCAACCCCGAGCGATACGGTTGCAGCACCTGCTTTTAACGCATCGATCCCCTTCTGTACGGCATCTGAATTTATAAAATAGATAATATCGCTATCTGTTTGAAATACAAACTTACTCCTGATTTTTTCAAAGGCGTACACTGTCGCATACAGCCCCTGACCGTTTAAAGAATGGCCGTTCTTTGATTTGACTCCGAAATATCTACTATAAATTCTTTCCTTTTCGTCATTGTTGTCTTCTGCAAAAATGATTTCATCCAGCAAATTGTTTTCTTTTGCCGATAATAGTGCTTTTTTGAGTTTTTCTTCATCATCCGAATCATACCTTCTCGCTCTCTCTTCTACCTTACTCAGATCCACAACAGCGATGCGGTGCTCAAAACGACCGAACTATTCCAATGAATTTACAATATGGCACACATTTTTATAAATAGACCGCCATTCCATCGGGTTGGTTTTTATCATCAACGTGCAATCTTTATATTGTTTTGCGTCTGTCGCCTTTTTGCAAACAAATATGAGATGCTCGGAAATCGGCATAAGCGTATCCACGTCTATACCATCCCCTTCAACCGTCTGCTCTACCTGAAAGCCGTTTCTTGAAAAAAGGTTTTGATAGTATTCTATCGGACGGTGATATTCTCCGCGAACGGGGGTTCCTACAGTCGCAAGTTTTTCAAAATATTCCGAATGCCTGTAATCCCCTTTTAATCCGCTCCTCCTTAATTCCGTATGCTGTACCGCATTGAACAACGGATTACAGATGCTGACGATGGCTTTCCCGCCATTTTTCAAAACTGCATTTATGTCGCACATTATTTCTTGCGCGGTATCGTTCGGCACGCAGCATAAGACTAGGTTGCATATAATCAAATCATAATGCTCCTTCTGCAATTCAGTACGATTTATAAGAACTTTTACTTTCGGCTGTGCACGGGCGCTTATGGTATCGATATCTATATCGTACGCACTGACATCATAATTTTCAGCCAACTCGTTTGCTATCTTGCATTTCCCCGCCCCGTAATCAAGCACCTTTGAAGGCTTTATCTGCCGAACTAAATCCAACACTTTAGAGTCGTGAATATCCTCCTTATAACGCCTGCTCACAAGCTTGCCAAACCGTTCTTTTCCATCGTCTATGTATAATGTCAGGCCATTATAAGAACGTTGAATCAGTTGCTTGAACTCTGCCTCACTCAAAAAGGGGTAACGCAGCATCTCATAAACACGCGTTATTGACTTATCCATACCTTTCTGCGAAAAAGGAAGAAAGGATTTTCCGTAATCGATCAACTTAACAACGCCATTGACCACGATAAAATTACTCTGTTTGAAATTATCGAATATAAACCCGTTCTGCTCGGCAAAGCGCAACAATTCCGCAAAATCATTTGTACAGCCGCCGCGATACGGAGCCGAATCTTCATATCTATACCTTATAATGGTAGTATCTGCTATTTCAAAAAAGTCCAGTTTATGGAGTTGTTTGCAGTATTGAAACTTTTTTGATATCTGTTTCAAGAATGAAATATTTTTCAGCGGCTTAAAAAAATATTTATACACATAAACCCCGTCGGTAAATACAACGCCTTCCCCGCCGTTTCCGAGAAGCCTCAGCGAATTTTTCGAAAGATGAAAATATTCTTCTATATTTTTTTGAAATGTATCTTTATTCCGCATATGCTTCTGCATATGCAATTTCCTGCAAATATCGTCGTACGCACACACGATTTTTTCCGCTTCAAGATATGATTGCATAGATTTCAAATAGGAGTACAGCTCGTTATCCGTAAAATATTCCAAATACTTTTCATCCTTTATAATGGAGAGCAATCCTTGTATCCTGTAAAAACTTGCAACGAATTTAGTAAGACGAGATAAAAAGAACTTTTTATAACTGCAGCAAAAATCTTCTTCCCGCGCGTCAATACCAACCTCTGCGACCGCCTTTGTAAAAGAAGACCCAATCAAATCCAACAGCAGTTTTTCCTTTTCTTTTTCAAAGTCGAATTCCGCATTCGATCGGTCGTGCAAAGTAGCAAACGGCGCATTTATTATCTTATATCCTTTTTTCTTAGCAAGCAATACCCAAAAGTAATCACTTCTCCGCCCGATTTTGTCACCGATTTGTATGGACCAATTGGGAATATTAAGGAGTTCGCGATTGAAAACTATCGTATTTCCCCCGCGGCTAATCGCTTCCTTGATCACACTATCCTGTATAAATAAAGGCCTTGAACGGGCTTTGCCGCTAAACACATCGGACAACGCATAATTTGCAGCGCATTTTACAGGCGTTTCCAAATGCTTTGCCGTTTCATCCGAAAGATCGTAATAATAATCCCGAAAAGAATCAAGCGTGCATTTTCCGCAAAGCCCGACTTTCGCATATACATAGTCTAAAAGCGATGTGCGAAGCGTAGACATTGCCGGCAGCGGAGCATCCAACGCATAACCTCCGATGACTGCATCATATTCTCCGATATATTCTCCGATTACAGCGTCGATATCCAGCGGATATTCCCTAAGCCCTTCATTATCATAAAGCAACTCTTTAAGCCGCATATCCTCGTCAAGAATCCAAATAACGTCGCCTTCGGCCGTAGTCTGATAAAGATATTTTTGTAAAATCGTACGCGTTACCGCAATATCTTTAATAACAGGCTCGATAAGTTTATCCTCCGTCACAAATTGATCGAATCCGCCCTTACCGATTTTTCGACGAACACACTCTCTGTCAATCAACTCATAGGCGTATCCGCTGTTTTCCAGAATCTCTATAAACTGCTTTCGGCTCTGCGTAAAATTGATAAATATAACTACTTTTGTATTATCTCGCCTCAATGAAGCCACTTCGTTTAATATTCTGAGTCCAAGGTCATATTCGGTAACTATAAAACCTATGACCAGATTACCGCGGTATTTGTCTTTTGTATAACGCATACACGGCCTTGTTGGACCCTGTGGAATTTTGCAAATGCTTTCTTTATCTATCCCGAAAAGATTTTTCGCACGCAAGAAAAACGCTCCTTTAACCTCTTCGGACATATATCCGCCGTATTTATAAAAAAATTTACGCAGTCCGTCAGTTTTCATTATTCTTCCGTTGGTAATTCTTTCGCGAGAATTAAACGCGTCGACTTTAACAAGATGTCTATTCACAACCGCATACGACGGGTTTAAAAGCATAATGCGTGTAAAGACATCTCTGTCTGTTGTCGAGCTCATATTTTCGTCAAATAGCCCCGCTTTAAGAAGAGTCGATAATTTCACAAAAGTATTGGAACCTTGCAAATGCGGATTGCCGCGCAAAAAACTCTCCATACTCAATTCATGCGGAATAGACAGCGGCTGTTCCCCCTGCTCATTGCAATAAAGAATTCCGCTTACAACAAAATCTTCGTCGATTAAAACCTTTTCACATGCAAAAATATATTCTTCTTCCCATATATCATCATCATCTAAAAACGCCAAATAAGTTTGCCGGCTATCCTTCAAGCCAAACAGGCTTTTTGCAAGGATAGCATGAATAGCCGTATTCAATGAACCCGCATAATTATGTTCGCGTTCATCCTCCAAGAAAATTGCATTGACGCTTTGCACCAGCTGCCGCTCCTTCTCTTTTATATCGGCTTCCGAATCGCTGACAACTATGAGTTCGTCTAATGCTCTTTTTTGCGAAATAGCGGATTTTAACGCTCTTTCAAAATACTGAAATCTATTCTTTGTCGTAATTATACCGATAATTTTCATAATAACTGCTTCCCCGCCGGAATTTCTTCTGCAAAATCCGTATCTCCGTCGCAATAAAAACAAGCCTTGCAATGTTCCCCGTTATATATGCGCAATATATCTCTTCGTAATGTTCTTTTATCGCTTGCAATATCTATCCCGTCATAAAAATGGCAGCCAAGTTCCTCCATCATCGCCGCGCGGGAACAAACATATATTTTTCCGCGATACAACGACGTACAGCGCGTTATCGAACAAGATTTAAACCTATTTGTTTCACGCTTTTTGATCTCCCCCATATCACGCCATTTTTGCCCCGTTAATTTGACATATTTTACCCCATACATTCGGAAAAGCTCCGCTATTTTTTCCGCTTTACCGGAAAACGCTGGATAATCGCTGATCTGCACAACTGCTTTACTCGCAGCCAAAACTTTTAAAACTTTCTCAGACGGTATAACCGTGCCGTTTGTAGCAACTCTAATGGATTTGATTTTTTTCAAACTGTCGGCATAATTAACCATCTCGCAAAGCTCCGGATGTAAAAAGACTTCTCCTCCGTGCAGCTTCAATCTGTAAAGACGATCTATTTTTGACAGCAGCACATCTAAATCAAGCTTAAATTCGGAAAAAGCAATATGTTCCTTTTTTTCGATAAACGGTATCAGATTAGAGCAATGCTCACACTTTAAATTACATTCTGTTGTTATAAAAAATTCAATATACGGAATTTCAAACTTTCCAAGTAGTTTTTGTCTTATGAATATAGGGAATTCCTGAAAAAAGGCGCTCTTTTTTTTAATTTTATATTGATAATGCAAACATTCTTTATAAATATCCAAGTTCATATTCCCCCTCAAAAAATAAGACTGTTTATCGCAAAAGGATACTGACTTTTACTTATCTTGCGATAAAGTACATATGCGGAACAATCGCCACGTGCCGGCTTATGATGAGCACCCCATCTTTAAACCATTCAACCCTTATTATGTAGATTATAGCTCAATATTTGCTATTTGTCAAGAAAACCTTCGGTTGTTAAGCATTCGAGCATCTGCTTCCGCAATAATAAAAAAGCCTTGAATCGAACTTCAACGGCGTCTGCTAAAAATCCGTTTTTATTAAAGTATGTTTGTTATGCGGCGGCGTCCAAAATGTTCAGGACATCGGAATAGGAGCGGGCTTGGTGGGTGGGGACGCCTTCTTCGGTGAGGGGTTTGCCTGTCGGGTTGAACCATATCGATTTAAGTCCGGCGGCGTTTGCGCCTTTTATGTCAGCGGTGAGGGAATCCCCTATCACATAGCAGTCGGCGGGGTCGAAGTGCTTTATCTGCCGCCCTACGAGTTCAAAAAATTCGCGTTCGGGCTTTCTGCACCCCATAGCTTCGGAGATGAATACTCCGTCGAAAAAGCCGAATATGCCGCTGCCTTCAAGGCGGCTTTTTTGGGTGGCTTCCACGCCGTTGGTTATCAAATACAGGCTGTGCCCCCTGAGTTTGAGGTCGCGCAAAAATTTCCCCGCGCCGGGAAGAAGGTGGTGAGAGCCGCGCATCTGCGCCTTGTAATATTCGTTGATCGTCTCCGCGTCCGCGTCAAGTGAGAGGCGGCTTTTCAGTTCGCGGAATCTGTCCACGGCTATCTGCTCGCGGGTGCGAATGCCCTTCTCCACATCCAGCCAGCACGCCTTGTTTATGAGTGTGAAGATATCTGCCGCCCCTTCGGGATCGGCGGCGCCGAATTTTTTCGCGGTTGCGATTATGCTTTCGCGTTCGGATCTTTTGAAGTCGAACAGCGTATCGTCGGCGTCGATGAGCAATATCATCACAGCACCCCCACGGTATCTATTTCCGCAAGCGCGCCCTTGGGGAGCGTTTTCACCGCCACGCAGCTGCGCGCGGGTTTGCCAGTGAAATACTTGGCGTAAACTTCGTTAAAAGCGGCAAAGTCCGCCATATCCGCCAAAAAGCAGGTGGTCTTTACCACTTTGTCTATGCTCGTGCCGGCGGCTTCCAAAAGCGCCTTGACGTTTTTGCACACCTGCTCGGTCTGCTCGACAATGCCGCCCTCCACCATATTGCCGGTGGCGGGATCAATGGCTATCTGACCGGAAGTGTATACCATTCCGCCCGTTACTATCGCCTGAGAATAGGGACCTATCGCGCCGGGCGCGTTTTTAGTGCTGATGATATTCATATTTACCTCCTTACGTCAACTTAAAGCCCGCCTGTAAGAGTGCGGATTTTATTGCCTGTATATGTTCAAAATTACGCGTTTCCATAAGGATACGCAGGAAGCAGCCGTTGATATCGCTGCTTTCGTTGCCCCTTTCGTGGTGCACGGCTATCACGTTGCCGCCCAGCTCCGCTATTATGCGCGAAACTTCTTTAAGCTGACCGGGCTTGTCCATAAGTTCTATGCATACGGAATAAGTCCTGCCCGATTTGAGCAAGCCGCGCTTTATCACGCGCGAAAGAATGGTCACGTCTATATTGCCGCCGGAAACAAGGCAGCACACTTTTTTGCCCTTGACGGGCACTTTGTCGAACATAACCGCCGCCACGGACACCGCGCCCGCGCCTTCTGCTATCATCTTCTGCTTTTCTATCAGCGCAAGTATGGCGGAGCATATCTCGTCTTCCGTAACGGTGACTATGCCGTCCACGTATTCGGACACATACTCAAAAGTGTGTTCGCCGGGCGTTTTCACAGCGATGCCGTCCGCTATGGTGGACACGCTGTCCAGCGTTTCTATCTTCTTATCGCGCATAGCGTTGTACATACTCGGCGCGCCCGCCGCCTGTACGCCGTACACTTTCACATCGGGGCGCAGGGATTTGACCGCAAACGCCAAGCCCGAGATAAGACCGCCGCCGCCCACGGGTACGACGATAGCGTCCACGTCGGAGAGCTGGTCGAGAATTTCCAAACCTATGGTGCCCTGTCCTGCTATGACGTCCACGTCGTCAAAGGGGTGGATAAAGGTGTAACCGTACTTATCCTTTAATTCTATCGCCTTGGCGTAAGCGTCGTCATAAACGCCCTTTACAAGGCACACTTCCGCGCCCAGCGCCTTTGTGGCTTCCACTTTGGATATGGGAGCGCCGTCCGGCAGGCAGATGAGCGATTTAACGCCGCTTCTGGTGGCGGCAAGCGCCACGCCCTGCGCGTGATTGCCCGCGGAACAGGCGATAACGCCGCGCTTTTTCTCCTCATCGGAGAGTTGGGATATCTTATAGTACGCGCCCCTGACCTTGAACGAGCCGGTGACTTGCAGACATTCCGTTTTCAAGTACACTTTGCAGCTGTCGCTGAGTCTTACTGCGGGGATAATATCCGTTTTGCGGATAACGTCCTTTAACACGAACGCCGCATGATACACCTTGTCTAAGGTGAGTTCGTCCTTTTTCTTCATGAAAGTATAGCTCCTTTATCCGCGCTGCTCACCATAGCCGCATAGCGTTTCAGCCACTTGCCGGGAATCTCCTTCTCCGGGCACTTCCACGCCTTTCTGCGCTTTTCAAGCTCTTCATCGCCAACGCGCAGGTGCACCTTGTATTCGGGGATATTTATCTCAATGATATCGCCCTCTTCTATCAAGGCGAACTCTCCGCCCGCAGCGGCTTCGGGCGATACGTGCCCTATGCTTGCGCCGCGGCTCGCGCCCGAGAATCTGCCGTCCGTGATGAGCGCAACGGACTTGTCAAGTCCCATACCCGCAAGCGCGGAAGTGGGATTGAGCATTTCACGCATTCCCGGTCCGCCCTTGGGACCTTCGTATTTGATGACCACCACGTCGCCGTGGTTGATTTTTCCCGCATATATGGCGGCAATGGCTTCATCTTCGCCGTTAAACACGCGCGCTTTGCCCTCATGCACCAGCATTTCAGGCGCCACCGCGCTGCGCTTGACCACGCACCCGCACTTGGCTATATTGCCGAAAAGTATGGCAAGTCCGCCCGTTTTGGTGTAAGGGTTTTCCAGCGGGCGAATGGCGTTCTGCGCCTTGGAAAGCTTCACGTCCTTTAAGTTTTCCGCCACCTTCCTGCCCGTGACGGTCATACAATCGCCGTCCAGATACCCGCCGCGCATAAGCTCGGAGAGCACCGCCTGCACACCGCCCGCAAAATACAGATCCTGTATATGCGTGGGACCCGCGGGCGCCAGATGGCAGAGGTTGGGAGTTTTTTCGCTTATTTCATTGAACATATTCAAGTCCAGCTCCACGCCCGCTTCGTGCGCGATGGCAAGAAGATGCAGAACGGAGTTGGAAGAACAGCCCAGCGCCATATCGCAGGTGACTGCGTTGCGTATGGAACGCTCGTTTATTATATCGCGCGCGGTGATATTCTTTTTTACCATATCCACAATGGCTTCGCCCGCGTGCTTGGCAAGTATCGTCCTTTCGCTGTACACGGCGGGAATGGTGCCGTTGCCGGGCAGAGCTATGCCCACCGCCTCGCACAGACAGTTCATAGAGTTTGCCGTATACATACCCGCGCACGAGCCGCAGCCGGGGCAGCAATGAGCGGTGATGTCGTCCAACTGCTTATCGTCGATAAGTCCCGCCTTGTGAGCGCCCACCGATTCGAACATCTTGGACAGGGATACCTCCTCCCCGCACACGTTGCCCGCAAGCATGGGACCGCCGCTGACCACCACGGCGGGCAAATTCAGCCTGCACGCCGCCATTACCATTCCGGGCACTATCTTGTCGCAGTTGGGTACGAGCACCATTCCGTCAAACAGATGCGCGTTTACCATTGTTTCCACGCTGTCTGCGATGAGTTCGCGGGACGGCAGAGAATATTTCATACCGATGTGCCCCATCGCAATGCCGTCGCATACGCCTATTGCGGGTATAAGCACGGGAGTGCCTCCCGCCGCGTACACGCCCGCCTTGACGGCTTGGGCTATCTTATCCAGATTTATATGCCCGGGCACAATCTCGCTGTGAGCCGAAACCACGGCTATCAGCGGCTTTTTCAATTCTTCGTCCGTAAAACCGCACGCCTTCAACAAAGAACGCTGAGGCGCGGTTTCCGCTCTTCCCACAAAATAATCACTGCGAAGCTGCATATTTCCTCCCGTGCGGCGCGCCGCACACATAACGCAATACTCCCGCCGCCGCATTATGCGCGGCGGCGGATATTATTTGATCAAATTAAAAAGTTATCCGTTCGTTTTGTGAACGGTACCCGCGAACAATACGGGCGGATAATGGTTTGCACTTTCGCAAACCGCTTGCTTTTACCTTACACGAGATCTTTCTTGATCCAGCTCATCATCTGTCTGAGTTCCGCGCCCACCTTTTCAAGCTGATGTTCGCTTTCTATGCGGCGGGTAGCAAGGAACTTGGCGCATCTGCCGGCTTTGTTTTCAGTCATCCACTCGGATACGAAAGTGCCGTCCTGGATCTCGCGCAAAACCTTCTTCATCTCCTTGCGGGTTTCGTCGGTGATAAGCCTCTTGCCCGTGCGGTAGTCGCCGTATTCGGCGGTGTTGGATATGGAATACCTCATCGCGGCAAAACCGCCGGAGTTGATAAGATCTACGATAAGCTTCATTTCGTGAATGCACTCAAAGTAAGCCATCTCGGGTTGATAGCCTGCTTCCACCAATGTTTCAAAGCCCGCTTTCATAAGCTCGGTAACGCCGCCACAGAGCACAGCCTGCTCACCGAACAAGTCGGTTTCGGTCTCCTCGCGGAAGGTGGTTTCAAGAATGCCCGCTCTGCCCGCGCCTATGCCGCTGGCGTAAGCCAAAGCCACTTCCTTAGCCTTGCCGGTGTAGTCCTGAGCGATGGCGATAAGGGAAGGAACGCCCTTGCCCTCGGTGTACTGGGAGCGCACGGTGTGACCGGGTCCCTTGGGCGCTATCATTATAATATCTATATTCTTAGCGGGCTTGATGAGGTTGAAGTGAATGTTCAAGCCGTGAGCGAACGCAAGAGCCTTGCCCTCAGTCATATAAGGAGCGACTTCCGCGTTGTAGATGTCAGCGCAAAGCTCATCGGGAACGAGCATCATAACCACGTCGCCCGCCTTTGCCGCTTCGGAAACGCTCATAACGGTAAGCCCGTAATCTTTTGCAACCTTAACGTGTCTGCTGCCTTCACGCAGACCGACCACCACGTTCACGCCCGAATCTTTCAGGTTCATAGCGTGAGCATGACCTTGGGAGCCGAAGCCGATGATGGCAACCGTCTTGCCGTCAAGCACTTTCATGTTGCAGTCTCTGTCGTAATACTTTTTGATCATAATCTATAATCCTCCGTTCCTGCCCGTTTGATTTTAGGCAGGCATTGATTTTTTTGTTCCAGCCTGTTTTATCCTCGGCGGAGCGCTTCGTCTTCAACAGGCATAATTCCCTTGTTATCCAAGCCCCTTCAAAGACGAAAGGCTTGTATTTGCACTATGTATCTTCAAAGCCCCTAACGGGTGGAGCGCCACGCGCTCCCGCCTTCGTCTTCAACAGGCATATTTCCGTTTTTATCCAAGCCCCTTCAAAGACGAAAGGCTTTGCATTTTTGTTCCGCGTCTGCGCAGCCCCTAATGGGTGGAGCGCCACGCGCTCCCGCTTAATGCATGGTGACTATATCGTCTATCGTCTTGCCTGCGGGGATCATAGGGAAGACCATTTCGTCCCTGTCTATCACCGCTTCTATCACCACGGGCTTGTCCGTTACTTTTACGGCTTTGTCCAAAGCCGCGTTCAGCTCTTCAAGCGTGGTGCACTTAAAGCCCACCCCGCCGAACGCCTCCGCCAGCTTGACGTAGTCCGTCTGCCTGTCCAAGGTGGTGCAGGAGTAACGCTTGCCGTAGAACAGCGTCTGCCACTGTCTGACCATACCCAGCACGTTATTGTTGAGCACCACGGATATGACGGGCAGCTTGTACGTGACCGCCGTGCACAATTCGTTCAGGTTCATATGGAAGCAGCCGTCGGAAGTGATGTCCGCGACTATGCGATCGGGGAAAGCCGCCTTGGCGCCTATGCTTGCGCCGTAGGCAAAGCCCATCGTGCCCAAGCCGCCGGACGAAAGGAAGGAACGGGGCGAAAGGTTCTTGCAATATTGCGCCGCCCACATTTGGTGCTGACCCACGTCCGTGACCATAATGCCGTCCTTGCCCAAGTGGTCGCAAACGGCGTTTATCACTTCAAAGGGCTGCAAAATGCCCTCCTTGTGTTTGGGATAGATGTCCTCGCTCTGCAATTTCTTCAAGTGTTCCAGCCACTCTTTGCGCTCTTTTTTCTCCACGTGCGGCAAAAGCGCTTTGAGCACGTGCGCCACGTCGCCCACAAGCGAGTAGGAAGAGGACACGTTCTTGTTTATCTCCGCAGAATCTATGTCTATATGAATGACCTTTGCCTTTGTGGCGAACTTCTTCTTATTGGTGGCTACGCGGTCGGAAAAACGCGTGCCAACGGCTATGACAAGGTCGGATTCCGCCACAGCCATATTGGCGGAGCGGTAGCCGTGATGTCCCAGCATTTTGAGGTCGAGCGGAGCGTTCGTGCAAGCCGCCGTACCCATAAGCGTATTCGTGCAGGGGAAGCCGCCCTTGTTCAAAAACTCGGAAAGCTCATCGGAAGCGCCGGAACTGACCACGCCGCCGCCGTAAAGCACCACGGGACGGGAAGACGCGTTTATCATCTTGGCTGCGTTTTCAATGTCTTCCTCCGTGAACTTGTCGTGTTTGACGGGCTGCACCTTGGGCGCGGGCGTAAATTCGCACTCCGCGGCGGTGACGTCCTTGGTTATATCCACAAGCACGGGACCGGGACGGTCGGAGCAGGCTATCTTGAACGCTTCGCGCAGCGTATCCGCCAGCTCCTCCACCTTGCGCACCACAAAGTTATGCTTTGTTATGGGCATGGTGATACCCGCGATATACACCTCCTGGAAGCTGTCCAGACCGATGAGGTCGGAAGCCACGTTGGCGGTGATAGCCACAACGGGCACGCTGTCCATAAACGCGGTGGCAATGCCCGTGACCAGATTGGTCGCGCCGGGACCGGAGGTTGCGAACACCACGCCCGTCTTGCCGGTAGCGCGCGCATAGCCGTCCGCGGCGTGTGCGGCGCCCTGCTCGTGAGCGGTGGTGATGTGCTTTATCCTGTCCGAATTTTTATAAAGAGCGTCGTAAATGTTGAGTATGGCGCCGCCGGGATAACCGAAAACGGTATCCACGCCCTGTTCGGCGAGCACCTCGATAACTATCTGCGAACCGTTGATCTTCATAGTCCACCCCTGAATAGATATATTATAGATATAATAGTCTTACGGCGGTTTATTGTCAAGCGTTTTTTTAATTTCACGCGATAAATAGGGAAAACAGGGGCGCGAAAAGCAAAATAACCAAGACGAAACCGAAGAACCGCAAGTGAAAGCTTTTCACGGCGTATTTTGATTACTTATGTCAGGCTTTCGCGCTAAATTTTAATTTTTTAAAATTTTATAACTATCGGTTAATAAATTGCGTTGATCATGCCCGAATTTTAAAATTTTAAAATTTTCTGCTATGCCTGATACCTCTTCCCTAAATTACATTTTTGCAATGAAAATCAATCGCCGTCGGCAACGATCGCATAAAGCTCTATATACTCAAAATCCGCGTTGCCCGCATACCCTTTTACAATCGGAACTTATGTTAAAAATTACACTACTTCCGATTGAGTACAGTATATCACGCCTATACGGAAAATGTCGGGGTTTTTATTTTTTTCAAATCGGAACTTACGTTAAAAATTACACTACTTCCGATTGGAAATTATGTTAAAGCAGTTATTTTCTCAGCTTGAGTGCGGCGCTGCAACAATTATTTTTTGTCCGTCTGTTCGGCTAGCGCCATCTCTTTTAATTTGCCCACGTCCACTTTTCCCACGGCGGTGCGGGGGAGCCTGTCCACAAAAACTATTTCCTTAGGGCGGGCGTAAACGAGGAGTTTGCGGCTGCACGCCTCGTCTATTTTCTCCTTGACCTTCTCCTTGTCGCCATCGCAGACGCAATAAAGGCGCATAAACTCCCTGTCCCCCGCGGTGACTTTCACGGCATAGCTTTCAGAAACTTCGGGCACGTCGCCCGCCACCTCGCATATCTCCTGCGGATAGACCACCACGCCGCTGACTTTCTCCGCCGCCTTAATGCGGTCGTTGAAGAAAACTCTGCCCTTGTCGTCTACCATTCCGGAATCGCCCGTGCGCAGCCATTTTTCTCCGTCTATGTGCATAAACACCTGCGAATTGTCCATCTCGCGATAGCCTTTCATCAGCGTGGGCGCGGACACGACTATCTCTCCCGTCTGCCCCGCGGGGAGCAGTTTTCTCTCACTTGCGCAAGCTATCTTTATGCCGTGCAGGGGCTTGCCCATACAGCCTTTGATATACTCGCCCGGTTCGTTCACGCAGCACACGGTCACGCACTCCGTCTGCCCGTATCCTTCCAAAAGGCAGGCAGTGGAGCCGACTTTTTTGAGTGCGGCGTCAAATTGATTTTTAAGGGAAGAAGTGAGTTTATCCCCACCGCAGAAGATGTGCTTTACGCCCTTCATTGCGGCAAAGGCGTCCCCTCCGCCCAACATTTTCTTATACATAAGCGGCACGCCCGCTATTATGGTCACGCCGCGCTTTTTCACGTCCGCAAGCACTTCCTTTGTGGAATACTTGGGGATCATCACGCTTTCTATGGCGCGGGAGAGCATAGAGTGCATACACACGCCCAGCCCGAAGCCGTGGAATATGGGCAGAACCATTAAGGATACGTCCTTGTTCCCGTCGTAATCGGCTATCACGTAGGTAAGGCATTCGGTGAGTTCGTTGAAGGCGCGGTGGGAAAGTTCTATCGTCTTGGGCTTGCCCGTGGTGCCGCCCGAATACATATAGACGGCAACGTCCTCCCCCTCTCCCGCAGGAGCGCCCGTGTGGCGGGGGAATTTCATAGTGTCGCGCCAACGCGTCACGCCCTTTAACTTGGGCTCTTTCAGCTTATAAAGCGCGGAGAGCACGGGCGGCAGATAATCCGAAGCGGAACACACCACCGCCTTGCAATTCAAGTCCAGCTTGTCCGCGTTTTTGGCGTAATATTCGTCAAAGGTGACGATGAGTTTGCTTCCCGCCGCGCGGGTCATCTCCCCCAAAGGCAGCGGAGGCATAAGCGGATGAATGAGGTTGGCTATCGCGCCCAGCTTGTTCACCGCGTAAAAAGCGCACGCGGCGTTGGGCAGATTGGGCAGATGAATGGTCACCGCGTCCCCCTTGCCTATACCCAAGGAGCAAAGATAGGCGCAGAACTTGTCCGTGTCACGCAAAAGTCTGCCCTTGCTTATCTTATTTCCCTTGAAATATACGACAGTTTTGGAATCGGGAAAATCGCTCAGCCCGTCCGCAACATAGTTAAACATGGTTTGATGAGTGTCTATCGCTCTGCCCATAAATTCTCCGCCGAATATCTTTTAATAAGGCGGCGCGGCTATGATTCAAGCGCCGCGCCTCGACAAAAAGCGGGCGAACCCGCCCGTTTTTTTTACGCTTTTTGCTCCACCAGCTTGGTAAAGCACGCCACTTTTATACAGCACACCAGCACTTGCAGCGCCTGCGCAAAGTCCTCTTCCGTGGCGTAGGTGGGCGCAATGCGGATATTGGTATCCTTGTCGTCCACGCCGTAAGGGAACGTGTCGCCCACGGTGGTGATTGTCAGCCCCGCGCTCTTGCACAGTCTGCCCACTTCCTTGGCGCAGCCGTCCATAACGTCCAGGCTGATAAAGTATCCGCCGCGCGGCTTTGTCCACCTTGCAATGCCGCTGTCCTCTCCGAACTCCTCAAAGAACACTTCCTCGAATTTTTCAAACTTAGGGCGGATGATGGCGGCTTGCTTAGCCATTATCTCCGCTATGTGTTCGGGGGACTGCAAGTAAAGATAGTGCGCGTACTGCCACACCTTGTTAAAGCCTATCGTCTGGAACTTCATATGCGAAAGAATGTCCGCGATATTGTTCTTGCTTGCCGCCACCACGGCGACGCCGCCGCCCGCGAAAGTTACCTTGGACGTGGAGGCAAATTCGTAAACTCTGTCCGCAGTGCCCGCTTCCTTGGCTATCGCCATAATGTTCGCCAGCTTGTCGCCCTGCTCGTACAAATCGTGCACGCAGTAAGCGTTGTCCCAGAATATGCGGAAGTCCTTGGCGGCGGTCTTCATCTTTGCCAGCCTCTCCACCGTTTCGTCGCTGAAAGTGTAGCCGGTGGGGTTTTGATATTTGGGAATGCACCAAATGCCTTTTATGCTGTCGTCGCCCGCAACAAGCGTTTCCACCAGATCCATATTGGGACCGGAGGGCGTCATAGGCACGTTTATCATCTCTATTCCGAAATGCTTGGTAATGGCAAAGTGTCTGTCGTATCCGGGCACGGGGCAGATAAACTTTATCTTGCCTTCGTTCCACGGCTTGCCGCCGCACACGCCGAATTGCATATTGCGCTGAATGGTATCGTACATAATCTGCAGGCTGGAATTGCCGCACACTATCGTCTCTTCCTTGTCCACGCCGAGCAGTTTGCCGAACAGCGCGCGCAGTTCGGGTATGCCCTCCACAATGCCGTAGTTCCTGTAATCGGGCTTGGGAAACTTGGTGGAAGAGTTTATCATATCCAGCATGCTCATAGCTATGTCCAGCTGCTCCGCGCAAGGCTTTCCGCGCGAAATGTCCAAAGAGATCTTTCTCTTCTTGATCTCCGCAAGCACTTTGTTCTGTTCGTCCAGCGCCTGCTGCAATTCTTCTTTGCTCATCTGAGTGTAGTTCATATATACCTCTTACCTCTTAAATTTTTTCCACCCGTCCCCGCGTTTTGCGAAATCGTTTGAGCGTGATCTTTCCGGCATCTTTGCGCAACACCTCGCTCGACGTAGCTCTGGCGGCGAGCCGCCGCAGGCCGATTGCTCTTCGAAGCGGACGACATTACGTTAAATGCTTTGTTTCTTCGGAGATTATCGTGGGTGGAGCGCCACACACTCCCGGCATTGCGCAAATATGCTCGAAAATCTCTACGCTGAAACGCTTTCTCCAACCTCGTGTACGGGTGTAGAGTTTTTATTTATCTTATCGGAGCGCCGATTTAAGCCCTTACTCCTTCTCCGCCCTGCTGCGGTATATCAGCCGTATGGGCGTGCCCTTGAATCCGAACGCGGTGCGCAGTCTGTTTTCCAGATAGCGCTTATAGCTGAAATGCAGCAGCTTCGCGTCGTTCACAAAGAACACGAACGTGGGCGGACACACCCCGTCCTGCGTGGCGTAGAGTATTTTCAGTCTGCGCCCGTTGTATGAAGGCGGCTCCGTGGCAAGCACCGCGTCGCGAACCACGTCGTTCAAAACGCCCGTTGTCACGCGCCTGCAAGACTGCTCGTACGCCTCTTCCAGCATATCCAGCGCCTTTTCCAGCCTCTGCCCCGTCTTTGCGGACACATACGCCACGCTCTTATAGTCCATAAATTTAAGTTCCGTATCCAACTGCTTGTTGAAAACGTTCACGGTGTTTGTATCCTTTTCCACCAAGTCCCACTTGTTCATAAGTATGACGGACGGCTTGTTCTGCTCGTCCACATATCCGCATATCTTAACGTCCTGCTCGCTTATGCCCTCGCTCGCGTCTATGACGATAAGGCACACGTCCGCCCTTCTCACCGCCGCCAGTGCGCGCATTACGGCATACTGCTCCACGCCCTTGTCCACGCTGGACTTTTTACGCATGCCGGCGGTGTCTATAATGGTGAATTTTCTGCCCTTGGCGTCTATAAAAGGCGTATCTATCGCGTCGCGCGTAGTGCCCGCCACGTCGCTTACTATCACCCTTTCATATCCCAAAAGCTTATTGGTCACGGAGCTTTTTCCCGCGTTCGGCTTGCCCACGACCGCAATTTTTATTCCGCCTTCTTCTTCGCCTTCTTCCGCCAAAGCAAAGCCCTTGGTTATCTCGTCCAGAAGGTCGCCCAAGCCCTTGCCCTGCTCTGCGGAAATGCCGATGACTTCGTCCATTCCCAGCTCATAGAAGTCGTATATTTTATCCTGTTCGTTGTTGTCCAGCTTGTTCACCGCGACTATGACGGGCTTTTTGCTCTTGCGCAGATATTGCGCCACATCCCTGTCGCCCGCCGTAAGTCCCGCTTTTCCGTCCACAAGCAGCACTATCACGTCCGCCAAATCCACAGCCATATCCGCCTGCAAGCGAATATGCCGCCACATCTTGTCCTCACTCTTTATCTCCAAGCCGCCGGTATCTATCAGCGTAAATTCGTGCCCGCACCACTCCGCGTCGCAGTACACCCTGTCGCGCGTGACGCCGGGCACGTCCTCCACAATGGATACGCGCTTGCCCGTGAGTTTATTAAAAAGCGTGGACTTGCCCACATTGGGTCTGCCCACAATGGCTACCGTAGGTTTCATTTCTTTATCGCCTTATATTCTGTAAATGATTATACTATATTGAAAGAAGAAAAGCAAACAGAAAATAAGCGCCGAATGAAAGTGTTTTGCGATAAGGCTATGCAAAAAGCCTGGTTTTATTGTACGCAAAACACTTTGCGGCTACGAGATGCCCTAACAAAGCAATATCCGCTTTTATAGGTGCGCTCACCGAAAAGCGTGGTTTTCGGTGGCGGATATTTTATTATGCCCACGCACTTGCAAGGAGTGTTGCTTTGGCTTTAAACCGTAGTCACTTCAATGCGGTTAATGGGTGGAGCGCCACGCGCTCCCGCTTGGCAAAATACGATTTTGCCGCTCTTTATCTATAGTAAATGCCTTCATACAATCAACTTGTTTGCAAAACTTTTAATTATAAAATTTTAAATATTTAAAATTTTGCGCAAATACATAACATATAGTTATCAAATATGCCGTTTTGGCATAATCTCGACAATTCTGCCGTATTTTGTCGGACGAAATTCCAATATTATGGAATTTTATAACTAAAAGTAATTTTGTCAAGTGGTACTTGACACGGGTATTTTTTGTTAATTGTTTTGATAATCTTGTCAGTTAATAACTTACAAGCTATATAATTGAGTACAAGAAAAGACTTTGCGAAGAAGAAAGCAGTAAAAAGTTCCTTTACTTCAATGCGGATAAGGGGTGCCCTCACTCCTTGTCAAGTACTGCTTGACATGAGTATTTATTGTTAATTGTTTTAATAGTCGTGTCAGTTAATAACTTACATGGGGACTTATGCCTATACTCGTAGTAGTCTTGTCAAGTGGTACTTGACATGCCTATTTTTTGAGTATAAGCAAAAACTTTGCGAAGAAGAAAAGCAATAAAATTTTTCCGTTACTTCAAGGACTGATCAGGGTGCAGCGGCTCGCTGCCGCAACACGCTCCCGTGTCAGTTAATAACTTACATAAGCACTTATTGCCATACTCTAAATAGTCTTGTCAAGTGGTACTTGACAAGACTATTATTTGAGCACTACCAAAAGCATTGCGCAGAAGCAAGGCGGCAAAACTCTATGTTTCTGCTTCAACGAGTAATCAGCCCGCGGTGGCTCACCGCCGTCAAATGCTTTTGGAGTTGCCGTAATATGTGCCCGTGCATATAACCTGCGTATCTTTTGGCTTCCAATCTTCACCCTTCTCAACATTTTCCCACTGCTCTTCCGTGCCTTTATATTCAATGGTTTTTAGGGAATCGCAGCCTGAAAAAGCCCAGCCCTCTATTTCTGTTACGCTATCCGGTATTGTTATGCCTGTAAGAGAACTGCAGCCCCAGAATGCGCCCTCACCCATGCTTGTTACGCTTTCGGGTATGGTTATACTTGTTAGCGAATCGCAATAATAGAATGCGTAATCGCCTATGCTTGTTACGCTGCCGCCGACGGGAATAACGCTGTTTTTACACCCGGCTATAAGCGTTTTGCTTTTTGTTTCTATTAGACAATTCCCTGCACTATGATATATAGGATTACCTTGTTCTGCGGTTATGCTTGTAAGCGAACTGCAAGACCAAAATGCGTAATCACCTATACTTGTTACACTATTCGGTATAGTTATGCTTTCAAGCGAACTGCAACCATCGAATGCGTGATTGCCTATGCTTGTTACACCGGCAGGTATGGTTATACTTGTAAGCGAACTGCAATCATCGAATGCGTCCTCACCTATGCTTGTTACGCTGTCGGGTATTATTATGCTTGTAAGCAAACTGCAACCTGAGAATGCTTTATCGCCTATGCTGGTTACGCTGTCGGGTATTGTTATGCTTGTAAGCAAACTGCAACCTGAGAATGCGCTTTCGCCTATGCTTGTAACGCCTTCGGGTATCACAATGCTTGTAAGAGAACTGCAACCTGAGAATGCGTCTTCACCTATGCTGGTTACGCTGCCGGGTATCACAATGCTTGTAAGCGAACTGCAACCATCGAATGCCCAATCACCTATACTTGTTAAGTTATAGGTATTTCCGTTATACGAAATACTTTTCGGCAAAACCATTTTCCCGCTTAAATTATTAGGCTGACCATCAACAGTAGCCTCGCTTTCTCTAAGCCTATATCTTATACCATTATGAACACAATATATATTTCCGTCATCGGCAATGTCGTTATTGTTGCAATCCCAAACAACGGGGCACTCCCAAAAATTCCAATTACTATGCCACCCGCTTGGCTTGCTTGAAGCTTCGCAATATATAATGAGAGAATTGCACCCGATGAATGCTTTTTCTCCTATGCTTGTTATGCTGGCAGGTATGGTTATGCTTGTCAAGACACTACAACCCCAAAATGCATAATCGCCTATACTTGTAACGCCTTTGGGTATCACAATACTTGTAAGCGACTTGCAACCTTCAAATGCGTAATCGCCTATTGCAGTTACACCGTCGGGTATAACCACTTCGCTTTCATCACCGACATATTCTACTAAAACGCCGTCTTCGATTTCAAAATCGGTGTTATCAATTTGCACAGGCGCTTTTTGTATATTTTTTCCCAAATAAACTATCTCGGCCTTGCCTTCATTCCAGCCATCGCCCTTTTTCACCCACTCCCACTGCTCTTCCGAGCCCGTATATTCAATGGTTTTTAGGGAATTGCAGCCTAAAAAAGCCCAGCCATCTATTTCTGTTACGCTGTCGGGTATGACAATGCTTGTAAGCGACTGGCAATTAACAAATGCGTACCCACCTATATTTGTTATACCGTACGGGATCGTTACGCTTGTTAAACTAACGCTATTCGCGAATGCTGCCCAACCTATACTTGTTACGCTGCCGTCGGCGGGAATAATGCTGTTTTTACAACCGGCTATAAGCGTTTTGCTTTTTGTTTCTATTAGACAATTTCCCGAGCTGTGATATATAGGATTACCTTGTTCTACGGTAATGCTTTCAAGTTTACTGCAACCATTGAATGCGTCATCGCCTATGCTTGTTACACTATCGGGTATTTTTATGCTTGTAAGCGAGCTGCATTTATAGAATGCGTGATTGCCTATGCTAGTTACGCCGGCAGGTATAGTTATGCTTGCAAGTAAATAGCAACTCTTGAATGCGTAGCTGCCTATGCTTGTTACACTATCGGGCATCACAATGCTTGTAATCGAATCGTTCTCACCGAATGCGCCGCCGGCAATACCTACAGTATTATTACGCAATTTCACGTGATTCAAAGAACTATCGCAACCTACGACCCATTTATCTACGTAGTAAACACCGTTTTCTTCTTGAATAACATTAATATTCGCGAAATCCTCGAACGAGCCGAATGCGCAATTTATATTCTTAACACTGTCGGGTATAGTTATGCTTGTAAGCGACTCGCAACCATAAAGTGACTCACACTCATAAAATGCGAGAGCTGCTATGCCCACCGTGTTATTACGCAATTTCACGTGTTTCAACGAACTATCACAACCTACGACCCATTTATCTACATAGTAAATACCGTTTTCTTCTTGAATTAGATTAGTATCGGAGAATGCCCCCTCGCCAATGCTTATTACGCTGTCGGGTATCACAATGCTTGTAAGCGACTCGCAACCATAGAACGCCCCCTCTTCTATGCTTGTTACCTTATAAGTTTTGCCGTTATATACAATATTTTTGAACAAAACCACTTTCCCGCTTAAATTATTCGGCTGACATTCAACAGTAGCCTCTCTTCCTCTAAGCGTATATCTTATACCGTTAAGGATATAATATATCGAGTCGTTATCGGCAACCTCATTGTTATTGCAATCCCAAACAACAGGACGATGGCTACTATTCCATAAATCGCTCCAACCGCTCGGCTTACTTGAAACTTCGCAATATATAATAAGCAAATCGCAACCTGCGAATGCGTGGTAGCCTATGCTTGTTACACCTTCGGGTATCACAATGCTTGTAAGCGACTCGTCACCATAGAATGCTTCATCGCCTATTGCGGTTACGCCTTCGGGTATAACCACGTCGCTTTCTTCACCGACATATTCCTTTAGAACGCCGTCTTCGATTATAAAATCTTCCATAAATCCCTCTCATAGTTATTTTTATGTTCGATTTAATGATAGCATATTATTTTTTATCGGTCAATACCTTTATTCATATAAATTATCCCATCATTTCCACGGCTTTTCGGCAATGGCAATTGAACAGTCGTTCAATAACTTGCCGCAATTTTTCCGAACACATCAAGCTAAAATTTTGAAAAATT
Organism: uncultured Clostridia bacterium; assembly: GCA_944380395.1. Classification (GTDB taxonomy): domain Bacteria; phylum Bacillota; class Clostridia; order Christensenellales; family UBA3700; genus Alloclostridium. The sequence continues at coordinate 7,241 of CALWHM010000016.1, read as the reverse complement.
GATTTTTATACGGATTTTCAAACATATAGTTTGTGTTTTTCATTTTGACTAATTGAACGATTGAACAATTGAACAATTGAACAATTGAACAACTGTTCAATAAGGTCGATAAAAAGTTGTTGCCGAAAAGCTTAAAACGGTTGATAAAAAGTTGTTGCAGAGAAGCTGAATAAGGTCGATAAAAGTTATTGTCGAGAAGCTGAAAACGGTTGATAAAAAGTTGCCGCTTAAAAGTTCAAAGTTATTGCTAAAAGTTCAAAGTTGGCGTTCAAAATTTCAAATATCTTGTATCTTGGCGGGACAGCGGATCTCTCTTAAAACGGCGCTATGCGGTTAAGCGCAGGCGTTTTTTGAGCATATCGAAGAGCGCGACGGAAACTGCCGATTTTATTATCGCGCCGGGGATAAACAGCACAAAGCAGGACATCATCGCCGCCGCCAAGGTAAGGTCGGAATGCATATAGTATTTATACAGCAGATAATAATAGAACGTGCCCGCGATAAGCTGCACGAGCGAAATTGCAAGGCAGGCAAAATGCCTCCATAAAAAGCGCGCTTTGGGCGGTAAAAATTTGTCGTGTCTGACCGCAAAGGAGATAGCCGCCGCCATAAATGGCAGAGTGAGCAAAAACCCGAAAGACGGCTGAAATACGTATGCGGGTCCTCCGCCCGCGGTGAATACGGGTATGCCGATAAGCCCCATAACCACATATATTATCTGCGAAAGCGCGGCAGAAAGCGGCGTAAGAAAACAGCCGGCAAGCGCAGTAGCCAAAGTGAGCAGGGAAACAGCCACCGGCTGCATAGGGATTTTGATAAACCCGAACACAACCGTAACCGCCACGAAAAGCGCGATAAGCGCCACTTCGCGCGCACGCCGCTTGCGCTTGCGCGGCGGAGTTTTATCTCCGCGCTCTTCTTTGCCTATCACGCAGGCGTTGATGTCGCCGCCGTCTTCAAATTGAGTATACGCCCTGTTCACGCATAAAATTGTAAATTAAAGGCGTATATTTGTCAACTTTACTTTTGCGACTTGTAAACCTTGTAGTGTAAAATTTTATTCTCCGTCTTCTTGCGGATCGGTATGGGAGCCGTCCGCCCCTTCTTCAATTGCGGAAGCGGGAAATACCTCTACATCCTTATAGCGTTCAAGCACCTCTTTAAGCGCGCCCGTTAAGCGCTCTTCTCCGCCTGCGGGCAGAAGTTCGCGTGCCGCCGCGCGGCAGCGTTCCTGCGCGGATTTATCCATAATAAGTTCCATAGCAAGCTTGACGGCTTCTTCCTCACTCTTTGCCGCGGGGTATATTTTTTTCAGCGCTTTATACACCCCTTTTTGCGCTTTATTCACGGGGGGTAGCAATACCACGGGCAAACCGTTTGCCGCGCACTCCGCGGCGATGAACGCGGTGGGCGCGATGACTGCTATGTCCGCCGCCGCATACAAAACGTCCATACTCTCTTCCGCCGCGACTATCACATTGGGGCAATGTTTTTCCACAAAATCCGCTCCGCGCTCACCTCCCGAAAGAAGGGGCGTGAGCACATCCGCATAAGCGGAAAACGCCTGCGCCGCCCGCATTGCGCGGCGGGAGCAATACCTGCCGCCCGCGATGAACGCCACGGGTTTTTCTCCGCTTATGCCCAGCTGCTTGAGCGCCTTATCCCGCGCCGCGCCGGAAGGAGTTACGGGCATACCCGTCACTTTTATGCGCCCGCGCTCTATGCCGCGCCGCGCCAATATCTCCCCGCTCTCATCGGTGGCGGCAAGATATACGTCCGCACCCTTAACGCTCATACCGCAGGCGGGGGCAAAGTCCAGCGCCCCCGAGATAACGCAACCTTTGTATCCCGTCGTCCCGGCGGCGGAGAGCGTCAGCGCCAAGGCTCGCGACGTAAAGCATACCACGGCTTTGGGTGCAAAGCGGTAAAGCACGTTTTCGCACCTCTCGCTCGGCGGGACCACGCGCGGCAATTTGCCCTGCCTGAACTTTTGCGGCTTTTGCTCTTTAACCTTGTAACGCTTATAAAACTTTTTCAAAAACGCGCCGCTCAGCGAAGGGCAGTAACGCGACGCCAAAATATATCCCTTAATGCCGCTGCCCAACCCCAGCTCACTTTCGTCCACGAACACCACGTCCGTAAGCGTGCCTTCAAAGCGCCTTTGCACGGCGGCTGCGGCATTGTCGAAAAGTCCTTTTTTGCCTATAAGCACTATGCAGTCGTTCATACTCTCCTCCTGCGCAGCATATCCCCCTCCTTCAAGGGGACGGGGCAGACTATCCTCACCTTCTCGCGCACCAGCTTGGCGTCGAAAATTTGCGCGCCGTCCTCCCCGCGCATATGCTCCAAAGTAAAGGTGCGCGCCGTGTTTTCCGCGTCCGCGCACAGCGTTTCCAGCACCTGCCCGCACGCGAACCTGCCGCGCTGCTCCACGATGTATTCGCCGCCTTCGCGCCCCAGCACTATCCCCACAAAGTCGTACTCCTGCGCGGGGCGGGACGTTTGATAACTCACCTTGGCTGCTCCGAAGTAAAAGCCGGTGGAGTACGCCCTATGACTGTGTTTTTCCACCTCGGCGCGCGCGAAGTCGGGCAGTTCGCGCCCTGCCTCCATTGCGTCTATCGCCGCGCGGTAAGCGGACACCGCGGAAGCGCAATAGTAACGCGTTTTCATTCTTCCCTCTATCTTGAAAGAATAAACGCCCGCGTCTTTAAGCTCCTTCAAATGCTCTATCATACACATATCCGCGCTGTTCAGGATATAGCTGCCGCGTTCGCTCTCCCCTATCGTCAGCGGCGTATCCCCGCCCGCGGTGAGCGTGTACTCCCATCTGCACGGCTGGGCGCAGTCCCCGCGGTTGCTCCCCCTGCCCGTCAAATAGTCGGACAAAAGGCACCTGCCGCTGTAAGATATGCACATCGCCCCGTGCACAAAGCACTCTATCTCCACATTATCGGGCAGCATATCGCGCATACGCTTTATGTTTTCCAAGCTCATCTCCCGCGCCGTGACAATGCGCTTTACGCCCATATCCGCCCAAAACGCGGCGGCGTAAAAGTTGGTCGTGTTCGCCTGCGTGGATACGTGCACGGGCATATCCTCGGCAGTCTTTCTTATCAGCGAAATAATGCCCGGGTCTGCGGCGATAACTCCGTCCGCGCCCAGCACGTCCAGCCGCTTTATATAGTCGGAAAGCGCGGGAAAGTCCGCGTCGTTTGCGTATATGTTCACCGCGGCATAGAACTTTTTCCCCGCTCCGTGCGCAAGCAGAATCGCATCTTCCAAATCATTGTCCATACTCTTATCCGCGCGCAGGGAAAATCCGCCGCCGGCATACACCGCGTCCGCGCCGAAATGCAACGCCGTTTTCAGCTTTTCCGTATCCCCCGCCGGGGCGAGAAGTTCTACCATTTTTTCACCTTTGTCACGGCAATGCCGTCCTCCCAAAATATGCTTGTTTCAAAGGGCGGAGCCGATATGTATTCGAGATATTTGCGCATATTCACCACTATCGTGCGGTGCTTGTGCGGAGGATAGCCCTCCCCCTGCACAAGTCCCAGATAATTTACGTCGTCTGATATGATGACCGCGTTCTCCTCCGCATGCCCCTTCATATGGTCGAATATGTATCTGTATGCGCTCTTGGGACCGTCAATGAACACCAAGCCGTACTTTTTCCCGTGCGTCACCTGTTCCAGAATCGCCTTTACGTCCCCGCAAAACGCGTGTATCCGTCCGCTTATGCCCAGCTCTTTCCACAGCTTCTGCGCCGCAAGCAGACGCTCTTCATCCATATCTATCGTATCCACCTGCGCGCCGCAGGCAAGCGCCATCACCGCCGCGGAATACCCCACCGCCGTGCCTATCTCCAAAATGCGCTCAGGCGCCGTCTTTTCACACTGCTCGCGCAGCACGCGCGCGCATTCTTCGTCGCATACGGGTATGAACGCCGCCTTTGCGTTCTCATACGCCCTGAGCAATATCTCTTCTTTACTCATACTTCTATCACAATGGGCAATATCATAGGCTTTTGCCTGCATTGCGCGTCAAAATAGCGGGTAAGAGTGCGCTTTAACTTGCGCTTGAAGTTGGCTCTGTCGTCGGCGGATCTGTAATCGCGCTCTTCCATCACCTGCATTACCAAGTCCCTGACTTCCTCCGTCTGCGCCTCGTCCACGGGCAGTCCGCGCGCTATCACTTCGGGCGGCGCAAGCAGCCGACCTTCCGCAAGCGCCACCGTCACAAGCACTATCACCATACCGTTGTTGCTCATCACCTTCCTGTCGCGCAGCGTCACGTTGTCCACGTCCGTGAGTCCGTCCACATACACGTTGCCCGCCTCTACGCCCTCCGCCTGTTTGAGCGAATGCCTGTGCAAAATAAACCGCGAACCTATCTCCGCTATGGCTATCGAGGAAGGCTTTATGCCCAAAGACTGCGCCAAAGCCTCGTGCTGCCTGAGGTGACGGTACTCCCCGTGCACGGGTATGAAAAACTCGGGTTTGACCAAAGAAAGCATAAGTTTCAGCTCGTCCTGGCAGGCGTGACCGGAAACGTGCAGCGCTTCCAGCGAACCGTAAAGCACTTTGGCTCCGCGGCGATACAGGTTATTTATCACCGTATACACCAATTTTTCGTTGCCGGGAATGGGATTTGAAGAGATTACCACCAAATCGTGAAGGGTGACTTCCATCTTATCTTCGCCCGCAGCCATACGCGTCAGGGCGCTCATCGGCTCTCCTTGCGAACCCGTGGTTATCACGCATTGCTTGGAGTAGTGGTGCTTGTTCATCTCCTCCTGTTCTATAACGGTGCCGTCCTTTACTTTCAGCAAGCCCAGCTCCCGCGCCATTCCGGACACGTTTATCATACTTCTGCCGTTGAAAACTATCTTTCTCCCGCAGCGTTCGCAGATGTCCGCTATCTGCTGCAATCTGTTCACGTTGGAGGCAAAAGTCGCTATGATTATGCGCTTGTCCTTATTGGTGGCGAATATGCGTTCCAGCGTTTCCCCCACCTTTCTTTCGGATATGGTGGTGCCCGGCTTTTCCACGTTCGTGCTCTCGCCCAGCATAAGTTTTACGCCCGAATCGCCTATCTCGGCTATGCGCGTCAAGTCCATCACCTGACCGTCCACCGGCGTGAAGTCTATCTTGTAGTCGCCCGTATGGAACACCTTGCCCACGGGCGTGGTTATGCTCAGCGCGAACGCGCCCGATATGCTGTGGCTCACGCGAATAAATTCCACGGAAAAACAGCCCGCTCTGACCACGCCGCCTCCCTCGACGACTATCGTTCCCGGCGTATGTATGCCGCGCTCTTCCAATTTATGCTTTATCAGCGCGCAGGCAAGTGAGCTTGCGTATATCTTCAGCCCCGGCAGTTTTTCCGCCAGATACGGCACCGCGCCGATGTGATCCTCGTGCCCGTGCGTTATCACCAAAGCCTTCACCTTGTCCGCATTTTCTTCAATATAGGAAAAATCGGGAATGATAAGATCCACCCCCGGAGTATCCGTGGTTGGGAAGGACGAACCGCAGTCGATAAGCAGAATGTCGTCGCCGTACCTCAAAGCGGTCATATTCTTGCCTATCTCTCCCACGCCGCCCAAAAAAATAACTTCCAGACCTTTATTTGCGTGCACCGCCTTGCCGCCCGTCTGCTCCACGAGTTTGCCGTGCCTTTTCACAACGGGGGCGGAAGTATCCGCCTTATTCACGCCTGCGCCCGCAGCGCCGCTGAGCTTGACCGCCTTCTTAGAGCCGCCCTTTTTCTTGCCCTCTGCGCCCCTTACGCTCTTATTTGCGGCGCTTGCCGCTCCGCCCTTTTTTGAAGCCGCCTTCTTTTTATCCTTCTTGGCGTCCTTCCTGGCGCCCTTTGCCGCTTTATTATCCTTCTTGACGCTTGCCGCAACGGCTCTTTCCTTGTCGGTCACAACAACTTCCTCCGTCTTAAATCATCTCAAATATAATAACATTTTTGCGCGCGCAAATCAAGCGCTTGCACGCGCCGCCGCTTGTGCGCAATTATTCGCGCATATATCGCAAATTAAGCCAAAATGGGCAAAACTCCGTTAAAGTGCATAAACAAGACAGTTTAATCGGGTATTTCTCCGCGATAATACCCTGCCGCCCGCATATAAAAAAAGCCGCAAAGCGCGGCGATATATAGAGATGTCAAGCCGTTATAAACCCTCTTCGGGTAAGGAGTTTGCGGCTTTATCGCCGTAGCGCTCCGGGACTAAGTGCACAAAAAATACATTAAACTATTTTGAGTCCGAACTTTTCGGGGCATTTGGCTGCGTCAATATTCGCGGAATAATATCCGATAAGCGTACCTATATCCGACCAATAGCAATTTGCGACATATGCGCGCATATCGTCTATTATCTTGGGAAAAATATCTTTGGAAAAGTCGCTTGCCCCCGCAGGGATATACTTTAATATATCCTCGCTCATTGCATATATCCCCATATTCACCATATTTGAAATATATGTTTTCGGCTTTTCCCTGAACTGTTCTATTCTGCCGTCCTCTTTGAGCACCACCTCTCCCAAGCCTCGCGGATCCGCCACGCGCTTCACCGCCAAAGTGCACAAACAAGACATATCCTTGTGATACTTTGCAAAAGCCGCAATATCCATATCCGTGAGCGCGTCGCCGCTCATCACAATAAACGGGCGGTCTATAAACCTTGCGGCATTCTTCACGCCGCCGCTCGTGCCCAGCGGGACTTCTTCCGTAAAGTAAGTTATCCTCGCGCCCAGCTTGCTGCCGTTTCCAAAGTAGTTTATTATCCTTTCGGGCATATACCCCAACGTCATTGCTATGTCCGTTATACCCGCGCGCACCAGAGCGCCGACCGTCAGCGCCAGCACGGGCTTATCCAAAATCGGCACCATCGGCTTGGGCATACTTCCCGTCAACGGGCGCAGCCGCGTCCCTCTGCCTCCCGCCATTATCACAGCTTTCATATCCATACCTCTATTTTATGCCGTTTATAAAATTTTATCCCAAACCGCCGCCCCTGCAGCCCCTCCCCAAACCAATATAACTATAATCAATACTCTAATAATAGGAAAATATTAGTATAAGCGTGCCGTTTTACTAAAATATTAGTATGAGCGCTCCGCCTTACTAAAATATTAGTATGAGCGCTCCGCCTTACTAAAATATTAGTACGGAAGCCCCGCTTTACTAAAATATTAATACGGGAGCACCGTTTTACTAAAATATTAGTA
>CALWHM010000015.1 GCA_944380395.1 uncultured Clostridia bacterium | reverse complement strand
AAACGCTGCCTTGCTTCGCTTTTACCTCCTTTTCGTTAACACCATGACTTTGTAACAATTGTATTGTAAACCTACACAACTTTTCAAAGCCTCCTCTGCCCGCTTTTTCATAAAAAAACTCCGCGTAAAACGAAAAAAGCGCCCGTCAATGGGCGCGCTTTGCGCAAATTTTCCGCCGTTCATCTTCCGAACGTGACTTGCACCGCGGTGCCTTCCCCCACCTTGCTCTTTATATCCAGCTTGGCGCCGTAAAGGTTGCACACGTGCTTGACTATCGCAAGCCCCAGACCCGTGCCGCCCGTCTTTTTGGAGCGGCTCTTGTCCACGCGGTAAAACCTTTCGCACACTTTGGGCAGGTGTTCTTCGGGAATGCCTATGCCCGTGTCCGACACGGTGAGCACCACCTTCCCCTCCTGCGTGCGGATACTCATATCCACGCTGCCGCCGGGCACGTTGTAATGCACGGCGTTGCTGCACAGATTGCCCACTATCTCGTATATGTTGCGGTAATCCGCGCGCACGTTCCCGCTGCCGGAGACGTTTATTCGCACGTTCCTTTCCTCCGCCTGGTGCGAATACTCCTGCCTGACCTCCGCCAGCACCGCGCCGAGGTCCACGTCCTCTTCCCTGCGCTCTGCTCTGCCGCTCTCCAGATCGCTGATGTAGAGCATATCCTGCACCAAAAAGCTGAGCCGCTTGCTCTCCTTGTATATGCGTTCAAGCTGTTTTTTCTGCCCTTCGTCCGAAGTTTTCGCAAGCAATATCTCCGTAAGCCCCTGCATTGTGGTCAACGGCGTTTTCAGCTCGTGCGAAGCGTTTGCGAAAAACTCGCTTTTTTGACGCATTGCGGCTTTTTCCTTGGTCAGGTCCGCCACCAGCACTATGTGCTCTATCTCTCCGCTGCCGTCGTCCGTCTTAAAACTGTACACCTTGAAATTCAAATCCTTGCCGCGCAAACGGTAAGAAAACTCCCCGTCCTCCCCGCGTGTGAGCGCGTTGTGCATAAGCGCTTTGAGTTCCTCGTCTTTGGTCAGGTGGGAAAAATGTTTGCCCATTATGTCGTCTTTCACTTTGAATATCTTGCACACGGGCTTGTTGTAAAGCACTATTTCGTTGCGTGAAGAAAACGCCATCATTCCCTGAGAGATGTTGTTTATGACAAAGTCCAGCTTGGACTGTTCGCGCCTGAGGTCGGCAAGGGAGCCGCCCAGCCCCGCCACAAGCGCGTCTATCTCTTCTGCTATCTGCGCAAACTCGTCCTTGCCGGTAAAGGCGGAATCCTCGCTCAATTGCGTGAGCGCGCGCAGCCGCCCGTTTATCTCCTTCAGCCGTCCGAACACGCCGGAGGACACCTTTCGGGCAAACACCGCGGACACGGCAAGTCCCACCGCCACCGCCAAAAAGAGCGCGCCCACGCCCGCGCCGACATAGGGCGCGATGTCGCTCATCTTTTCGCACACGCGCAGCACGTAGACTTTTCCGCCGGCGGAAAACGTTTCGGCATAATAGTAAGCCCGCGCGCCCAACGTCTGCGAATAGCGCGTCACGACCACGGGAGAGCCTTTAAGCGCGGCTACTATCTCCTCCCTGTCCGCGTGCGGACCCTCGGCGCCGTCGCTGTCATAGATAACGTATCCTTCCGCGTCCGTGAGCGTCACGCGTGTGCCGTCTATCGCCGCAAGCACGCTTTCAGGCTTTTGCGCGGAAGTCAGCGCCGCCGCAAGCAGGCGCGTTTTATCCTTTATCCCCTTCTCTTCCGTTTCGTCATACAGCCAAAAGAGCAGTCCTAGGGCGGCAATGAACACTATCATTGCCGTTATAAGTGCTATGAGCATACAGTGGAGAGTAAGTTTTTTTCTCATCAGTCCACCCTGTATCCCACGCCGCGCACCGTGACTATCGGGTTTTCGCCGCCCGCCGCCCTTATCTTGTCGCGGATCTGGGCGATGTGCATATCCAGCGCGCGCGTTTCGCCCATAAAGTCGTCGCCCCAAACCGCTTTGAATATCTCTTCGCGCGTGAGCGTTTCGCCGGAGCGCTCTATGAGCAGTTTGAGCAGCTTGAATTCCTTTATCGTAAGTCCCAGCTTTTGACCGCGGAAAGCTATGTCATAGAGTTTTTCGTTGACGGTAAATTCGTTGTGCCTGCGCACGTACAGATTGGCGCGCCTCAGCCCCGCCTTCACCCTTGCAATCAGTTCCATTACGGAAAAAGGTTTGGACACGTAATCGTCCGCCCCCTTGTTCAAGCCCTTGACAAAGCTCATCTCGTCGCTCTTTGCGGAAACTATTATCACGGGCAGCACTTCGTCTTTTTCCCTCAAACGCGTCAAAATGGTGTACCCGTCTATGTCGGGAAGCATGATGTCGATTATCGCAAGAGAGGGGCGCTTTTCCTCAAACGCCTTGAAAAAAGATTCGCCGTCGCCGAAAATGCGTATATCGTACACGTCCTCAAACGCGCTTTCGTAAAGTTCCTGAATGCCTTCGTCGTCTTCAACTATATAAATCAGTGCCTTATCCATAATCCACCTATACGGAGTATACCATTTATTCCCCGCATTTGACAAGCGTCAGCCGAACCTTCCTTCAATATACCTTTTGGTCTGTTCTTTTTTCGGGTCGGAAAATATGTCTTTCGTATCCGCATACTCCACAAGCTCTCCCATCAGGAAAAAGCCCGTCTTGTCCGATATCCTTGCCGCCTGCTGCATATTGTGGGTGACTATCACCACTGTGGTATATTCTTTGATACTCCCGATAAGCTCTTCTATTTTGGCAGTGGAGATGGGGTCCAGCGCGGAAGTAGGCTCGTCCATCAAAATTATGCCCGGAGAAGTGGCAAGCGCGCGGGCAATGCAAAGTCTTTGCTGCTGACCGCCCGAAAGCCCGAGGGCGGACTTGCCCAGCCTGTCTTTGAGTTCTTCCCACATCGCCGCCTGTTTGAGCGAACGCTCCACTATCTCGTCCAGCTCCGCCCGCTTTTTTATGCCGAAAGTGCGCGGTCCGTACGCCACGTTGTCGTACACGCTCATAGGGAAAGGGTTGGGCTTTTGAAACACCATTCCCACGCGTTTTCTCAGTGAAGTGACGTCCTTGCTCTTGTATATGTCCTCTCCGCCCACCGTGAACGTGCCCTCCACCCTGCACCCGGGCACAAGGTCGTTCATACGGTTGAAACATTTGAGCAAGGTGGTCTTGCCGCACCCGGAAGGTCCGATAAACGCCGTCACGCGCTCTGCGGGGATATACATATCTATACCTTTCAGAGCGTGAAAGTCGCCGTAATATAAATTCGCGTTTTCCACGCTTATGTCTTTGGAAAAAAGCTTCTCTTCACGCGTTTTCTTTTGCTCTTTCAAGCGCTCTTTTCCTCCCTCTTTTTTTATTGACATTTTTTTCCCCTTGAAATTTTCTTTGCAGCAGTCTGCCCATAACTTCCGCCGCCGCGTTGAGCAGCAGCACTATGAACATAAGCACGCACGCGCAGGCGTACGCTTCGTCCGTATATAAATTCTCACCGGAAAGGTAATACAAAAGCACCGCCAACGTCGTGCCGCCGCTCATCGCACCCTCCGGCATGGGCTGAATGCTCGACCCCATTGTGAACATAAACGGCGCGGATTCGCTCATCACCCTGCCCACGGAAAGTATCGCAGCCGCTATTATGCCGGGCAGAGCGGACGGAAGCACCACGGTGAACACCGTGCGCAGTTTGCCCGCGCCCAGCGCAAGCGCGCCCTCTCTCAGACTCATCGGCACGGCGCGCAGGCTTTCTTCCGTAGCCCTTATCACGGTTGGAAGTAGCATTACGGATATAGTCAATGCTCCCGCCGCTATGGAATAATTTCCGCCCAAAAGCGTCACGAACGTGACCGCTCCGAACAATCCGTACACTATGGAAGGCACGCCGGAAAGCACGTCTATCGCGCCGCGTATCACCCTGACGAACGGGTTTTTGCTGCCTGCGTACTCGTTGAGAAAAATTGCGGCGCATATGCCCAGCGGCAGAGCTATTACAAGGGATATGCCCACCGTCATCAGCGTTGCCGCAACAGAGGGCAAAATGCTTATCTCCCCGCCGTATTCGTACGCGCCGAACAACAACTGCGTTGAGATGTGCGGCAGACCCTTTACAAGCAGATATATTATAAGCGCCGCCAAAAAAGCAAGCGCAAACGCCGCGCTGACAAAGCCGCACACCTTGCCCGCAAAGCACGCCCTTCTGCCGTTGAGAAGAAAGTTTCCCCTTCTTTTTCCGCCCCTGCCCTTGGTTTTTTTATCCGAAGTCACCAAAGAAAGCAACACTACCGTTATCGCCACAAATACCAAAAGCACGCCGCCCGTGGCAAAAAGCGCGCCCATCTGCACTTCTCCCGCGTAGCCCATTTCCAGCACGATGTTTGCCGTCATTGTGCGGAAGGAAGTGAACAGCCCGCCGATGAACTGCGGAGAGTTGCCTGCCACCATTACCACCGCCATGGTTTCCCCCAGCGCCCTGCCCACGCCCAATATCATAGCGGCAGTAATGCCGGACTTTGCCGCGGGCACCACCGTGCGGAACACCGCCTGGTCGCGTGTGGCTCCAAGCGCCAGCGCGCCTTCAAAGTAAGCCGAGGGCACCGCTTCCAGCGCGGTTTTGGAAAGGGACGCCACCGTGGGGAATATCATCATTCCCAAAATTACGGACGTGAGCAAAAGCCCGCTGGAATTGCCCGTGGGAGAAAGCGCATTGAACAGCGGCATTATCACCTTTATCCCGAAAAATCCGAATATGACGGACGGCACGCCCGCAAGCAGATTTATCACTGACGTAAACACCGCCTTGACCTTTCCCCCGCAATAATAGGAGAGGAACACCGCCGTGAAAAATCCCAGCGTTCCCCCTACCGCAAGCGCGCATACCGTGGCGACAAGCGTGCCTACCAACATAGGCAGTATCCCGTAACTTCCCGCAAGCGGCTGACCGTACACGTCGTTCGCGTCGGGCGCCCATGTCGTTCCGAACAAAAATTCTCCCACGCCCGTTTCCGCAAGCGCGGGGACGGATTTTATAATTATAAATACGAATATCGCCGCGGCTGCGGCTATGCACAGCGCGGCGGTCGCGGCAAAAAGCAGTTTGCCGCATTTTTCCTTTATTGAATTTTTTTCCATAATAAGTTTTACGCTGCGGCAAGGGCGCTGAATTTGACGATCTTGCCCGTGTAGATATCGAACAGCTGCGCCACGGATATGTCTTCAAGCGTGTTTTCCGGATGCACTATCACGGCTATTGCGTCAAGCGCTATTGAAAAGTGGGCTATCTGCGCCTCATCCGCCTGCTTTACGGCGGAAGAGCCAAGTCCTATCGCGTTGCCCGCAGTATCCGCCTTCACCGCGGATATGCCGTGGGAAGTGCCCTGGCAGTTCTTGCTTATCTCCACTCCCGCAACTTTCGCGCCGCCTATCTCCTTATACTTGCCGATAAGTTTGTCCATAAGCGGATCTACGGACGTGGAGCCGCTGACGGCTATGTTCCCGGACAAATTCTCTGCGGGCGCGGTGTATTCCGAAGCTCCCTCCTCCTGCTTGACATAACCTTCTTCTTCCACTATCTGCTGCGCCTGAGTGCTTTTGAGAAACTTGACAAAGTCTTGCGTGGCGGGGGTAAGGCGCCCTTCTTCCGTAAGAGCCTTGTTGGTCATTATGACGAACGGGCGCTGCATTTTGTATTCGCCGCTGAGCACGTTTTCCGCGTTGGCTTGAACGCCCTCCACCTTCAAAACTTTAACGCTGTCGTCCACCGAACCCAAAGACACATATCCTATGCCCGTCTTGGTGGAAGACACAAGGGAAATTACGGCGGACGTCTTATCCTGTTCTATCGCACCCTTCATAAGCCCCGCGTCCTTCAACGACGTGCCGTCTTCCGACTTAACTATGGATTCAAACGCGTCGCGCGTTCCGCTGCCCGAAGTACGAGCTATAACGGCGATGTCTTTTTCTCCGCCGCACGCCGCCAAAATCGCGGTAAGCGCCACAATAAGCGCAATGATGACCAAAATCGTTTTTTTAGTTGTCTTCATACAAACCTCCTTTATTGACCACCATTATTGTAACTTCTCCCCTTCCGCGCCTGCTATCACGCAAAGTAATCATATTGTAAGTTTTCTGTCAGCAACTTCACTTTATATAATGCAAAAAGCGGAGCGCTTTTCGCTCCGCCGCCTGCTTTTATTTCGGATATATAATATTACTTTTCTATCTTATTGAGTTCTTCGTTTACGCGCGCTATCATCTCGTCGGGAATGGCTGCTCCCAACATCGATATTATGTTTTTTATCCTCATACCGCTTGCCATTCGCATCATTGCGGGGCTTATCTTGGGCATGGTTTTTCCCTGCTCTTTCAGCTGTTTTTCCGCTTCTTGCAGCACTTTTTGCACCAAAACTTCCCCTTCCGGCTTGGACATAACGTCCCCAAGCTTGTCTTGAACGGAAAATCTGCCCTCGGGGCGGGATACTTTGCGTACTTCAAATCTTCTTCTCCTTTATCCTTTTTCGCCTTTACTCTGTATACTTTGACTTCCGCGCGGCACCCGCCCGCAACGGCGGTCACCTTGAACGCCCTTTTCAGCGGAACTTCAAATGCAAACACATACCTTCCCTTCTTGCTTTCTATCTTCTCCTTCCCCGCAAAAAGCGTGACTTCGGGCAGATTGGAATACACCTTTATAACGCAGCAATCCCCCTTGGCGCCCGCGCGCAGCTGCCTTTCTCCGCCCGCGATGTGCACGAACGGCTCCCCGCTCCAATACGCTTTGTAGAGATAAAACGGGTCTTTTTTCACCTTGCGGTCGTAAGATACAAGCCCTTTGTTGTTCATACCCTTCACGCCGCCTTCGTCGCGCGCGGCGGAAGCAAAATCGAACATATTCCACACGTGCGTCGCCCACAGCCACGGACGGGCAGCTATTATCTCCGCCGTTTTTTCGTGGTATTCCGCCTGATATTCAAGTGAATAATCGCCGCGGCGGGGGAAGAGCGCGTGTCTGCCCGTTATCCCCTCGCACCCGTATTCGGAAAGCCCCATCGCGCGCTTGGGGAAGCGCTCCCTGAACTCGTCCAGCCAAACCGCAGTATCCTCCGTTTTCCCCGTATACCAGCCGAAATACAGGTTGAATGAAGCCGCGTCCGTCGCCTTGCTCAGCTCACTGCCCGGATCTTCCGCGCAAAAACACGCCTGCACGGTGAAGCGGGAAGGGTCCTCCTTATGCGCAAGCGCGTTCAGCTTTTTGATGAGCGGAAGCGGGTCGCCGTCCTCCATACTCACTTCGTTGCCCACGCCCCAGCACACCACGCAGGGGTGGTGGTAGTTTTGCACTATCAGCTCCTTTAATTGCAGCGCCGCGTTTTCCTCGCCGCCGTCATAGCCGGTTATAAAAGGGATCTCCGTCCACACGCACAGCCCTTCTTCGTCCGCAAAGTCGTAAATTTCCCGTCCGTGCTGGTAGTGGGCAAGGCGCAGCGTGTTCGCGCCCAGCTCCTTTATAAGCTGCATATCCGTTTTGCGGCGCGCCGCATCCACCGCCCAGCCCACGCCGCCGCTGTCTTGGTGCAAAGCCACCCCTCTTAGAGGCAGTCTTTCCCCGTTCAAAATAAATCCGTCCGCGTCCGCAGCCGCCCTACGAATGCCGAATTTAACTCTCCTCTCGTCCCACTTGCGTATGCCGTCCGTAATGCACAGGCGCGCTTCATACATCAGCGGAGACTTCTTTCCCTGCCAAAGGTGCGGCTCTTCCAGCCTGAACACGGTATGAGCGCTCTCACTCGGCACGCTTGCGTGCGCCACGACTTCACCCAAGAACGTTATGTCTATATCCACTTTCAAATCGCTTCTCGGGTTGGTTATGTATGCGGTGACGTCCACCTCCGCCTCACCGTTCTTTTTCAATACGGGCGTTATCTTCACGCCGTCGGAACCAAAGTAGTCCAAATCAAAACGCGTTTCCGAAGAAGTTATCAGATACACGTCGCGGTACAGCCCGCCGAAGAAGGTGAAGTCCGCCTTATGCGGATATATCCCTTCCCTGTCCCTGCTGTCCACGCGCACTTCCAGCTCGTTTTCTCCGCTCTTCAAAAACTTGGTCACGTCCACGCGGAAGAGCGAAAAACCGCCCTCGTGCCTGCCCGCAAGCGCCTTGTTCACATACACTTCCGCCACGGAAAACGCCGCCCCGAATTCCAAATAATACGCCGCGCCGATGCACTTATACACGGTCAGCGTGCGGGTATACACGCCCACGCCGCGCTTGTAATTCGCGCTTGTGCCGTCCTTGTCGTTCCAAGTGTGCGGCAGCGTCACCGTCTGCATATGCGACATAATGGCGCTTCCGGCGTCGCCTTCAAGGCGAAACTTCCAACCCACATTCAAATTTTCCCTTTTCATACACCCATTGTACCATAAAAACCATCACTCTGCAATCCCCGTTTTGCAGACAGAATAAATATGCCCGTTACCTGTTCAGCAGAAAATCGATAATATTGTAATGTCTTATCCCATTTTGCGAAAAATCGGGCAGATCGCCCGAGATGACCACCTTAGGATAATGATCCTTAATGCGTTCAAGATTGCCGAATTCGCGGGCAACGACTTCTTCCGAAGACAGAAGGTACGCCACTTGTATATAGACGACTTCTTTGCCCTTATACGCGACAAAGTCTATTTCGTATTCGTCCGTCTTGCCTACCTTGACGTCGTATCCGCGATAAAGCAATTCAAGATAGACGATGTTTTCATAGAGTTTGCTGTTGTCTACGCTATTGCTCGTCTTGCGGATATTGCGCAGCCCCAAGTCCACCGAATAATATTTTTCGGCGGAAGAAAGCAGTCTTTTACCCTTAATGTCGTAGCGTTGCACGGCGTTCATTATCATCGCCTTTTTGATATATTCGATGTACATCAATACGGTGTTGACGGTCGTTTTTATGCCGTTTGCCTGCAAGGCGGCAACGACCGCCCGCGCGGAAAACGGATTGGCTATGTTATCCATCAAAAAATCGAGAATGACGGAAAGTAAATTTTCATCCGCCACTTTGTTTCGGGAAAGAATGTCTTTCATTACTATTGCGTCGTAAGTATCGGACAAGTATATTTCTGTCGACTGAGGATCCAGCGTAAAGCGCATAGGCAGTCCGCCGTAGCGCAGATAGTCCTGAAAGAGCTGTTCGTCCGAAACGCTCTTTCCGTTTTGAATAAGAAGCTGCTTTGCTTCGGACAATACAAAGGGATATACGTGTATCTGCACATATCTTCCCGCAATCAATGTTGCAAGCTCACCCGAAAGCAGTTTGGAATTTGATCCCGTGATATAGATGTCGCAATCGATGTCCACAAGCAGTGACGCCACGACTTTTTCCCAAGAAGCAACGGTCTGTATTTCATCGAGAAAAATATATAATCTGCCGCCCACGCTTTTGGCTGCGGAAACCAAAAAATCATACAACGCGTGATAGTCTTGCAAGTGCTCGTTCTTCACGGACTCAAAACTGATGTAAACGATTTGTTCCTTATTTATTCCGCGCTCCGACAACAGGTCTTGTATCTGTGACAAAAGAACGGTCTTGCCCGAACGGCGAACGCCGGTTAAAACCTTTATAAGCTGCTTGTCTATAAAGGGAATGATTTTATCCAAATATGCTTGACGAATTATCATATGGCTCTTCGGCTCCTTGTCTGTCTTGTATTCATCGTAACATACAAAAACCCGATTGTCAACAATTTTGTATTCCTCGGGAAATACAAAAATCCGATTTTCGGCAACTTTGTATTCCTCGGGAAATACAAAAATCGTAAAAACGGCAATTTTGTTAAATGAATTTACCGGCAAAAGAGACTCTTGCAAAAGCCGTGGAAGTTATCAAATGATAACTCCCCGTTGTTTTTGCCTATACGCTTTCCACAAGCAAAGCTATTCTCTCGACGTATTTGCTGTGTTCGCTTTTTCTTTTTGTCTCTTCTATATATGTGCGGATCTCCTCTTTATAGTCTTCCACGTCGTCTTCGTCCATTGAAAACTCTTCTGCGTGATGCAGATATTCCGCCAATGTGAGATAGTATTCCATAGAAAAATTGTCGTAAAGCTTGCTGTCTATGCTTCCCGGCTCGAACGCGTTTTTCAATGCGGTTCTGACGCGTTTTGTCTTTTCGAGATATTCAAGTTCTTGTTTCCTGTCTTGCAAAAATCTGCAGCTCAAATATATGTTGCGATATACGTATGCTCTGAAAAGCGCAAGCAATCCCTTCTGATCGTTATATTCTTTTATCGGCAAGACCTCTTCTATCTCCTCGATATCGCGTATGGTCTGTTCTGCCCATATTTTGCTTTTTTCCATATTTTCACGGCGTTTTTCTTCATTGAGCGTCGGCTGCATCGCATATAATCCGTAAGCGTAAGACGCGTGCTCCGAAATGAAAACCTTGCACCAATATTCAAAAGCTCCCGCTTCTTTTTCGTTTAGCGCGCTGCGATATTCCCTGTATTTATCCCTCAGCTGCTTGAATACGCTTCTTTCTATATACATTTCTCCGCCGTCCGTCACCTTGATTTGCGTTACCATTTCAAGGAACGCGATCGCCACGTCCACGGCAAGACACAGTTCATCTGAACACGCCAAAGAATGATCTCTTTTGAAATCCCTTATTTCCGCCAACACGCTGTTTTCATCGCCGAACATATGCGCCGCCTGCATATAAAACAATACATATTGCGCCAATTCGTAATCCGAACATTTTGAGCCGTGCTCCGAAAAATGGCTTTGCAGATAGTCCCTCATTTTATAGCGGTTGTTGATAAGAAACATTTTGTTCGTGTTGACGGACATCTTTTGTCTTTGCTCAAAATATTTGATTATGCCGTCGGCAAACATCCCGTCATTGTCGCAATCCACCGGCTCCACAAAAGAGTTGTCGAAATCGGAAGGCAGAACGACCGTCTCCCGTCTTTTCTTGACGCAATGCACTTTTTGCTGTCCGTACATTGCAAGCACATAACCGAGTTCGAAAAACAAATTCCCGCTTACCTGCCCGTCGTTCCTGTTTTGAAAGATCATTATGGCTTGATTGCAATTTTTGATTTGCTGTATGACCGTATCTCCGACAGACGAAAACTGCGAACTGTTATCCGCATTTCCTCCGATATAACACCGATAATTTTTTGCTTCCAAGCGCTTTTTTATTTCAAGCGCGACATTGTTGGTTCCGCTCCAACCGATGAAAATTTGGTCTTTCATTTGTTTCCCCCTTAAGAGTGTTTTTTCAAAAACATATCTATGTCGTCAAGTTCTTTTTGCAAATTCACAAACGCCCTGCAAACAGGTTCCCCGTCCATCAATGCGTGATGAGCCGCTATATCCATAAACATCTTTTTTCTGCCGTTCTCATCGACGAATTTGCCCCACGTAAGCCTTGGTATGCTGCTGGATTCCTTATCTTTCAAATCATATGGATTGCTCATCGACTGCAAATCGACCCACGGCAAACAGGAAATATAATAGCAGTCGTTTTCTTTGGCGGCATTAAATGTTTTTCCGGCGTTTTGTCCGTTTTTTGCGGCTTCTATATCGCGCCGAACGCCATCGTAAAACTTCTTATAATCGCTTGTCATCTTGCTGCGGCAGGTTTGTATAACGTTTTTGTTCGTCAATACGATATAATTCGGATCGATGCTGTCATACAGGACGACCTTATCGTCTGCTATCCTCAATCTGAACTCCTCTATTTCATTGAGCACGCTGACTGCCGCAAACAAAAAGTTGGCAAAGAAAGACGTTTTTGTCTTTCGGCAATAGTCGTACAACTGCGTTACGTCAAGTCTTGTGCTGAGCGAAAAAATAGGGTTCGTGTATTTTATAAAGTTCTCAAACGGAACTTTTCTGTCCCATTGTTGTATATCTATAACCTTCATCTCTTCTACCTGCACAACCGTTTTTTACATTATACCATTATATAAGCGCAAAATACAAGGTATTATTAAAATTTTATTCCGCCCCTTTCATTTTCGGACGGATAAGAATAATTGCCTTTTGGCGCCGTATATGCTACCATATTAGGGACGGAGAAATGCGGGAAAGGAAATTAGCGGCAAAATCGCCGCGCTGATGAAAAGGAGTTCTGCCCGTATGGAATTTAATTTTGACAGCAGGGTTTTGACGGACGTAACGCCCGTTTTCAAAGTGGGAGTGCTGACGGACTCACAGCTTTCGCCCTTCTTTTGGAAGAAGATGAACACGTTCGAGCGCAATCTGCGGCGGGCGTGTATGAGAATGGCGGCGCTCAAACCGGATATTCTGATATTCGCGGGCGACATATGCAACATAGGTTCAAAGTGCGCCTATAAGCGGTTTATGCGTGCGCTTGAAGACGCTTTTGCAGAAAAGCCGCCGCACTTTATGGTGATAATGGGCAACCACGACTACTTCCCGCGCCCGGAGATACCCGCGCTGCGCAGGAAAAAGTTTGCAAAGAGCACCTCATTTCCGCCGTTTTGGCACTACTCGGCGGGCGGATACCGCTTTGTGGGGGCTTCTCCCGACTGCGGGGACCTGTTCCGCGGCTACGACAAGGTAAGGGACGCGCTGCGCTGCGAGCTGGACAAAGCCGTGGCGGCAAGCGGCTGCCGTCCCGTGACGCTGGTCACGCACAACGCTATGAAAAACACCGTGTACGGTTCGCAGAAGTGGGGCGATGACAGTCTGGAATTTTTGAAGGACTACCCCACCGTGGTGCACATAAGCGGACACCTGCACTACTCTATGCTGGACGAGCGCAGCATACACATAGGCGACTTTATCTCATTGGGAGCGCAGTCCACTTCTTATACGGAGATGGACGGCGGCATGGCGAACGGCTCCGTTCCACCGCTGGCACACGATTCGGCGATGGGCTACTTGTTGGAGTACTCCCCCGCGGGGATAACGGTAAAGAGAATGAATATGGTGACGGGTGATGAGGAGAAAAAGGACAGGCGGCTTTTTATACCTTCACATTTGGACAAAGCCGCGCTGCAAGCGCTCAAACTCTCCCGCGAGCAGGACGGCGTGCCCGAAATGATAGCGGAAGCGGGCGTGTGCGAAGTTAAAAACAAGCGCACCTATCTCGTGTTCGACAGGGGCAAAGACGCGGACTTTGTGCACTCGTATAAAGTAGTGTACGATACGGGCGCGGTGCAATATTACTATTCGGACTTCTACCGCGGCTTGTCGCGCCTTTCGCCGCAAGTGCGCCTGGAGCTGTTCCGTATGCCCAAAGGCGTGTACTCCGCGGACGTGTACGCGGTGAACTCCGCGGGAAAGATAAGCAAAACCGCAGTGCATATAGACGACGTGAAAATTTTGAAAAAGCGCAGATACCCGCTGGTATTTGCGCCCGACGCGAGGTATTTATGAACTTGTATTCTTTTGAAGGGTATATCTTCGATTTGGACGGCACGCTTTTGGACTCAATGGAAGTGTGGCAGAAGATATACGCGCGTCCCTTTCAGGACGTGGGAATGAGCATGCCCAAAAACCTGTTGGAAAAGATAAACCACCTCAGCCTTTCCGATTCCGCCGTGTTCACCGTGGAAAACACGGGCATACCGCTCACTCCGCGCGAGCTGGCTGAAAAGTGGGTGAAGACGGCGCGCTGGACGTACGCCCACGACATAGAACTCAAAGAGGGCGCCTACGAACTTTTGGAAAAACTGCACTCTATGGGCAAGCGTTTGGGCATAGCCACCGCCACTCCGCGCGGGATATTCGAACCTTGCCTGGAAAGGCACGGCATAGCGGACTTTTTTATGTCCGCCACCAGCGTGGACGAAGTGCCGCGCGGCAAGGGCTTCCCGGACATCTACCGCGAAGAAGCAAGCCGCCTGGGACTTTTTTCCGGGGAATGCCTTGTGTTCGAGGACAGCCATATGGGCGCGCAGGGCGCAAAAGACGGAGGCTTTCAAGTGGTGGGCGTATATGACAAACAGTCGGCAAAGTTCGCCAAACAAATGCAGAAAACCTGCGATAAATACGTGTACTCCCTCAAAGAATTGCTGTGATATTTTTGCGGCTTTATAACGCCGCACCTTGTAACGTAAACCCCCCGAAGCGGCAAAGCCTCGGGGGTCTTTTTATCGTAAGGCGGCTTACCCTTGTATTTCGCTCAATTTGACTTCTCTTTTTTCAAGCAGGGATTTTTTGGCGGCTACGCCTATCCTCACCGCCTGCAAGCCGTCCTCTATGCCCACGGGCACGGGCTTGTCGTTTTGCACGCAGTCTATAAAGTCCGTTATCTCCTTCACGTAAGCCTGCATATAGCGCTCCAAGAAGAAGTAGAGCGGCTTTTCCGCAATGACGCCTTCCTTGTTGGAAAGAACCGCCGTGGAGAGCGTATCGTTGCCCACTGCGACCTGCCCCAGCTCACCGAACGCTTCCGCGCGCTGGTCGTAGCCGTAAGCGGCTCTGCGGCAGTTGTCTATGACCGCGAGCGCGCCGCTCTTCAAGCGCATTGTGATGACGGCGGTATCTATGTCCCCCGCTTCTCCTATGCCCTTGTCCACCATAACTCCGCCCATGGCGTACACGCTTTCCACCTCTTCTCCCGAAAGGAAGCGCACCATATCGAAGTCGTGAATGGTCATATCAAGGAATATGCCGCCGCTGACTTTGATATAGGAAACGGGCGGCGCGGCGGGGTCGCGCGAACAGATCTTGAGCACGTTGAGCGCGCCTATTTTGCCCTCCTCCACAGCCTGCTTTACGGCGGCGAAGTTGTGGTCGAAGCGGCGGTTGAATCCCACCTGATATTTTACGTTACTCCCTTCAAGGGCTTTTTTGACCTTTTGGATATTGCTTATGTCGTGATCCACGGGCTTTTCGCAGAACACGTGCTTGCCTGCGGCGATGGCTTCCAAAGATATGGGCGCGTGCGTGTCCGTGGAAGAACAGATGAGCACTGCGTCTATATCCTTATCCGCCAAGATCTCACGATAGTCCTTAACCGCCTTTTTAACGCCCATACTCTTTATGAACGCCTCGGTTTCCGCATTCATAAACGGGTCCGCCATTGCCGCGACTTCCGCGCCCTTGACATAGCGCGTTATGGACTCCAAATGCACCTTTCCTATGCGCCCGGCGCCGATTATACCGACTTTCATACTTCCCTCCTTAAATGGTTCCGTCCCAGGTGGACACCTTGGTGGACTTTGCCTCGTGTTCGTCAAACCAATGAGTGGTGACGGTCTTGCTGTCCGTGAAGAATTTGAAGCTGTCCCTGCCCAGACAGTGCAGATCTCCGAAGAAGGAGAACTTGTGCCCCGTGAATGAGAACACGCCCACGGGCACGGGTATGCCCACGTTCACGCCCACCATTCCGCCGTGAGTGTAGCGGGTAAATTCGCGGGCGTAATAGCCGTTCTGCGTATATATGACGGAGCCGTTGGCAAAGGGATTGGCGTTCATAACGGCAAGTCCTTCTTCAAAGGTCTTAACGCGCTTTATGCAGAGCACGGGTCCGAATATCTCCCTCTGTCCCACGGTCATTTCGGGCGTTACGTTGTCCAAAATGGTGGGTCCCAGATAAAAGCCGTTTTCATACCCTTCCACCTTTACTCCTCTGCCGTCCAGCACGAGCGTGGCGCCTTCATCTATGCCCTTTTGTATCCACGCTTCCACGCTCTTTTTGTGTTCGGCGCTGTACACGGGTCCCAAAGTGGTGGTCTTGTCATAGGCGGGTCCCACCTTGACTTTCTCCTTGGCAAGCGTCACAAGGCGCTCCACCAGCTTGTCCGCAATGCTCTCCTGCGCCACGACGACGGGCAGAGCCATGCAGCGCTCTCCCGCGCAGCCGTATGCGGCGTTGATTATGCCGGCGGCGGTGCGCTCCAAGGCGGCGTCCTCCAGCACGAGCGCGTGGTTTTTAGCCTCGCAAAGGCACTGCACGCGCTTGCCGTACTTTGCCGCGGTTTCATAGATGTATCTGCCCACGGTGGTGGAACCTACGAAAGATATGCCCACTATCTTGGGATTGGAGATGAGTTCCTGCGTATCGTTGCGGTCGCAGCTGACGATGTTGAGCACGCCGTCGGGCAGCCCCGCTTCCTTATAAAGTTCCGCTATGCGCAGGGAAGTCATAGGCGTTGCGCCCGCCACTTTGAGCACTATCGCGTTGCCGCAGGCTATGCATACGGGCGCCATCCAGCCCATAGGTATCATTGCGGGGAAGTTGAAGGGGGCTATTCCCGCGAACACGCCCATAGATTCGCGGTAGAGCACGGTATCGTAACCGGTGGACGCGTCCATAAGGCTTTCCCCCTGCAAAAGCGAAGGCATATTGCAGGCAAGCTCCGTGCCCTCTTTGGCTTTGAGAATGTCGCCCTTGCTCTCTTCCCGATTCTTGCCGTGTTCGGTGGCGCACAGCAAGGTCAGCTCATCCATATGCTCTATGAGCAGTTCGCGCAGCTTATACAGCACCTGCACCCTTTTGAGCACGGGCACGCGGCTCCACTTTTCATAGGCGGCGTGCGCGTTTTCTATCACCTGAGCCACCTCTTCCGTGGTGCAGCGCGGCATGCGCGCTATTTGTTCACCCGTGGACGGGTTGAATACGGGATAATATTTATCCGTTTTGGATTCCACGAACGTGTTGTTCGTAAAGTATTTCAACGTTTTGATTGCCATAACCTTCTCCTTATGTTTTATATGCCCGCCTTTTCGGCGATGTATTTTCTTGCTTTGAGCGCGTATTCCAACGGATCGGCGGCGGCGGGATCCTGCTCCGCCTCCACTATCATCCAGCCCTTGTAGCCCGCCCTGTCCAAAATGTCGAACACGGGCGCAAAGTCTATCGCGCCGTCCCCGGGAACGGTGAAAGTGCCCGCGCGCACGCCTTGCAGGAAGGACAGGCGCTCCGCCCTCACCTTATTCACGACCTCGGGGCGAATGTCCTTCAAGTGGACGTGCTTCACCCTGCCCACGTGCTTTCTGAGCACCTCTGTTACGTCCTCTCCGCAATAGGCAAGGTGACCCGTGTCGTAAAGCAGGGAAAAAAGCTCGGGGTCGGTCATCTCCATAAGTCTGTCCGTCTCCTCCGCCGTCTGCACCACGGTGCCCATATGGTGGTGATAGGTAAGACTTATGCCGTAACTTTGCGCTATCTTTCCCAGCTTGTTCAGCCCCGCAGCCAGCTTTTCCCACTCCTTTGCATTCATCACGTACTTGCCTTCAAACACGGGGATATCCGTGCCCTGAATGCTGTAACTCTGCTCCGAAGCGCCTATTATCTTCGCCCCCATCGCGCGCAAAAATTCACACTGCGCGGCAAAGTCGCGCTCCACTTTTTCCATAGGCTGAGTGAGTATAAAGGAAGAAAACCATTGATTGGCTATGCTCAGCCCCCTCATATCCAGTTGTTTTTTCAGCTCCTTCACGTCCTTGGGATACTTGTTCCCCACTTCACAGCCGGAAAATCCGGCAAGCGCCATTTCGCTTACGCATTGTCTGAACGTGTTTTCCGCGCCAAGGTCCGGCATATCGTCGTTCGTCCAGGCGATGGGCGCAATGCCCAATTTGATGTTGTCCTTATTCATATATTCTCCTTCGTCCGCGCACGCGGCGCGAAAAACCTCAATATTTTCTTGCGCGGCTCAAATGCTCCGCCCTGTCCTTGCGCGCGCTTTCCTGCTTTTTCGTGCGCGGATTCTGCGTCACGCCCACGTTCCACCAGCCGTCATAGCCGTGCGTCATAGTCTTGGGCGCAACTTTTATGTCTATAAGCGTGCTTACCTTTTGTTTGAGGCTGTCCGCGATAGCTTCGCGCAATTCTTCTATGCTGCGCGCGGTGTACGCCTTGCAGCCGTAGCCCTCCGCCACTTTGGCAAAGTCTATGTTCATAAATTCGCCTTCGCGTATGGGTTTGTCCCCGTCGCGATAGCGCAATTCCGTGCAGAGCGCGTCCACGCCCTGCTCCATCTGCAAGTTGTTGATACAGCCGAAAGAGGCGTTGTCAAAGAGCAGCACGTTTATCTTCACCCCTTCTTGCAGGGCGGTGATCAGCTCCGAATGCAGCATAAAGAAGCTGCCGTCGCCCACCATGGCGTAAACTTCGCGGCCGGGTTCGGCAAGCTTGCTGCCCAAAGCACCGGCTATCTCATACCCCATACAAGAATAGCCGTACTCCATATTATAGGCGTCTTTTGTATCCGTAGTCCACATACGCTGCAGATCGCCCGGCAGAGAGCCTGCGCTGCCCACGATTATCGCGTCTGCGGGAATGCACTCCCTCACCGCCGCCACCGCCGCCGTCTGAGCCACGGCTCTGCCGTGCGCCTTGATAAAGCCGCTTATCGCGTCCGGCATTTTGCAGCCTATCTCTCCCAAGGAATTTTCATCGAGCGTTATGCCCGCAAGGCGGTCGTACTCCTTCTCCCAGCGCTGTTTGGCGGCGGAAATCTCCCCCGTCCACTTGCTCTTGTAATCGCCCAAAGCTATGCGCAGAATGTCCAAGCCCGCCTTTGCGTCGCAGGTCATCTTTACCGCGTCCAGCTTTCCGCCGTGGAAGGGCGACATATTCAAAGTGAGCACTTTTTTATCCGCAAAAAGCTCCTTGCTGCCCGTGGTGAAGTCTGTAAAGCGCGTGCCCACGGCTATCACAAGGTCGCTTGCGCGCACTATCTCATTGGCGGAAGAGTTACCCGTCACTCCCAAGCCTCCCACGTTGAGGGGGTGGGAAGAAGGCGCGGCGCTCTTGCCCGCCTGCGTTTCCGCAAACGGAATGTTGAACTCCTTGCAAAACTTTACGGCGGCTTCTCCCGCTTCGGAATATCTGACTCCGCCGCCCACTATCATTACCGGTTTGGCAGCCGCCCTAATAACGCTTATTCCCTCTTCAAGCTCCTCTTTTACGGGCAGAGGGCGCAATATTTTGTGCACCCGCTTTGCAAAAAATTCTTCGGGGTAATCGTATGTTTCGCCCTGCACGTCCTGCGGGAGCGCGATCGCCACGGCGCCCGTGTGGGCGGGGTCCGTGAGCACGCGCATTGCGTTTATAAGGGCGCTCATAATCTGTTCGGGACGGGTGATGCGGTCAAAGTATCGCGTTACCGCCTTGTATGCGTCGTTGGTGGTGACAAGCGGGGAATGGAGCTGCTCTATCTGCTGAAGCACGGGATCGGGCTGACGGGAGGCGAACGTATCTCCGCTAAAGAGAAGCAGCGGGATATTGTTCGCGGTAGCCGTGCCCGCGGCGGTGACCATATTCGCAGCCCCCGGACCTATTGAAGAGATGCAGGGCAATATCTTGCGCCTGTTGTGCTGTTTTGCGTAAGCTATGGCAACGTGCGCCATGCCCTGCTCGTTCTTGCCCTGATACACTTTGAGCGAATGTTTCGCCATAGACAGCGCTTCTCCCACGCCCAGCACGCACCCGTGCCCGAATATGGTGAAAAATCCCTCCGCGAATTTTTCTTCCCTGCCGTCAAGACTCACGTATTGATTATCCAGAAAACGGACGATAGCCTCGCCCAAACTCATTTTGACAGACATATTCCCTCCTATTCTTCCCAATGCTTAAAGCGCGGGTCTACAATGCGCGTCTTGTCCCACGGATTGCCGTCCAAATGCCTTATCATCCAGCAGCAATACATCGGATAGCCGGGCGCGGTGACCTGCACGTGCGTTTTTCCGCCGGGGAAACAGCCCGCGCTGCCGTCCTTGACGGTGTACGCTTTCTCCCCGATAAAGCACGCCCCGAACGCCTCGGGCGCGGACATCTTGTAATAATAGACTTCCGGCTGAGGGTGTGAGTGCGGCAGATAGCTCCACCACCTGCCCTGGCGCGCGATGACTTCCCCGACCACCAAATTGGAATAGGGGGCGTTGGAGTAATCGAACACTGTGTTCACGTCCCTGACTGCGGTGTTTTCCCACAGCCCTTCGCAAGACACGGTGCGAATGACGTCCTCTTTTTTGTAGAATTTGGCGGGGAAAGTCCGGGCGTTGAGAGTGGAGATATACAATATCTCGCAGTCCGTGACGGCGCTCACGCTTATCTGAGTACCCTTGCACACGTGCAGGGTGACGGGCAGGTCGGTGAACACGTCCTTCCTTGCCGCCCTTTCGCGTATATCGCCGCTTTCAAACACGGCTTCGCCCTCCGTGAGCAGCACGCAGATCTCCTTATCCTCTTTGACAAAGCGCCTGCGCGCGCCCGCCTTCATCTTTATAACGCGTATGTCCATCATCATATCGGCGTTCTTTCCGCCTATCGAACATAAGGTTTTTACGCCGTTTTTGTTAAATTCGGGATACAAAAAAGCCATACTTCCCTCCTTATTTGCGTGCGACCATATCGCCGTAAGTCTTTTTTTCGTCCGCTATGAATTTTTCAAGCTCCTGCATTGTGGGCATAAACTCCGAACAGCCGTGCGCCGCCACCAACATAGAAGCGGACGCGCTGCCCATTTCAAGGCAGTCCATAATGTCCTTGCCCGCAAACAGCGCCGCCAAGAACGCGGAGCCGTAACCGTCCCCTCCGCCGAAGGATTTGAACGCCTTGACGGGGAAGGGCTTTATGTCGTACTTCTTCCCGTCGCAGGTGTGGGCGGTGGAACCTTCCTTGCCGTGCTTGATGATGACTATCTTTGCGCCCTTGCCCGTCCAATAGGCGGCGGTCTGTTCGTCCGTGGCGCCCGCCATATATATGCTTTCGGTAAGGTCGTACTCCTCACGCGAACCCATTATAATGTCCGCTTTTTCCGCAACGGCGGTGTAATAAACGGAGATGTCGTCCGCGCACTTCCAATTGTAAGGGCGGTAGTCTATATCGAAGATGACGCGCGTGCCCGTCTTTTTGGCGATGAGCACCGCTTTCAAAGCCGCCTCCCTTGAAGGGCTTTGCGCCAGCGCCGTGCCGGAGATGAGCAGCGCCTTTGCCGAAGCGATGTACTCCTCGTCCACTTCCTGCGGCTCAAGCATAAGGTCGGCAATGCCGTCGCGGTACATAAGAATGCTGCTTTCCGTGGGAGAAAGTATTTCCGTGAAAGTAAGCCCCAGCTTTTCTCCGCCGCTTGCGCGGGTGATACGGGACACGTCTATCCCCTCTTTTTTGAAAAAGTCCGTGACGTAGTCCCCGAACCGATCGTCCGACACCTTGCCGATAAAGCCGACTTTTCCGCCCAAGCGGGCAAGACCGACCGCCACGTTGGCGGGAGAGCCGCCCAAGTACTTGCGAAATTCCCTGCTCTCACTGAGCGGTTTGAAATAATCGATGGGATTAAAGTCGATAGCCACCCTTCCCAGCGCTATCAAGTCGAGCTTCCTGCCCGACGCGAAAGTGACATATTGCATAATTTTCCTCCGAAAAGTCCGCGAACGCTCAAATTATCCGCGGTCCTTATATAGATAATGATACATTATTATATATAAAAGCGCAATGGCAAAAATCTTATATAATGGGCGCACGTAACCGTTTTGTCCATAAAATTTTTGAGCCTTTAATTTTACTTAAACGCAGGCGGCGAAAAGTAATGTCGATTAAAGCGCGGCGATTCTCCCGCGCTTGCGCGGAATTTCAGAAAAAATTTTTCCGAAATTCCGCAAAAACCGGGTGAAGTCTTACCCCCACCCATAACACATTATATAATTTAACTAAAATTTTAGGTCTTTGTTTGAAAAACGCTTGACGGCGCGTATCCTTTGTGCTAATATGGTTGCGAAATTAAGGGGACGACGTTATGAAATGTGGGAACAAGGAGTGCGTTCTCCCTTTTTTCATTTCCGTTTGCGCGCGTAAAGCGCATATGGGAAGAAAAGTTGCTGAGAGCAGGGTTTCACCGCAGGCTGCCGCCTCAAATGGGCGCCGACTGCGGCAAGTAAGAAGGGAGCGGGCGGCTCCCGCAGAAAAAGCCGAGCCGAAAGCCTTGTGTTTTTACACGGACGGACGGAAAACGGCGGACAATGTAAGCAAAATGTAAAGTTTTCAGCTTAACATTGCAAACAAGGCGAAATAACAGCGCAACAATATAAGCGGCTTTAACGAATATTAAAAATGCGTTTTGCATTTGAGGCATAAAACGCACTTGAAAAATATTTGTCAAAGCGCGCGGGGACTGAACAAGAAGATGAGTAAAAAAGCGACGGCGGTTTTGATAACGGCTTTGATAGCGGTGATAGCGGCAACCTGCGTGGGCGTGGCGTACGTTATGGTGAACGAAGGCTCCGACCTCACTTTGGACGGCGCGGGCGACGGGTTTGCCGATCCCGCGCGCATAGAAGGACTGCTCCCCGGTCAGTCGTACACTCAGGAATATACGGCAAAGGCGCCCAAGTCCGCGGTGCTGACAATATCTCTGACGGGCGGGCACTCCCCCGATTTGAGCGGGCACCTGAACGTGACGATAGTTGCGGACGGAAAGCAGCTGTACGACGGGAACTATCTGTATTGCCGCGGCGTGATATACACGGCGGAAGTGAGCGGCGACGTTACATTCTCCGTTACATACACCCTGCCGCAGGACGCGGACAACTCCGCGCAGGGCAAGAGCTGCTCGATAACCGCGCACTGCACCTTGCAGGAAAAAGACAGCTGAGAAGTCAAAAGGGAAAAGGGACAAAGGGTTAAAAGACAATGGACAAGACAAAGGTAAAAAAGGCGTGGAACGTCATTTCCGCGGTAATTGTGGCTTTAATACTTATCGCGGCGATATGCGCTCTGGGCGTGGCGGTGGGATACCGCGTGCAGGGGCAGACGCTCACCGTGGGCGGCACGCAGATAAGACTGGTGCTGACAGGCTCAATGGAAGGAGAAGCGGAGGACTCCATTCGCACGCACTCCGTGATAGCGATTAAAACTGTCCCCGAAGATAAGGAGCAGGCGGACGAATTTATCCGCTCTTTGAAAGAAGGCGACATAATAACTTTCCGCTCCTTAGCTCCCGGGGAAACGGGAATGGTGATAACGCACCGCATAATAGAGGTGCGGGAAGAAGGCGGAGAGATAACCTTTATCACCAAGGGCGACGCGAACGACTCCGCGGACGCTTCGCCCGTGAAGGCGGAGAACGTGATAGGCGCGGTCACGGGTTCCAATTATCCGCTGGGCGCGATCCTGACCTTCCTCACCTCCTCCACGGGGATAGTGGTGTGCCTGATAGTGCCCGCCGCGCTGATAATGATATACGAAATATTCCGCATCGCCTTTTTGGTGAGCAAGGATAAAAAGCAAAAAAGTCAGTCCGAAGCCGAGGACAGGGAGCGGGAAATAGAGCGCCTGCGCCGCGAATTGGACGAACTGAAAAGGAGAGAAGAAAACAATGACTGAGTCTTTGTTTATCGCATGTATGGCAATAGTCATAGGCATAGCGGTGCTGCTGATAATCTGGTTTACGGTATCCGCCGTGCGCAGACCCAAGAACGTTAAAGGCAAAGTGGTTTCCATAGACGACACGGATTATGTGCTGGTGCCCGTGGGAGAAAGCTCTTCAAAATACGTGGCGCAGGCGGCAGCCGCCCGTCCCGTTCAGGAGCCTGCTTCTCAGGTAACCGCTTCCGCCGTGCAGCCTGCGGCAGCAGAAACCGCCGCCACTACCGTGCAGGAAGGAGAAGTGGTGCTGCGCCGCAACACCGCCGTCCCCTATCCCGAGGCTTACGCCGCGCTTTCCCCCGACGAAAAGCGGTACGTGGACGACATTTTGGCTTACGCGCAGAAGTTCGAGGGCGCAAAGCTCGTGACCAACGGCCACGCCGCGTGCGTATATTACGGCAAAAAGCAGTTGGTGCGCATTCTGCTGCGCCGCGGAAAGATAGTTGCGCGTATGCAGGTGCAGAACAACACGCTTGCGGGATATGCGGACGAAAACTCCCTTTCCCTGCGTGAAAAGCCCGTGGACGTACGCGTGGAAAACGCCGCTTCCGTGGGATACATAAAGGGCATTCTGGACATAAATTACGCCACTTTCAAAGAAGAGCGTGAGATAAAAGAAGCCAAGAAGAAAGAAGAGCGCCGCTTAAAGCGTCAGCAAAGGCGTTTGAGCCAAAACGCGTAAAGCAATTGCCGCAAGCTGCGGCGAAGGAGATAAGTAAGTATGAAGAAAAAAGCGATTTTAATATCCGCGGTGATAGCCGTGGTATGCGCGGCAGTGGTAGTGGGGGCTTCCTTCGCGCTGTTTTCCAAACGGTCGGACGTGGAAACCTACCTTTCCGCGGGCGAACTGAACGCCACTCTCGTTCGCACCGACCTTAAAGGCGTGTTCGTGGACGAAAACGGCATTTTGGGCAAGGAAAAAACGGTGGATGCGGACGTGGATCTCACGAATACGGACAGCGCCTCCGGTACTGCGTTTATGTTCGGAGATGAGTCTTCCCCCGTATACAACGTGCCGGGAGTGTGGGAAGAAGCCACTCTGCAGCTGACCAACACGGGCAACGTGGCTTTTGACAGCTCCATTGTGTTTTCCTATACGGGAACGGCTCCCAAGGCAGGCACGCCCGAATATCTGCTGGCAAGCAAATTGAAGATAACGGTTTCTTCTTCCGAAGGCACGGTCATTAAAACGGACAGCCTTGCGGAAGTGGTAAGCGCCGGCAAAATCGAGCTTGATTCCGCTCAGCTTGCGGGTGAAAAATACGTGTTCAAAATAAAGGTGGAACTGCCCTATGAAGCGGACGTGACAGACGACGGCACCGCAGGCAGCACCATTATGAACGCGGCGCTGAAATTCACCTTTACGATAAACGCGGTGCAGTCAACGGCACAATAATAAAGTAAAAAGAGGAAAGAAAAATGAGTAAGAAAAAAGCCATTATATCCGCGGGACTTATCGCCCTGCTGTGCGCGGCGGTGATAGTGGGTTCCACCTTCGCTTTATTCGCGGTGACCCGCTCTTCCGATGTTGCCGTGACCACGGGCAGCGTGGATATATCCGCCGAACTGAGCGGCCTTGCAACGGCAAGCCTCAGCCCCGACGCGGATAACGTTCCCAACGAAACCGCAGGCAGCTTTGCCACGGGCGGCACAGCCGAATTAAACGGCAACAAACTCACCTTGACGAACATCGTCCCCGGTGACAGCGCCACCTTTACCCTTACCGTAAAGAACACGGGCAAAAACGCCGCCAAAGTGCGCGTGGACGCCCTGCTGACTTTGGGTGAAGACGACGACAAGAGCGCGGAGAAGTATATCAAAACCACCGTCAAAAACGGCGAAAGCGAGTTTGCTTTGGGCACGTGGGCGTGCGGCGAAAGCGGCGGCGCGCTGATACTTGCTTCCGACGAAACGCTCACCCTTACCGTTACCGTGGCTTTGGATAAGAGCGCAACTCAGCCCGCAGACGAAACGGGCGCGGTAAAGCCGCTTGCTTCAAGCGCGGCGGTGAAGATAACCGTGTACGCGGGTCAGACCAACGCGTCCGACTCCGACCTGAACGCGGCGTTTTCAATCAACTAAGAAAATTTTTTATAGGAGATAACAGATATGACGCGTACCAAAAAATCGGCATTGCTCGTTTCCGTACTTGCGATAGTGCTGTGCGCCGCGGTGATAGCGGGCGCCACGTTCGCTTTGTTCACGGACAAGAGCGATCTCAACATAGCCGTGACTTCCGGCGATTTGGACGTTACGGCGCAAATAACAAGCACCGCCACCTACTCTATGGGTGTGAAGCAGGAAGGCGGCGCTTTTGAAAACGGCGGCAAGCTGACCGTTGACGGCGGCAAAGTGTCTTTGGACAGAATGACGCCCGGCGACAAGGCTGTGATAGAATTGAAGATAGAAAACAATTCCGACATCGCCGTAAAACAGCGCTTTATTATGAGCGCGGGCAGCGCTTCCGATCCCGCCCTGCTCGACCAAATGCTCTTCGGCGTGAGCGGCAAGAACCCCGAATCCTATGAGGCGGCTTCCTTCACCTACTATTCAAACTTCACTTCCTCTTGGGAAGAAGGTTCCGCGGACGGCGAAACGCGCTATATCACCGTGGAACTGCCCGAATACGCAGGCAGCACGGCGCAGGGCAAGGCTTGCAGCTTTGACTTGGCGGTGGAAGTGGTCCAGGGCAACGCAGTCGTTGCGGGCGACGCCTCCGCAAGCAAGGTATATCTTGCCGAAAATCAGGAAGCTCTGACCCAAGCCCTTGCGGACGCCAAGGACGGCGAAACGGTGGTGCTCTACGGCAGCACTTCCGCTTGGACTACCGCGGAAATAGCCTTTGAGGGCGAAAAGACCGTCACCGTTTGCGGCTATGACGTGGGCACGCTCACCGTGAACGCTCGGGGCGGCACGATAAACTACTACATAAACTATACTCAGAAGATAGACAAAGCTATCGTTGCGGACAACTCCCTGCACATCTACGGCGAAGTGGGCGCCGCGCAGGTGAACTCCGGGCGCATAGTCGTGGAAGCGGGCGCCAAGGTGGAAAGCCTTGCCGCAATTCCTTCCGAAAGCAGCTCCGTTAAAGTGGACATTGCGGAAAACGCCGCCGTGGAAGCGGTTACCGTGGACGCCTCTGCGCAAAACTCCTCAACCAATCTCACCGTGGCTGAAAACGTTGTGCTCCCTTCCCTTTCCGTGGAAGGCACGGGTGAAGTGGTGATAGAAAACAAGGGCGAAATTACGGATATGACCACGGGCGAAGACGTTACCGTGGATATGACGACCGCCAATATTACCACGACTGAACAACTTATTGCAGCTATCGCAATAAGCAGCAAAGTAACGCTCGGCGCGGATATAAATATCGGCACTGCGGGTTCGAAAGATTCCGGCTTGGTTATAAAAGACAAGAAAGTCGTCATCGACTTCAACGGCTATACGCTCAATAACGTAGGCTCGCAAATAGCCGTGCAAGTCCTCGGCAACTCTAACGTTACCTTTACCGATTCGTCCGAAGCCAAGGACGGCGGCATATACGGCGGACAAGGCGGCGATAACCAAGCGGTCAACATCGGCGACAACTCAATCGTACTGTTCGAAGCCGGTTATTACAACGTCGGCGGCGACAAGAACGGCGCCGGCAACAGCTGCATAAGCATTTACTCCGGTTCTGCAAAGGTTACGATAACCGGCGGCACCTTCGCCAGCGAAAAACCGTATAACGGCAAATATTTTGTCCTCAACGTTCAGCAAACTACCGGCGCAAACGGCTTTTTTACCGTGAGCGGCGGCACGTTTATAGGACAGGATCCCGCTGACGGCGACGATGCTCTCGGCGGCAGCTACCTTGCCGAAGGTTATAAATCTGTGGCTGAAAATCATGACGATGTCATTTGGTACACGGTTAAAGCCATAAGCGAATAAGGTTATAAAAAAAGAGAGCAATTGATCTCAAGCCTGATCTAAGCCCGCAAAACTTTGCGGGCGCGGGACGATGTCCCAAGGAGTAAACTATGAAGAAAAAAGTATTGGCAATATCGATAATAACCATTATGCTGTGCGTTGCGGTGATAGCGGGCGCTACGTTCGCGTTGTTCACGGATAACGGCGGCGTGGATATAGCCGTCACTTCGGGCAAAGTGAGCGTTTCCGCGGCTGTGGATACGAACTCTATGACCCTGTATTCCCCCGCTTCCGTCAATGAAAACGGCGAAGTGGTGAACGCGGAAAACGCGGCTTCTCAAACCGCCTTTGCAAACGGCGGCACGGCGAAGGTGGACGAATACGGCGCGCTTTCTTTGGGCGGCTTGACGCCCGGCGACAAAGCGGAGTTTCAAATCAAGATAACAAACAACTCCGACGTGAACTACAAACAGCGCGTAAGCTTTGCCCTCTCTTCCGGCGATGAGGTGCTTTACAACCAGCTTTTGGTGGGCATAAAGACGCAAGAAGACGGCGAGTACGACTACTATACGGGCGGCTATACCGCTTGGGAGAGCAAGAGCGCAAACACGGAAGAAGAAACGCTTTACGTTACGGTGGAACTCCCCGCATACACGGGCAATTCCGCCAAGGGCAAGCAGTGCGCTTTGAGTTTTGCCGTTGAAGCCGTCCAAGGCAACGCAAACGTAACCGACGGCGAAGCGGGCAGCGTCTACTTTGCGGAAAGTAACGATGAGATGAACGGCATTCTCTCTTCCGTAAAGGACGGGGATAAGATAGTGCTTGCCGGCAGCGCCGCCGCATGGGAAAGCTCCGACGTGGAAATAGCCTTTGCCGGCGAAAAGACGCTCTATATTTGCGGCTTTAAGGCAGGCAGCATAACCGTGAACGCACCCTATGGCACCATGCACGTGTTTAACGACGCAAACAGCATAACGGGCGCCGCAGTGGCGGACGAGTCCTTGCACGTCTACGGAAAAATAGGCGCTCTCACGCTGAACAGCGGGCGCGCCGTGGTGGAAGAAAGCGCCGTTGTTTCCGACGTAGCCGCAATTCCTTCCGCAAATTGCGCCGCTATAGTCGTGCTCAAAGCCTCCGTGCAAAAAGTGAGCGTGGATACTTCCGCGGCAAACTCTTCTTCCAACCTCACCGTTGAAGAAAACGCGGTTGTGCCCGAACTCTCCGTTACGGGCGGCGGCGACGTGAAAATAGAAAATAACGGTACGGTAGAGCTTTCTTCCCCCGTAGATACGGCGGCTGAACTTTCGGCGGCTTTGCAGCTGGGCGGCACGATAGACCTTGCGGGCGATATATACTTCACCCCGGATACAACTTTGTCCTCGGGCGGCATTATCCCCTTGAACATCGTGACCAATGATACCGTGCTCAACCTGAACGGCTATAAAATAGCCCTTACCGGATATGAAGGCATAACTTACGCCTATACCCCCGCCATTATCTCCGTGGACGGCGCGGAAATGACCATCAACGGGGACGGCTGCATAGATCCCGAAGCGGGAGAGAATAACAGCTACGGCATTGATATAGTAAACGGCGGTGCTCTTACGATAAACGGCGGCAGCTATTACGGCGCCATAACCGCCGTGCAGGTGGAGAAAGGCTCCCTTGTCGTAAACGACGGATACTTTGAGCTTTCCGAAACCGTGAAAGCGCAAGCTCCGCAATACGCTAAATACCTTATCAACTGCATAGACGCAAACTATAATAACGGCACGGCTGCCGTGACCGTATACGGCGGCAAGTTCCTCAACTTCGACCCCGCGCACGCTCCCGAAACGGGCAACGCTTCATATCTGGCGGAAGGTCTTGACTCCTCCCCCGCAAAACAGGGCGACGATATACTTTACACCGTGGTGAAAGAAGGCATGGTTATGCGTGCGGACAGCTCTGTTTCCTTCAAAAACGCGCTTGCAGACGTGAAGGAGGGCGGAGTGATCCTGCTTGAAGAAGATATTGAGCTTACGTGGTCAAAAAACCGTGAAGACGGCACTTACGATGGTTCGGATACGCCCGTATATTCGGGCAAAGGCACCGTTACGATAAATACCGCGACCTTATAAATAAGCCCTTTTAACCCCGAGAGCGTTTGCTCTCACCCCCTTTTGCGGGGACAAGGCATTGTCTTGTCCCCGTTTTGCAAAATATTATCGGGAAAGCAGAAAACTTACGGCGGCTTCCGCCATCTTTGCCGCCGCCGCGGCGGGAACATAGGAAATGCTTGCGGGGGCGTGTCTGCCGTTCTGTTCCATCACCCCGCCTGACGGCTGTTCTTTTGAATATACCACCGTAAGAGAGGGTATGCCCTCCTGTTTGAGCAGGCGGCGCATAACGCGCGCAAGCGGGCACACGGACGTGGAATATATGTCCGCCGTTTCAAACGACGCCCGCACCTTATTGCCCGTACCCATACAGGATATTATGTGCGTTACGCCCGAACACGCCTTTATCAGCGCGACTTTGGACGTTACCGTATCTATGCAATCCAGCACCAAATCGTATTTTGAAAAATCAAACGGCGTTTGAGCCGTGTAAAAAAAGTCGTATTCTTCCACGCATATATCGGGAGAAATATCCTTCAAGCGGCGGGCGCAGACTTTTGTCTTTTTTTCTCCTATCGTGGAGTTTAACGCGATTATCTGCCTGTTTAAGTTGCTTTCGGAGATAACATCGTTGTCCGCAAGCGCAATGCGCCCCACTCCCGCGCGCGCTAAAAACTCCGCGCAATAACCGCCCACGCCGCCTATGCCGAACACGGCTACGCAAGCCGAAGCAAGTTTATCCGCTCCGCCGCCCAAAAGCAGCCGCGTGCGGTTCACGTGAACACTCCGGAAGACAAATATCTGTCCCCCGTATCGGGCAGTATCACCACTATTTTTTCATCCCTGCCCCGCTTTTTTGAGTACTCTCCCGCGGCAAAAAGCGCGGCTCCCGAAGAAATGCCCGCAAGCAGTCCTTCCGTTTTTGCCAGCATATCCGCCGTTTCAAAGGCGTCCTTGTCCGTGACGGGGATAACTTCGTCATAAGCGCTTGTGTCCAGCACCTTGGGCACAAAACCCGCGCCTATGCCCTGTATCTTATGCGCGCCCGCCTTTCCGCCCGAAAGCACGGGGGAAGAAGCCGGCTCCACCGCTATTACGGCTATATCCTTTTTATATTCGCGCAAATACCTTGAAAGTCCCGTTATCGTGCCGCCCGTGCCCACACTGCACACCACGGCGTCCACGCTCCCGTCCGTATCCTTCCAAATCTCGTCCGCGGTGGACTTATGCGCCGCGGGATTGGCGGGGTTTTCAAACTGCCCGGCTATTATCGAACCGGGAGTGCTTTTGAAAATCTCCTCCGCCGCGCGCGCCGCGCCCGCCATTCCCTCTTTGCCGGGAGTGAGCACAAGTTCCGCGCCCAACGCTTTGAGCAGTTTTCTGCGCTCTTCGCTCATCGTTTCGGGCATGGTGAGTATGAGTTTGTATCCCCTGACCGCACACAGCGCGGCAAGCCCTATCCCGGTATTCCCGGAAGTAGGCTCTATCACCGTGCCGCCCTTGCGCAACAGTCCGCGCCTTTCGGCGTCGTCCAGCATAGAAAGCGCCGTCCTGTCCTTTATGCTTCCCGCGGGATTCATTCCCTCCGCCTTGCCGATAAGCGCGCAGGGCAGTCCCATCTTTTTTGAAAGGCGGGAAAGCTCCAAAAGCGGAGTGTTGCCTATTATCTGCGATATGTCCTTTGCTATTTTCATATTCTTATTCCGCGCCTTCCGCGCCGTCCTTGCCTTCTTGCTCCGCGCTCTTTTCCTCGCCTTCTTCTGCGGGCGCTGCTTCGGCTGCCTCTTGCGCAGGCGCTTCTTCGGCTGCCTCTTGGGCGGGAGCTTCTACCGCTGCGCTCTCTTCCGCCGCTTCTTCGGCAGGCGCGGCTTCTGCCTCTTCTTCTGCCTCTTCTTCGGGCGCGGGAGATACCGCTTTCACCACTTCCAGCGCGGCGCAGGCGAATATCAGCGCAGAAGCAAGCGCGGCTTCCGCCGCAAGGTGCGTGCCGCTTTCCCTCACCATTTCCGCATACTCGTCCGTAAACGGGAGCAGATAGCACTCAAACGTGCACGCGACCATAACGCCGCACGCTATCAGCACGACGGCGGGCGCCAAGTACACTTTGGAATTTTTGTTGGGTATAAAGGTGAAAAGCACCGTAAACACGGGCGCTATAAAGCCGATGAACAGGGGCGCGTTGAAGTAGAACGACCTTGCCATAGAGTAAAAGGTTATGCGGAAGGTGGCTATGCCGTCCCCGCCCGCGTCCGTAACGCCTTGGGCAAAGAACAAGCCCAGCGCCACCACAGCCAAAACCTCCGCCGCCAGCGTGAGCAAGAGCTGACGCTTGGGCTGACGTATTATCCTTTGAAAAAACTTTTTCATATCTCCCTCCTATCCCTCTCCGCCGAATGTCCCTTGGCGGAAAACGAATTTCGTATACTTACTTAAACCGTGTTCACGGGCTTTCCTTCCGCAAAAGCGGCAATGTTATCCGCCGCCATACGCACAAGCCTGTTTCTCGTCTCCGCGGGCGCCCACGCCACGTGCGGAGTTACCACGCAATTTTCAAGTCCTATCAGACGGCTGTCTTTCGGCGGCTCCGTTTCAAGCACATCTAGGGCGGCTGCCGCTATTTTTTTCTCCGTAAGCGCCCGATACAGCGCGTCCTCGTCCACCAGCCCGCCGCGGGCGGTGTTTATCAAAACGGCGCTTTTTTTCATAAGCGCAAGCGTATCCGAATTTATAAGCCGCGCCGTCTGCTCCGTGAGCGGACAATGCAGGGTGACAACGTCGGAGCGGGAAAAAAGACTTTCTTTATCCGCAAGTTCATAGGGGCAGTTTTGCGGCTGCGTGCGCGTATGGACGAGCACCTGCATACCCAGCGCGCTTGCCGCGCGCGCCACCTTTTTGCCTATATCCCCGAAGCCGAACACTCCCAGCGTTTTCCCGGCAACTTCGTACATAGGATAGGGAAAGTAGCTGAAACACTTCTGCGCCGCCCACTCTCCCGCGCGCACCGCCCTGTCATACTCCCCCACTTTGGAGTAAAAGTGCAATAAAAGCGCGATGACGTGCTGCGCCACCGCCG
This sequence comes from uncultured Clostridia bacterium, assembly GCA_944380395.1. Taxonomy (GTDB): domain Bacteria; phylum Bacillota; class Clostridia; order Christensenellales; family UBA3700; genus Alloclostridium. The sequence goes on along the minus strand of CALWHM010000015.1, from coordinate 6,043 downwards.
CGCCCGAATAGCCGGGAACGTTGGTAACCGTCACGCCCAAAGCGTGCGCCGCCGCAAGATCCACGTTGTTATAGCCCGTGGCGAACACGCCCACGTATTTTACTTCGGGCAGAGCTTCCAGCACCCTGCGCGTGATGAGTATTTTATTGCATAATACGGCTTTACAGCCCTTTGCGCCGTTTATGATGTCCTCTTCGCACTCCACGCGCAGATAGCGGACTCTCCCCAGCTTTTCCAAAGGGGAAAAGTCCACGTCCTCGCGGCAGGTCAAAGTGTGCCTGTCTAAAACGGCGATGTCCATCAAAGCGTTACCGTGACCTTGTTCAGGTTGCGGGGCGTATCCACTTTCAAGCCCTTTGCAAGACCCACGTTGAGCGCAAGCAGGGATACCGCCACGCCGTAAACAACGGGCGCGGTCACATCGCTTGCCTTGGGCATTACCACCTTGTTGTCCGCAACTTCCAGCACTTCGGGAATATCGCTGAACACGGTGAGCTTGCCGCCCAAACTCTTTATGCGCGCGGCAAGATTTTTGTATTCTTCTTCAAACACGCCGGAAGGCGCCAGCAGGATCACGTTCGCCGTTTCGTCTATCAAGGAGAAAGGTCCGTGCATAAAGTTGGCGGTGGAGAAAGCGCGGTTGAACATATAGCAGCATTCCGTCAGCTTCAAAGCGCACTCGTCGCCCGTGCCCAACATAGTGCCGCGCGTCAAAATAATGTTGCTCTTTTCCTTGTAAATGCCCTTTGCGGCAACGGCTATTTCATCGAACTTTTGCAAAATATCCGCTATTTTTTCGGGATATTCGTCTATCTCCGCGCCTATGTTTCCGCCCAGCGCGTCCGCAAGCAGCGCAAGCGCGGTAAGCTCTCCGATATAAGTCTTGGTGGCGGCAACGGACTTTTCTTCTTCCACGTCCATAAACAGGTGGAAGTCCGCCTGTTTAGCCACGGGGCTTTCGTTGTTGTTGGTCACAGCCACGGTCATGGCTCCCGCGGCTTTTGCCTTATTGAACACGTCTATCGTGTCCTTGGACATACCCGACTGCGACACTATTATCATGCAAGTATCCTTCATATCCACGGCCTTATTGTACACGGTGTAAAGGGAGGGGTGGAATTTCCCCACCTGAATGCCCGTGGTCAGGGGGCAGAGGAAAGAAAACACGGTGGCGGCGTTATCCGAAGTGCCGCGCGCAAGCGTGACGAATTTCACAATGCCCTTTTCCTTCACCGCTTTGGCTATTTGAGCCGCTACGGGACGGCAGGCTGCTATTGTGCGTTTTATCATTTGAGGTTCGGAGAATATCTCCTGCTGCATTAAAGTGGTCATATAAACCCTCCTTTTCGCCTTCAACGGCGCGAATTTATAATATTATAATAGCACACGCACGCATTTAATGCAACAATTAACGCCTTAAAACCGCTCCGCTTTGCCCCGCCGCGCAAATCGCGCCGCAAAAACGCGCAAATCTTCCCCTCTGCAATAAAAAAGCCCGAAGCCTGAGCCTCGGGCAATCCTTTGCCGCGCGCCTTATTCCCCGCGCAGCTGCCTTGCCTTTTTACGCATTTGCGAAATATCTTCCGTAATGCCGCTTATTTTCATCTGCGCCTTGCCGTTCAGCCTGGGCGCGGCTACGTTGCACGCACAGGCGATGAGCAGCAGCAAGCACCCCGCGCTCGCAAAGCCGCCCGCCGCGGCAAAACTGCCCAAAACGGCGGCTATTATGCCCGTTATAAAGAAGTATACCGCAGCTATACCGCCGATAAGCGTAATAAACGCTATGGGCACGGACGGATATTTTCTCTTGTGCTCCACGTCCCTTATGAGTTTTTCGCAGTCCTTTTGCAAAGCGTTGAGCTTGTTTGCTTTCTTCGCGCCTTCCTGCCTTTCGCGGCGGAAATAAAGCTGCGTTTTGCCCCCGCCCAAACTCTCTTTTTTAAGGCATTCCCAGCCGAAGTCGCAAAAGCATTGCTCCAAAAGCAAACTTTCTTCATTGTTCACTTCGCGCCTGGCGTACTCGTTTTTGCTGAATACGGAATTTCTGTTCATATCGCACTTGCCCCCGCCATATTTTTGCCGAGCGGTCTGCCCAGTAGTCTGTTTTTTATATTGTCGCTGCTTTTAATATAGTATTTCGTTATCGTCTTCATTCCCAAAAATACCTCTCTTGTCAGCATAATAGTGGGCGCGACCAGCAGCCACAGCGCCAGCCCGAACAAAAACGCCCCTACCATAAAGCCCGCCTGCTTGCCCAGCAGAAACGCCATTACCATCAGCAGTCCGCCGCCCAGCACTTCCGCGACCACGGCAAAGGCTACCCCCGCCGCCATCAGCCACGAACACGCCATACACGACCCCGAAAACATATAATACAATATAATGAGCGGGGACGCCAAAACGGCTCTGCCCGTGCCCTTGGGATTTTTTCTCATCTTTACCACTTGTTCCATATCATCCTCCCGCCCGCTTTACGCGAGCCGCATTCCGTGTTTATTATTATTGCCCGCAACGGCGCGGTATAACCTTAGCGGCTTTTTACCGTCCGCTCTCCCCGTCCGTATAGCCGTACGCATGGCGGTAAACCTGAGTGACGGGCACGCCGTAAACGGCGCGGCTGTTTTCCAAAACGGCGTTCATAAGCATTTCCTCCATATCGTCCATACAACGGCTTTTGGAAAGACTTGAAGCAAAGCCCTTGTACAGCAGGGCGCATTTTTCCCTCTCGTAACCGTTTTCGAAAAAGTAGTCTATCCTTGCCGCAAGCTGCGCCGCGTCATCGGGGTCGAACAGGTTGTTTTTACCAATGGCAAACGCCCTAGTAGCGCTTTTTTCCGAATTTGCTATCACGGGGACCATCCCGCCGCATATGGCTTCAAGGCAGGCGATAGCCTCTATCTCCACCTTTGCCGTGTGCACGTAAAGGTCCGCTTCGGCTATCCGCTCTATCAGCTCTTGCTTGGTGAAAAACTTAAATTCGGGCGGATTCGTCAGCCCTTCCGCCCTCTTTTTCAAGGCGTCTTCCATAGGTCCCGCGCCCGCAAAAACGAGCTTTATATCCTTTTCGTGCGCGCTCTTTTTCACGGCGTCTATAAGCACGCCCTGATTTTTTTCGTGCGAATATCTGCCCGTGCACAATATGACGAACTTTTTATCCCCGCGCGGCTGTCTTTCCACGCGGAAAAACTCTTCGTCCACGCCGTTGGAGATCACATATCCCGGAGTGCTCTTCTTCACGCTTTTTTCAAATTCGTTCCTGATAAACGCGGTGGGATAATGTATGCAGTCGCACTTGGAATAGAGCACGCGGTAAAAACGGCGGTATATCGCCTTGTTGAGCGCCTTGCTCTTCATAAGCCCCAAATGATTGGTCACGTTCTCCGCCTGACAATGAAAGCCCGCGGACACGGGTATGCCCAAAGCGCGCGCTATATCCGCCGCCCTGCGCGAGAGCGCAAACGGCATCATACAATGCACGATGTCCGCGCCGTCTATCGCCGAATACAACAGCTTGTCGTCCGCCTTGGCAAGCGCCACTCCGTTTTTCGCCACATACTTGTCGAACACGCCGAAACTGCGGGTCTTGGCAATAAAATACCCCTTCTGCCCGCGCTTGTCCTCATCGGGGCACACTACGTTCACTTCGTGCCCCCTTTCTTTAAGTGCTTCTATCAAATTTGCAGCCGCCACCGCCGTTCCGTTCTTCCTGGAAAGCGGTATGTCGCTTATTATCGTAACTTTCATAGCTTTTTCTCCTTTCGGTTTTGTACCTATATCTTACCGCCCGTAAGTAAACCGCCCGTAACAACTCGGTTACACACCCGTTAATTATCCGTTAAATATCGGTAAATTCCCGGCGGTGAGCCACCGCGGGCTGATTACTCTTTGATGTAACAAAAACATTTTACTGCTTTTCTTCTCCGCAAAGTCTTGGACTGTACTCAAAAAATACCCATGTCAAGTGCTGCTTGACAAGGGAGCGCGTGGCGGCAGCGAGCCGGGAGCGTGGGACGGCAGCGAGCCGGGAGCGTGGGACGCTCCACCCCTTAACCGCCTTGCAGTGATGGAAAAAGTTTTGCCTCTCTCCATCTTCGCAATGCTTTTGTAGGTTATATTCCTATCTCCGAGATTAAGGTATGTTTAGGTTTTAAATATTTAAAATTCCAAGCTAAAATACCCGTGTCAAGTAGTACTTGACATGAGTATATATAATGGATTGCGAAACTTAAAGCGTGGACGTTATCAGTCGGCATTATATGTTGTTGCGCACTTCTTTCTTATATGTTGGTGATTTTTGATTTTCCGCGATTAAGATTGATTTCAGTTTTAAAATTCTAGGCTGAAATACCCTTGTCAAGTGGTACTTGACACGACTATTTTTCTTTGCAGAAATTATACCAAAACGGCATATTTAATAACCGTTTGTTATGCGACCGCACAAAATTTTAAATATTTAAAATTTTATAACTATAAGTTTTACAAATGCGTTGCTTGCAACAGAATTTTAAATTTTTTAAATTGTATAGTAACGGACGGTTTCACAACATCTCAATTACTTTTAGTTATAAAATTCCATAATACCGGAATTTTTCTCCAAACAAGCTGACGCTCCCGCCCCGCTCGCATAGAAAAATATTTGCGGTGCACATATTTTTCACCCCACTACTTGCACATATTTAAGCAAAAGCAGCGGTGTCCACAAAAGTGGACAACACATAACAAACGAGCGTGCACCAGTGTCCACTAAAGTGGACAACGCATAACAGGCGAGCGTGCGCCAGTATATTCACTTACAATATTCTCATTGAAGTACCCAAAAGTCCTTTTGTCCGGGGTGGCAGTTAAACCGATTTGGAAAGCATCAAAATAATCTAATACCTGCTTCCAAATATTATAAATAGACCTATGGCATTCATCGATTATAATAAAATCAAAAAACTCAATAGGGTATTTTGCATTATAAACTACTTCTTTAGGAAGACCTGCGTCAAAAATAGGCGATTCTTCAAGACTTTCATCTAATTCTTCGCCACGCAAAATAGAGTACATCCTTTGAATTGTACTAATGCAAACATTGGTTGACTCTGAAATGTATGACGATTTCAAAAGTTGCACTGGATAAAGTTCGACAAATGTTCTATTGTCGTCACTTGGCTTATAAGCCGTGAATTCATCCATAGCTTGTTTGCCGAGATTTTTTGTGTCAACTAAAAACAAAATCCTTTTTGCCGAAAAAATTTTAATAGACGATATATAGCTGTAATAGCAGTATATGTTTTTCCTGCACCAGTGGCCATCTATATTAAAGCACGCAGACGATTTTCACCAAATGATTTCTCAAGATTGTTTATAGCAGTAATTTGGCAACGACGAAATCCTTGTTCGTTCAACTTCGGAAATGATTTTAATCGGTTGCGAAGGGTATCCGATTCTTTCATCAATCTTTCCAATTCTTCAGGCTTATGGAAAGAAAAAACTTCTCTCGAGCGATAATTAATGTCGTTATAATCAGTAAATCGAGTAATTTCCCCTGTCGACTCATATGCAAATCTAATATGTACGTTCTCTGGGAAATACTTTAACTTGCTATTTTTATAGCGCTCAGTTTGCTTCTCAGTTTCAACAACCAGTTTTTCGCCTTTGTTAATTTCTTTAGCTTCAATAATACCTACAGGCTGAGCATTTATGAAAATTAGATAGTCGACCTCACCTGTATCGGTGGGATATTCCCTAACAATTACTCCTTTTGCGGCAAGCACATTCATAATCACGAATATCTTGAATAACATATCCTGACTCAATTAATTTTTGATCTATTATTAATCTTGCCTTTTCTTCAGGTTGCATTTCCTTACGCTCCTTGTTCTTAATAATCTTAATTATCGGAATATAAATATTAAAAAATTATAGAAAGCTATTTCATATAATTTTTTACATCATTGAACCACACTATCTTCCGAATCAAGACTGCAACCATATAATTTAATGGTTTGTTCAGACGATTTATCCGCAATGGTCTTACCCATAGCATTCTCTATAACTT
>CALWHM010000014.1 GCA_944380395.1 uncultured Clostridia bacterium | reverse complement strand
GCCGCAGGGTGCCCGCACGGCAGTTTGGCGGGAGCGTTCGGCGCAGGAATTTTTGAGCGGATTTGCGCAATATCGAATTAAGTCGTAGCAGCGCTACATCGAACGATATTACACCAATATGCCCAAAAGGCATGCCCTCATTCCGACAAGCTGCCGCAGGGTGCCCGCACGGCAGTTTGGCGGGAGCGTTCGGCGCAGGAATTTTTGAGCGGATTTGCGCAATATCGAACGAGGTCGTAGCAGCGCTACGTCGAGCGAGATATTACACAAAGACGCCGAAAAGGGCGCGCCCAACGGTTCCGACAAGCTGCCGTAAGGGCAGATCAAATCTTCAAATCGCCGTCTTTTATCCAGCCCTTATGGCGCATAAGTTTTCCTATCGCCCAGCATATGACGGCGGGCATGATGAAGAAGAGGAAGGCGATGGCAAGCCAGAACTTCCATTGCTCCATACCGCCTTGTATTATGCTGGCGTTGTATGCCTCTATTATTCCCACAAAGCCGCAGGTGCCCATACCTCCGCCGCTCGCGCCGCACATCAGCTTGAACGCGCCGGTGGCGATGGGTCCGCATATCATAGAAGCTATCGTGGGCGGAATGAGCAGCTGAGGGCGGCGCATTATGTTGGGTATTTGCAGCATAGAAGTGCCCAAGCCCTGCGACACTATGCCCGCCCAGCCGTTCTCCTTAAAGCTGAGCACGGCAAAGCCGACCATATGACAGGCACAGCCCACCACCGCCGCGCCGCCCGCAATCAGCATGGCGTTGACCTGCGTGGCGTCGCCGCCCGTAAGCACGGGAGTTGCCACGGATACCCATATTGCCGCGCTGGACGTGGGCAAAGTGAGCAAAATTCCCATCACCGCCGCGACTATTATACCCATAAGCACGGGCTGCAAGTCGGTGGCAAGCGCAATTCCCGTCCCCAGCTGCGATATGAGCCAGGAAAACGGCCAGGATATATACGCGCCCGCCAGCGTGGCAAGCAGGGACGTGAGCGGCACAAGCAGAATGTCCAGCTTGGTCTTTCCCGCTATCAGCGAAGATATCTCTATGGCGGTGAGCGCGGTCACGTATGCGCTTATCGGATTGCCGGGAGAACCTGCCGCCACCTTTGCTCCCACGGCGGAGATGACGGCGTCCGCGCCTTCCCCCGCGCAGGTGATGAACACGTCCGCCCATGCGCCCACAAAGCCGGCGACTATTGCGGAGAACACCACAAGTCCGGGAGCTTTCAGCTTACTGCCCATACCCGCGCCTATGCCCGCGCCCATCATCACGGAAGCCAAAGACCCCAGCAGAGTGAGGAAATTACCGAAGGCGTTATCCCCTATCAAACTGCCCAAAGTTTTAACAATGGTGCCCGCAATAAGGGTGACGAAAAGTCCCTGCGCCATGCCCGTGAACGCGTCTATAAACCACCTTTTGGGAAGTCCCTTCAAGGCGGGCAAGCCCTTGTCTTTCCAAAAAGTCTGCGCGCGCGCCTTTAACGCGGCTTTTTTATCCTGCGGCGCGTCGGTTTGTTCTTCGGTTTGAGCGGCGGTTTGCTCCGGCTCCTGCCCGCCCGCGTCCTGCTCTTGGTCGTCGGCGGCTTGTTCTTGCGCCTTATCTTCCGCAACTTGTTCAGCCTGCAGAGTTTGCTCGGCGGCTTGTTCTTCCGCCTTTTCTTCCTGTTCCCGATCGCCGTTCAAAACGGCGTTTTGCGAATTTTCGCGGCAAAGCGCCGCGCTCTCCCCGACGCTTGTGCGGGAAGATTTGCGTTTTTTTACCATAAACGTCCTCTTAAAACCGTATTTGTGCGAAATTATTTGCCGCGCACCAAAGGCTTTATTCCGGACGCAATATCCTTTTCATTACTCCGAAATCCGATGCCGTGCAGAAGGTTCTGCATTTTTCCAACAATCAATATTTATGCCGCCTTGTTCAAGGCGGAATTTTACCTTACTCGGTTTTGCCGTTGACCGCTATGTCCACGGCTTCACTTGCGCCGAACGCCACAAGCCTGCCCGCGCGGGAGAGGTTGGGCATATCCTCCTGCGAGGCGTGCTCTTCCGCGTATCTGCGCGCTTCCCCCAGCGTGGAGAACACCAGCACGCACACCGTTTTGGGATAAGAGTTGGCGTCCTTCACCGCGGAGAAATAATCGGAAAGTTCGTACTCCTCCGCCTGAGCCACGGTTATGTCAAAGGGCTGAAAGTCATACCCTTCGCCCTTGAAAGCTTCGCGCAATTCGCCGCCGTCGGGCGTGCACGCGGCAAGCACAAGGACGGTAACGCATATCAAAACGGCAAAGACCGCGGCAAACTTTTTCATAACTCCTCCCAAGTACAATCAATTATCGCATATTTTCCCGCGCTTGACAAGCAATTGAAGAAAAACGCGCGAATTTATTTTATTTTGCAAAATAAACTTTAATTAGTATGGACATATTCGCCGCAATGTTGTATAATACTTTCGTAATGCAGCCGTTTGCGGCAGTTACGCACCCGCCCCGTGCGGGAAAAGATTAAAGGCAGGTGGATTATGAGAGTAACTGAGATTTCTGCTCAGGAACGCGAAAAAAGCGTTTCCTACATCTGTGACGAGATAAAAAACGTCATAGTCAACTTCGGCGACCGCGACCCCGGCAGTGAGGGCGAAAACAAAGCCCTTGACTATATGGCGGGTCAGTTGGGCGAAATGTGCGACAAAGTGGACCGCGACACGTTCAAGGTGGCTCCGCACGCGTTCTTCGGCTGGACATATTTTGTGGCGGTGTTTATGACCCTTGCGGTTCCCGTATACTTTTTGTCCCCCGTTATGGTGTTCGTGTGCATAGCGCTTTCTCTTGTGCCTATGCTCTTCCAATTCGTGCTGTACGCGCCTTTTTTGGATCCGCTGTTTGACAAGCGCGATTCGGGCAACGTTATGGGTACATACTCCCCTTCGGGCGAAGTAAAGCGCCGCATTATCATAAACGGTCACTCTGACGCCGTGTACGAATGGCATTGGCACTATGTGGGCGGTTACAAAATGTTCCTCTCATCCATCATATTGGTAATATTGGGCGTTGTGTATATGTTTGCCATAGCCGTTACCGCCTGCGTTATGGACGGACCTTTCGGAATGGTGGAAGAAAGCCGCATTTGGATAGGCGTGGCGGGCATAGCTTTCGTGCCCTTCTTCCTTGCGTTCTGGCTGTTTGCGGACACCCGCAAAGTCGTCCCCGGCGCCAACGACAACCTCACCGCCTGCTATATGGCGATAGCCGCCGTAAAGGCTTTGAAAGACAACGATATACGCCTGGAAAACACGGAAGTTGTGGCACTTATCACGGGTTCGGAAGAAGCGGGTCTGCGCGGCGCTACCGCGTTTGCCAAGCAGCACCCCGACTATGCGCGCGAGGAAAACGTGGAAACCGTGTTCATAACCTACGAAACTCTGCGTGAACTTGAATATCTGGGCATTTACAACCGCGACTTGAACGGCACCGTCAAGAACGATCAGGCGGCTTGCGACATATACAAAAAGTGCGCCGCACGCCACGGAATGGACTTAAAGTTCGGCTCCGTGTTTGCCGGCGCGACCGACGCCGCCGCATTCTCCAAAGCCGGCTGGCGCGCGACTTCCGTTGCAGCTATGAACCCTGAGGTGGAAAAATATTACCACACCCGTTTGGACAACTACGATAACCTCAGCCCCGAGTGCCTCTCCAAAGTGTTTGACATCACGCTGGAATTTATAGAGGAATTTGATAAAAACGGCTTTGCCTCCGCGGATATGAAGGAGTAGCCTCAACAATTGAAATTATAAGGTCCGCCTTGTTGCGGACCTTGTTTTTTTGCCTTTTTATTCGTTGTCCCCGCTTCCCTCTTGCGCGGACTCTCCTGCCTCTTGCTCCGTACTTTCCCGCTCTTCTTCGGGCGCGCTTTCTTCCGCCGCCGGTACGCTCTCTTCTTGTGCGGCTGCGCCCTCTTCCGCCGCCGACACGCTTTCTTCTTGCGTTGCGTCTTTGCTAGCCTGCTCATCTTCGGACGCGCTCACTTCTTGCTCGGACGCGCTTTCCCGCTCTTGTTCGACTGTGCCCTCTTCCGCCGCCGGTGCGCTTTCTTCCTGCGTTATATCTTGGCTTGCCTGCTCATCTTCGGACGCGCTCACTTCTTGTTCGGACGCGCTTTCCCGCTCTTGTTCGGACGCGCTTTCCCGCTCTTGTTCGACTGTGCTCTCTTCCGCCGCCGGTGCGCTTTCTTCCTGCATTGTATCTTGGCTTGCCTGCTCATCTTCGGACGCGCTCACTTCCGCTGCCGGCACGCTTTCTTCCTGCGTTATATCTTGGCTTGCCTGCTCATCTTCGGACGCGTTCTCTTCCGCTGCCGGTGCGCTTTCTTCTTCGGGCACCTCTTCTATAACTTCTTCTATGCTCCAATCTTCCCGCTCCGCGCCCGTATCGGCTTGTTGTAAAGGCTCGCCTTCAAGCGGTATCTCCTCCACGCAAAACGCGCCTTGATATTCGGGATGTTCGCGCTTTTCGTCTTGCGCCGTGACAGCGGGCATAACGGGCGGATATGAAAAATCGTCGTCTTTTTCATAGCCCAAGTAGCCGTCGTTGACGTCCTCCTGCTCGTCGGAGTCGTAGTCCACTTCGTGCGGGCGCAGCACGATGAGTTCGGATTCGGCAAACTGCTTTACCCGCTCTATCGTGTCGTGCACGGGCGTTACCCTTGCGGCGTCGTCGTATTCCTCGTCCGCGTCCTCTGCGGAGTTTTTCCTGCCCTTGCGGCGGAATATGCCCGCTATCGCCACATATACGTATTCCCCCAGCAGCCATATCAGGCTTGTGGGCAGGGATATCACCAGCATGGTTATGGTAAGGGCGTTCCAGCTGTCGTCCGAAATGGTCTGCGCCAAGACGAGAATAGACACGCCCACCTTGATTATTTTGAACATATTGCGCAAGGTGTGCAGCCTTACCTTTATCTTGGAGCGCGCGTCCGCATTCTTATACACCCAGTCCAGCACGTTCGCTATCACGAATATTACTATGGATACGGAAATAAAGGTGATGACTATAAAGTTGACAAAGTCGTTGCCCGTCTCCGCTATGTAGTTGAGCACGGCGTAAGCCATATACATAGCCAAATAAGCTATATACAGCACTTTCATAAGGATATTGAATACTATTCCCTCGCCGTAAGGTCTTGCCATAAGTTTATTATAGCACATAAAAAAGAAAAAGCAAAGTTAAGAAAACGCTCCCTCTTTACCCGAATAATATTTTTACCGTAAGGCATAATAAGAGTATGCGCTAACGCAGCGCAGAATAAATTCGGAGGTAGCAAAGATGACCAACGTTCATACGGGAGAAAAGCCCGGCAAGGGCGAGTACAGCTGCACCAAGTGCGGCTTTGACGTGACCTTGGGAGAAAGGGATAAGATGCCCCCTTGTCCCAACTGCACAAACACTTCCTTTACCAAAGTGAAGTAATGCAGCGCGGGCGGAATTTCCGCCCGCCTGTTTTTACCTATGCGATGATTGCCCTGCATATGTAACCAACAAACCACTACCGGTGCAAATATTATGTGAGTTGCACATAATCTCACATAATCTGCACATAATCTGCACATAATTTCACATAATTTCACATAATCTCACATAACTTGTTAGTAGTGTTTTCGCTAAAAGTGAAGTAAGGCAGAACTACCCCAACAATTCCTTTGCCAAAGCGAAGCAAGGCAGAACTACCCCAACGCTTCCTTTGCCAAAGCGAAGTAAAGCAGCGCGGGCGGATTTTCCGCCCGCCTGTTTTTACCTGTAACTCTCCGCCTTTATCTCCAAAATCTGCCTCGACTGCTTCTCCTGCACATAATTTGCACGTAATTTCGCATAACGAGCAATAACTTATACGCATTGCAACACACAGGTTAATTATGTGAGTTGCACATAATCTCACATAATCTGCACATAATTTCACATAACGAACAATAACTTATACGCATCGCCCCGCACAGACAATTATGTGAGTTGCACATAATTTGCACGTAATCTCACATAACTTGCACGTAATCTCACATAATTTCGCATAACGAGTAATAACTTATACGCATCGCCACGCGCGGATAATTATGTGAATTGCACATAATTTCACATAATCTTCACATAATTTCACATAACGAACAATAACTGATACGCATTACCCCGCACGGACAATTATGTGAGTTGCACGTAATTTCACGTAATTTGCACGTAATTTCACATAACTTGCACATAATTTCACATAACGAGCAATAACTTACACGGGCTTGAAGAAAAAAATAAAGGGGTGTGGGGGAAAAGGAAAAAACAATTTTCAATGCAAAATGCGGCGAAATATTCACACGTCTTACAAGCGGCGAAATATTCACACGTCTTACAAGATGTATTTTACTATAATGCCGTCGGATATGAGCAGGTACTCGTCCTTTATGTGCAAGGCATTGTTTTCAAAAGTAAAGTACGGCGTTGCAAGCAATTTTTCGCGGTCGACGCCGGCGGCGGTCAGAACCTCAGCGTCCGCGCCCATTCGGGTGCGCAAGCCGAACACGACTTTTTCCTGTGCCAAAGAACTTTCCGTCATCTCCTCGTCCGTTATTCGGGCGATGTTTCCGCTTATGTACGCGTCCGTATCCTCCGCCGTGTGAAAGCGGCGCAGTCCTATTTTGGAGTAGGCTCCCGCGCCCAAGCCGACATAATCTCCGCCCGTCCAATACTTGATATTGTGGCGGCACTCAGCGCCCGCAAGCGCCCAATTGCTCACCTCGTAACGCCCGTATCCCTGCTCCCGCGCAGCATTATCGAACGCGTAATAAAGGTCCGCGGAAAAATCGTCGTCAGGGGTAAATTCCCCTCTTTTGACCATATCGTCAAGCTGCGTGCCCTTATGCACGGTGAGCATATAGGCGGAAAGATGTTCCGCACCCAAAGAGCGCATTGTGCGGGCGAACTCTCTCACGTCCGCTTGCGTTTGGAACGGCACGCCCAGCATTATGTCCGCGCTCACCCTGAAGCCGTGCTTTACCGCCCGTTCCACCGCCGCCTTGGCTTGATAAGAGTCGTGCGCCCTGCCCAGCGCCGCAAGCGTTTTATCGCAAAGCGATTGCACACCCAAAGACACCCTGTTCACGCCGACGCCTTTCAGCTCCCGCGCCTTTTCTTCCGTAAAGGATTCGGGGTTGCCCTCGCAGGTGAACTCCGCGCCGTCTTCCACAAAGATGTGCTTTTTTATCATTGCTAGGGCGCGTTCCAATACACCATTCGGCAAAACGGTGGGCGTGCCGCCGCCTATATAAACGGTGTCCGCGGAAGAATTTATCCCGTACGATTTTGAAATGTCGCGCGCGTCGCACTCCAGCGCTGCGGGATACTTTTCCGCCTTTTCCCTATCGTAAACGCCCCTGAAAAAATCGCAATAAGCGCAAATGCTCCTGCAAAAAGGAATGTGGATATAAAGACCCAAGCTCATCTTACTTGCCGTCAAACTTCAAAATGGTCATAAAAGCTTCACTCGGCACTTCCACGGAGCCTATCTGCCTCATTCGCTTTTTGCCTTCCTTCTGCTTTTCAAGCAGTTTTTTCTTCCTCGTGATGTCGCCGCCGTAGCATTTTGCAAGCACGTCCTTTCTGACCGCCTTGACCGTTTCGCGCGCAATGACTTTGCCGCCGATCGCCGCCTGAATGGGTATTTCAAACTGCTGGCGCGGAATAACGTCCTTTAATTTTTCCGCTATCGCCCTGCCGCGCGCGTACGCCTTGTCGCGGTGGATTATCAGGCTCAGCGCGTCGCAAACCTCTCCGTTGAGCAGTATGTCCATCTTTACAAGGTCGCTCCGCTTATATCCGTTCATCTCGTAATCAAGGCTGGCATAACCCTTGCTCCTTGATTTCAAACTGTCGAAAAAGTCGTAAATTATCTCGCCCAGCGGCATTTCGTACTCCAAAAGCACGCGCGTGGTTTCGATGTACGTCATATTCACGAAACTGCCGCGCTTGTCCTGGCAAAGCTCCATTATCGTGCCCACGTACTCGGGCGGAGTGTACACGAAAGCCTTGACCATAGGCTCTTCCAAATGGTCCACTTCGCTCATATTGGGGAGCGCCGTAGGATTGGATATTTCCAGCGTTTCGCCCTTGGTGGTCACCACTCGGTAGGAAACGCTCGGCGCGGTGGTGATGAGATCAAGGTCGAACTCCCGTTCCAAACGCTCTTCTATTATCTCCATATGAAGAAGTCCCAGAAAGCCGCAGCGGAATCCGAATCCCAGCGCCGCGGATACTTCCGGCTCATAGAACAGCGCCGCGTCGTTGAGTTTGAGCTTTTCCAGCGCCTCCTTCAAGTCCCCGTAGCGCGCGCCGTCCGCGGGATACACGCCGCAGAACACCATAGGCTCCGCCTCCTTGAAGCCGGGGAGAGCCTCCTTGGTGGGATCGTTTGCCAAAGTTATCGTATCGCCCACCTTGGTATCGGACACGTTCTTTATACTCGCGCACAGATAGCCCACGTCGCCCGCGCTCAAACTTTCCGTTTGCGTGGGATTGGGCGTATAATACCCCACTTCCGTCACGTCGAAAGTGGCGCCCGTTGCCATCATCTTTATCTTGTCGCCCGCCTTCACGCTGCCGTCGAACACGCGTATTATGGATATGGCACCCTTATAACTGTCGTAATACGAATCGAAAATAAGCGCTTTGAGCGGCTTGTCGAAGTCGCCCCCGGGCGCAGGAAGCAGTTCTATCACCTGTTCCAGCACCTTGTCTATGCCTATGCCTTCCTTGGCGGATATGAGCGGAGCTTCGTCAGCGGGCAGACCTATCACATCCTCTATCTCCGCCTTCACCTCGTCGGGACGGGCAGACGGCAGGTCTATCTTATTGATTACGGGCATTATCTCCAAATCGTTGTCCAGCGCCAGATACACATTGGTAAGCGTCTGCGCCTCCACGCCCTGCGAAGCGTCCACTATCAGAATGGCGCCCTCGCACGCTTTGAGGGAACGCGAAACTTCATAGGTGAAGTCCACGTGTCCGGGAGTGTCTATCAAATTGAGTTCGTACTCCCGCCCCTTGTAGGTATAACGCATTCTGACGGGCGTGAGCTTTATGGTTATGCCCCTTTCCCTCTCGATATCCATACTGTCCAACAGCTGCTGCTTGGCTTCGCGCGCGCTGACGGCGCCCGTCAAGTCCATTATCCTGTCCGCGAGCGTGGATTTACCGTGGTCGATGTGCGCCACTATGCAAAAATTTCTTATATTGGTTTGATCCTTGGGCATAAGTACTCCTTGGAGAATATTATATATAAAAAGCAGTCGATTTGGCAAGAGGCGCGCGCATATTTTTATAAATTTGAAGAAATATGCTTGCATATTCCGTGAAAGGTGGTAAAATAAGGATATGGATACTCAAAAGTTATTGAAAAATCTGAAAACACGCGGCTTTATCCCCGCGTACTTTGAAAGCGGCAAAGAAGCAGCGGCTTACGTCTGCTCCCTTATCGCGGACGGCGAAAGCGTGGGTTCGGGCGGCAGCGTCACGATAACTTCTTTGGGCATACTGCAAACGCTTGTCGAACGCGGTAACAAGGTGTACTCTCACTCCACCGTACCCGAGAGCGAACGCTCCGTCGTATACCAAAAGGCGGGCAGTGCGGATTGGTACATAACCTCCGCAAATGCCGTGACTGAGGGCGGCGAACTTGTCAATATAGACGGCGCGGCTAACAGAGTGAGCGCGCTGTGCTTCGGCGTGAAGAAGATAATCTATATCATCGGCAAAAACAAGATAGCGCCCACCCTGGAAGCGGCAATTTACAGGGCTAAAAACGTGGCGACGCCGCTGAACGCAAAGCGCCTGAACAAAAAAACGCCCTGCGCCGTAACGGGCAGGTGCCACGATTGCAACAGCCCCGACTGTATTTGCAACGTAACTACCATCACCCACCACCCCACCAAGTACCAAACGGAAGTACACGTGGTGATAGCGGGTGAAGATTTGGGATATTGAGGTGAACTATGAAAGATATGCAATGGTTAACGCAAACGGTGTTCTGCCACCGCGGACTGCACAACAACAAGGACGTTCCGGAAAACTCGCGCGCGGCGTTTTTGCGCGCAGCCGAGCAGGGCTTCGGCAGTGAATTGGACGTATACCTTACAAAAGACGGCAGGCTTATAGTGCATCATGACGCCACTTTGAAGAGAATGTGCGGAATAAATCTTTCCCCTTACCGCATAACGGGCAAACTTGAAGATTACCCGCTTTTGGACACCAAGGAATGCATTCCGCTCTTTTCCGACGTGCTCAAAGACTTGGGCGACAAGGGCAAACTTATCGTGGAGATAAAGACCACCTCTCGCGTGGAAGCCACCTGCAAAGCGGTTTACGACGCACTCAAAGACTTCCCAGGCAAGTGGTGCATAGAGTCTTTCAATTGGGCGATAACGGATTGGTGGGTAAAACACCACCCGGAGGTGATAATTGGTCAGCTTTACGATACCTACTCCTTCCAATTCTACCCCGTAAAATTGCGCAAGCAATATAAGAAAATGGACTTTTTGGCTATCCCCGTCAGAAAGCCGCGTGAGGATTACTTCAAAAAGATAAAGGCTGAGCACCCCGAAAAACTGATCGTGATGTGGACCATACGCACCGCGGATAACTATAAGACCGCGCTCGATACTGCGGACAACATCATATTCGAGTGCAACGACAAAAACGCCGACTACATAAGCACGGATAAGGCAAGAAGCTTTCTTGCGGACAAAACAGAATAAATTCCCCTCACCTGCGCATACTGCCGTAAAGGAGGTGCGCTATGAAAGGATTTATGCTGGGCGTGAGCGTGGGACTTCTCACCGCGCTGGCTATGGAAACATACAAGCCCAAGAAAAAAGTCAAATCGGCAAAGGATAAATTGATAAGCATTTTATCCGCCTGAACGCCGACATATCCGTAAAACTTCGTGCGGCGACCGCATGACACTCTGCGAAGAAAGCAATAAGCGCCATCGCCTGCTTTCTTCTCGGATTGTCGCGGTCGGAACGCTATCGCCGAAAGCGAAGATTTCTCATTAACATTCCGCATACTTAAATTTCAATATGCCGCCATACCCGAAGGTATAATATGCCTTAGTTGCAGCGGCTTGATTTGACAGCTGGGCGGCAACTTTTTTTCGACCCGATTGAGCTTCCCTCGCCGGTTTTTTATTGCCCCGATTGAGCTTCCCCGCGCCGACTTTTTATTGACCAAGTTGAACGGTTGTTCAATTGTTCAATTGTTCAATTGTTCAATCGTTCAATAAGCCAAAGTGAAAAATGTATAGTATATGTTTGAAAATCTCGCTAAAAAATACTTTTTCAAAATATTCAATTGCAATATCCGGAAAAATTTCGCCGACTTATTGAACAGCCGTTCAATTGCTTCTGTCAAAAATACTTGTCAAAAAGCGGAAATATATTTGCTCTCTTCCGATAACCGCCGTTAAAACTTTACGCTATTTTTCTGAATGTGTATGTCCTTTCGTTATACACTATCTTCATAAGCTGAATTTTGCTTTCCGAACTCTTATCCAAATAGCAGCGCGCGGTGAACTCTCCGCCTTCGTCCATAGTCACATAGACGAATATCTCCCCGTCCTCGCGCTTTTCCGTATAGTCGCCGTAGTAAACGTTGCCGTTATGGCGCAGCACAAATCTGCTTGCGGATATTTCGCAGGACATATTTAAGGTTTCGGCGTTCGCGCTTCCAAGCTCATACCCGCCGGACGCCAGCACATTGCCCTCTCCGTCCGTGCAGTTAAGCAGATCCCACTGCCCCTGAGCGGTAGCCTTCACTCCGCACGCCGCAACGGACGCGCCCGCGCCGAATAATGCCATAACGGCTATAAGTATCAGGATAACTTTCTTCTTCATCTGCAAAATTATTATAATCAACGGGTATAAAAAAATCAATTCCCATTTTTGTAAAACCCGTATAATTTACTTTCTTTTTACTCTGCCGAACAAAAATTTCAAATCTCGGCTTTGCTTCTCGATCCTCCCGAATTTTCCGCTTATCCGCAATTATAAATATCCCCGCAACCGCGCAAGTGTCCACTAAAGTGGACAGCTACCATATAATAGAATCCGGCTTTATGCCCTGCCCGTTACGCTTAAGTATAATAATACTTAATGCTTACTCGGCGCGAAAAGAAGGGAAAACCGAGGCTCAAGAAAACGATTTTGCGGCGAAACCAAGTTCCGCCGCAATGCACAATTGTGCGTTCTTATCAGTCAAGTCTTTTTCGAATGCCGGGGTTTTCTCTTAAACAAGCGAAAAACGAAAAGGCAGATACGGCTAAAACCGTATCCGCCTTTATCCTTTTTGTTTTTCGCTTAAGACTTGTACATTCTCTTACGAGCTGCCTCTGCTTTCTTCTTCCGCTTTTATTCAGGAGCTTTGTTTGCTTCGCAAAAAAAAGCCCCGCGCCTTAAAAAGTCCACCCGATGGGTGGACTTTTTGGCTTAATTAAGCGTCAGGACTTGTACATTCTCTTACGAGCTGCTTCTGCTTTCTTCTTCCGCTTTACGCTGGGCTTTTCATAAGCCTCTCTCTTGCGGAGTTCGCCGATAATGCCGTCACGCGAGCACTTGCGCTTAAAACGCCTGATAGCGCTATCTACAGATTCGTTTTCGCCAACTTTAACGGTAGACATAAACTCACCTCCTTTCCGCAGTCGGAACAATATTGCTCATTTATTATAAAGCTCCGCTCCGCCTTTGTCAAACAATTAAATGCGATTGAACGGAATTTTTCAGACCAAAGCCAATCTTTTCACCGTTTCTTCGTAGTTCTGACCCAGCTTTTTCTTGCCGGGGAACATATCCACTCCGTCCGCGTGTTTACGGGGAATGATGTGCATATGGAAGTGGAACACGCTTTGCTGCGCTTCCGCGCCCGAACAGTTGGCTAAGTTAACGCCGTCGTAGCCGCAGTTTTCCACATAGTGACGGCATATCTTTTGAATGGTATCCATAACGTGCGCCATCACGTCCGCGGGGCAGTCCAGCACGTTCACGCAATGTGTCTTGGGCACCACGAGCGTGTGCGCTTCGTAGTCATCGGCGATGTCCAGAAAAGCGTAGGTAAATTCGTCCTCATAGATTTTGTATGAGGGGATCTCGCCCTTGATTATCTTGCAAAAAATACAGTTATCCATAATATCCTCCTTATTGTGCTACTCACACAGTACTCCGTCTTTATAGGGCGCAACGGCGCGCACGCTTTGCTGCGCGTCTATCTCACCCTTCTTGCAGTAACAGCGGACATATTCCCCGCTCCAACCGGTAAAATACTCCCCGTCCTTTTCCTCAAACAGCACGCTTAACTCCTGTCCGATAAGTGAGGAGATAAACTCTTTAGCAAGCTCCACGGCGACTTTTTCCGCCTGAGCCACGCGCGCCTTTACGACTTCGGGCGCAAGCGCGTTAAAGCGCTTTGCCGCGACCGTGCCCGTGCGCCGCGAATAGCCGAACACGTGCATACGGGAGAACTTCACCCTGCGCGCAAATTGCAGCGACTCCTCAAAGTCCTCCTTACTCTCCGTGGGGAAGCCGCAGATAAGGTCCGTGGTTATGCCCGCGCGCGGGAAAAACTCCCTGATAAGTTCGGCTTTTTTCGCATATTCGTCCGCGGTGTAATGCCTGTTCATATCTTTAAGCACCTTGTCGCAGCCGCTTTGCAGGGAAAGATGGAATTGAGGGCAGAAGTTCTTCAAGCCCTTGCAGGCGCGCAAAAACTCCTCGCTTATCACGCCCACTTCCAGCGACCCCAGCCGCAGACGGCAGTCTACGTCCTTCAACGCGTTGAGCAGTCCCGCCAAACTTCCCCCCGTGTTCTTGCCGTAGGAAGAAAGGTCTATGCCCGTCAAAACTATCTCCTTGGTATGTGCGGCAAGCTCCCTGCACTCACTCACGCAATCGTCCAAGCCGCGCGAACGGCTCCTGCCGCGCAGATACGGGATAAGGCAGTAGGAACAGAAGTTGTCGCACCCGTCCTGCACCTTTACAAAGGCGCGCGTTCTGGCGGGCTTGGGACGGGTAAGTCCGTTGAAAACCGCAGGCAGGGGCAGGATATTCACCCGCTCGGGGAACGTTTCCTCCGCTATTTTCTCCTTACCGGCTACGCCCGTTATGTAGGTCACGCCCTGCATTTTTTCAAACGGTTCGGCGTTGTTTTGAGAGGCGCAGCCCATTATCACCACGCTTGCTTTATCGTTGAATTTGCGGCAGCGCGCCACGCATTGGCGGGACTTGCGCTCCGCTTCCGCAGTCACGGCGCAGGTGTTGATCACGTACATATCCGCCCGTTCGAGTTTTTCCGAAACTTCCCAGCCGCGCTCTTCCAAGGCGCGCGCCAGGCAGTCGCATTCGTACTTGTTCACCTTGCACCCCAAGTTATATATGACCGCCTTCATCTGCCAAGCTGCCCCCTTTCGTACTGCACGAGCGCAAGGGACGCGATGACGGCGGTTTCGCACCTCAAAACGCGCTTTCCCAAAGAAACAAGCTTTATGCCCGCAGACTCCGCAAGCCCTGCTTCCGCTTCCGAAAAGCCGCCCTCACTGCCTATTATTATGTCCACGCTCCCGTCCGTGCCATCAAGAGCCGCGCGCATATTGCCGCCCGCTGCGCGCTCATAGGGCATTATCACGGTGTTTGCCGTGCACATATTCAGCATATTTTCGAACCCGTCCGCATAGCTTATATCTATCAGTTTGCTTCTGCCGCATTGCTTGCACGCTTCCATAGCTATTCTTTCCAAGCGGCTTTGATTGAATTTTTCCGAAGAAGAATATGCCGACGAGAAGAAGATTATCTCGCTCACGCCCAGCTCCACCGCCTTTTGCACTATTATGTCCGCCTTTGCGGACTTGGGCTGAGATTGAAAAAGCCGCAGAGGAAAAGCGGGATCGCCCTCGCACTGCCGCTTGCCCGTCACGCGCATAACGGCGGTGTTATCGGATATTTCGTCCAAAATGCACGCATATTCGCAGCCGTCGCCCGTGCACGCTATCGCCTCATAGCCCACCTTATAGCGCAGCACCTTGTGCAGATGATAAAATTGATCGCCTTCGATAACTATCTTGTCCGGGGAAAGCGCTCTGCCGTAAAATCTTTTTATCTCCATAAGTAGCCCGTCCACTCCCCGTCCGTTATCTTGGTTTCAAGCGCGAATCCCGCGCCGCATATCGCCTGCTCCACCTGAGCACTTCTAGAATTTATCACGCCTGACATTATGAGCGCGCCGCCTTCTTTGATGTGCGCCTTAAAGTCGTCCTTCATAGAAATGAGTACGTCCGCGGTGATGTTTGCCAAAATGACGTCGTACTTGCCGCGCGCGCATTCGCCTATGGAACCGAACACCACGCGCACATCGGCGCCGTTGCGCGCGGAATTTTCCTCCGCCGCCTTGACCGCCACGGGGTCAACGTCGCAGGCGTCCGCTTCCGCCGCGCCCAGCTTTATCGCCGCCGCCGCCAAAATGCCGCTGCCGCAACCCACGTCTATCACCTTCTCTCCGCCCTTTATTATCCTTTCAAGCAATGTAAGGCATATGCGCGTGCTCTCGTGCTCACCCGTGCCGAACGCCATACCGGGATCCATTTTCACCACGACTTCACCCTCAGCCGCCTTATAGTCTATCCATTCGGGCACCACCGCAAGCCTGCCGTAATGCTGCACGG
This sequence comes from uncultured Clostridia bacterium, assembly GCA_944380395.1. Classification (GTDB taxonomy): domain Bacteria; phylum Bacillota; class Clostridia; order Christensenellales; family UBA3700; genus Alloclostridium. The sequence continues at coordinate 25,661 of CALWHM010000014.1, read as the reverse complement.
AGTAATACTTTTTCCACTCCTCCGCCCAGCTGTCAGAGTCCACCGTATTGCAGCTTATCTCCAAACTGCCCGTTTCAAATGGGCAGCCGCGCTTTAACGCGTCCAGCCTTTCGCGCAGCGGCTGCAAATACGCGCCCTCATCCAAGCACCCGACCACGCGCACGACGGGATCGGGCTTGACGGCGTTTTCGTCCACATAATCCCAAATAACGTCGGAAGATATGAGTGAGGCGAAGTCCGCGCTGTCATAAATGCTCACGCCCTCACAGCCCATATCAAAGAGTATGTCCGCCACAAGTTCGCTCGCGCTTGTGGTGGTGTAAACGGTTATCTGCTTTACTTTCATATCCACCTATGGTATGACGGCGGTATATTCTGCGCAAAGCGGACGCCGCATACGCATATATTATACTAAATTTGTTCGGGTAAATAAAGTAAATGCGCCGATAAAAAAAGAGAGGTGGTCCCTCTCTTTCCCGTTTATTCGGGTCATCTGCTCTTATTATAGCGCGGACGTTGGCTGTCTTTCAGGCTCTCGTCGAACTCTTTGAGCAATTTGAGCTGCTTCCTGTCCAAATTCTTGGGCGTATCCACCTTTATGGTGACATACAAGTCGCCGTAGGCTTCACGCTTTAATATCTTCATTCCGTAGCCCTTCACCCTGATTTTCGTGCCGTTCTGCACCGCCTCGGGAATTTTAAGACGGGTCACGCCCTTCATGGTATCAAGCTCTATTTCACACCCTGCCGCCGCGTCAAAGAAGGTGATGTGCTGATCCATATAAAGATCGTTGTCTATCCGCTTGAATACGGGGCTGGGCTGCACTTCGAACACGACCACGAGATTGCCTTTTTGTCCGCCGTTTCTGCCGCAGTTGCCCTCATAGCGTATGGTCATGCGCGTGCCCCTGTCCACGCCCGCGGGAATGTCCAGCGTCTTGCTTATCTCACGCCTGACATAACCGCTTCCGCGGCAGGTCTTGCACTTGTCCGTGACCACTCTGCCCTTGCCTCCGCAGTTGCTGCACACCGTGCGCACGGTCTGCGTGCCGAACATAGTGCGCTGCGTCTGCGTGACGTATCCGCTGCCGTGGCAGTAAGGGCACACCTTGACGGAATCAGGGTCCTTGGCGCCGCTGCCGTGGCAGTCGGGGCATTCGTCGTCGCGGTAGAATTTGACGGTTTTTTTCACGCCGAAGTACGCCTCATTGAAAGTGAGCGTTACTTGCAAGGTGATGTCGTCCCCGTCCACGGGCGCGTTGGGGTCGCGCCTGCCGCCGAAGCCGCCGAATATGGAACTCAGTATATCGTCAAATCCGCCTCCGCCGAAGCCGCCGCCGTTAAAGCCGCCTCCGCCGCCGAAACCTCCGAAGCCCTGCGGACCGTCCTCACTGCCGTATTGGTCGTAATTGGCGCGCTTGTTCTTGTCGGAGAGCACCTCATAGGCGTGGTTTATCTCCTTGAACTTTTCCTCGGCGGCTTTTTTCTCCTGTTCGGATGCGGACGCATAGCGGTCGGGGTGATACTTGAGCGCCATCTTGCGATAAGCGCTCTTTATCTCCTCTTCCGAAGCGTTCTTATTTACTCCGAGTGTTTCGTAAAGGTCCTTTGCCATATCAATCGTTGTCGATTATAGTATCGCCTTCTCCGCCGTTATTGTCGCCGTTGCCGTTATCGCCGTTGTTCTGCTGTTGCTGCGCTTCCTGCTGAGCCGCCTGATAGAGCTTTGTGAACACGGGCGCGGTTTCCTTGCCCATTTCGTCTATCACCTTTCTCACGCTCTCCGCATCCTCAGCCTTGGCAACTTCTTCCTTGGCTTTCTTCACGGCTTCTTCAAGCACTTTCTTGTCGTCTTCACTTATCTTGTCGCCCGCTTCGTCCATAGCTTTTTCCGTGGCGTAGATCATCTGGTCGGCGTCGTTGCGCGCGTCCACCATCTCCTTGCGCTTCTTGTCCTCTTCCGCGTACTTCTCCGCTTCCTTGACAGCCTTGTCTATCTGATCGTCGGAAAGGTTGGTTGAGGAAGTTATCGTAACGCTCTGCTGTTTGCCCGTGCCCTTGTCCACAGCCTTCACGTTGACTATGCCGTTTGCGTCGATGTCAAACGTGACTTCTATCTGCGGAACGCCGCGGGGTGCCGGAGGGATACCGTCCAGCTGGAATCTGCCCAGCTCTTTATTGTCGTTCGCCATAGGGCGTTCGCCCTGCAATACCCTTATGTCCACAGCCGTCTGATTGTTTGCGGCGGTGGAGAATATCTGCGACTTGGAAGTGGGAATGGTGGTGTTGCGCTCAATGAGCTTGGTGAACACGCCGCCCATCGTTTCAATGCCCAAAGAAAGCGGAGTCACGTCCAGCAAAAGCACGTCCTTCACGTCGCCGGCGAGCACGCCGCCCTGGATAGCCGCGCCGATAGCCACGCATTCGTCGGGGTTGATGCCCTTGTAAGGCTCTTTGCCCGTGGTGTTCTTGACAGCTTCCACGACTGCGGGGATACGGGTGGATCCGCCCACCAGAATCACCTTGTCTATCTTGTCTATGGTAAGGTTCGCGTCCGCGAGCGCCTTCTTCATGGGCACTATCGTCCTGTTCACAAGGTCTGCGGTCATCGCGTCGAACTTCGCCTTGGTAAGATCCATATCTATGTGCAGAGGGGAAGAATCCTTCATAGTGATAAAGGGCAGATTTATGTTGGTCTTGGTCATACCGGAGAGGTCTATCTTAGCCTTCTCCGCCGCTTCCTTGATACGCTGCATAGCCGCCGCGTCCTTGGAGAGGTCGACGCCCTCTTTTGCCTTGAATTCGGAAACCACCCAATCCATTATCTTTTTATCGAAGTCGTCGCCGCCCAGCATAGTGTCGCCGTTGGTGGAGAGCACTTCGAACACGCCGTCTTCTATCTCCAAAATGGAAACGTCGAACGTGCCGCCGCCCAAGTCGTAAATGAGCACTTTCTGCCCCTTGTTGTCACCCTTGTCAAGTCCGTAAGCAAGAGCCGCGGCGGTGGGTTCGTTGATTATCCTCATAACTTCAAGACCCGCTATCTTGCCCGCGTCCTTTGTTGCCTGACGCTGGCTGTCGGAGAAGTACGCGGGCACGGTTATGACCGCCTGCGTAACTTTTTCTCCCAAATAGCTCTCCGCGTCCGCCTTTAATTTGGACAAGATCATCGCGCTTATCTCCTGAGGGGAGTAGTCCTTGCCGTCTATTTTCACCTTATACGCCTGACCCATATGGCGCTTTATGGAACTCACCGTTCTGTCGGGGTTAGCCACAGCCTGTCTTTTGGCGGTGCTGCCCACAAGTCTTTCTCCGTCCTTTGCAAAAGCCACCACGGAGGGGGTGGTGCGGGAACCTTCCGCGTTGGGGATAACGACGGGATCGCCGCCTTCAAGCACCGCCACGCAGGAGTTTGTAGTACCCAGGTCTATACCTATTATCTTAGCCATTTTCTATTTCTCCTTACTTATATTTTATTTTCCCACCACGACCATAGGGTGCCTTAACACCTTATCGTCGCAGAGATAACCTTTTTTGATGACTTGGAGTATTTTGCCCTCCTTGCCCTCTTCTTCGCGGCTCATCACCGCTTCGTGTTTTTTGGGATCGAAGTCCTCTCCCGCGGGATCGTACTCCTTCACCCCTTCGCGCGCAAGCACGTCGGAAAAAGCCTTCTTCACAAGTTCCACGCCCTGCCTTGCGCTTTCGTCCTTAATGGCGGCTATCGCCATATCCAAGTAATCAAGCGTGGGCAGAATGCTGTCTATCATATCCAGCTTGCCCGTGCGGTACATAGATTTGCCCGTTTCGGCGTTGCGCCTTTTATAATTTTCAAAGTCCGCCAAAAGCCTCAAATACCTGTCGCTCAAATTGTCGTATTCGGCTTTATCCACCACTTCTTTTGTCAAAGCAGGCTCCTCGACTTTCTCCTTTTTATCAAATTCGTAAGTTTCGGCTTTTTCTTCGGGCTTCTTCTTAGCCATTTTTATCCTCCTTTTTCTCTTCCGACATCTTTCCTATGGTCGTGAGTACCTTTATAACTTTTTTATAGTCCATGCGTTCGGGACCTATCACGCCCACATGCCCTATCTGTTTGCCTGAAACAAGATATCGCGCGCTGACGACCGCCATATTCTTCACGCCCTCTTCCGCGCCTATCTTTACCGTTATCTCCACTCCGTCGCCCGCGGTGAGCTCCTGCAATTTATCCTTTTGAGATATTACGGATAAAAAGCCCTTCACGTTCTCCACGTCGCGGTATTCGGGATAGGAGAATATCTTATCCGTTCCTTCCACGTAAACTTCGCCGCCGCGCACGTACTGCCTTAGCATAGTTATTATCTGATCGAACAGCGCCTTGAACTCCTCCACGCCGGAGATTATCTCCCCGCCCGTGATGGACCTTATGCTCTTGCCCGCCATACTTCCGTTGATAAGCGAAGCCGCGGCTTCCAAATACCCTTCCTGCGTGTTTTCGGGAAGATTTATCACGCTGTCGCGCAGCACTCCGCCGTCCGTGATTATTATCACAAGCGCGGTGTTGTCGCCCATGCTTATCAGCTTTACCTGCCTGACTATTATATCGTCCTTGCCTTCAAGCACCATAAGGGAAGTATAGTTGGTCACGTCGCTGACCACCTTTACCGCCTCTTTTACAATGCTCTCCACGCCTTCTATGCGTTTGCGCCCCTCGCTTGCCAGCTCGTCCACGTCGTCCAAAGTCACGCTTTGCATAAGGCTGTCCACGTAAAAGCGGTACGCCTTGCTTGACGGCACGCGCCCGGCGGAGATGTGCGGCTTTACAAGATATCCCATCTCTTCAAGCCCGGCAAGCTCGCTTCTTATGGTTGCGGTGGATACGTCGGGCATATACTCCTGCTGAATAGCCGCAGAAGATATAGGTTCGGCAGAGGTAATGTAACTGTCCACCACCGCTTCCAAAAGCCTTTTTTTTCTGTCCGTAAGTTTATCCATATTTCCGCCTTTGGCAATCGCGCCTTTCGAGTGTTAGCACTCACCGCTATCGACTGCTAATTCATATTATACACCGCGGAAAAGATATGTCAAGGGATTTGTATGTAAAATGTAGGAAAAAACAATTTTTACCGGAATTTCGGCTTGGCGAATTGTTGCCGTATAGAATATTTCTTTCTACTAAACAATTTTACCGAATCGAGTAAAATCTTTCACTATACTGAAAAATTTTACTAAATTGCGAAAAATCTTTCACTCCACTGAAAAATTTTCTTGACACGAGGGCGCGTTTGCGCTATTATGTCTTTGAGGTGGAATATGATAAAGCGCACGCATTATATAGAGCAAGTCAGACCGTTTTACGAGTCCGATCTCATAAAGATAATAACCGGCATACGCAGATGCGGCAAATCCGTCATCCTGGAACAGATAATGGAAGAAATAGGCGAAACTTCCGACAATATACTTTATCTCAATTTTGAAGACAGGCGCACTGCTACCGCCGTACCGAGCGCGGAAAAACTCATCTCTTATGTGGCGGAGCACAAAAAAAGCGGCAAATGCTATCTGTTTTTCGACGAAATACAAAATTTGGAAAATTGGCAGGACGCTTGCAAGACGCTGCGCCTTGACGGGCACTCCCTTTTTATTACCGGCTCCAATTCCAAATTGCTCTCCGGCGAATTCACAAAAGAACTTTCCGGCAGATATATCGCCTTCCGTGTGCGTCCTTTTGTATATAAGGAAATATGCGATTATTGCCGCGAACTCGGCAAAACGCCTTCCGTTGCCGATTATCTTGTGTGGGGAGGTTTCCCCAAGCGGTTTGAATTTTCCTCGCAAGACGCTCAGCTGAGGTATCTGAGCGACTTGGACGACACCATAATTTTCAACGATCTGATAGGCAGATATAAGATACTCAAACGCGGTCTGTTTGAAAACTTGGTCAATTTTATTTTGCGCAGCAACAGCCGCATTTTTTCCGCCAACTCCGTGTGCGAATACTTAAAGCACGAGCGGGAAAAATGCTCTGTAAACACCATTATCAAATACTTGGGATATTTGGAAGAAGCTTATATCATCGAACGCATAAAGCCCTATTCTTCAAAGACAAAGAGCGAACTGTCATATTATGCGAAAATATATAACGCGGACGTATGCTTTAATTCTCTGCGCTGCCAAGGCGAGCGCTACGACGTCACGCATAACCTTGAAAACATCGTCTATAACGAACTTATTTATATGGGCTATAAGCTTTACGTCTTTAACAATAACGGCAAAGAGATAGACTTTGCCGCAAGCAAAGACGGGAAAAAATATTATATCCAAGTGGCATACAGCGTTGCCGACGAAAAGACCTGGCTAAGGGAGTTCGACGCCTTTAAGAGTTTGGACAATCTGTGCGAAAAGATAATCATCACCAACGACGATATAGATTATTCCACTTCCGCCGTGCGGCATATCAAATTAAAAGATTTTCTGACCGCGGAAAGCCTTTGAGCGCCGCGGTTATTTCCCGCCGCTTTTTTTGGACGGCGTAAGCGCAGATATTGCCGCATATCCTTATTATATGGATAAAATAAAAAGCGCCTTTGCGCGCCTGTGCCCTTCCAAGGCTGCCGTCATATCCGGCGGGGCGGCTTTTATGATAATACTTGTGCTCATCGACCCGACCACTTACCTGCAAAGCGCGCTTGTCGGGCTTGAACTGTTCGGGACAAAAGTCGCGCCCGCGCTGTTCCCCTTCTTCTTTTTTACGGGCATACTCACGCGCTGCGGTTTTGCCGAAGGTATGGGCAGACTGCTGCGCCGCCCCGCGAAACTTTTATACCGCGTGCCCGGCTGCGGCGGATATGTGTGGTGTATGAGCATATTGAGCGGCTATCCCGTGGGCGCAAAGCTCACGCGCGAACTGTACGACGGCGGCGCGATAGACAGAGCGCAGGCGGAGGGCATAACCGCATTTACGTCCACGTCGGGACCGCTCTTTATAGTGGGAACGGTGGCGGCGGGAATGTTCCAAAACGCAAAAGCGGGATATATTCTGCTTGTTATGCATTTTACAGCCGCCCTAGCAAATGGATTTTTATACCGTGCAGGGAACAGGCGGGGCGGAACGGCGGTGACGCTGCCGCGTATGCGCATATCCTCCGCCCTTTCGGAGAGTATGAAGAGCGCGCTTATATCCTGCCTTACCGTGGGCGGATTTGTGGTGATTTTCGGAATGGCGGCGGACGCGGTATACAACACGGGGCTTATCACCGCCCTTGCAAAGCCGCTTTCCCGCATAATGCCGAACGGTTCCGTTACTCTTGCGGAAGGACTTTTGATAGGGCTTGTGGAAGTCACGCGCGGAGCCGCACATATGGCGGGAGAGGACATTTATGCCGCTCTGCCCTGCCTTTCCTTTATATTGGCGTTCGGGGGGCTTTCGATAATACTGCAATCGCTGTCGTTTTTGTCCGCATGCGGAATAAGCGCGGGAAAATTTTTGAGAATGAAATTCACTCAAAGCTTTATTGCGCTGCTTTTTGCTCAATTATTCGCTATTGCAATAACCGCCGCTTTATGATATGATATAGTTATGAAGAAGGCATACGCTTATTTAATTGTGCTTTTGCTTGTATGCGCCGCGGCGCTTTCGGCACTTGTTTGCTGCGTCAAACCGCATACTCATCAAGCGGAATATATTCCCGCAACGCAGCCCAACTGCTCCCAGGAAGGCAGCAGCGGATATTATTATTGCGCGGAGTGCGGCAAATATTTTTCCGACAAAGCTTGCGAAAACGAGATAAGCAAAGAAGATGCCGTGCTGCCGAAAAACGACGAGCACGACTGGGGAGAGTGGAAACAGACGACGATAAGCGACTGCACGCACGAAGGCGAACGCACTCGCGCTTGCTCAAGGTGCGGCAAGACGGAAACGCAGATAACGCCTGCCGAACACACTCTTTTATATTACGGCGGCAAACAGCCCACCTGCACTCAGGCAGGCTACGAGCCTTATTTGCGCTGTTCAACTTGCGGCGCGCTGTTCACGCAGACGGACAAATTGCCGATAAGTCAGCCGCCCGTACTGCCCGCTGCACACAAGCCCGTGCTGCAAGCGCAAGTCCCCTCCACCTGTTCCGCCGTAGGGCGCAAGGAGCATTATGCCTGCTCAGCCTGCGGCAAATTGTTTGAAGATATCGCCTGCACGCGGGAAGTGAGCCTGGAACAGCTTGCCCTGCCGCTTGAAGCGCACACTTACAACGACGAACATATCTGTTCCGCCTGTTTTGCTCCCGACTACGATCATTACACTCCCGGGCTAAAATTCGACTATGTAGAGCGCAAGATGTCCCTGATCGGTTTGGGTGAAGCGCAAGGCGACATTGTGGTGCAGCCGTATTATGACGGCGTACCCGTCACAGAGGTGGCGGAGCTTGCCGCGGCGGAACCGGGAGAAGAACACACGCTCACTTCGATAATTTTACCCGACAGCGTGACCGCCATAAGAAGCGGCGCGTTTACAGGCTGTTCCGCCCTGCGAAGCATTGTGCTCCCCGCGGGCTTAAAAAGCGTGGCTGAAAGCGCTTTTACCGATTGCGGCATAACGGAAATTACCCTGCCGAACGGTTTGGAAAATTTGGGAATAGGCGCCTTTGCCGGCTGTGCGCTCACGAATGTAACCCTGCCCGAAGGCTTAGAGAGCGTGCCCGCGCGGCTGTTTGAAAACTGCGCCTACCTCAAAAAAGTTACATTGCCGGACGGCGTGCAAAGCATTGCTTCCACTTTTATTTTGAACAGCGACGTGGACGAGCTTGTTTTGAACGACAACGACAAATTCCGCGTGGAAAACGGCTGTCTGCTGCAAAACGGCGCGCCCAACAGCGTGTTGATTGTTGGCGTGAACGACGCGGTGATTCCGAATAAGGTAAGTGAAATAAAGCCTTACGCCTTTGCAGGAAGGAGCAAGATAACTTCACTTAGCATTCCTTCCAACGTGATGCAAATAGGCGAAGGGGCGTTTTCAAACTGCCCCGCCCTGAGCAATATGACCGTGGAGAGCGGCAGCTTTTATTACTATATGCACGGCGGCTGTCTGATAGAGATGGACAGCATGCAGGCAAACGCGCAGGAAAAATTACTGTTCGCCTGCCACACGGGCGCGATGGCGGACCTTTCGGAGCTTGAACATCTCACAAGCGTTGCCTCCTACGCCTTTGAAAACGCGGACGTAACGGAAGTTATCCTGCCCGACTGCATAAAAACCATCGACGAGTTTGCGTTTACAGGTTGCAAGGCAACCGGCGTGACGATAGGCTTCTACATTACGAATATCGGCTATCACGCCTTTGAAAATTGTGCTTTAACTCTCAAATACAACGGCACGAAAGAAGTTTGGGATTTCCGCTCGGGCAAGTTTGCAACGGACTGGAATCCGGAAAATTTGCAGACGGAATGCCTTAAATGACCCGACTAATCTACGAAGATATGCTCTATGCTTGTTTTGCCCTCGTCGTCCACGGTTATCTTGGTGCCGCCGGAAAGCCCTTCTTTCCAATAGCATCTGTCCCCCGTTTTAAGGGCGAAGGTAAGGCGCACTCCCTCATACAGTATGGAAGCGCAGTTGGTGTGGTCGTGTCCGCAGATGACGTTTTTCGTACTTCCCAGCGCCTTTATCATAGCGAAAAAACCGTTGTCCACGGGCGGGCAGGAGATGTTTTCGTTGTTCTCCCCGAATCCCATTGAGGGATCGAAGCCCGAAGTGCGCCAAAGGTCGTATGCGGCGGAATATTGTATTATGGGAATGTGTATAAACACGCTTGAAGGAGGCATTTTCCCGCCGTTCACCCTGCGAAATTCGCCCAACATATTCTTATACCAATTTATCTGATTGTACTTGACGTTGTCATAGCGCACGATTTTTTCCTTGACGCCCGCCTCTCCGCGCACCAGATATTCGCTTCTTCCGCCCGTGTCCATAAAAAACAGGGAGTGCACTATCCTTTCGTTACCGCCCTCAGCAAGACAGATGTTTATGCAATAGTTGCCGCAGCCGAACAAATTTTTCGGACCCTTGCGGAACAGGCAGTTTTCACTGCGGATATAGTGCGCGGCGGTGTATTCCTTATCCGCTTTGCCCGAACAGTCGTGATTGCCCAAAACGGGCGCCCACGGAATGTTGAACCCGTCCATCAGTTTGCATAAATAGCGCAGCGAACGCTTGGTGCGCAGTCCCCACACCTGATCGCCCGTGAGCGTTATCAAATCGGGCTTGACTTCCTCCACAAGGCGCTTTATCGTGTTTTCCGTCAGATTGCGCTTGCCGAACAAGTCGAACAGGTCGTTGAACTGCACGTCCGTCAGGTTGAGTATTACAAAGTCGCGCCCGCGCTCCTTATAGAATTTGATAACGTAGTCTTCCTCGCGCATATCAATTGCCCAAATCCAAATCTCCCGCAAACTGTTCGTCGCCGATTATATATTGCTCGAACTTTTCGTTCTGGTATACGCGCACGCTGTCTATCACAAAGTCGTCGCCCTTGCCGAAAGCGCCTATCTTCTGCGCGTGCGGTCCCCACTTGTCGCCCGCGTCCAGCTCCACGGTCAGGCGCAAGAACTCCTTCACGTGCGAAACGCCGCCGCCGCGCGAAGCCCAGGTAGCAACGCCGTCAATGTAGAACACATAGTATTCGGGAGTCCATTTAAGCGCAAAGGTATGGAACTGTCCGTCGTACAAGTCCATGGGTATTTCGCCTATGTAGTCTTCTACTTTCGCGTATTCGCCGTAACCGTTCCACAAAAGCGCGTGACCCATCTTGCTTTTGGAACTTCTGCGGAACGCGCTCTCGTAAACGTCTATCTCCGTGCCGTCCACGCCCTCCGCGCCTATCTTGCGCATATTGGAAGATTGCAGCCAGAACGCCGACCACATACCGTCCGCGTCGGGTATCTTCACCGTGGCTTCAAAGTAGCCGAACGCCTGCGCAAACAGCAGATCGTCCGCCTGACCCTTGTTCGCAACTTCGCTGTCCTCGCCCTCTATGATGGCGCGCGTTTCTATGCCGGAAGTGAATCTGCCCGAAGAAGGGCACTTATCCGCCGAGCATTGATGATCGCTCCGCTGTTCGGATTTGACCGTAACGTATCCGCCGCCCACGCTGACCATATCCGCGCACCAATAGCATGCCTGCTCGGGCTTGTTTGCGTTATTGCTCTCCCAGCGCACGCCTTCCGGCGAAGTAGTCCAGATGCCGTCTGCGCTCTGCCTTGCGAACTGCTCGGGATTCTTCTGTTTATAAACTTCCCCGAAAACGGTGCTTGCGTTCAGCGCGCTCTGCAAGTCGGTTTTTGCGCTGTCGCCCTTGTCAAAGTCGTCCTCGAACACCAAATACCAGCCGTCCTCGCTCACGCCCGAGTTTGCCGTTATCTTTTCAAAGTCGGGAAGCGAAAGGTCGTAAGAGCCGTCGTTCCAATTTTTATCCGCGCAGGCGGCAAACGCCGCGCACATAACCGCGGCTATGCAGACCGCCGCCGCAAGCAAAAAAAGTTTCCTCTTCACAAAACTTCTCCTTATCTCATCTTGTTGTCCAGATCGCGCCTTGTGTTTATCACCGCCTGAACCGCCTCGTTCAGCTTGACATAGGCGTCGTCCGTCATAGAGCACAGATATTGATAAGTGTCGTTCACCACCCTGTCCGCGTAGCTTATCGCCTCATTGCGTATGCCCTCCGCCACGCGGTTGGCTTCCGCCACAACGGCGTGCTCGTCCACCATTCTGCGCGCCTGCTGCTGGGCTTCCGCTATAATGGAATTGGCGGTGCCGCGCGCGTTTTCCAAAATGTCGTTTTTATCCTGCAGCACCACGCGCGCTTCGGACAGCGTGGACGGCAGCATATTTCTTATCTGATTGATATACTCCAGGCATTTGAATTCGTCCACCTGTTTGAGTCCGGAGCCTGCAAACACGGCTTTCTTGCCCGAACGTATCTCTTCTTCCAAACAGTCGAGCAGTCTTTCCACTTCAGTCATAATTCCCTCCTGCGGCGGTTTCGCCGAATTTTTTCTTTATTATATCCGCCGTTCCCGGCGCGCACAATCTTTCAAACTCTGCCGTATCTCCCCGTTTGAGAGCTTCCCTCAAAGCGGTGGAACTTACGTCCTCCATTCCCGGCACGGGCAGAATTATAGTGTTTATTCCGCCTTTTTTCCTGTTGTAAGCCGCCATATACTCCTCATATTCCCGCTCTTTTTCGCTGCGCAGTCCGCGCACCACGGTGAATATGCCCCTCTTTACGCAATACTTGTACACATACCCTTCGCATATGTCCACGCTCACGTTGGGAAGGTCCGCAACGGCGGCTAGGGCTATCTCCTTCCTCACCTCCAAGGGAAAAGCGGAAGGCTTTTTATCGTTAACGGCAATGAGCACCACTACGCTGTCGAACTCCCGCGACGCCCGCCTGACCACTTCCAGATGTCCCCTTGTCATAGGGTCGAAAGAGCCTGTAACGGCGCATATGCTCCCCTTCTTTATATATTCCACGCAGGCGCTGCCGTATTGCTTTATCTTCACCGCCCTATACCCCTTAGGTATGACCGCGTCAACGTCGGAAGAGTGTTCGTAGACCAGCACTCCGTCTTTATTCAAAAGTTTTCTTCTTTCTATCACCGCGCACAGTCTTTCCAGACAGTCGTCCTTATACGGCGGATCCGCAAATATGATGTCAAAGCCGCCCGGCAGTCTTTCCAAAAGCGCGAAAGCGTCCCCTTCAAACACCCTTCCCGCGCCCTTCAACAGCGTGACGTTCTGCTTTAACAGCGGGAGCACGTCGCGGTTTCTTTCGCAAAAATACACTTCACCCGCGCCGCGGCTGTAAGCCTCTATCCCCACGGCGCCGCTGCCCGCGAACAGATCCAAAAATCTGCACCCTTCCACTTCGCCCTGCAAGGTATCGAAAATGCTCTCCCTCACCTTGGCGCTTGTGGGGCGCACGTCCCTGCCTTCCGGGGCGAGCACGTTCCTGCCTTTCAATATCCCCGCCGAGATCCTCACTTCAAATCCTCCGCTTTTATCACTCCGTTTTCCGTTATCATTATGTCCATCGGCACGTCGTGGCTTTGCGTTTGCACGTCCGCGACATACCTGCACGCATACGCCGCGCCCGCCTTTATGCACGGACAGAGCGCGAAAAACCTATCGTAACAGCCCTTTCCTCTGCCCACTCTGCCGCCTCCCGACGTAAACGCGACAAGCGGAGTTATGCACAAATCTATCCTCACCGCTTCGGGGTCGAGCTCCTCTCCCACCGGTTCGCTTATGCCGTAGTCGCCCGCGCGGAATTTCGTCTTGGCGCCCGCCTTCACAAGCTTTATGTCGCCGCCGCGCATTACGGGCATATAAACGCTTACGCCGCTTTCGATAAGGCGCGCCGCCGCCCCGCTCACGTCCGCTTCGTCGGGCAGAGGGGAATATATGCACACGCTTTGCGCGCCCAGACTTTCGCTCAGCGCGCATACATATTCGCATATGCTCCCGTCCGCGCGCGCCCGCTCTTCCCCGCTCATTTTCGCCTGAGCCGCCCGAGCTGCCGCCCTTGCCTGCGCCTTGCTTATTTTACCCACGTTTGTAGTAATTGATAAGACTGCCGCTCAATATTATCTCCTTCTCGTCGGGAGTGAGCGCGTCCAGCCTGAGCGTGATGTCGCTGCTTTCGCCGTTCCTTATCAGTTTGGCGGCAAATTCGCGCCTGTCCGCCTCAATGCCCGCCGCCACGTTCGGCACTATCACTATATCCCCCGCTTCAAAGTCCGCTTGGGAGATAAAGGGTATCATACCCCAATTTATCAGATTGGAGCGGTAGCGCTTGGTGGCGTACTCGCGCGCGATGTTGCACGCGCCGCCCAGCACCCTTTGACAGCTTGCCGCCTGTTCGCGCGCGCTGCCGTCGCCCGGCTTTATCGCAAACACCGCGCTGCCTATCTGCACTCCGCCTTTAAGGGTAAGTCCGCTTGCCTTGACCGCCTGCGCGTATTCGCCGAAAAGCCCTTGCTCTTCCGCCTTCTCTCCGTCGGCTTTCACCGCCTTTGCCCTGCCCACGTATTCGGGCACCTTGCGTGAGAGCGCAAACTCAGCAAGCCCCAACGGGTTGGAGCGGTAGCTGGAAGTTTCGCCGGAGGGAATAAGTTCGTCCGTGGTGGTCACGGGATCGTAGATGGCAGCCGCCACCTTGAAAATCGCGTTGTCCGCAAGCGGCTTCATCTCCGGCCAGTCCTTGATGTTGGGACCGTATTCCAGCGGCGTACCCATCGGCTTGTTCCAGCCGTTATACACCCTGCGTTCGTATATCTTCTTATCGTATTCAAAGGGCGGCACGCCGTTATCGTAATCCAGCCCGTATGCGGAGGTGAGCACGCCCCCGTTCGCCGCGGTGGCGGCAATGCTCCTGCTGTCCATCAGCGCTACGCCCGCCATCTGACCCGCGCCCGGCTTGGAGCCTTCGCGCGATTCGAAGTTGCGCGTGGTGTGGCGCACGGAAAGCGCTCCGTTTGCCGGCACGTCGCCCGCGCCGAAGCAAGGTCCGCAGAACGCGGTCTTTACTATCGCGCCCGCCTCTATTATGTCCGTAAGCGCGCCCTTCTTCATAAGGTCGGCATATATGGGGGTGGAGGAAGGATACACGCTCAAAGTGAACTTGCCCGTGCCGATATCCTTGCCTTTCAATATGCTTGCCGCCTCTGTTATATTGTCGTAAGTGCCGCCCGCGCAGCCCGCTATTATGCCCTGCTCCACATATATCTTGCCGCCTTTGACCTTGGAGAGCAAATCGAGTTTGCCCTTGCCTTTAAGCAGTTCGTTGGCTTTGACTTCCGCTTCGTGCATCACGTCTTGGGGATTGTCTATCACCTCTTGCAGATCGTAAGTGTTAGCCGGGTGGAAAGGCATTGCGATGACGGGGCGCACCTTTGCAAGGTCTATCTCCACCACCGCGTCGTAATACGCCAGCTTTTCGGGGGTTATCGCGCGATAATCGCTCAACCTGCCGCGCACGGCGTAATAATTCTTCACCTCGTCGTCGTCCGTCGTCCATATGCTGGAAAGACAGGTGGTCTCCGTGGTCATCACGTCTATACCGTTGCGGTATTCTATGGGCAGATTTTTCACGCCCTCTCCTATAAATTCCAGCACCTTATTCTTCACAAAGCCACCGGGGAACACTTTGCCTATCAAAGAAAGCGCCACGTCCTGCGGTCCCACGCCCTTGGCGGGCTTGCCCTTCAATATGACCGCCACCACGTCGGGATAATTTATGTCGTACGTCCTGCCCAGCAGCTGCTTGACAAGCTCGGGTCCGCCTTCGCCCACCGCCATGGTGCCCAGCGCGCCGTAACGGGTGTGAGAATCGCTGCCCAGAATCATTCTGCCGCAGCCGCTCATCTCTTCGCGCATATAAGTGTGTATGACCGCCTGATGAGGGGGCACGAAAATGCCGCCGTAACGCTTTGCCGCGGACAGACCGAACACGTGGTCGTCCTCGTTTATCGTGCCGCCCACCGCGCAAAGAGAGTTGTGGCAGTTGGTCAGCACGTAAGGCAGAGGGAATTTTTCCAGCCCGCTTGCCTTCGCGTTCTGTATTATGCCCACGTAAGTTATGTCGTGGGAAGCCATCGCGTCGAATTTTATTTTGAGCGGAGCGCCCTTTTCCGTTACGGGAAGGGTGTTGTGCGCGCTCAGCACGGCGTAAGCCATAGTGCCCTTGTATGCGTTGTCCAGCTGCGCGGCGGATATGCCCTGCGCCGCCAAAGTCTTTGCGTCAATCGGCTTGCCGTCAAGCACATATGCTCCCGCGGCAGCGGCTGTTACAGCGTTATTCATTATGTCCTCCGAATCCGCGCGGGCGCTTAACGCCGTTAGACAGCGCTTTTTGGCACCGGGCGGTAAAATATTTTACTCACAGATATTATAATATAAAACGCGCGAAGTGGCAAACGATTTGCCCTTTCAATTTTCCCTTATGAAAATTTTGTCGAAATCAAGTATCACGGCGTGCTCGAACGCTCCGCCGAATATCGTGCGGACGTTGGGCGTATGCAGCACCAACCGCCTTTTTCCCTGCCCGTCGGTAAACGCCATGGCGTGCCCGCCGTCCTTTTCATAGATAACTCCCGCCTGAATAAATTCCCCGTCCGGCTCCCCGTCCGCGCTCCTTGCCGCAAGCAGGACGTAATTCCCGCCCGCAATATGCGTGGACCACAGCAGGTAAAGCGCTCCTTTGTCCTCTATGTAAAAAGGTCCGTCCGTCACTTTTTGCCTTGTTAGGGCGGGTCTGAACGCATTATCACTGCCTTTGAACAACAATTTTCCCTCGCGCGCGATACACGGCATATCGTCCGAATCCGCGCAGCTTATATTAAGCTCGTTTGCGTCAAACACGCTGCAAAGTATCTGCCCGTCCTTTACGTCCGTATACTCGCGGCAGTAGGCGAAATACACCTTCTCACCCCTTATAAAAAACGTGCCGTCCAAACAATTTTGCCCCGTCGGAGTAAGGCGCGCGGCGGGCTTGTAATCCCCGTCCGCCCTTTCGGATACGAACATATAAACGCCCCGCTTCCCGCCCTTCGGTCTTAAAGTTATAAGCAGAAAATACTTGTTTCCGATTTTATGTATCTCGGGTGCCCAAAAGTCCGAATACACGGAATTTTTCCCGTCTATAAGCGTAAACGGACCGCGCCAACTCCGCAAGTCCTCACTTTTCCAGCACACGCACATTCCCGAATCGCTGTAATTGAACCGATATATCGTACCCGTCAAAAGATAGCCTCCGTCATACCTCACGATAAACGGATCGCGCAAGTTTATCTCTTCAAGCGCCGCCCCCTCGCGGTACTCGGGCGGCCACGCCATGCGCCTGCCCGTGATATATTTTCGCAATTTCTTATAAAGTCCCATATGCGCCGCCGTAAGCGCCTATACGCACCACGTACTTTTTCACCATTTTTACGGGATTATATGAGCGCTTGGATCTCCTCAGCCCGGCCAACCCCATATCTTCCTGCCTGTTTACAAACTTCACGTTTGCAAAATGCTTTTTGGAGAACATTTGATTTATCGCCGGATATATGCCGTCGTACTCTATCTCTCCCTTTTCGATATGTACCACAGCCACTCCCGACGCAAGCGTTTCTCCTAAGGAAAACCCCACTATCTTCCCGTCAATCTCCATAACGTCGGCATAAGCTTCGCCCCTTTCCGCCATTTGCAGTCCCAAAGACAGCAGACGGAATTCGTCTATCAAAGTGCCGTCATCCTCCTTGCCCTCGCTCCACTTGGCGTACAGATCCAAAAGCCCCTGCCTGTCCCTTGGCTCATACGAGCGAAAGACGTATCTGTTTTCATATAAGTTTACAAACCGAGTTACGTGGTTGCGCTTGGCGTGGAATTTCTTACCCCGCAGCTCAATAAGATCTTCGGGCAGATAGATATACTCTTCGTAATCGGGATTGCTTCCTTCCAAAACCGTTCCGTCAAGGTCGATATTGTCTATGTATTCCTGCGGCAGAGCCATAACGCAAGCGCAGCCGCCTTCTTTTGCGACATACTATTTAACGCATTGAATGCCGCCCTAACATTGCTCAATTCACACAAAGGCGGCAGATATATGTATCCTCTGCACCCCTCGAATCCGCCTTGCGGAATAAAGCGGATATATATCGCTCCGTTACAAAACGCCGCCTGCATATGTTTGTAATCGTAAAAGGACCAGCCCTTGCGATAGAGTACGGAAAACTCGCTTCCGCAATAAAGAGTTTTGGCAAGATAAGCCTTTATTTTCGCTTCCG
Organism: uncultured Clostridia bacterium; assembly: GCA_944380395.1. Lineage (GTDB taxonomy): Bacteria > Bacillota > Clostridia > Christensenellales > UBA3700 > Alloclostridium. Next base: position 7,860 of record CALWHM010000014.1, on the reverse strand, counting down.
CAGCCTCGTCTATTCTTCCAAACAGCATAAACCACCCGTAAATCCTTGTCATCTCGCGCGCGTTTTGTTATAATATCTCTCGTGAAAAAACGGTATATTTATATCTTGCATCCGATATATCACGTGCTCGCGGCGCTTATCGTTATTATAATGCTTGCGGCGTTTATTGTCAACGTTCTGCGCCTTGCGGACGCGGCGGGGCTGACTTCTTACAACCATCCGCTGGATATCACCGCGTGCGTGGTGCTTCCGCTTGCCGCGGCGGCGCTTGCCGGCTTCGTATGGGGGTCGGGATACACTTTCGGCAAGAGCGCGCTCTATGTGAATTTGGGACCTTTCGTGAAGAAGATACCCTATGAAACCATATTGAAAATGCGCTCCGACGAAGGGCGCACGGCTTTGGCGATGTATTACGCCGCCTGTCTGCCCGCGCAAGGCGAGCAGGCGGAAGCCGCGGTGAAGGGGGAGATGATACGCATAAAACGCGAACAATACGACGAATTTGCTCGGCAGGTGACAAAGCGCGCGGGGCGGGCGGAATACGAGATAGTGCGCAAGGAGGAGGAAGAATGAAAGTCGTTCTGGCTACGAACAACAAGCACAAGGTCAAGGAAATACGTGAGATTTTGGGCGCGAAGCTGGGCGAAACCCTCACCCTTGAACAGGCGGGCGTGACGGCGGATCCGGAAGAAAACGGCGCCACTTTCACGGAAAACGCGCTTATCAAGGCGCGCGAGATATGCCGTCTGACTTCCCTGCCCGCGCTCTCCGACGATTCGGGGCTGTGCGTGGACGCGCTGGGCGGCGCGCCGGGGGTATATTCCGCGCGGTACAGCGGCGGCGACGGAGAGGACAACATCGCCCTATTATTGAAAAATCTGCGCAAAGCCGCAGAGGGCGGCGTATTCGACAGGACGGCGCACTTTTCCTGCGCCGTGGCGCTGGTGTTCCCGGGCGGCAGAGAACTTACGGCGGAGGGCAGCACTTACGGATACATCACCGAAGAAAAGCTGGGAAGCGGCGGCTTCGGGTACGACCCCGTGTTCTTCTCCACGGAGCTGGGCAAGACGTTCGCGCAGGCAAGCGAGCGGGAGAAAAATTCCGTATCCCACCGCGGCAGGGCGCTGCGCGCTCTGGAGGAAAAGCTGTGAAAACGCTGGTGATAATCTCCGATACCCACAATATGGGAATGAGCGGTATGCCCGCGCGCGTGCTGAACGCAATGGACGAGGCGGACTATATCCTGCATTTGGGCGACGGAGAGGCGGACATTCTGTCCTTAAAGCGCAGTTACGGCGGCAAAGTCATAGCCGTGCGCGGCAATAACGACGCAAGCGGAGAAAAAGAGCAGATAGTTGCGATAGACGGCGCAAAAATGCTTTTGACGCACGGCGACTTATACAACGTGCGCACCCGCCTTGAAAAACTGCTTGCCCGCGCAAAGCAGGAGGGCGCGGATTACGTGCTGTTCGGGCACACTCACCGCGCGCTCATCACGCAAGAAGGCGGCGTTACCTTTATCAATCCCGGCTCTTTGCGCTACAAAGGCACTTATTGCTACGCGAACGCGGAGAACGGCAAGCTGTATTCCGTGATAGTGGACTTAAATTCGTAATCAAATTTTTTAGGGTATATATATGGAAAGAAAGGACGTAAGAAACATAGCGATAATCGCTCACGTCGACCACGGCAAGACCACGCTGGTCGATCAGCTTTTGAAGCAAAACAAGATATTCCGCGAAAACGAACACGTGGAAGAAAGAGTGATGGACAGCGGCGATCTGGAACGCGAGCGCGGCATAACCATTTTGGCAAAGAACACCGCCCTGCACTACAAGGGCGTGAAGATAAACATTATAGACACTCCCGGTCACGCGGACTTCGGCGGAGAGGTAGAGCGCATCTTGTCAATGGTGGACGGCGTTCTTCTGCTCATAGACGCGGTGGAAGGCTGCATGCCGCAGACGCGTTACGTATTGAAAAAAGCGTTGGGCTTGAACAAAAAGCCCGTCGTGGTGATAAACAAAATCGACCGCGGCGGAGACGTCAACCGCGTGATAGACCAGGTGATAGACCTTTTCATAGAGCTGGGCGCAAACGACGACCAGATAGACTTCACCACCGTTTACGCCAGTGCCAAGCAGGGCTGGGCTTCCTTGGACCCTTCCAAGCCGGGCACGGATATGTCCCCGCTTTTGGACACCGTGTTAAAGGATATCCCCTGCCCCGTGGGCGAACCCGGGGAAGGCTTGCAGGCGATAATTTGCAACCTTGACTATGACGACTATGTGGGCAAGATAGGCATAGCGCGCGTGGTGCGCGGCAAGATAAACAAGGGGCAGCCCTCCACCGTATGCCATACGGACGGCTCCGCCACCACCGAGCGCATACTCCGCCTTTATCAATTCGAGGGCTTGAAGCGCGCGGAAGCGGAGGAAGCCACCGTGGGCGACATCATCGCCGTGAACGGTCCCGAAACGCTGGGGATAGGCGACACCATCTGCACATACAATATGCCCGACCCCCTGCCCTTTGTAAAGATAGACGAGCCCACTTTGTCAATGCTCTTTATGGTGAACGATTCCCCCTTTGCCGGCAAGGAGGGCAAGTTCCTCACCAGCCGCCATTTGAGGGCAAGACTGTTTAAGGAAGTGCAGACGAACGTGAGCATGCGCGTGGAGGAGACGGAAACTCCCGACTGCTTCAAAGTGTACGGCAGAGGCGAACTGCACCTTTCCGTACTGATAGAAACAATGCGCCGCGAAGGCTTTGAATTTCAAGTCAGCCGCCCCGAAGTGATAATAAAGGAGATAGACGGGGAAAAGTGCGAACCCATAGAACGGCTTGTGGTGGAAGTCCCCGCCGAATACGTGGGAGTAGTTATGAACAAGGTGGGCGCGCGCAAGGGCGAACTCAAAGAGATGTACCCCGACGAGCGCGGCGGTACGCGCCTTGAATTTACCATTCCCTCGCGCTGCCTTATCGGCTACCGCAGCGAAATGCTTACGGACACCCGCGGGTTCGGCGTGATGACTCACACATTTGAATGCTACGCTCCCTATCGCGGCGAAATACGCGAACGCGCGCGCGGTTCCCTTGTGGCGTGGGAAGACGGCGTGACTACCGCTTACGGACTGTTCAACGCGCAGGAACGCGCCACGCTGTTCTTGGGCGCGGGCGTGCCCGTTTACGGCGGAGAGATAGTGGGCGAAAACTCACGTGAGGACGACCTTGTGGTCAACGTGTGCAAGAAAAAACAGCTGACCAACAACCGCGCGGCGGGCAGTGAAGACGCGCTGCGCCTCACCCCTCCCTCCGTGATGAGCTTGGAGCAATGCCTGGAATTTATCGGTCCCGACGAACTTGTGGAAGTCACTCCCAAGAGCATAAGGCTGAGAAAGGTGGTTTTGAGCCGCGAGCTGCGCTTGAAGATGAAGTACGGCAACGCGGGAAAATAAAATATGAAGAGCGGCTTTTTTGCAAGCGTGTATGAAGTTCTGCTCACCGTGCCGCGCGGCAAAGTGGTCACTTACGGGCAGCTGGCGCGGGCTGTGGGCGCGCCGAGAATGGCGCGGCAGGTGGGCTACGCCCTGCACTCAAATCCCAAGCCGGGCGTTATCCCCTGCCACCGCGTGGTGAACAGGGAGGGAAAACTTGCGGGCGCCTTCGCCTTCGGCGGTTTGCAGGCTCAGCAAAAACTTTTGGAAGAAGAAGGCGTTGTTGTGCAGAACGGCGTTGTGGATTTGAACAAGTACGGATACGACTTTGACAAAGTCTGAAGCCCTCCGCAAAAATCGCGGGCAGGGGCGGAAAAATTTCTTTCGATTTATAAAAAAAGTAAGGCAGGGGTGAAAAAATTTTATATGGACAGGGAGAAGATCAAAAGCGAATTTTTGAGCAAATGCGCGGGCTGGACCAAGGACGGGCTTGTCACGTGCTACAACAGCGACCTTATCCTGTTGTTCAGGTTATACGCGGAAAACGTGAGCGTGCTGAACGAGCTTAAAGAAGTCACCGTGCGCTATTTCGGCGGCACGAACGCCACTTGGACGGGAATGTTCCGCGAAAGAAAGGGCGCGTATTATCTGGACATCAATCCCTACCCCTTTCTCCGTATGCAGCGCGCGCATATCCCCTCCGCAAATATAGACGGCTTTCGCGTGGAAAACACTTTGGACGCGATGCTTTTGGTCTTTGAACACGAACTCACCCACTTTATCGAGCGGGTAAAGTACGGCAAAACTTCGCACGGCAAGCGTTTTAAGGCGCTGGCTGCGACATATTTCGGGCACGACCCCTCAAATGCGGTGGGACATACCCTGCCCACCAAGAAAAACAGCGTGCGCAACACTCAAGGCGCCGCCTTTTCACCCGGCGACAAGGTGCGCTTCAACCATTCGGGAGAGGTCTTGCACGGCGTTGTCATAAGCGTAAACAAGCGCGTAAGCGTGAAGGTATCCGATCGGGGGAAATATTTCTGCGCAAAGTTTTACGTGCCCAAGGATATGCTGCAAATGGCTGACGCTCCTGAAAACGCCCCCGAAAACGCGCAGGAGCATTCCGGCTTTATGGACGGGGACAAGGCGTATTTTTTGCACGAGGGGCATATTTTGGAGGGGCTTATCACTGGGATAACAAAGCGCGCCACCGTCAAAGTTACCGAAGAAGGCGAGTTTGCAGGCACGGTATTTTACGTTCCGCTGCGTATGCTGTACAAGTCGCGGGAGGACGCGCAAACCGCGGAAAAGCTGCGCAATTCTTTGAAAAACGCAAACGGAGATGTGTTTTACGTCGGCGACAAGGTGTGTTTCGAGCATATGTATACTTACTTTGAAGGCGAAATAGTGCGCGTCACCAAGCGCGCAAGCGTGAGAATAACTTCTCCGGACGAATTTTGCGGCAAACTTTTCTATGTGCCCGCGGGCATGCTCAGGCATATAAAATAGCGAAAATTTGTATTTAATGTAAAATAACGGCGCATGCGCGTATTTTTTTTGACTTGACCTTAAAATAGTGATATAATATCTTCGTATCTATGATACGGATACTGTATGTGAGGAAAAACGATGAGTGACGAAGAAGTGCTTGCTTTGCAGGAAGAAGATACGGTAAAGCCCGCCAAAAAGGAGCGCAAACGCGCCCCCGGGGCTTTTGCCGCATTTGAGAGCAAGTATCACATCGTGGGCAACGTGCTTGTGCTGCTCGTATGCGTCGCGCTCATCGCCGTGTGCGTGTTTTCCAACGCCACTTTCGGCATTTACACTTTAAGCGATAACTCCCAAGCCAAGGTAAGTCAGAATATGCTGCAAATGGGCACGGCTTTCACCGTGTTCGGTATGAGCGACCAAGAACTTATCAACTACACTTCCGCCGCGGACGAATTGATCTACGGGGAACTGAGCGCCGCGGGCGTGGATATGTCAAACACTTCCGCCGTGCGCGACGCCCTGGAAGAGGCTATGGAAAAGCATACGGAGATAAATTACGCAAAGTATGTTTTGGCAAACGCGTTCCTCAACTTAAAGCGCGCCACAAACAAGCTTTCCGTCCCCGTGGAAGAAACTCCTCCTCAGGAGGGCGAACAGGCGGAAGAGTCCACACCCGTAGACACCGTGCAAGTTTACGTGACTTTCGGTCTTACCGTGCTGGGCGTGGGCGCGGTCCTGCCCATCGGGCTTGCCGTTCTCTCCCTTGCCATACTCGTGTTAAAGGGCTTGTTTATCCTCATATTCTGCCGCAACGGCAAGAGTTTGCACATCGCCTTCCCTCTTTTGAGTATGTTCACGATCCTCGCCCTGCTTATGCTGCAGCTGGGCGCGGTGGGTGAGCCGGGCATATTCCTTTATATGCTGTTCGGCGCTGCGTTTGCGGGAATGATAATAGTGGGCGTGGTGCGTTACGCCGCCTACCCCAACAAGTTTATAGGAAAAGGTCTGCTCAGATATATGCTTATGGACGTGGCGTTTATCTCCGCGTTCAGCCTTTCCCTCACCAACCCCCTTACCGCCACCTTGGAGAGCGGAGCCACCGTATCTATGAGCGTGGGTCAGCTTGTGGCTTCGGGAATATTCACCGCGAACATCCCCGCCCAATTCGATCTGCAGCTTTGGCTGGTGCCGCTGGGCGTGGCGGCGGCAATGATATTCGCCACTTTGATAATGGGCTGTATAATGGCTTCCAAAACCTATGTGGTGGGCGACAGATGGCGCAAACGCCAATGGAAAGCCCGCAACGAACTGACCACGATAAGCGCGATTCTGCTCACCGGCTTTGCCGCGGCGTTCGCGTGGATGTACAGCTACCTGTGCAACACATACCTTACTCTGGGACTCACCTTTACGGTAAGCCTGCCTATGTTCATCGCCCCCGCCGTTTTGGTGGTGCTGCTCATATTGCTGCTTATCATCCGTCCCACCAAAAAAGTGAAAAAAGTGGTCACGGAAGATATAGACGAATAACCCCGCAGCCGCAATATCATCGAAATACCCGCCCGCTTAAAACAGCGGGCTTTTTTATTGCGCAAAGCTTTGCATATACAAAAATCATACAAGAAAACATATAAGAAAACATACAAGAAATTGACGCCGAAAAGCGCACGACATAATTATGCTCAAATTGATCAAAGTTGTAAAGTGAAATTTCCGGCTGCGTTCACAGCTATTTTAACCGATAATAGCAAATACTCTTGCCCACGCCCTCTCTTTTGAGTTCGCCCGCCGCGACCAATTTGCGAAGCGCGCCCTCGACAGAACTAATGCTGAGCGAAGGGCACATCTCGCGGATATCCTGCTTTTTGAAGCGCCCTATCTTTTGCAATGTCGCGCGCCTCACCGTCTCTTCCGCGGACAGCTTGGTCTCAACAAGCGCAAAGCGGTCGTCAAAATCTCTGTATGCCGCAAGAATGGTGCCCAGCAGATATTTGATGAACGGAACGGGGTCTTCTTCTCCCACGTGCCAACCGTTTTGCGACCTGCGCAACGCGTCGTAATATAGCTCTTTATTCTTGGCTATCTTTGCCTCCAAAGAGATATATCTCCCCACGTAAAAGCCGTTTTGATACAAAAGCAATGCAGTAAGAAGTCTGCTCATTCTGCCGTTGCCGTCATTGAACGGATGAATGCAAAGAAAATCGTGGATAAATACGGGAATGACTATCAGCGGCTCCGCTTCCGCATTTCCCGTCACCCTTGCGTATTCTTCGCATATCCTGTCCAGCGCCTCGGGCGTTTCAAACGGCGCAAGCGGCGTGAACAATATCTCCGAGCGTCCGTCCGTATAAGAAGCGCTTATATAATTTTGCACGTTCTTGGTTTTGCCCGCCATCGGATTGCTCATATGCGAGTAAAGCACCTTGTGCAATTGCAAGATGTAGTTGCGCGTGACGGGAATGGCGTCGAAGTTTTCGTGTATTATGTTGAGCGCGTCGCGGTAGCCGGCTATCTCCTGCTCGTCGCGGTTCCTCGGCGTCGTCCTTTCTTCGACCAACTGCCTGATACGCGTGCTTGTGGTCAAAATGCCCTCTATCGCGTTGGACGCTTCGGTGCTTTGGACCTTGGCTATCTCTATCAATTTATCCAATTTCTCCGGAGACTGCTTCAAGCACATTTCCTGCTTGCCCGCCTCTTTGTAAATCGCCGCGATAAGCCCAAGGATATCCGAATCCCACTTTACGCCTTTAAGTGCCGAGTAATTAAATGTCCTCATATCGCCGCCTCCGCATATTTGCCCTTAAATTATAGCCGAAAATAATGGCAATGTCAATATATTAGGCGAAAAAGATGGAAAAACGCGGGAGCTAATGCTCTCGCGTTTTATCATATGCTTGCTTGTCGCATAGAGATTTTCGATAAGATTTTCGCA
>CALWHM010000013.1 GCA_944380395.1 uncultured Clostridia bacterium | reverse complement strand
AAGGACGACGAACTGAACAGCAGCCGCATTGAGCTCAATATTACTGCGGGGCGCGGCGGAGAATGGTTTCTCGATCGCTGGCTCGCTACAGAACTGCAAAATCGCATTGAGGGATAAACGAAATGCTCCTATTGGGGCTGGTACGGAACAAAACAACGCAATTTCTATCCGAACGATCTTGTGTTTAGCTTTGTCAAGAAAGGCGGAGACGAGTGGCTGTTTGTATCTGCGGCAAAGATTTTGGATGTCCCGTTCGGGCAAAGAGCGAGCTATGAGATCCTTGAAAAATATCGCCCTTTTTTTGGCAGATTGATTATCTGCTATAAGAAAAAGCAGACTTACAGCCGCTATGTGTTCAAATTGCGCAGCCGCTTAAAAGATATTACCGTAAAAGAAGTTTTACCGGATCTTTATAATGGCTCTCACTTCCCGGGTTATGATCAGGTATGCTTATCTTTTTATGAATTAGAGGGAATCGTCAAACGACGCCCCGCAGACTGGGTAAATGCATTGGAACATCAAAAAGCGGTTTATCTCATCACCGATAAGTCAAACGGACGTCTTTACGTTGGATCTGCAACGGCTGATAGTAAAATGTTGCTTGCAAGGTGGGAAAGCTATGTAAGTAACGGACACGGCGGCAATATTGAGCTGAAAAAGATTGTGGATTCTAAAGGTTTTGACTATATAAAACAAAATTTTCAATATTCGATAATTGAGAATTATAATGCTAAAATAGATGATGAGTACATACGTTCCAGAGAAGTGTTTTGGAAAAAGATTTTGCAGTCGGAAAAACATGGATATAATAAAAATTACTAAAATGAGTTATTAAGTGAAAAGCCGTAATCGTTATGACTACGACTTTTATGTTTGTATGGAGTTGTAAGTTATATTATAGTGCGCCGTAAAGATCCGTAATATCTCCGGCGGATGCTTGCTTTGCGGTGGTTTATCGTGCCTCTGCCGATGCCGAGTTCGGCGCATACTTCGGCTTGTCTCATGCCGTTCATATAGCAGTTCAGAATGGCGAGTTCCAAGGCGGATAACTGCAGCGCTCCTACAAGTTCATCGTATTTCGCGTAATCCGTCTGTTCCTGTTCAAAGCAGTTGACGGGATCCATAGGCAATGCTTTGTAATCCGTAAAATCTATGTATTCGATTGCGCCGTGTCTGTCGGAGCGGTTGCGCAAGCTATCGATGAATCTGTCCGCCTCACGATAACACGCAAGTTTAATGGAAATCTCTTTGCCTCGTCTGTCTTTCCCGCAAATCTCGGTTGCCTTTCTGCCGGCGAATTGATACAAGAAGCAAATAGCGGTTTGCGCCACATCGTATCCGTCCGATATGATATAATCTATCTCACCCATATGGTGTAGGTCTTTGATGAGGCCGATATACAGTCTGTCTGCAACTTTCATATCAAATTTCTTTACGGTACGGAGCGCCTGCAATGCGATCATCTCGCCCATAAGTTTAACGTTTTCGGCAGAGATAGGTTCGGCGAATACTTCGCCTTCGTTACGGTACTTTCCTTTTGAGAACTTTGTTACCAACATTTCCATTTTGAGTTACACCTCCGAATTGATTTGCCTTTTTCGGCAAGAGGCGAAGGTGCATAGGACGATAAATATCAGTGCACTAAATAGCGAGCCTGCGGAAGTCAACGGAACAAAGCCAAAATCGTTGCGTTATAGGCTCGCAAAACAGCTTACAAACAAAAAAGAACCGAGTAAGGAAAACAAATCTTACTCGGCTCTCAAAGTCTTTCTATGGATGTTTTAAGCGACGATTTTGCGGCCGTTGACGTCCGCGAGGAACTATGCTAACCTAAGCCGACCGAAAAAGCGCAAATTCAGAGGTGCTGATTCAAGCGGACAATGATGCCGAAATAATCTCTTGCAAAAAATAATACGAACCGCGACTTGTCGTCTTGGTTCGTATTATTCTTGTCTGGTGCCGGTGGCCGGACTCGAACCGGCACGGTATCGCTACCAACGGATTTTGAGTCCGTCGCGTCTGCCAATTTCACCACACCGGCACACTTACTTGAATATATTAGCACAAAATTTTGGTTTTGGCAACAATTAAAAGAAGAATTTATTAAAAAGTGGCGGATATTTAATTCGGTAAGGGTTTTATTTGTTCGCAGCGATATTTAACGGTGCGTTTATCGCGGCGGGGAGAAGCATTTTGCGGCAAAAGTCGGCTATTTCCGCCCAAGCTTGCTTGCTTTCTTTCAAAAACGGCGCAACATATTGAAAATCGTGCCACATATCTTTGAAGATGTGCAGGCGGCAGGGGATATTCGCCGTTTGGGCGGCGGAGGCGACGGCAAGCGCGTCGGAAGCGGACGTTTCCGCGCCGCCCGTCTGTATAAGAAGGGGAGGAAATGCGGTGAAGTCGCCGAAGCAGGGGGAAAGATACGGCGTTTTAAGCGGAGTATTTCCGCAGTAGGCGGGTATGCGGCGCAGTTTTTCCGCCTGTTTGTCGCTTTGGAAAATCGTCAGACCGTAAACGGGGTCGCGGCGGCGGTTTTCAAAGTAGGAATCTCCCGAAGCAGACATATCGGCAAACGGTGAGATAAGAACGCAGGCGGCGGGCAGCGGCAGGGAAGCGTCGCGGGCGCGCAGCATACACGAGAGCGCAAGATTCGCGCCGTAACTGTCGCCGACAAGAATTGTTTGCGCTATCGGGAATAAGTCGGTAAAGGCGCGGTAAGCGGAAAAGCAATAATCGTGCATTACGGGGTAGAAGTAATCGCCCGTGGGGTAGTCCACGCTTATCACTGCGGCGCCGGTGAAGCGGGCAAGGCGCGCGGCTGTTTTGCGGTAGAAGTTATTGAGCGGCGCGGTTCTGCCGCCGCCGTGAAAATGCAGTATATAGCCGTGAAAATTTTCCGGACGGAGCGCTTCCGCAAATACGGAGGGCTCAGACAGAGTAAAGCGTTTGAAACGCATATCTTTCGGCGGAGCGTATTTTTGAGGTTTTGCGGTTATCTTTGCCGAAAGAGATGCGCAGGCAAGGCGCGTAGGGAAGGTTATAAGCCGGATAAGTCCGCTTGTTAAAAACGCGCCGAAAGATCTCATAATTTTTCGAGTTGCTTATGCATATTTTCCACGAGCGGATTCATGATAAAGGGAATGAGCGTGCCCGCTTTGAAATAGCAGTATATCTCGTTGAAAAGTCCGTAAAAGGCGAGCTTTACGCGCACGTTTTTACTCGCTCCGTACTTTTTGATATAGGTATCGGAGAGGAAAAAGCGTTTGCCCGTGAGGTTGTCAAATTGAAAAAGGTCGTATTCGGGGTCGGCAAACATACTGTTCAGCGGGTCGATAAAGCCGGAAACACGTCCGCGTTGCACCATTATATTGGCGGTATTCAGGTCGCCGTGGATAAGGCAGGCGCGCGCGGGTTCTTCGCAGAATATATCGTCGAATTTCTCCCATGCCGCCTGCGCCGCGCGTAGAATTTCGGCGGATAGTTCGCCGTTTTCCACCGCTTTATCCGTCTTTTTCAATATATCAAGAGCAAACGGCTTGTAGAGTTCTGTCCAGCTTGAAGAATCCGGCGCCATAGTGTCGCCGAATTTGCCGTTTGTGCAGGTGTGGATTGCGTGCAATGCGGAAGTTACTTCGTCCGCAAAACTCATTCTGCCTGCCTTGCCGGACAGATATAGAAAAGGGGATAAAAGGGCGCTTTTTCCGGGAATGAGCGACATGGCGTAGCCGTCCGCGGGAATGTCGGGGGAAGAGGCGCGTTTATACAGCACTTTCGGCATGGGAACGGGGCAGTTTTCCGCCAGAAGGCGCAGGTCGAACGTTTCCTTTTCCATCATGCCGGGAGCGAGCAGCAGTTTTACCACGAAACTTTCGCTGTCCGTAGTTATTTTGACCGCGCGCCCGAACGAGCCGCCGCCCAAAAACTTGCTTTTGCGCACCTTGCAGCCCATTTCGCGCGCTATTTGTCCGGCATAGCTTATAGCCTGAGCCTCATTGATTTTTACAGGAGTGATTTTTTCCGCGTCCATTTTCCGCCCCTCGTGCAAATATGTTTATTAATTATATTATATCAGAAACAGCGGCGGAATAATTATATTTATATGCTGTAAAATTATATTTTTATCGCTTTACGGAACGGGCGTATCCGGCAGGGGTAATACCTTTGACGCGGAGAAAGCAACGGTGGAAGCCGGCGGGAGTGGTAAAGCCCGTTTCCGCGCCCGCGTAAAGCGCGGTATGTCCGTCGGAAAGCAGGGCGCAGGCGCGGTCTATGCGCGCTTCGTCGAGCAGTTGAGAAAAGCTTTTTCCCGTCCGCTTTTTGACAAGGCGCGAGGCGTGCGATACGGAATATCCCGAATAGCGGGCGAAATCTTCCAGCGACGCCGTTTTCAGGTTTGCGTTCAGATATTCGTCCAACAGAGGAAAAGAAAGGTTTGCGCGCAGCATATCTATGAATATCAGTTTGAGGAGCGCTTCTTCCGCCTGCGTTTTATAAAAATTGTCAGAACAGCTTTCGCAAAACAGCCGTATGACCGGCGGCGCGGGAAAGCGCGGAAATATCTTTACGTTTTCCACGGGCTGCGGACAGACGCGGCTGAAAAGCGCGGACGGGATCACCGCTTTCAATATAATGTCGCTTGCGGAACACTTTTCTATTTTGTGTGGAGTGCCCGGGGCGATAAGACAGGCTTCGCCTTTGTGCAACAGTAAGGCTGCTTCGCGGTTTTGGCGGCACACCCCTTCTATGACGAAAATCAGTTCGTAAAAATCGTGCGTATGCAGATAGGGACGCTGAGAAAGAGTGTGCTTTTTCATATAGAATTTGTCACTGCGGCGCGTGGGGATAAACGGGGCGGACAAGTCGCCTTCGGAGGCGAAAAAAGCGGTCGCGCGTATCATATCGACAAGTTCCGCGCCTTCTTTGAATTCCGCTTCCATATTTTTAGAAGCAAGAGTTTCGCTTGCCGCGGCAAGTGCGTCTTCGCGTTCTTGTTTTTCCAAAAAATCGTAAAAAGTCGCGTTCATATTATGCGGCAGTTCAATATTATGTTTCGCACGGGTCCGCCGTCTATCATCGCAAGCAGAGTTTCCGCAGCAACGGCGCCCAGCTCATGCGCGGGTTGCAATACCATATGCATTCCGGGGCAGAGTACGGGCAGTATTTTAGCGCAATCGAACCCCGTAAAGGCGAAGTTTTCGTCTATCTGCTTTCCGCATTCCTTCAACGCCACGGCGGCGCCTATGGACATTTCGTAATTGGTGGCAAACAGCCCTTGAAGGTCGGGATGTTCGCAAAGCGCTTTCTTTGCCGCCTCGTAGCCGCCGCGAACGCTGTTGCCGCCCTGTTCGGCAATCAAAACGCCGTCCGCCTGCGCGGCGGCGTTCCTGCATCCCGCCAGTCTTTCGCGCGAAGTGAACAGCTTCTCATCGCCGTGTATAACGGCTATTTTTCTATGCCCTTGCGCAAGCATTTGCTCCGTCGCCTGTTTTGCCGCGTTGCGATTGTTCACCACCACGTGCGAAATGCTCCGGCTCTCCGTATAGTTGTCCAGCGCAACTACGGGAAGCCGCTTATCCACCGCGGACATCAAAGAAGACGCGCTGTCCGTGGCGGGCATGACTATTATTCCGTCCACCGTTTTGGATTGCAGAAATTTGACCGCCTCGCGTTCGCGGGAGGGATCAGAGCGGCAGTCGCATATGATAAGCCCGTAACGCTTTAAGCGCAAGGCCTCTTCTATTTCCGTGACCAATCCGGTGAAAAACATATTGGAAAGTTCGGGAATGAGCACTCCTATCGTCATTGAACGGTGAGTGCGCAGGGCGCGGGCATAGTCGTTGCGTATGTAGCCCAGCTTGTCTATTGCGCGCTCTATCTTCTCCCTGTTGTAAGGGCGCACGCTCGCGCCGTTGAAATATGCGCTTATGGTGGCGGCGGTGAGTCCCGTTTCCCGCGCCAAATCTTTAATGGTAACAGCCATATGACCCCCTTAAAATTTGAAACGATACAAAGTTTTTTTATTCGCTTCTAATAAATTTTATCGTATAAAACAGACATATGTCAATAAAAACGAGTAAAACATTCCGATTTAATTCAAAAATCATTTTTGAAGCGTACATTGGTTTTTTTGAGATGTGCGATACAAGGCGGCGCGCCGAAATTCGCAGAGCAGGGCGGTAAAAAGCATTTTTGCGGAAAAAGCAAAAGCAAATTTAATAACTTTTAATTATCAAAATGGCGCAATTTTTCTCGTGTTGCTATGCTCGTATGTAAAAGTTTTCAGAAAATACGGCGTATATGTCGATTCGTAAAATTACGGGTTGACAGGCGGTTTTAAATGTGGTAAAATTATCAAGATGCGGAGATTCAGCGCGAGTTTATGCCGCCTTGGCATTATGGTGAACTTGGTAAACAAATTATTTTTGCAAAGTTCAAATAATTTAGAAAGGTGAATGATGGATTATAAAGAGTATCAGGAGTCTTTGGAGAAAAAGCACAGCGCGGAGATAACGCGCCTTTCCAAATTGAGCGCGCGGGAGAGCGTGATAAATCCCAAGCTTTACGAAAAGTATGACGTAAAGCGCGGCTTGCGCGACCTAAACGGAAACGGCGTTGTGTGCGGTCTGACGGAAATTTCCGAAATAAACGCCTTCAAGGTGGATAAAAACGGCAACAAAACGCCCTGCGAAGGTGAGCTTTTCTATCGCGGAGTGAACATTTACGATCTTGTGGACGGGCTTGTCAAGCGCGGCAGGTTCGGCTTTGAAGAAACGGCGTATCTTCTGCTTTTCGGTACGCTGCCCACCGCAGAGGAGCTTGAGAACTTTAATGAGATGCTGTGCGATTACCGCCCGCTTCCGCCCAACTTCGTGCGCGACATCATAATGAAAAATCCTTCCGCGGATATGATGAATATGCTGGCGCGGTGCGTGCTCAGCCTTTATTCGTATGACAAGCGCCCGGACAGGACGACGCCCGGGAATACGCTCAGGCAATGCGTGCAGCTTATAGCGCGCTTCCCCCTGCTTGCGGTGTACAGCCAAAACGCGTATAACTATTACCACACGGACAGCTCTTTGTTCATACATAAGCCGGACGGCAGTCTGTCAGCCGCGGAAAACCTTCTTTATATGCTGAGAGAAGACAAGACGTTTACGCCGCTGGAAGCGCGCGTGCTGGATACCTGCCTTGTTTTGCACGCGGAGCACGGCGGCGGGAACAATTCCACTTTCACAACACACGTTGTGACCTCTTCGGGCACGGATACGTATTCTTCCGTCGCCGCTTCGCTCGGCTCGCTGAAAGGTCCCAAGCACGGCGGAGCCAACGTAAAGGTGGTGGAGATGTTCGACTATCTGCACACCGCATTAAAGGACTTCTCGGACGGCAGCATACGCGACTGTTTGAACGCCATTCTCAATAAGGAGGCGTTCGACAAATCGGGACTTATCTACGGTATGGGGCACGCGGTGTATTCGCTGTCCGATCCCAGGTGCAACATTTTGAAGGACTGCGCAAAGAATTTGGCGGAGGAAAAAGGACTTTCGGAAGAGTTTGCGCTGCACAGCCGCGTGGCGGAAATAGCGGGAGAACTCATAGCGGAAAAGCGCAGGATATACAAGGGCGTAAGCCCGAACGTGGACTTTTATTCGGGACTTATTTACAGTATGCTGGGGTTGGACAGAAAGCTGTTCACGCCGCTGTTTGCGATCGCGCGCATAGCGGGCTGGTCCGCGCACAGGATAGAAGAGCTTGTGGGCGGCGGCAAGATAATCCGTCCCGCGTACAAGGCGGTGAGCGAACATCAAAAATATATACCCATCGAAGAAAGAAAGTGATCTGAAGCCCGAAGTAAAATTCGGGCTTTGTCTTTTCGCAGACGGGAATATTTATAGACAATTGTCTATCATCTCTTGACTTTTCAAGTCGTAAGCGATACAATTTATATATGAAGCGAAAGCTATCTTAATACAGGAGATGTGAAAAATGAAGAAAAGACTTTTTGTTTCGGCAATAGCCGTCGCACTTGTCATCGTATGCGTCTGCGCATTTGCGGCATGCACTCCCTCCGTGGACAGTTTGAAGAAGACCTATGACGGCGAAGGGTACATCTGCGCCGATATAGACGTGGAAGAAGTGGCGGATTACTTTAAGGACGCCGCCAAGGAAGCGGGCGTGGAGCTGGAAGGCGAATCTTCCATCAAGTACGCGTTCACGGCTACCAAGTTGATAGACACGGTCGTAGTGGTCGCTTTTACCGATTCATCCGTGGCTAAGGATATGTACGAAGCGCTCGGCGGCAAGGACAGCAAGTTTGCCAAGAAGAAGGGCAACGCCGTGGCGTTTGCCATCTCTTTGGGTGAAAGCGAAGGCTTGAATTTGTTCTGAGAAGGGGTCCGTTAAAAGGCAGCGCAACGCGCCGCAATGCGGCGCGGGGCGTTTTGCTTGCGTGACAGAACTTTTATTTAACGATAACAAACGCTTCCGATAGGGGGACATATGGAGAATACTGCTCGGGAAAAAGCGGAAAAACCACGCGGCAAGGCGTCGCGCATATTTTTTGCGGCGTCCGTAATTTACAGTCTTATTTCCTTTTTATTCTATATAGGGCTTGACGCATACAAGATTTACCGCGACGGCTGGACGGCGGCAAACATCGTGGTCACGGTGTTTTTGGCTCTGCAAATAATTTTATATGCGATATTTTTGGCGGCAGGCGCGGAGAAGAAGCATAAAAAGCAATACAAAGCCGGCAAAAAGTCGTTGAAGATAGCCAAAAAGGTGGTAAACAAGGTCTTGTCCGTGGCAACGTCCGCGGCGGTCATCGTGGGCGCAGGTTCCGCGGCGGGACTTATGGATATTCTTGCCTTGGCGGTGGCGGCAGTCGCGCTGGCAATGACCATAACGGAAGTCATATGGCGGATAATCCTGTTCGTCATAGCGCGAAAACTCAAAAAAACCGTTCGCGAAAAGCTGGGCGCGCAGGAGGGAGAATCCCTTGTAAAAGCCGCGGGCAATAAGGCGAAAAGTTATATCGGCAAGGGCGCTTCTTCGCAAGCCGCGGCAACCGATGTGCCGAAAGACGCGGTCGGCGCGGGGAGTGCGGAAGAAAATAAGAGCGCATACTCCAAATTAAAGGATAAGGCGCAGAACACTTCGCTTTACCGCCGAATCAAAACGCCTCGGGATAAACATTCCGATAAGAAAAAACAGCCGCCGCAAAACCAATAGTCGTATAATTTTAAATATTTAAAATTTCGGACAATAATCCGTATTTATTTTTCATAAGCGGCAATAATTTGCACCGGTGAAATTATGAAAGACTGTACGGAAAAACTTTTGCAAAAATGTTCTTTGGGCGCGCAGATGGGCGTGAACGGCATAAGCGCCGCCCAGCGATACGCGACCGATCCCAAACTTTTGGCGCTTCTTTCCGAATATAAGGATAAACATCGTGCCGCGGAAGAAGAGATAGACTTGCTTCTTGCCGCGCGCGGCAGAAAGAGCAAGCGCGTGAGCGGAGCCGTTAAAAAGCTGGCGCGCGCCGTGACGGATATGCGCCTTTCTTCCCGTGCGGACAACGCGCGCGTGGCGCAGATGATGATTGGCTCTTGCGACGCGGCTTTGGAACGGCTTGCGGGGCTTTTGTCCAAGTATTCGCAAGCGGACGAAAGCGCCAAGGAATGCGTAAAAAAATTAGTGCTCACGGAGCAGGAGTATCGCCTTAAACTCAAAAACGTCAACTAGATGTTGCGCCGCGGCGTTTTCTGTGCTATACTTTATCTGTCGAAGGAAAATTCCCGACGGCGATTATACGGCAAGGGGAAAAATATGTACGATATTTTTATAAGTTACAGGCGCGACGGCGGATTTGAAATGGCAAGACTGCTGTACGACCGCCTTCAAGACATGGGCTTGAATGTGTTTTTCGACTTGGAAGAGCTGCGTTCGGGCAAGTTCAACGTTAAACTTTTCGGCGCGATAGACGACAGCTCCAATTTTCTTTTGGTCCTGCCCCCAAATTCATTGGACAGGTGCAAAAACGAGGACGATTGGCTGCGCATAGAAATAGAGTACGCCATATCCAAGCGTAAGAATATCGTTCCGCTTATGATGAAGGGCTTTGAGTGGCCGTCCGATCTTCCCGAAACGTTGAAAGGATTGCACCTTTACAACGCCGTGCAGATGAGCAGGGAGTATTTTCAGGCGTCAATAGACCGCCTTTTGTCAATGTGTGTAAACGTGAGTGCCGGCGGAGGGAAAAAGACGCATGCGGAAAAGGACGTGAGGGAGGAGAACAAGTACTTCACTTACGACAACAGAACGGAAAGGCGCAGACTGAATACACAGCAAAAACTTATGCGCGGCTTTGACGCGCCCGCCTATGACAAAGTAAAAGAAAAATACGAAAAGCTGGTCGTATTGGACATAGGCACGAATACGGGCGAATTTGTTATGGACAGGCTGGGCGCAAGTGAAAATTTGGAAAAACTGATAGGGATAGAGTTCGACGAAAAAGCCGTAAGATATTCCAACGATACATACGGGCAAGAGGGAAAGATAGAGTTTTACCGGTTGGACGCTGAGGCGGATTCTTTCGGCGACGATTTGCAAGAGATAATGGACAGCCACGGCATAAAGGCGTTCAACGTGATAAATCTGAGCATGATATTGCTTCATTTGAAAACGCCTTATAAGCTGCTCAAAAAACTGCGCGCCGTGCTCGCTAAGGACGGCACTGTTATAGTAAAGGATATAGACGACGGGTATAATATGGCTTACCCCGACGAAAACGGCGATTTTGCCAAGGCAATAGAGATATGCGGGCGTGAAGAGCTGGCGGGTTACAGAAAGAGCGGCAGACAGATATATACGCTTCTGTACAGGGCGGGATTCAAACACGTCACGCAGGAGCGGCTGGGGCTTTCCACAGTGGGAATGGACAGTGATGAGCGCAGCGCTCTGTTCGATACATACTTTTCGTTTATAGGCGCGGATTTGAAACAGCTGCTTGAAAAGTATCCGGACGACAGGCGCTTAAAAGCCGATGCGGAATGGTATGATTCCGTCTATGACGATTTGGAAGAGCGCTTTCAGGACGACGCATTTTACTTTTTGCTCGGATTTGTGCTGTACACGGCGCAAAGATAAGCGCGCTTATTGAGGGTTTTACGGTTAAAATAAAAAGGGCGGAAGCGTTGCTGCTTCCGCCCTTTGCTTTTCGTATCAGAGCACTTTGGACAAAAATTCTTTCAGCCTTGCGTCCTTCGGATTCGTGAACAGTTCTTTGGGCGGAGCGTCCTCTTTTATCACGCCCTCGTCTATGAACAGCACGCGCGTTGCCACTTCGCGGGCAAAACCTATTTCGTGCGTGACTATCACCATTGTCATACCGCCTTCCGCCAGTTCCTTGATGACTTCCAAAACCTCGCCCACCATTTCGGGGTCGAGGGCGGAAGTAGGCTCATCGAACAGCATTACACGCGGATGCATTGCCAGGGCACGCACAATGGCAATGCGCTGTTTTTGTCCGCCCGAGAGGGTGGAAGGGTAAGCGGTGGCTTTATCAGAAAGTCCTATCCTTTCCAGAAGCGCTAAGGCGTTGTCCAGCGCTTTTTTGCGTATTTCCGCCTTGGAAGGGTAAGTAGGGATCTCTTCCGTGCAGTTCTTGTCGAACAATTTGCGCAATTTAAGGAAAAGAGCTTTTTTGCGCAGTTTTTTCATGTCAGCAATGCCCGTTTTGACGGGCGCCAGCATGATGTTTTCCACAACGGTGAGGTTGTTGAACAGGTTGAAGTGCTGGAAGACCATGCCCATACTACGGCGGTGCAGGTTGATGGAAGAATGCTTAGGATCGAGCGGTGTGCCGTCAAAGATGATCGTGCCGGAGGTGGGCGTTTCCATCATGTTCAAACAGCGCAGCAGGGTAGACTTGCCGCTGCCGGAAGGTCCGATTATCACCACTTTCTCGCCCTTTTTCACTTGTGTGGTAACGCCGCGCAGTACTTCGTTTTTGCCAAAACTTTTGTGCAGATCGGTAATGCTTATCAAAACGTCGTCGCAGTCGGGTCGATGCGCTTCTTTCGCTTGTGCGGGAGCGGTTTCTTCCTGCGCTTCGGTGTTCGCGTGCGCTTCTTCAGCGCCGACCTCCTCCGCATCTTGAATAAGGACGGAGTTGTTTTCCGTGGCGGCGTCCTGCACGGCTTCGACACTGTCTATTATGTTTTCAAAAACATCGGCTTGCGCGGCGTCGGCTGCCGGCATTTTCGCTTTGTCTTTTTCCATCACGCTGCCTCCTTGCGTTTGCTAACGGCTTTTTCGTAAGCGCTGTTTATGCGCGCCAGTTTGCGCTCCGTTTTCGCCTTTACTTTGGCGATCTTTTTATCCGAAATGTGTTGTTCGCTCTCGCGCAGCTTTTTTTCTATCATATGAAGGAAAAAGGTGAGGATATAAACGATCGCCAGATAGAACAGCGCCGCCACCAACATGGGCACCAGATATGTTGCCATATTATTGCCGCTGCCGATGAGCTTTGCCGCGTTGGTCAAGTCAATGATGCTTATCATGCTGACGATGGAAGTTTCCTTGATCAGGGCGATCAGCTCGTTGCCGATTGCGGGGATCACGTTTTTGACTGCCTGCGGCAGCACCACGTTTGCCATGGTAGTAGAGCCGGATAGACCCAGAGAGCGTCCCGCTTCCGTCTGACCGGGATCCACCGATTGTATGCCGGCGCGCAGGTTTTCCGCCACATAGGCGCCTGAATTGATGCCAAAGGTCAGAATGGCGGTGATCACGATGGGAAAATTTCTGATCGCCAGGATCACAAACGCCATGATAAAAAGCTGCAGCGCCACCGGTGTGCCGCGAATAACGCCCACATAAATGTTGCAGATGGCTTCCGGTATGCGCAGCTTTTTATTGTTGACCGCGGCAATTTTGATTATCGCAACGATCACGCCAAGTACCAAGCCCAAAACGGCGGCGCCCACGGAAATTATCAGTGTGTTTTGCAGTCCCGTCAACAAAAAATCGTTGTACTCGGAAAACACCCTGCCTATGTCGGAAAAGAATTTTTCAAATGCGGAAGGTCCTTCCATTGCAATGCCCTCAAGATAAGATTCGGCAGGGATAAAAATTACCCCTGCCGCAGGTGTTCAGTGCGTTAATGCGAGACAAATGTTACGCATCAAGTCCGAAGTGCTTGGCAACCAGTCGGTCTATGCCGTTGTCGCCGTTATCGTCCACGTCATTGATCAGATCATTAAGCACGGCGTTGATGGCTTCCAAAAGCTCTGTTTGACCGGGGGTTACGCAGATGGCATACTCTTCTTCTGTGGCAACAGGGTCGCTGTCCGCGGTTCCGTCATAGTAGAGCGGCGCGCACTTAACGGCGCTGTTCGCGTTCACATAATAGAGCGCGGGCAACTGGTCGATGACCACTACGTCGGCAGTTTCGCTGCCGCTTGTCATGGCGGTAATGGCAACGGTCACATCATCAAAGGGATTGCACTTGGCGCCGGTGTCTTTCAGCACGCCGTCAAAACCGTCGCCGCTGATCTCACCGTCCACATAGATGTGCCCGGTGGTGTCGCGCTGCACGCCCACCTGCTTGCCGGCAAGCTGCGACCAGAAGATGACTTCCTGTCCGTCTACAGTGGAAGTGGTGATGCCGCTGTTATCAGTGTAGACCACATATTGCACGGAAGTGTAATAAGGCGTGGAAAAGTCGACCTGCGCCTTGCGCTCTTCCGTGATGGTGATGCCGGCGGCGCCAACGTCGCACAGAGAACCGCTGTGCACATTGGGTATGATAACGTCAAAATCCACGTTTTCGAATTTGACATCGCGTCCCAGCTTTTCGCCCACCATATTCATGATGTCGATGTCTACTCCGGCAATGGTGTCGGCATCGGCAAAGTATTCAAAAGGCGCAAAGTATGCGTTGGTATAGACCACAATGGTGTCGTCCGCGCAAGCTGTCACGCCCACAAAGGCGCAAACTGCTATCAGCACGACGGCAAGAATCAGAATAAGCTTCTTTTTCATTTTTATACTCCTTCTTGAAAAAGTGTTTTTTCTTTACAGGCATATATTATATCACAGCCAAAGTTGGTTGGCAATAAAATGTAAAAACTTTGCGAAATTTGCATAAATGCATAAATATGCAAAACAAAATGTTACTATATTATTTGAAAAGATAACAATTTGTTATATATTGCGGCGTCGAAGCAATGCGATTGAGTTGCAAACGGCTTATATGATGTCATCCGCGCTTTGCTCGCGTTTTTTCAATATCCTGTTTATGACAAGGGCGAACGTCGCCGTGGAAAGGCATGCGCTTGCTATATCCGCCGCGGGCTCGGCGTAGAATACCGCGCTCACGCCGTATATCGCGGGCAGCGCGAAGGTGAGCGAAAGCAGCAGCACCAGCTTGCGCGTTATGGAGAGAGTGAAGGCGAATTTGGGCTGCCCCAGGGCGGTAAGACCGTCCACAAAGGCGTATTGCAGGGCAAGGGGGATTATGCCTATCATATATTTGCGTATGCCGTCTATGCTGTTCTGCGCTATCACGGGATCGTTTGTGAACAGGGACACGAACGGCTTTTCTATCGCCCAGGAGAGCGCGAACATAACCGTGGTAAAGCTCAAACACATCAGCACTATTATCTTTTCCGCCTTTTTGATAAGGGCGGAATTGCGCGCGCCGTAATTATAGCTCAGCACCGGCTGTGTACCCGTGGTTATGCCCAGCATAGGCATGGTTATCAGGGTGAGGAACGCCTGCACTATGGTTGCCACCGTCACCCACATATCTCCGTCCGCGCCGCCGTATTTTTGAACCACTGCGTTCAAAACTATTATTATCACGCTGTCCGTTGCGGTGATAAAGAAGGGGGAAAGCCCCATTTTCACTATGCACAGCATGGTTTTTCCGCTGTATCCGCCCAAAGAAAGGCGCACTTTTGTTTTGGGAAGAAGTAAAAATACCGTCACGAAAACGGCTGATATACCTTGCGAAAGCACGGTTGCCGCGGCGGCTCCCGTCACGCCCATATCAAAAGTGAATATGAAAAGAGGGTCAAGTCCCACGTTTGTCACGGCGCCTATGCACACGGTCGCCATCGCCACGCCCGAATAGCCCTGCGCGGTGATAAACTGATTTAGTCCCGCGCTGAGCACGGCGAAAACGCACCCGCTTGCGTATACAAGCATATACTCTCTTGCAAACGGATAAGTGTTTTCACTTGCGCCGAAGGTCATCAAAAGCGGCTTTAATAGCGGAAGAATAACAGCCGTAAGGCAGGCTGCGATGATGATGAGCATAAGCAGGGCGTTGGAAAGTATTTTGCGCGCGTTATCGTTTCTGCCTTCCCCCATACTCATTGCGAAAATGGGCGCGCCGCCTATGCCCACAAGTGAGGCAAATGAGGTGATAAGAGTGGTCACGGGCGCGCATACGCCCACGCCCGCCAGCGCCAAGTCGCCTATTTCCGCCATATTGCCCACGAATATCCTGTCCACTATGGAATAAAGCACGTTGACAAACTGCGCCACCATGGCGGGCACAGCCAATTTAAGCGACGTGCGCAAAACGTTCTTACTTCCCAAATCAGGCGTTTTCATAGTCGGTAAAATAATAGTATCGACGGCGGAAAAAGTCAACTTAAAACACACGGAAAAATTACTTATTTAAGCGAAAAATAAATGTGCGAAATAATTTACGTAAATTGCGGCAGCGTGCGCCCCGTTATCGACCGCGGGGCTTGCCAAATGCGCAAATTTATGGTACTATGGAAAAAAGCGCGGCTGCGCACGGGGTAAGTATAATGAAAAAGGCTATTAAGATAACGGCTATAACGCTTTTGACGGTCATAATTGCGCTTCTTGCGGCGGCAATATGTTACGTGGTGTATGTTGCGGTGCAGTATTACAGGATAGATGACAATCAAACGCTGCAAATTGACGGGGGTCAGACGGTGGCGCAAGCCATGACGGGAGAAAGATACAGCATAGTCACATATAATATAGGATTCGGAGCGTATTCTCCGGAATACTCGTTCTTTATGGACAGCGGAGTGATGGAGGACGGCACGGAAGTCACAGGCAAATATTCCAAAGGGCTTTCAGAACAGGACGTGCAGAAGAACACGGACGGAGCCGTATCCGTTTTGAATGAGCAAAACGCGGACTTTGTATTCGTGCAGGAGGCGGATACGGACGGTGACAGAAGTTACCATATAGATCAGGTGCAGGCTCTGCGCGCGCAGTTGCAGGGAGATATGACCTATGCGGAAAACTTCCATACGGCATATCTTTTATATCCGTTCAACGACCCGCACGGCAAGAACAATGCGGGTATAGTCACTTTTTCCAAGGTGAAGATAACCTCTTCCGTGCGCCGCAGTTATCCCGTGGATACGGGCTTTGCCAAGTTCTTTGATTTGGACAGATGTTTTTCCGTAAACCGCATAAGCGTGCAGGGCGGCAAGGAACTTGTGCTGATAAACAGTCATATGTCCGCATACGACGAGGGCGGCACCATACGCGCCCGGCAGTTGGAAATGCTATGCGGAGTTATGGAGGAAGAGTATGCCAAGGGCAATTACGTGATAGTGGGAGGCGACTTCAACCACGAACTTGCAGACAGCTTCGGCACTTTCCCTTCAACGCAAAAACAGCCTGCTTGGGCGTATCCGCTCACCGATGAGAATCTGCCCGAGCACTTCACAATTGCCGCAAGTAAGGAAGGCACGGGTACCTGCCGCGCCGCGGAGATACCCTACACGCCCGGCGTGAACTATCTCACCGTGCTTGACGGCTTTATCGTTTCGGACAATGTGAGCGTGGAACTTGTGCGCAATATAGATACCGGCTTTGCTTACTCCGACCATAATCCGGTGAGAATGGAATTTGTGTTAATGTAATCTATTCCGCCGAATTAAAAGCTGCGCTCAAACGTATACTCGGCGCAGATGAAAGCGGAAAACGTATGAGAAAAATCCGAGAGGCAGAACCTCTCGGAAAATTTTTCGAATAGGCGTTTTTCGTCGGACGCTTATTTTATCTTGCGCCCGATATTTTATGCGGTATATACAGTTCGTCTATATACTCCACATCCTCTTTTGGAAGCGCGACGTTGAAAGCGCCCGCCGCGTCGTCGAGGTATTTGGTCTTGGTCGCGCCTATGACGGGAGAAGCCACTCCTTTGGCAAAGTGCCACGCCAGCGTTATCTGCGTCATCGTGGCGGAATGCTTTTGCGCAAGCTCGGCAATGCGCGCGGATATCGCCCTGTCCATATCTTCCGTGGAGTCGTACTTGCGCATTGCAACCTCATCCGTCTTACTGCGCAGCGTGTCCGCCTCCCAATTCGGACGCGAACATCTGCCCGCCGCAAGCGGACTGTACGGAGTGAGCGCCACGTTCATCTGCCTGCATATGGGTATAAGTTCGCGCTCGTCTTCGCGGTAAAGCGGATTGTAATGGTTTTGCATAGAACTAAACATCGTCAAACCTCTGTCGCGTGCGGCAAGCTGCATATTGTAAAATTGATAGCCGTACATCGCGGAGGCGCCCAGAGCGCGCACCTTGCCCGCCTTAACCAATTTGTGCAAAGCAAGCATGGTTTCTTCTATGGGCGTATCGTAGTCAAAGCGGTGAATAATGTAAAGGTCCAGGTAGTCCGTGCCCAGGCGCTTTAAGCTGCCCTCTATCTCGCGTTCTATCGCCGCGGCGGAAAGCTTGCCTTCGTTAAAGTAGACCTTTGACGCCAACACCACTTTGTCGCGCGCGACGTTGCGCTTTATCGCTCTGCCCAAGTATTCTTCGCTTGTGCCGGCGGAATAAGTGTTTGCCGTGTCGAAAAAATTTATGCCCAGATCCAAAGCGTGCTTTATAATTTCTTCGCTCTTGTCGGGGTCCAAAGTCCAGGCGTGCATTTTGCTTGCCGGATCGCCGAAGCTCATACATCCCAAACAAAGACGCGAAACTTTTATGCCGCTGCTGCCCAATTGCGTATATTCCATTTTCCACCTCCGAATATCGTCGTTATTCGTATATCATAAGATATTATAGTCCAAACGGCTCCTTATGTCAATGGCGGCAAAAAAACGGAAAAATTTTCAAAAAGTACCCATTTTGACGCGTTTATCTGCTATAATATAGCTATGAACATAAGAAGCGACAAGGGAAAACATCTGGAATATATTCCGAACGACTACACCGTGGTGGATATAGAAACCACGGGTCTTTCATCTGCCGTAAGCGAAATAATTGAAATATCCGCAATAAAATACCGCTCCGGTGCGGAGGTGGACAAGTTTTCCACCCTTGTCAAGCCCAAGGGACGCGTATCGTGGTTTATAACAAATCTTACGGGGATAACGCAGCAGATGGCTGACGCAGGAGCGGACATAGAGTGGGCGCTGAGTACTTTTTCAGACTTCCTTGGCGGCGACGTTATAGTGGGATATAACGTGAATTTCGATATAAATTTTTTGTACGATAACTTGATGGCGCACTTGGGAAAGCCGCTTTCCAACGATTACGTGGATGTGCTGCGCTATGCGCGCAGGTATCTTCCGCAACTTCCCGATCACAAGCAGACTACCGTGGCGGAGTACTTCGGCATATCCGTGGAGGGCGCGCACCGCGCCGCAAACGACTGCCTTATTTGCAACGGCTGTTTGGAAAGACTGCGCGGTATAATGAAATTGTAAAGGCAGGCGCGGCAAACTTATCGAAAATTGCAAGCTTTATAATGAATATTTTATAATACGATAATTTCTGCGCACAATGTGCTCAAAACGCATAAGGCTTTTGTGGTTATTGTATGTTTTGTGCACTATTGACATATATAATAAAATTGTTGCGGTAAAAATTATAATGTATTGAGTCAAGGCAGTGTGCAAATAAAATGTATATTTTATGCACTTATGCGCACTGGCGTAAATATCTGTGCGCGAAAATCGACAATTGGCGTCGAATTATCTTGAAATAAAAATATCGCCGATATGGCTAAAATAAATATTTTATATGTATTTTATGTGCACTTTTAAGTAATGCGAGGTTTTTTGTTGCAATAAAAGTTTGCTTTGGGTACAATAATATTACTCATAGGCAAAAGAGGTCGGACATATGATGAATTTTGACGTTATCAAGGCATACTTGGCGGAAAGCGGATACGGGGACAGGGTAATGCAGTTCGAGGTTTCCAGCGCAACTGTGGAGCTTGCCGCTCAGGCGGTGGGCTGCGAGGCGGCGCGCATAGCAAAGACTATATCTTTTCTCACGCACGAAGGGGCTTTATTGATAGTTGCGGCGGGGGATGTGAAAGTGGATAACGGTAAATTCAAGGCGCGGTTTGCTCAAAAAGCCAAGATGATCCCCTTTGATATGGTGGAAGAACTCACGGGATTTAAGCCGGGAGGCGTGTGCCCGTTCTGCGCCAAGGACGGAGTTGCGGTTTATCTGGACGAATCGTTAAAGCGGTTTGACGTGATTTATCCCGCCGCGGGCAGCAGTAACAGCGCCGTGCGCCTGAGCGTGGACGAACTTTTCAATCTTTCCCGCGCCCTGGGCTGGGTGGATGTGACCAAACCGGTCTGAACAGGCGCAAAGCGCGGCGGATATAGCTTAAAATTTGCATTCAAAAACTGTGTATATTACCGCGCGCTCTTTTATCGGCGTAAATTTTTCGGCTTTTATGCGTGCACATTCGGGCGTTGGGCGGCTAAAATCTGCGTTCCAGCTTTTCCACCCACTTATTTACCTTTAATTCGTCGTATTTTTCGGGTATTTTTGCGGCAAATTTCGCCGTGAGGCGCGCCCTTGCGATAAGCATTGCTACGGGCAGAAGGGAAACGGCGCGTATTCCCGCCGCACCCGCCATTCGAATCAGGTCTTTTATGCTCGGGCGGAGCAGCCTGCCCTTTGCCAAGTCGCATATCTGAGCGTTATCCAGCACTTTTGAAGTGAGTATAAAGCTGAGCGTTTTGTCTTTCAGCCCCAAAACGCCGCGCTTTATTATATCCACGCCGCAATGGTCGGCATAGGCGCGGAAGAAGGATACTTCATAATTCCACAGGTTTTGTATGCTTGCGGCTTTTTTATCGCTAGCACCCGCCCTAAGAGCGTTCAAAACGCAGTCGGACAGCATTTTTGCCGCGGCAAGGGAGGAGGCTATGCCGCTTCCCAGCATGGGGATCGTCATATATGCGCTGTCCCCGATAAGCGCGTATCCGTCCGCCACCATACGCGGAGCGGGATAGCGCACGGGAATTATATATCTGCCTCCGCCCGCAACTATCTCTGAGCCTATCGTGGGATTTTCGCTCTTTATATGTTTGAGGGCGTTTTGCAGTGTGCCGTCGGGCAGGGCGCCTATTCTTCCGATAAGCACGTCCACCGTGTTTTCGTCTTGTATCGCCCACGAAATGCCCGCCTCGCCCAAATGCTTCATATATACTTTGTTTGTGTATTCCGCGGGCGGCGCGTCGGCGTTCTTCTTATAAAATGCGCGGTATACGTGAAAAACTTCATAAGGGGCGTGAGCCGTAACTTTTATGGCGGAGGGCAGGAAGTCTTTCAGCGGAGAATTTGCGCCCAAGCTGTCTATTACAAGATCCGCGGTAAATTCCCTTCCGCCCGCAATAACGCCCGCCACCGCTCCGTCGCATGTCACGGGGCACGCAACATTCATACCGAACATCACTTTTGCGCCCGCTTTTACCGCCGCGTTCACCATTTCTTCATTTAACTTATTGCGCATAACGGACATATCGGGGTTGTCTTCGTGCATACCGCGCGCCGCACCGTTCGGGGCGATAAAAGTCCAGTCTTTTTTGGGGAAACTTCCTTCGGGCAGGGGCAGTCCCGCCTGCTTCAACGCGTCCGCGCATACGTCGTCATGCCACAAATAGCGCATTTGCTCCACGCTCTTTGCCTGTTCCAGCACCGTTACGTCTGCTCCGCCTTCCGCCAGCAGTCTTGCCGCATGCAGACCGCCTACGCCTGCGCCCGCTACGATAATTTTCATAATATTCTCCCTTGGCATCAGCCATTTATTCAACTATATTTTACTACGTTTCAAGGCGTATTTCAATATGCGCCGAAAAAAAATTACGCATAAGAGCAAAACACCCGCAATATTGCGGGCGGAGTTTGTATAAAAACGCGATATATGTTCGTATGGCGGTAAGCGTTAAAGTGAGAGCAAAAATTCGGTAAGATTTTTAGCCGTGTCCGCTATATATTCCGCGCCGGCAAGGCGCAATTCGTCGCGGCTTCTGAATCCCCAGCTTACGCCCGCCGTGTGTGTGCCCGCGGCTTTGCCCGTTAAAATATCTACGGCAGAATCGCCCGTCATAACGCAGTTTTCCGGGCTTGAGCCCAACTCCCTGCACAATAAAAGCAGTCCTTCCGGGGCGGGTTTGAGCGCAACTTCCGCCCTGCCTCCGTGCACGATGTCAAACATACCCGCGAAAAATTTATCAGCCAGCATACGCGCGGCTCCGTCGTGCTTATTGGTGAGTACCGCGCATTTTATTCCGCGCTCTTTCAGCGTTTTCAGCATTTGCTCTATGCCTTCATAGGGGCGGGTATGCACGCATATGTGGCTTTCGTAATATTCTTTGAAGCATATTAGGGCGGCTGCGGACAAGTCTTGACTGTCTTTCGGCAGCGCGCGGCTTATAAGTTTGGCTACGCCGTTTCCCACCATTCGGCGCACCTCATCCAGCGAATGCTCGGGCTTGTCGAACGTGCGCATTGCGTGGTTGACCGCGGCGTGCAGATCTCCCAGCGTATTCAAAATAGTGCCGTCCAGGTCAAATATCGCACAGTTTATCATTTACTATCACCAAAACAACGCCTTCGTGCACTATGATGTGCGCGCATTCCTCGGTTACCACGTTGCTCACGCCCAAACCGGGATTGTCCTTGGGCAAGACGCGTTTATCAAGCGGGTATCTCACTCCGCTTATGCTTATCGTCACGTTATCGCGCATAGGAATCACGGATAAAGTTTTGCCCGTGCAGAAAAAGTCGCGCCCGCCTTGCGCCATGGCGTAAATCGTGCAGTCGGGGCAGACCATACTTGCTTCGATTTTGCGCTCCGCCAGCCAAGCCAAATATTGCAGATTGGCAAGGCTGTGATCCAACCTGCCGCCGCCCGCGCCGAACAACACTATCTCCCGCGCTCCGCTTTTAAGCGCGTAATCCACCGCTTCCCCCGTATCCGTATAGTCCTTCATAACGGGAAGGGTGAGAGTTTCCACATCTTTCGGACAGCCGTGTAACGAATCCCAATCGCCAATGGCAAAGTCGGCTCTATTCCCGGTGTACAGTATGCCCGCGTCCGCGGCTATGACAACGTCGTCTTTGTCCGGACAAAATTTTTCTTTCGCAAATTCGCCTGCGCCCACTATGTAATACTTCATACGGATATAATACATCAAGCGCGCGCCATAAGCAAACGTTTGGACGGCGATTACGGATAAAGCAGATAATAAACAAAGTAAAATTTTTTTGCATATATTGACCGCGCGCACGGAAAAGAGTATAATATATTCAGGTACATATAATAAAAATGTGCAAATCTGAATAGGGGGTAAATGCCATGACGTGGTTTAATAAGCAAAGCCGCCTGGTGCAGGTGATACTTCTTCTTATCCCGGTAGTCAACTGGATAACGGAGATTGTGGTCAGGTGGTCTACTTTCATTAAAAAGCCGGGAGTGATAAGGCTTATCGTCTGCCTTGTGGTCACGTTTGCGGGTATCATCATCGGCTGGCTGGACGTTATCTGGGTATTGATAACCAAGCATCTGCTTTTCCAATAAGGACAGGCGCAAAAAGCAGGCTCCGTGCCGAATTTTCTTCGGCGCGGCGTTGCCTGCGGTTTTTTATGTAAGAGGGCGGAAAGTTCCCGCTTGAAAAACAAAAAGTTATGTGATAAAATATTATTCGTGAGCGCAAGATGAGGGCGCTTGTTTCGTTAGAGTTGAGGCGCGGCAAGTTGTTTTCGGCGCATATCGGAGGGAAATTATGAAAATGGTATGGGCTATCCTGAGAAAGGAGGATGAAGAAACCACCACGCACGCGCTGAACGACAGCGGCTTTGTGGTCACCAAGCTTGCCACAACGGGCGCGTTTTTGAGAAAAAAGAACGTAACTTTGCTCATCGGCACGGAAGATGAGAAGGTGGAAAAGGTGATAGATATACTCCGTTCGCATGCGGGGAAGAGGAATAAGGTCATATATGTGCCTCCCACCGCCATGCCCGGGCTTAACTATACGGGCAACATGGCTCCCGTGAACGAAACGATAGGCGGAGCCACGATATTCGTAATGGATGTGGACAGATATTGCAAAATTTGAAGCCGGACTACAATAAACTTATGCTCGAAAGGCTGAGCGCGGCGCAAACTCCGCCGTCGTTGCTGCTGCACAGTTGCTGCGCGCCGTGTTCTTCGCATTGTTTGAGCGTGCTTGCACCGCTTGCGAAAGTCACGGTTTTATATTTCAATCCCAACATATTTCCCGTTGAAGAGTACGAAAAGCGCAAAAGCGAACAGATGCGTTTTATAAAAGAGGCGTATCCGCAGGTAAAGGTGTGCGACTGCGATTACGACCACACGCTTTTCCTTGCCGCCGTAAAGGGCTTGGAAGGGGAAAAGGAGGGCGGAGCGCGCTGCACGGAGTGTTTCAGACTGCGCCTCACCGCCGCCGCGCGGGCGGCTAAGACATTGGGGTGCGATATGTTCGCCACCACGCTGACGGTGAGTCCGCATAAAAACGCGCCGCTTATCAATGAAATAGGGCGGGAAATCCAAGCGCGCGAGGGCGTGGAATTTCTGCCGTCCGACTTCAAGAAAAAAGAAGGATACAAGCATTCGATTTTGTTAAGCCGCAGATATTCTCTGTACAGGCAGAATTATTGCGGATGCGAATTTTCGCTTGCAAAAGATAACATTCAGGAATAAATCCCTAAGAAATCGTTAAAATTTACGAATAAAACGACAAAGTGCGCGGTTTTGTTGACACTCAGACTTTACGCATTATATAATTTTAGCGGGAAAGGAAAAAACTAACGGGCGCGTAGGGGACGCGTCGAGAGGTGATATGGGACGTTTTTCTGAACTCAGGTTGCGGCGTGCGCGCAATAAGAAAAATGACGGCAGCCGCAATTATAAGAACGCGGAAAGATTTTCTCCCGAAATAAGCGTCGGATTGAGCGGCGCGCAGGTTACTCAAAGGGGAGAAGAAAATCTTGTAAATATCAAACCCATCAACAGGGCGAAGTCTTATCCTAGGATAATTTTTGAAAACGTTTTCAGCTTTTGCAATATCGTAACGCTGTTTTTGATGCTGTTGCTCATCTGCATAGGAGCGGCGGACTATGCGCTTTCTTCTTCGATAATAATCATCAGTATGGTGATAGGCATCGTGCAGGAGATAAAGGCAAAGCAGTCTGTGGAAAAGCTGTCTTTGACGGTGGAATCTTCCTGCGCGGTCATACGCGACGGAGTAAAGAAGGAGATTTCCACAAAAGAGCTGGTGCTTGACGACGTGTACATCGCCGAAGCGGGCGCGCAGGTCCCCGTGGACAGCGTCATAGCGGAGGGATACGTCGAGGTGGACGAGTCCATTTTGACGGGCGAATCCGTTCCCGTAAAGCGCACGGTCGGGGAGAGCATTTATGCCGGCAGTATAGTTATGGAAGGTCAAGCCGTGGCGCGTGCGGACAGGGTGGGCAAGGATTGCTATATTGAAAGCATCGCCCGCGCGGCGCGCAAGGTGGAGCGCCCCAAGTCGCGCATATTCAATTCCATAAACAACTTTATAAAAGTCGCCACCGTTATACTCGCCGTGCTGGCGGTCATTCTGACGATATCCGAGCGTTTGGCGGCGCAGATGGACGATTGGAACAGCTGGAAGCAGACGATAATCACCGTATCTTCAAGTATTATAGGTATGATCCCCGTGGGTATGTTCGTGATGATGTCCACGGCGCTTGCGGTGTCCGTGCTCAGGCTTTCCAAGCATTCCGCGCTTCCTCAGGATCTTTACAGCGTGGAGATGCTGGCGCGCGTGGACACGCTTCTGCTGGACAAGACGGGCACGATAACAAGCGGCGATTTGGAAGTGGTGGACATAAAAACGCTCAAAGCCTCCGACGCGGAACTTGGCGACCTTATGTGCACGTTCACGGAAGCCACCAAGGACAAAAAGTCCACCGCCCGCGCTTTGGATAAGAAGTTTGAGGGCGGAAACGTGTTGGAATATTCGGACGCGCTCTCCTTTTCTTCTCAAAGAAAGTACAGCGCAATAACGCTCAAAGGCGGCAAGTCCTATCTTTTGGGAGCGCCCGAGTATGTGACGGTGCTCTCCGACGAAGCCAAGGAATATCTGTCCGCGCAGTCGCGTTTGGGCAGAAGGAGCGTGCTTTTGGCGGAATACGACGGTCCTATATCCGAAGCAGTCCCCGAAAAGACCGTGCCGCTGGACATATTCATTTTGGAAGACAGTTTGAGGACGGACGTGCGCAGCACGTTGGAGTGGTTCTACAAAAACGACGTGGACGTGAAGATAATCTCCGGGGACGATCCCGAAACCGTGTCCAACATCGCTTCAAAAACGGGCGTGTACAATGCGGATAAATGGGTCAACTGCCGCGAACTCTCCAAGAAGGAACTTGAAGAAAAGGCGGAAGAAGGCGTGGTGTTCGGCAGGGTATCCCCCGAACAAAAGCGGGATATAGTGCGCTGTCTGCAAAGAAAGGGCAGAACGGTGGGAATGGTAGGCGACGGCGTGAACGACGTGAAGGCTCTGCGCGAGAGCGACTGCTCCATCTCCTTTGCCTCCGCCAACGAAGTCGCGCGCAACATATCGCGCATAATACTCACGGATAACAATTTCGGCACGCTGCCCACCATAGTCAATGAGGGCAGGTCGGTCATCGGCAATATAGAAAAGGTGTCAGCGCTGTATATAATGAAGAACATCGCCATAATGGTGCTCACGCTCGCATTTGCGATAGCGGGATTTGTAAACCCCGCGATAAGCTACCCCATCAGCACAAAACAGCTGCTTTTGTTGGAGTTCTTTGTGATAGGCGTGCCTTCCTTGGCGTTTGCCATGCAAAAGGGCAACGCGCGGCGCGTCAAGGGCAACTTTATGCGCAATGTGCTGAAAGCGGCTCTGCCCGCCTCACTTGCGCTCATAACGGCGGTGGCTATTATCTATCCTTTGGGAATGAACGGCGTTTTTGCCGCCGCGGACGAAGCGTACGTGGTGTCCGTCACGGGTATGGCGCTCACTTTCACGGGCTTTATGTGCCTGATATTGATCTCTCTGCCGCCCGACAAATTCCGCTTAATAGTGACGGGCGTTATGTTCGCCGTGGCGATAGCCGCCATTTATGCGGACTACTATCTGATAGGAGATTGGTTCGGACCTGACGAAACGTTTTTGGGTATGATACCGTTGGAGGGGACGGCGGACGCGGGCTGGATAGCGCTTGCGGCGGTCGCGGGCACGGCAGTGAATATAGCAGCGCTGTTTGCGGGCAGACACATTGAGAAAAAGTACGGCGCCAAGCTGGACGAAAAACTCTTGCAGATAGAAAACAAACTGCTCGCGTATCGTGAAAGAGTGCGTGAAAAGATAAAGGCGCGCGACGAAGAGAAAAAGAGAAAAAAGCAAGAAAGTAACGATATGAAAAAATCAAACTGACCGTATAAAAGCGCCGCGTTTGCGGCGCTTTTACGCTGCGTCTTTCAATCCTTGCGAAAAAGCGCGGTTTTTCGCCCAAATCATACATTATATATACGCGCCGCCGCGTTATAATGGCGGCATGAAAGCAGGAAAATTCAGATATTCCGTCGGCAAACTGCTGCTGGCATTGGTTTTGTTTTACATACTCGGCAGGGCTGCGGCAGCACCCGATATGGTCCCCTTGGGCATAGGTCTTTATTGCGCGCTCATATATTGCGGCAAAAACTACTTTGCGCTCTCTTTTGCGTTCTTCGGCGGAAACGCGCTCGCCTGCGGAGATCTGCTTTCTCTGATAGACGGGGCAAGCGCGCTTGCCGTGTTCGGCGCGGTAAAACTCATTTGCCGCAAATTCGACTTAAAGTTAAAGGCGCCCGCCGCGGTCGGCGCGGCGTTTTTGAGTATGCTTCCCCGCTTTTTCACCGCGCTGTTCGTTAAGGGAGTGGTGGTGCAGGGCGTAACGTCGCTGGTGATAAACACGGCATTCTGCGCCGCCTGCTGTATCGGTTGTTTTGCCGTGACGGTGCGCAAAAACGTTCGCTTTTCATATGACGAACTGCTCTCTTTATGTCTTATACTCGCCGCCTTCGGTATGGGCGTGCATTCGCTGGAGTTGTGGGGATACAGACCTTATTTTACCGTGATAAGCGCGCTTTGCCTGCTCTCGTCCGCCTTTCCCGTTCTGCCCGGGGCGGGGATATGCGCGGCTTTTTCGCTGGGCGCGGGCATATGTATGCGCGATATGGCGGCGGTCGGCGCGGCTTTGGCGGTGTGGGCGGCGGCAAAATGTTTTCGCGGACAGGGGAAACTCCCCGCCGCGCTTGCGGGCGAAGGGGTGTATCTGCTGTGCGGTTTTGTGACGGGCGCGTTTGAACCGTTTGACACTTTGAACATCTGTCTTGCCGCGGTGGGTATGCTTGCGGTGCTGTTTATACCGGACAAGGCGCAGAAAAGGCTGGCGAAAGCGCTCTTTCCCGAAAAATCGGATGCGCTCAAATATGCCGTGGAAAAGGAGCGGGAGGAGCTGTTTGAAAAGCTGGGCGGCTGCGCGCGGCTGATGATGGGCATGGCGGCGGAGTTCGAGGACGGCGGAGGGGGTTTGGACGAAACGGAAGCGGCTTGCGCGGACGTGGTTTCGTCTGTGTGCGCTCAATGTGCGGAGCGCGACAAGTGCCCGGATATAGCGGGAAGGGATATGTTCAAAAAGGCGGTGGAAAAGAAAATGAACGGAAAGGAGATCGCCGCGGACGACTTTCCCGTGTTTGTGATAAGCAAGTGCGGCAGGTTGGATAAGGTGATGAACGCGTGCGCGGCGTCCGCGCAAAAAGCGCTGAATATGCGAACAAAACGCGCCTTTGCCCTGCAAAGCGGCGCCGCGGCGGCAGAGCAGATGAGGTCCACGGGCATGGTGCTGGGCAGGCTTGCTTCCAAAGTGGGCAAATCGGGCGGGAACGATGAGGAAACGGCTTCCGCTATCATAGACGCGCTGGGATATGAGAACGTGGTATGTCTGGGCGCGGCGGTGCTGGGAGAAGGGGAGGAAAGGCGCGTGATATTGCGGCTGCGCAAGGGCGATGAAGAAAAAAGCGTTGTGCAAAAAGTCGTGTCGCGCCTGACGGGCGCGGTCAAAAGGATAAGGTGCACGCCCGAACTCGGCGCGGTCACTCTCACGTATGCGCCGCGTGAAAAGTTCGCCGCCGCGTTCGGAGCGGCGGGCGCGGTCAAGGAGGGGAGCGACAGACCGGGGGATATGTATTCCGCCGCGGCTTTGGACGGCGGCAGGGCGCTTATCGGTCTGTGCGACGGAATGGGCAGCGGCAGCGCGGCGGCAGCCGAGAGCGCGGCTTGCCTGACAATGTTGGAAAACTATTGCAAGTGCGGCTTTGAAAAGGGTGCGATACCCGCGCTTATCAACAGATTTCTCACCTTGCGCGGCGGAGAAAAATTTTGCGCGCTGGACGCCTGCGTGCTCGATTTGAACGCGGGAGCGGCGGAGTTTATCAAGCTGGGCGGGGTGGAGAGTTTTATTTTGAGCGGCGGCGCCGTGAAAACGGTGGAGGGCGGAGCGCTGCCTGCGGGTATATTGGATGAGATAACGCCCGTTTACAGGCAGGTGACGCTCAAAGACGGGGACGTGCTGGTCATGGTCAGCGACGGGATAACGGACGCGCTCACCGTTCACGGCGCGGAATACGCGCTGACCAAATTGCAGGCGGAAAACCCTCAGCGCGTGGCGGATATGCTGCTTGCCGTGGCGCGGGACAACGGTTTGAAGGACGACGCAACCGTGCTTGCGGTCAAGCTGTTTGCGCAGGAAGAAGAGCGGTAAAGAAGAAAAGATAGTAAAAAAGCGGCGAAAAAAGGCGCAAGATATAAGTTGAAACAGGCGTAAAAATAGGCGCATAATTTGAATTTATTCAGAATAATGTATAATGATGAATGGCAAAAGTTTTCCACACAAATATATGTTTATGGGGAAAACTTTGGGGATAACTCGGCTTTTTGGGGAAATGAAGGGTAAAAAAACGGATATATGCGTAAAATAGTTGCGGTGTCAGGAAAGTGGATAAAACCCTTGGTGTTTGCCTTGGTTTTGGGCGTTGCGGCGCTTGCGGCTGCGGGCGGAGCGGCGGCTCAGGCTCTGGCGGTGGTGCCGGAAGTCACGGTGGTGCTGGACGCGGGGCACGGCGGCTTTGACGGCGGAGTGGTGTCCTCCGAAGGGGACAGGGAGGCGGACATCAACCTTGCCGTCACAAAGCGCGTAAAAAGGCGGTTGGAAGAGGGCGGTGTGCGCGTTATTCTCACCCGTGAGGACGAGGGCGCTTTGGGTGTGAACAAAAAAGAAGATATGCAAAAGCGGGCGGAGATAATAGCGTCTTCCGGAGCGAACGCGGTGATAAGCATTCACGTTAATAAATATACAAAGTCGTACCGCCGCGGAGTGCAGGTGTTTTACGGTGACAGCGGCACGGGCGGGGCGTTTGCCGCAAAGCTGCAAAGCGTGTTCAATACATACATAAATTCCAAATACAGCGGCAGGGAATACTCCGCGCTGGCGGGGGATTATTTTATTGCCAAATGTTCCGCTATACCGTCCGTTATAGTGGAGTGCGGCTTTATTTCCAACGGGGAAGATCTGAAACTTCTGCGCACGCGCGAGTACGCCGACGAGATAGCCGAATGCATATTCAAGTGCGTTACGGCGGGATATAATTTGTAAAATACTCCTTTAATTTTTTAATGAGCGGTAAAATTATGTGCAAAACGCTTGAAAACACCGCGCCTTTGTGCTAATATAGTATGGCAATCAATATCGGAGGATAGCTAATGTCTAGTGATACTTTTTATCAGTTAATGAATTATCTGCAGCCCATTTTTATGATATTAATGGCGCTGTCGGGTATTGCTACCATAGTGCTCGTATTGCTGCAAAAGGGCAGCAACGATAATATATCCGCAATAGGCGGCGGTTCCACGGAAACTTACGTGGGTAAAAAGCCGCGCAGCAAAGACCGCAACTTGAAAATCGGCACGGTGATATGCGGTGTGCTGATGTTGCTGTTCTCTATCGGGTATTTCGTACTGTTTTTGATATGGGACAGCCTGAACGTTGTGGCGTAAGGCTAAATAAAAGGAAGAGATCCTCCGTATCAAAACGGAGGATTTTTTGATATATGGATATAAAAATAATAGATAATAATAAAAAGGCGTTCCACGATTACTTTATCGAGGAAACGTTTGAAGCCGGCATAGTGCTCACGGGCGCGGAAGTCAAATCCGTACGCGGCGGACATTTCAGTCTGCGCGACAGCTTTGTGATATTCCGCGGCGGACAGGCGCTTTTGGTGAACGCCCACATCAAGCCTTACGAAAAGGGCAGCTACTTCAACACGGAGGCAAAGCGCACGCGCGTTTTATTGCTCAACAAGGCGGAGATAAACAAGCTGCGCGGCAAGACGGAAGCAAAGGGATATACCGTTGTACCCACAAGGGCTTATTTCAAAAAAGGGCTTGTAAAGGTGGAAGTGGGACTTGCCAAAGGTAAGGAAGGGCACGACAAGCGCCGCGCCATAGCCGACCGCGACGCCAAACGCGACATAGAGCGCGCAATAAAACAATATAACACCCGATGACAATGCGGCGCTGCCGCCAAGGAGGATAATATGAAAGAAGGCACTAAATGCGTACAGGAAGGATACACCCCTTCAAACGGCGGACCCAGAGTCCTGCCGCTGTATCAAAGCACCACTTTTGCCTACGACACGCCCGAACAGCTGGCGCAGGTATTCGATCTTAAAGATCCC
This sequence comes from uncultured Clostridia bacterium, assembly GCA_944380395.1. GTDB lineage: Bacteria > Bacillota > Clostridia > Christensenellales > UBA3700 > Alloclostridium. The sequence goes on along the minus strand of CALWHM010000013.1, from coordinate 17,893 downwards.
GGATATATGTATTCGCGCTTAGGCAATCCCACTTGCGACGCGCTGGAAAAAAAGGTGGCCGCTTTGGAGGGCGGCGCGGCGGCTATATCCGCTTCATCGGGTATGTCCGCTATCTTGATGGCTGTCACCAACGTGTGCAGCGCGGGGGACAATATTATCTCCTACGCCAAGATATACGGCGGCACTTTCAACCTGTTCAACGTCACTTTGCGCAGGCTGGGCATAGAATGCCGCTTTATAGACGCGGAAACTTCCGCGGAAGAGATAGAAAAACTCATTGACGACAAAACCCGCCTTATTTACGGCGAGTCCGTCGCAAATCCCGGTATGGACGTTTTTGATTACGAAAAAGTCGTACCCGTATGCCGCAAGCACGGCGTGCTGCTTATGATAGACAACACGCTTACCACGCCCGTGCTGCATCGCCCGTTTGAATGGGGCGCGGACGTAGTGGTGCATTCCACCACCAAGTATATGGACGGACACGCAAGTTCTTTGGGCGGCATGGTGGTGTGCTCCAAAACGCTCGACTTTACCGGTAACGCGCGCTACCCTATGTTCACCACTCCGGATATGAGCTATCACGGCATGGTCTATCAGACCGCATGCGGCAGTGCCGCTTTCGTGGTGAAGATAAGGGCGCAAATGCTGCGCGATATGGGCTGCTGTATGTCCCCGTTCAATGCGTATCTCACCAATATGGGTATGGAAACCATGCATTTGAGAATGAAGGCGCACAGTGAAAACGCGCTTGCTCTCGCGCAAGCCTTGAAGGCGGCGGACAATGTGGAATGGGTGCGTTATCCCGGCTTGGAAGACGACCCTATGCACGCGCTTGCCTGCAAGTATTTCAAGGGCGGCTGTTCGGGAATGATAACCTTCGGAATAAAGGGCGGCAGGGCAGCGGCAAACAAATTTATGAAAGCGCTTTCACTTGCCAAGATAGTCACGCATATAGCGGACGTACGTACTTGCGTACTTCACCCCGCCACCACCACGCACCGCCAGCTCAGCGATGAAGAGCTTGTGAAAGCGGGCGTACCGGACAATCTTATCCGCGTATCCGTGGGTATAGAGGATAAGGAAGATATAATAGAAGATATGCTTGCCGCGCTCAAAGCCGCCAAGTAAGAGGAGAAAAAATGCCGATAGTAATACCAAAATCTTTGCCTGCGCACGATATACTCGCGCGGGAGAATATATTCGTAATGTCGCATGCGCGCGCCACGCGCCAGGATATCCGCCCCATTGAGATAGCCATAGTCAATCTTATGCCTACCAAAGTGGACACGGAAACTCAGCTTATGCGCCTTTTGGGTAATTCTCCGCTGCAAGTAAACGTCACGCTGGTCAAAACGGGCAGCTATACGGGCACGCATACTCCGCTTGAACATCTGGATAAGTTTTATAAGACGTTCGATCAAATATCTTCCCGCCACTTTGACGGTATGATAATCACGGGCGCGCCGGTGGAAACGCTGCCTTTTGAAAAGGTGGCGTATTGGGAAGAACTTACCCGCATAATGGACTATGCGGACAAATACATAACGTCCACCGTGTTCATTTGCTGGGGCGCGCAGGCGGCGCTTTACCACTATTACGGCATAGATAAAGTGCAATTGCCGGAAAAATTGTTCGGCGTGTATCGCGTGCGCTCGCTTGACGAAAATGAGCCGCTCCTTCGCGGAATGAACGATATTATGCATATCCCTATGTCCCGCCATACCGCCGTGGATGAAGCGGCTGTCGCGCAATGCAAGGATATAAAGGTGCTTGCCGCGGGCGATCAATGCGGACTGTCCATAGCCAAAAGCAAGGATAATAAAAAGTTCTTCTTCACCGGTCACAGTGAGTACGACCGCTTTACCTTGCGCTCGGAATATCTCCGCGACTTGGAAAAAGGTCTGCCCATCAAGCCGCCCGTACATTACTTTATAGAAGGGGACATAAACCGCGTGAATATGAAATGGCGTTCCACCGCCACCTTATTGTTCAGTAATTGGTTGAACTATGTGTATCAAGTCACCCCTTACATATTATAATCGGGGCGAAAAAGCTGATTCTAAAATATCCGAGAGGCGGCAAGCCTCTCGTTATTTTTTCTCACGCTTTTTCCGCCCACGAGGGCGCCGCATATAAGGCGCGTGATACTGTGTGCGCTTCGCTTAGGCGCCGGTTGAAAGTGCCGTGCGATAAAGTTATGATCAAAGCGAATGATAACTTCACACGGCACTTTGCGCCTACGCTTTAAGGGAAAACCCAACACGCTCCGCTGTGGTTTTCCCCTCGTTTTGCGGCAAGTGGTAACATGTTGAGCCTAAGCGTTTGCCGCAAAACTTCACCCCTTTCCGTCCTAGCGGAAAAATCCGCACAGCGAATTTTATGGGTAACGCTCGCAAAAGCGTGGTTTTGCTTCGCTTGATTTTATTGAAAAAGGCACCTTTCCTTGTATTAGGGCACTTCTACGCAGTGCCGTTGGTTGCGGCGTTTAACAAGGTGGGGCGCCGCATGTAAATTCTATAAGTAACCTTAAAAATATGTGCATTGCACATATTCTGCGCCACAAATATTACGATAAGCTTAAAAATATGTGCACTGCACATATTTTGCATAAAAGTGGGGTAGGCGTGCCCGCTTGGTTGATGAAAATTCCGGTATTATGGAATTTTATAACTATAATAATTGCGGGACTACGGAGCTGTCCATAGTTATTCATTTTTAAAAATTTAAAATTTCCGATACAATCAATGTGATTTTATAGCCCATAGTTATAAAATTTTAAATATTTAAAATTTTGCGCAGTTGCATAACATATAGTTATCAATTATACCAATATGCCATAATTGCGGGAGCGTTGTCAAAAAAGGGCAGGGCGGATATAAAATTCAAAAAACAGCGCCGAATATATATAATATATTCGACGCATAAGGAACTTAAATTTTGCGCGGGAAAATCAAGCTTTTTCCACGGTATAGCCGTCCTTTTTATCTATGACTTTATAGCCTTTTTCCGCTATTTGAGCGCGCAAGGCGTCCGCTTTTGCCCAATCGCGGGAAGCTTTTGCGGCTTTGCGCTCTTCACACAGGGCAAGAACGTCTTGCGGAACGTCTATATTCTGTTCCTCTTCCTTGGGCGCTTGCGCCTTGTCAAGGTCCAGCCCAAGCACTTTATCAAATTCTAGGGCGGCTGTAAACAGCTCTTTGGCGGGCTTTTCCTTCATCATCGTCCACAAAATGCCAAGGGCGAGGGGAACGTTGAGATCGTCGTCAATTGCTTGCTTGAATTGCTCCACATACTTGTCCGCAAGGGCGGTATCTCCGCTTGCGGGTGCGGTTTTATGCTTGTATACGAGCGCAAGAAGGCGCGAATAAGCCGCCTTAGCCGCGTCCAGCCCTTCAAAGGTGAAGTTCAATTTTTTGCGGTAATGCGTGTTCAGGCAGAAGTAGCGGAAGTCAAGGGCGTTATAGCCGCGCTCTTCAAGGTCGGAAATGCGGTAAGTGTTGCCCAAGGACTTGCTCATCTTGCCGTTATTCACAAGCATAAATTCGCCGTGCACCCAATAGTTAACGCTCTTTTTGCCGGTGAGCGCTTCATTTTGTGCAATTTCGTTTTCGTGGTGGACGGGAATGTGGTCCACGCCGCCAGTGTGTATATCAAAGGGCATACCCAAATATTTCAAGCTCATTGCGCTGCACTCTATGTGCCAGCCGGGATAGCCCATACCCCAAGGGCTTTGCCATTGCATAATATGTTCCGGCTCCGCCTTTTTCCACAGCGCAAAGTCCGCGGGGTGGCGCTTCTGGCTGTTCACTTCCACGCGCGCGCCCGCTTGTTGATCTTCCAAGCTGAGGCGGGAGAGTTTGCCGTAGCCGGGGAATTTGCCTATATCAAAGTAAATGCCGTCGTCTATTTCGTAGCCGTAACCCTTATCCACCAATTTCTGCACGTAATCTATCATCTCCTGAATGTGATCGGTGGCTTTGGCTATTATCTCCGGCTTGCCTATGTTCAATTTCTTCAAGTCGGTGAAAAATACGTCCGTATAATAGGCGGCTATTTCCCACGGCGTTTTTTTCTGCTCGCGGGAAGCTTTTTGCATTTTATCTTCGCCCGTGTCGCCGTCGGAGAGCAGGTGACCCACGTCCGTTATGTTCATCACGCCTTTTAATTTGTAGCCGTCGTATTTGAGCGTGCGGCGGAACAAGTCCATAAAGATGTACGTGCGCAAGTTGCCTATGTGCGCATAGTTGTACACCGTGGGTCCGCAGCTGTACATATAAGCCTTGCCCTCGTGAATGGGCACAAAATCTTCTTTTTGCCTTGTCAAGGTGTTGTATATTCTAAGCATATGCTCCTCCTGTCATTCTTCGTCCGCTTGGCGTTTTGCCGCGCTTGCAGCCCTGCCTTCCAGCCTGTCCAGCCTTTCGCGCAGCCGCCTTATCTCTTCCTGCACGGGGTCGGGAAGCTGTTGATTCTGGTCTTCCACCCGCTTGTCTTTTTGCTTGACTATCCGTCCGGGCACGCCCACCACCGTGCAATGCGGGGGCACGTCCTTTAACACCACGCTTCCCGCGCCCACTTTGCTGTGCGCGCCCACCGTGATGGGTCCCAGCACTTTCGCGCCCGCGGACAGCATTACGCCTTCTTCTATGGTAGGGTGGCGCTTGCCCGTGTCCTTGCCCGTGCCGCCCAGCGTCACGCCCTGATATATAAGCACGTCGCGCCCCACGACCGCCGTTTCGCCTATCACCACGCCCACGCCGTGGTCGATGAATACGCCGCCGGCTATCTCCGCCGCGGGGTGGATGTCCACGCCCGTCAATTTGCGCGTGCGCGCCGAAATTATCTGCGCTATGCGCTTAAAACCATGCTTATAAAACCAATGCGCACGCCTATGCCTGAACAGCGCGCGAAAGCCGCCGTATGTGAAAAACACTTCCAGCTTGCTGCGCGCCGCGGGATCTTTTGCCATGGCGGCGTTCAAATCGTCCTTTATCTTGCCCATATGCACCTCATAAAAAACGGACCGTCCTTTTTCAAAGACGCGTCCGCGCGGTTCCACTTTGATTGAGCTTTCGCCCCACCTTGCCTTTGCTGTAACGGGCAAACCCGTGCGGCATTTCCTCCGCAAGGCAGCGCGCCCGCACTTCACGCCCGTTACCCAAGGCGGCTTTCAGCCGCTGACCGCCTCTCTCTGAGGGATAGTTTGCGCTACTCTTGGCACGCTAAAGCCATATTGTTCATTTATATGAATTATATCAATAATTCGTGCCCCTGTCAAGGGAATGGCGAATAATTAAGCGCCGCAAGCGGTTTTTCAAGCTTATTTAATATAATTAAGATAAAAATCGCGTTCAAACGCTTGCGCTACCCCCCCCAATAAGGTTTATAATTGTTTTTAGGTAGGGGCAATTTCCCATAAAAATTACAAGGAGAAAATGACTGATGTTATCCGTAAGAGATCTGACAAAATCTTACAAGGCAAAAGGCGGAGTGGTCACCAAGGCGCTGGACGGGGTAAGCATAGATTTCCCCGAACGCGGAATGGTGTTCATTTTGGGTAAGAGCGGTTCGGGTAAGTCCACGCTGCTCAACGTCACCGGCGGACTCGATCGTCCGGACAGCGGTGAAATAATAGTGAAGGGTAAAAGCAGTAAGGACTTTACGGCTGCCGACTTTGACAGCTACCGCAACACGTTCATCGGTTTTATCTTTCAGGAGTACAACATTTTAAGCGAATTCAACGTGGAGCAAAACATCGCGCTTGCGCTGCAATTGCAGGGCAAAAAGAACGACAAAGCGGCGGTGGAAGCTCTGCTTGAAAAGGTGGATCTGAGCGGTTACGGTCACCGCAAGCCCAACACGCTTTCCGGCGGTCAAAAGCAGAGGGTTGCCATAGCGCGCGCACTCATCAAAGACCCGGAGATAATAATGGCGGACGAACCCACGGGCGCGCTGGATTCCAAGACGGGCAAGGACATTATGGACACGCTGAAAAAGCTGTCCAAGGAAAAGCTGGTCATCATTGTTTCTCACGATTTGGACTTTGCCGAGCAATACGGCGACAGAATAGTGGAGATGAAGGACGGAAAGATAATCTCCGACGTGACGAAAAATTACGCCGAAGCCAAGCAGGTGAGCGAAAACGTGAGCTTGATAGCGGAAGATACCCTGCGCGTGCGCGGCGGAGCAAGGCTCACGGACGAAGAGCTGGAAAAAATACGCTCCGTGATAGAAAACGCGCCCGCAGGCAGCGAAACGATAATCTCCGCCGATGAAAAGAAGGTGGAAAACTTCAAGCGCTCCAATAATATCACGGACGAGGGTAGCAGCGAATATTTTTCCGAAACCATGTCCAAGGACATACAATTAAAGGAGTATGACGGCAAGTCCACCAAGTTCATAAAATCGCGCCTGCCGTTCGGGCACGCGCTGCGTATGGGTGCAAGCGGACTTAAAACCAAGCCCGTGCGCCTGATATTAACCATAATCATAACCGTGGTGGCGTTCGGGCTGTTCGGCGTGCTCTCCACAATGATGATGTACGATATGAATTATTCCGTGGCAAGCGCGCTGGAAGGTCAGGATTACCACACTTTTATGATAGAAAAGCAATATGACGGAAAGATACAAAACACTAATATAGATTATTCCGGAGGAGAAAAGACGGAATCTGTAAGCGAGTGGGAAACGCAGATATCCGGGACTTTCACGTCGGAAGATATCGCCAAGTACAATAACAGCGGCTACGGCATAGATTATGCGGGAGTTTTGGGCAGTATCAGTAAATCGAGGATAATGTTCGGTAATGTCAACTCAAGCAACGACCCGTATTATTCAGCCATACCTATAGGATTTACGGACGCGAGCGAGGAATTTATGCGCCGCAACTTCGGGGACGGGTATATTTTATGCGGCCGTGCGCCCGTTGCCGCAGATGAAGTGGCGATATCAAAATATACTTACGAACTTATCGTATCCGCCGGAGGCATTCGCCCCGATAACGACAATAACGGCAACGAAACCGTCGGATTTGAGCCGAAGGAAAATATGCAGGGCGTAGATGAGGATATCCTAGGGGCACAATTGAAAATTTATAACGGAGACTCCGATGGTGAATTTCTGACCATAACCGCCGTATACGACGTTGGTGAAGTTCCGCAGAAATTCGACAGCCTCAGACAGGAAGGCGGAATAGGCGGTAACAATTACAACCAAAACTCATATAAACTTCAAGCGGAAATGTCGGCGTCCTTCCATTGTCTGTTCTATGTTGCGCCCGCGTTCATAGACGCGCACATTGATATGCTCGACTACGACGGATACGGCAACAGCAACATTATATATGTGGATATGACATATTCCCACGCTGTCACGTCGATGAATTACACAAATACCTCAATGGAAGTTTTGCTTTCGTCAAATGTTTCTTCCGACTTAGAAGCGTACTCCTTTAACGGGGAGGAGATATCCTTTGACGGGTTGAAGAAGGGAGAGGTCATAATTCCCGCGTCGACGTTTGGCAATATGATAGATAGTTTGTTGAATTCGGCGGTGGAAACGTATGAAATCGACGGCTATGTGCAGACGATAACATATGAAACCACTTTGTCGGAAGAAGATCGGGAAACATTTTTGAGTGTGCGTGACTATTGCAACGGCAGCTATGGCAAAGACTTTACTTTTAACGATGTAAAAGACGTCCTTAAACAGATATCCGAAAAATGGGACAGCGTTGTGCTTTCAGATGTCAACAGGGAATATCGCGAGACTTTTAGTGAGCGCGTGCAGGCTTACGATAAAATCTATTTGGGTTCTGAATTGAACGAAAGCAACGTGCTCAATGTAGCGGGCGTATATTTCAAAGCTTCCGGCGGCTGGAGTTACCAATATGTTCTCAATTCCGAAACGCTGGAAATGCTGGGGGAGAAGGGCGCGTCTTACAACCAAAGCATTCAGGAGTCCATATCCGATTACGTCCGCCCCGAGAACGCGCGTTACAACGCGATCCTGACCAATCTGGATAACACCTCTTACGACGCGCTTATGTATATGCTCTCACCCGACGGCGCGGAGGACGAAAGCGCGCGCTATGTGATGATGGGCAACAGCGTTTACGACGAAGCAAGCAGTAGCGCTTCTATGTTTGAAAGCCTTACGCTTATCTTCGGCATAGTCGGCGGAGTGCTTGCGGGATTGAGCGCGCTTTTGCTGTTCAACTACATCTCTGTATCCATCTCCGATAAACGCAAGGAAATAGGTATCCTGCGTGCGGTCGGCGCCAGAGGCTCGGACGTGTTCAAGATATTCATATGCGAAAGCATTATGATAGCCGTTATCTGCGGCATACTCGCGATCATCGGTGCGTTTGCGGCGTGCGTCATCATCAATAAGATGACCGTAACCTCCGCAATAGCCATAGAGCTGCTCAACTTCGGAATCGTAAACGCGCTTATCGTATTCGGAATGACGCTTGTGGTAGCCTTTATAGGCACGGTGCTCCCCGTGATCCTCGCGGCAAGAAAAGTGCCCGTGGAAAGCATAAGAGCGCTGTGAGATATTCTTGCAAAACAAAACGGGAGGCGGCTTGCCGCTTCCTTTTTGTTTGCGGCGGAAGCGCCGTCTGCTCACGCTTGACAATTGAGGTATAAGCGTTTATAATATATCCGTTATGCGATATTTATTTTACGATGTGGAATGTTCCAATTGTTTTAACGGCGAGGGAAAGATTTGTTCGTTCGGCTATGTAATCACGGACGAGCAGTTCAACGTGCTTAAAAAAGAAGACATAGTGATGAATCCCGCTTCGCGTTTTTATTTGAGAAGAAAAGAGGGCAGACCGGAGATAGAACTTGCTTATCCGGAAGAGTATTTCCGCGCTCAGCCCAAGTTCGATAAGTTCTACGAAAAGATAAAGTATATGCTGGAAGAGCCCGATCAGATAGTTATGGGGCACAGCATTCTCAACGACGTAAAGCATTTGGCTTATCAATGCAAGCGCTATAAATTCCCCTGCATAAATTACCGCTTCGGGGACAGTCAGCTCATCTATAAAAAGTTCGTGCAAAACGGCAGCGGTTCGCAGGTGGGCTTGGCGCGCATTTGCGAGGAGTTCGATATCCACCCCGAACACCTGCACCGCTCCGACGACGACGCGTGGGCGACGATGGAGTTCGTGCGCATTATATGTCAGCAAAAACACGTATCGCTTTATAAGCTACTTTCGGACAATCCCGAATGCACGGGAGAGATAGAAAATTTCGAGATAACGATGAACGGCGTATCCGTCACGCGCAGCAAGCGGTTTTTGCAGAGGCTTTTGGAAGAGTACATAAAAACGCTTCATTCCGCGCAGGGCGGGGAGTTGGAAGGCAAACGCTTTTGCATGTCCAGAAAATTCGAACGCGACAATGCGGATATGTGCGGCTACTTTGCGAAAAAATGTTTTGAGCTGGGCGGCAGATACACGCGCAACGCCATGCGCTGCAATGTGCTGGTGTGTGCGGACGATGAACAATGCACGCGAGAAAAAGCCATTCGCGCGGACGCCAAGCTTTCCAAGCGCGTGCAGTTTGTCACAATGGAGCAGTTCAGGCAGATGTTACATATCACGGAAGAGGATATGCCGGAGGCGGCTAATTTTTCCTTGGATAAAATGGTATCCCTTCCCGCGGTGGCATACGGTAAACCGCTCAAATTCACGATAGGGGACAGGACGGGGAAAAAGCCCGCAGCACAGCCCGCGGCAGAAGAGAGCGGCGAAAAAAAGAAGAAAAAGCGCCGCAGACGCAAAAAATCTCAATCGGGCGCGCCGTCTGCGGAAACGCCCGCTTCGGAGTAGAGTATGCTCAACGCGGGGGAAAGGCTGGACGATCTGCAATTTAACGGGCTGATGCTCATTCAGCGCGCGGACGCTTACTGTTTTACGTCCGACGCGGTCCTGCTTGCCAACTCCGTGGCGGCGGGCGCGGGGGATAAGGTGGCGGACTTGGGCGCGGGCAGCGGCATTATCTCCGTTATCATCGCCGCCAAGCGCGGCGCAAGCGTGACGGCGGTGGAATTTCAGCCGTGGGCGGCGGAGCTTGCGCGCCGCAACGCCGAATTAAACAAACTTTCCGATAAAATAATCGTTTACGAAGGGGATATTAAGGGCTGTCACGAAAAACTGCCCGTGTTCGACGCGATTGTTTCCAATCCGCCTTACTTCAAAGCGGGCAGCGGCGAAGTGCGCGGAGATGTGCGCAGCGCTCTGTCCCGCCACGAAAGCACCTGCACGCTGCAAGACCTTGCCGCGGAGGGCGCGCTCCTGCTGCGCGAAGGCGGCAGATTTTATATGGTGCATAAAGTGGAGAGAATGGCGGAGGCGCTCACCTTGCTTTCCAATCACGCCTTGCAGCCCAAATGCGTAACTCTGATCTATCCCAAGCCCGGGCGGCAGGCGGATACCTTTATCGTGACCGCCGTCAAGGGCGGCAGACCGGGAATGAAATTGAATTCCCTTACCGTGTATAACGAGGACGGAAGTATGACCGCGGAGGCGGCGAAGATGTATGGAAAAAACTAGCGGAACTCTCACACTTGTGGGCACGCCGATAGGCAACGCCCGCGATATGACGGAGCGCGCGCTGGACGCGCTTATGAACGCCGACGTCATAGCCTGCGAGGATACGCGCCGTTCGCTGCCGTTTTTGCTGGGCAGGGGCGTGAAAAAGCCGCTGGTGAGCTATCATAAACACAATGAAAAAAGCGGCGCGGAATACATTTTGCAACTGCTTGAAGAGGGCAAAAACGTGGCGCTGATAACGGACGCGGGCATGCCGGGGATATCCGATCCCGGCGCGGTGGTCGTACGTCTTGCGCGCAGCGCGGGAATGACCGTGACCTGTGCGCCCGGACCCACCGCACTGACAACAGCCGCGGCGCTTGCGGGAGTAGAGGGTGCCTTTACGTTTTTGGGCTTTCTTCCCGAAAAGTCAAAGGATAAGACGGCGCTCATATCCGCGTTCAAGAACGTGCCTTCCGCGCTTGTGATGTATGTTTCCCCGCACGATCTGCAAAAACAGCTGGACTTTCTCTTTTCTCTGCTCGGAGCGCGCAGAGTGACGCTGGCGCGCGAACTTACAAAGATGTTCGAAGAAGTGGAAGAGGGCGTGCTGGGCGAGATATCCGTGCCCGAACCGCGCGGCGAATACGTGGTTATAGTATATGCGGGAGAGGGGGAGGAAACGCCCGATCCGGAGGATATGTTAAAGCGGCTCCTTGATTGCGGAGAGGACAGGAAGAGCGCGATAAAGCAGGTGGCTGCGCGCTGCAGGTTGCCGCGCGACGAAGTGTATAAAATGGCGCTGAAGCTGAGGGAGGAAGGGCAATGAACGGCTTGGAGCGCATAACGGAAGATTTTCTGGAACGCGGCTGCATAAGCGCGGATGACGCGCGCACGGCGCAAAAATATTTTCCGCGGGAGGCGGAACTGCGCAAAAAAGCGGAAAAGTTCATTTCGGATAAAAAGCTCACCTATCCCGACTTGGGAGAAAGACTTGCCGTGACTTTATGCGCGGCTGATATAGCGCATACGCGATACGCGGAGAAGGGCATCTCCGACAGTATATTTTACGACACTATGAGCGATATAGGCGTGTGGACGGGCGAGTGCCGCCGCACGGGCAGGGCGGAGAGCGGACTTGAAAACACCGCTTGGCTTGCCCATCACGTCCGACTTGAGCTGTTCAAACTTGGCAGACTGCAATTTCAGCCGATAAAGCGTCCCGTCATACTCAATATGGGCTTGAAGTGCGCGATAAAAACGCTCAAACTGCCCGCTCAATGCCTGAACGTGCACATTCCGCGCACGGGTAAATTGGACGAAAACGCATGGCGCGCTTCGTTTTACGCCGCCCCTATGTTCTTCAAAAAATATTTTGCTGCGGAATATTCCGTATGCGTGTGCCTTTCCTGGCTGCTGTATCCGGGCAATGAAAAATTTATGGGCGAAAAGTCCAATATAACCAAGTTTTCCGCCGCGTTTGATATAGTTGGCTCCCGCCGCCTTGACGGGGACGCGCTGTACTATATTTTCGGGTCGAGAAAGCCGGATATGCAAAAACTTACTCCAAAGACTTCTTTGCAAAAGTCCGCCTTGGAATATTATAAGCAGGGCGGAAAATTCGGACTCGGTTTTGGAATTAAAAATTTGTGAAAATTTGAAAAATTTTTTCAAATATGACTAATATATTCATTTATCAGCCTTTATAATATCGTTGAAAATAACTCAGGAGGCGATATAAATGGTGATTACGGTACTCAGCTTGTTGATTCTCGTAGGCATATTCTGCAGGTGACCGCTTGTTTTCGGCGCCGCGGGTTCTTTTGATTTTTGTAAATGCAAAAGCCTTGAATATCTTATCAAGGCTTGCTTTTTTATATTATGTCGCAGTTGTATTTTACGCTTTCGCACTCTTCTTCCGGCGTAGGCGGCGCTTCCGAAGTTATTTTCGGGAAGCGTTTGAAAAAGCTTTTGCTCAGTTTGACCACTTCTCCTGAAAGCAGAATGACGGCTATCAGGTTGGGGATAGCCATAAGTCCGTTGAATATGTCCGCTATGTCCCACACCGCCTGGATCGTCATATAAGGTCCTATAAATACCGCCAAGATATACAGCACGCGGTAGGCGAGAATGGCTTTTTTATTGCGCCCGACCAGATATTCCAAACAGCGCTCTCCGTAAAAGTTCCAGCCCAAAATGGTGGTGAAAGCAAAAAAGATAAGGCATATGAGCAATATGACGGGTCCCGCTTCCGCCAAAAAGCCGGGCAGACCCTGAGAAAATGCGTTTATCGTGACGCCCACGCCTTCTTCGCCTATATTCCAGCTGCCCGTGATGACTATGGTAAGTCCCGTCATTGTGCACACAACAAGCGTATCTATGAAAGTGCCCGTCATTGAAACAAGTCCCTGCCTTACGGGTTCGCGCGTGGAAGCCACCGCCGCCGCTATCGGCGCGGAACCCAGTCCCGCTTCATTGGAGAATATGCCGCGCGCAATGCCCATCTGCATAGCCACAAGCATGCTGCCCGCGGCTCCGCCCGCCACGGCTTTGGGGTTGAACGCGCCCACGAATATCTGCCTGAACGCTTCGGGCACGGCGGTGATGTTGGCAAATATCACTATCACGCCGAACAATATGTAAGCTATCGCCATAAACGGCACTACGGCTTCGGAAACTTTGGCTATGCGCTTGACTCCGCCTATGAGCACCAGCGCCACTATCACGGTGAGTATCGCGCCCGAAACTATCGTGGACACGGTGAACTCTCCGCCCAAAAACGAGACGGTGGAGGAGGGGATTATCTCGTTCACCGCAGAGGAGATGGAGTTTACCTGCGTGAAGGTGCCTATACCGAACAAGCCCACGCACATACCGAATACCGCAAACAGCACCGCAAGCCATTTGAATTTGGGTCCCAAGCCGCGCTCTATGTAGTAGAAGGGACCGCCCAGCGCGTGCCCGTCGTGGTAGACTTTGCGGTATCTCACCGCCAGCACGCCTTCGGCGAACTTGGTGGCCATTCCGAAGAACGCCGCCATCCACATCCAGAACATCGCGCCCGGTCCGCCCGCCACTATCGCGGTTGCCACGCCGACAATGTTGCCTGTGCCTATCGTTGCGGAAAGCGCGGTACACAGCGCTCCGAAGCTGGAAACTTCGCCCTTGCCGCCCTTTTCCTTGGCGAACATATATCTGAACGCGCGCGGCAAACGGATAAGCGGGAGAAACACAAGGCGGAAAGTGAGATATATCCCCACACCCAAAATGAGTACGATGAGCGGTATGCCCCATACGAACTCGTCTATATCGGCTATTATCTGTCCGAACTTGTCCATGCTCCACCTTTGTGAAAATAATAACAAACCGATTATAAACCAATGTGGAAAATATGTCAACGTTTTCGGGGCGAATTGCCGCGCAATTATTGCAAAAAGGTTAAATCGACGCATTTTTTGCGCGTGCGTATTGACAACGGCGCGCGCGGCAAATATAATTAAATACGGAGGACTATTATGACTTTAACGGAAATTATCGGCAAGTATCCATTTTGCAAGCAGGCTTCTTCTTCACGCTATGACAAGGCGTGCCGTCAGTGGGCGCGGCGCGTCAAACTGAGCACGGGCGATGAAAACGGCGATTTCAAGATAACGGAAAAGCCACGTGCGGAATATCCGCGCCCCCAGATGGAAAGGAGCAACTTCGATGTGCTCAACGGCAGTTGGGACTATACCGTCATCTCCGCAAGCGAGTATGTGCGCAAGGGCGGAAGGACGGACAAGACGACGGGCAAAATATTGGTGCCGTTCAGCCCCGAATGCGACGCAAGCGGCGTGGGCAGGATATTGGACAGGAATGAGGTTTTGATATACAAGACCACCTTCAAATACGGCGGCAGGGACAGGATATTGCTGCACTTTGACGCCGTGGACGAAAAGTGCGAAGTCATTGTGAACGGCGTAAGTTTCGGCGTGCACGAAGGCGGATATCTGCCGTTTTATTACGATGTCACCGGCGCGTGCAAGCACGGCGACAACGCGCTTGAAGTGCACGTGGTGGATTTTTCCGATTCCGTACCCGTACCCAAGGGCAAGCAGACGCTTTCGCGCGGCGGCATTTGGTATACTCCGCAGTCGGGCATATGGGGCACGGTGTGGACGGAAACGGTCCCCGAAAATTATATTGAAAACGCGGTGTGCTTTGCTGACCCCGACGCCGCCGCCGTAAACGTAAACGTGACGGCTTGCGGGGATATAGGCGAGCTTACGATAAAGATATACGATGAAGGCAAGGAGATAGCCTGCGTGCAGGGCGCGGCGGGAGATAACGTGATAAAGCTGGGCGCGGTCAAGATGTGGTCGCCCGATTCGCCGTTTTTGTATAAAGTGCTGATAAAGAGCGAAAGTGACAGTGTGCGCACTTATTTTGCTATGAGAAAGATAGAACTTGTCACGGATATGCGCGGATATAAGCGCGTAAAGCTGAACGGCGAATATATCTTTCAAAGCGGCGTGCTCGACCAGGGTTACTATCCCGAAAGCATGCTTACCCCGCCTTCGGACAGGGCTATGATAAACGATATCCGGGCTATGAAGGACTGCGGCTTTAATATGATCCGCAAGCATATCAAAATAGAGCCTGCGCGCTGGTACTACCATTGCGACAGGCTGGGTATGCTGGTGTGGCAGGATATGGTTTCCGGCGGAGATAAGTACAACTTTGCCGTTATCGGAGCTCTGCCGTTTGTGGGCATAATGCTGGACGACACCAAGCGTTACAAGGCATTCGCCCGCGCTGATAAGCAGGAACGCGAAAATTACAAAAAGTTTGTTGGAGACACGGTGAAGTATCTGCGCTGTTTCCCGTCCATAGTGCTGTGGTGTATATTCAACGAAGGTTGGGGGCAGTTTGACAGCGTTGCGATGACGGACTATGTCCGCGGCATAGACGATACCCGCCTTATAGACAGTGTGAGCGGTTGGCACGACCAGGGCAGACAATATTACGATTTCAAGTCGTATCACATATATTTCCGCAAGTTCCGTATGCCCAAGGACGAAAAGCGCTGCGTGGTGCTGTCCGAATTCGGCGGATACTCAATGCCCGTGAAAGAGCATATGCAAATGCCGCACAAGATATTCGGATATAAGATATTCCGCGACCAAGACGAATTGAGAGAAAATATAGACAAACTCTATACCCGTGAAGTCGTTCCAGCCATACAGCAGGGCTTGTGCGCGAGCGTATATACCCAGCTTTCCGACGTTGAGGAGGAGATAAACGGCATTCTCACTTACGACCGCAAAGTGAACAAGGCGGGCAGGGAGCTTTTGAACAACATCAACGACCGCCTTTATTTCGAACACGCCGCTTATACGACAGACTACGACAGGCGCATAGAAGAAGATATAGCCAAAAAAGAGGACGGCAAGGATCCGTTCGGAGAATAAAATCAGCGGGCGCGCCGAAAAAGCGCGCCCTTATTATGCCGTTTCGGAATGCGCAGGCTTTTCAAACAGCCGCCTATACGAATATTAAAAGCAAATCGGATATAAAGAGAAGAATATTTGCCGCGCCCGATAAAAGTCGGGCGCATTTTTATCAATACGGGCAAACGTATATTTTTAAGGTATTTACGCTGAAAATTACGGCAATAATCAAGCTATGAAAATAAAGCTTATACTCATTATTATGCTTTTAGCCTTGGGTGCGGCGCTAATTTGCGCGCCCACGCTTTTGCTTCCTCAGAGCGAAATTGCGGAGATATATATGGCAAGCGGGGACGGCTATAAGATACTTTCAAATCCCGACGAGTTTTATCGGCTTTACACAAGCGGTGAATTTATGGGTATAAGGTTGGAAATTGCGGGCAATACTCTATCCGCAGCCGAAGTGATGGAAAGGCTGAAAGTGGTGCGTTCGCGGCGCAGCGACGCGGCGGGCAGAGAGTGCTATTATGCATACTCGCCGCTGACGGGCGCGGCGGTGGATCTGGGCGGAGAGCTTGTGAACGTGCAGATAGTTAAAGGCGAAAACTGCCTTATCGTGGGTATACCGCTGATAATGGGCAGCTATTAAATATTCGGAGGTATAACATGAAAAGGAAAAAGACAAGCGGCGAAGCGCCCGTAGAAGGCGGCGGCAGGGCAAAGCGCGCCGCGGCGAACGTTGCGGTATTCTTCCGCAAGAACATCTATATCATTTTAATGATATTGTGCATTCTGGCGATTGCCGCCATGATAGTGGTTGCGGCGGTGCTCGGCTCCCAGCCGGACGATATGCCGGATACGCCTACCATACAAGTGCCGGACGACGATGACGATACGCCTATCGTGACCCCGCCCGATGACGACGATACGCCTACGGTGGATCCCGAACCCGAATGGACTTTTGCGCCCGAACTGCCCGTGGAACAGGCAACGGTAAGCCAGGGACACTCGGAGGACGAGCTTGTGTTCAACGCCACGGAAAACAAGTGGAAAACGCATATCGGCACCGACTTTGCCGCGGCGGAGGGTAGTGAAGTGAAGGCGGTTTTCGACGGTACCGTTACGGCGGTCAGCACCGATTCTTACTACGGCGGAGTTGTGGAAATAACTCATGAAAACGGCTACGTGACCACCTGCAAGCTGCTCGGCGACGTATCCGTCGCGGTGGGTGACAAGGTTGAAAGCGGCGACGTAATAGGTAAAATAGCAAACGGATTTTACTTTGAATGCGCGGACGCGCCCCACGTGCATGTGGAACTCAAAGTGAACGGAGAGTACGAGGATATATCCACCTATCTGAAAGAAGGAGATAAATAGACGGTACGATAATTTCGCGGATAAAATTGCGCGCATAAATTTATGCGCGCAGTTTTATTATCGGCGCACGTCAACAGTAAGCGTCACCGGGCTTTGTGTGTTCGTTATAGTCAGCCACGACGTGCCGTTATCGTCTTTTTGGACTGAATTGCCGACTCCCGCCAGGTTGTCGTAGACATAAAGAGTATTGCCGTCTACCGGAGAAAATTCGGGGTGCATATCCGTTTCATAATCGTTGGTATAGGTGTACAGCGATACGCTGACGGAATATCTGTGTCCTTCTATATACAGCATCGCGAACATCTTTGATCCCGTGTCGGACAGCCGAAAGCGGGCTTGCGTATACTCGCTTGCTCCGCAGTCGGGATCGGTACCGTCTATCCAATCGTGATCGTACACGCTTACAAGCACCACCAGCTTGTTGGGATCGGTATTTTCGGGAAGAGAGAGATCCCCTTCGTCAAATTCGAATTTGACTTCAGGGTAGGCATGGATGATATTGCCCGGATTGACGGTGCCTGTTTCGACGACCTGCAAATATTTG
>CALWHM010000012.1 GCA_944380395.1 uncultured Clostridia bacterium | reverse complement strand
ACCTATAAAACTTGATGTGCAAGTTTTCCGAATGAGTGAGGCTAGCCGAACGAATGAGGCGGAAAGGGTTGAATTTTCGCGCTTAAGTATTATAAGACTTAAAGCTTACTCGGCGCGAAAAGAAGGGAAAACCGAGGCTCAAGAAAACGATTTTGCGGCGGAACCAAGTTCAGCCGCAATGCGCAATGGTGCGTTCTTACCGTTTAAGTCGTTTTCGAATGCCCGGGTTTTCCCTTAAAGCGTAGGCGCAAAGTGCCGTACGAAGTTGTTTTTCGCCTTGATTATAGTTTTATCGTACGGCACTTTCATTCGGCGCCTGATATTTATTTCACCGCAAGTTCGATTTGCGCGTCGAATTTTATATTGCGGATGTAGAGTTTGTTCTGATTTTTGCGCCACTCTTCACCGTATTTGCGGTAGATGTGTTCGCCCAAGTGGAAGACGTCTATATCCTGTTTTTGTCCCTCTTCAAAGCAGGCGATTATCTGCCCGCGCACGCTTTCGCGGATACGTTCGCGTTCGCGCTCACTCAATGCGTTGACTATCATACCCTTCTGGGCGGTGGGCAGGTCGTTGCGCTTTACTTTGACCTTCACTTTTGCCGTGACTTCATTTTCGCTTTTCACGCTGAGCGTGCACTTGCTGTCCAAGACCACGACGTCGCGCTCTTCCGAGCAGTCCGCAGTGAAGATGAGCGTGCCGTCGTTCAGTCTGCCCTTCACAAAGCTGAGTCCGCGCGACGCGTCGTGATCCAGCACAAAGCCGTACCCTTCTCTTGTCAAAACCAAGGTGCGGGAAAGGTCCAAAAGCTGAGCGCCCTCCTCCCCGTTCTTGTCGGGACCGGTGGGTGAAAATTCGCAGTCTTCCACCACCGCCATAGGCATATAATTCGCTCCGCCGATATAATAATAATTGGCAAAATAGTCCTTGACCGTGCAGATATTCACGCCCGCTTCGCGCTGAACGCCCTGCATCATTCGCTGCATATGGTAAGAAGCAGCGTCGTTTATGGGCACTTTAGCCGCAAGCACGTCCTTTGCCTTGCCCAAAGCCGCCACAAGCAGCGTGTTGTCCGCAAAATAAGGCGAACGTATCAGGTGTTTCAGCGTGCTTTCGCACTTGGTGCGGAGCAGATCTTCCCCCAATATTACCAAGGTGCAGTGCGCCAAGGAAGCCTTTATGCCCATAGATACGGAAAGTTTTTCTATGGCGTCCTGCATAGTTTCCCCGGAAGAAGTGAATATCATAAAGTCGTTGCCGCCGGAAGAAGCGCCCTCACTGCCCGGCAAGATGACCTGCGCGGCAAGTTCTATGAGATCCCCGCCGCTGTCTATGGCAAGTCCCACCACCATGCCGCGGTTGACAATGCTCGCGTTGTCCGAAAGCAAGTCAAAGCCGATAAGCACCACCGCTATCACCACTATTATCAGCCATTTGTAGCCGCCCAAGCGCCCTATCCTTTGCCTTCTCTGCATTTTCCCTCCTTGCGCAATTCTTCCGCGTCCACGTTTGTGCTGTCAAATTGCACGCTTGTTTTATCGAAGATACGCACGCTCAAATATACCGCCGGCGGGAGCAGATACTCCACGGCGCCCACAGCGTACCTTATGGGCGATACCGCCAATTTATAGGATATGTCCATATCCGATATGCCGAAAAACAGCGTGAGCGAAAGCGCTATGCCCGTCAAAAGCGCGACTATAAGCCGCTTTTTGAAAAAATACGTCAGCCCTTCCACAACTCCGTACACGATAAGCGCCAGCTTTATCACGGACATCATCAGCCACGAACACACCGTGGGGAAGTCCACCGTGCCCAGAAGCAGGGATATGCGGTTGAATACGGCTATCTTGTTAAAGGCGTTGCTCACCATCACGCTGCCGCCGCCGTATGCGGTGATGAATATCATCATAAAAGCCACCGCTGCCGCAAAACACAGCCCTATCATTACGGGCAAGCGCACTTTCTGCGGCTTTGCGGGGCGCGCCACAGTGAGAAATAAGAAGGGCGTAAAGTCCCCGAACCAAACCAAATGCCTGTCGCACGCCTTCATCACTTCCCCAGAAAAACGCACGGGCATAAGGTTGCCTATGTCCCCGTTGAAGTGCGCAAACAGCACGTTGAACAATAAAGATACGGCGATAAACCAAAACACTATCTGCGCCGTGCGCGCCAGCACGTTTCCGCCCTTATAGGAGATATACACCAAGCACGGCATATATGCCAAAACTATCAGCCGCCACAAGCCGTTATCAAAGAGCGTGCCGGAGATGTAAGACACCGCCTCCGCGGAGAGCACCACCGTCTTAAAGTAGCTGGACGCGGACACGAGCAAGATAAACACGGCTTTGAGCGCCTCGGGAATGTGCGCCTGCAAAAGCGAAGTGCGCTTTATCACCCCGTAAATTATGACAAACTCCATCACTTCTATCGCCATAAGATACGCCATTGCTATGGGCGCAGCTCTGCCCGCATCTCCCGCCAAATATTGCGGAAGCATTACCACCTTAAAGGTGATGGATGCGATAAACGCCAAAAGGGCGACCTGATTGGGGTATATCACATTCGTGGTCTTTCCCATATTACCTCCTGCGCACCCTGTTATAAGTGGGTATTGAATAAGGGCGCTCCGTCATATCGCGCACGCTCTCTTTTATCAATCCGTCCTGCCAATCGCGCTCTATCAGCGGCGCGAACGGCGCAAGATACGACGTGCCGAAACTGCGCATATCCGCCAAATACGCTATCAGGGCAAGCGCCGCCAAAATAAGCCCCATCAACCCCGCAACGCCCGCTATCGCCACAAACAGCACGCGCAGAATACTCCCCGCTTCCGTGGCGTCGGGCACGCAGTAAAGCCCTATCGTGGATACGGATATGACCAATATGGCGGGCGTGGAAAAAAGTCCCGCGTTCACCGCCGTTTCTCCCAGCACTATCGCGCCCACGACAGACAGCGCCATACCCACGTAACGCGGCATTCGCACGCTGGCTTCATTGAGAATTTCAAAGATGATAAGTATACATAGCATTTCTAGGGTGGGTGTGAACGGTATTCCGTATATGGAATTCATAATGGATATCAAAAATTTGAGCGGAAACATCTGATATTGATATTCCTGCAAAGCCACATACGCGCCCGGCAGAGCTATTGCCAGCACAAGCGCCATAAGGCGCACTATGCGGATAAAGGAAGCGCGGAAGGATTTGATATAATAATCCTCGCTTGCCTGGAAGTGCTCAAACAAGATAAAAGGGACTGTGAGCACCATAGGGGAGCCGTCCACTATTACCGCCACCCTGCCTTCCAGCATTTTTGCCGCGATGATGTCCGGCTTTTCGCTTGTGCCCACCTGCGTGAACAAAGAGCGGTAATTCGTTTCCAAGTACCGCGCCACGTATGAAGATTCCACAACGCCGTCCATATTTATCGCGTTTATGCGCTTTTCCACTTCGTCCACCACGTCGGGAGAAGCCACGCCGTCTATATAACATATGACCACGGCGGTGTCCGTGTACTTGCCCACGAACGCCTTTTTGAAGGTGAGTTTTGGCGTTTTCAATTTGCGGCGGAGCATGGTCATATTTATCTTTACGTCCTCCACAAACCCTTCCCTCGGTCCGCGCAGCACGTTGGTCACGGGCGGCTCTTGTATGCCCCTTGTCTGATAGGCGCGCTCGGAAAAGATGAATATGCTCTCCGCCCCGTCTATTATAAGCGCGATGTCGCCTTCCGTCACCGTCTTTGCGGCTTCTTCGGGCGTTTGCACTTTTTTCATAGGAGTCGTGAGCGAAGTTGCCTGATTTATCTTGTCCGCATACGGATATTCCAGCGTTTCCAGCCGCTTTATCGGGCGCAGTATGCACGATTCAAAGGCTATCTTGTCCACGAATCCGTCTATATAAAACAGCGCCGCCGCCCTGCCGCCCACGGTGAAGTCCATGCGCAGTATGTCCGTATCCGCGGAAAACTCGCTCTGCACGGCGTTTGCCGCCTTTGAATAGTTTATTTGCATAACTTTGTTGTGTGCAGGTAAGATTATTTTATGAAAATTGCTTAAAGCATTTGCCAAATCATATCGTACAATATATAATATAAACAATTATGAAATCGTACGAATTAAGAGAAAAGTATTTGCAATTTTTCGCATCGAAGGGACACGCAATCATCCCTTCCGCTTCACTCATTCCGGAAAACGACCCGTCCGTGCTCTTCACCACCGCGGGCATGCACCCGCTGGTGCCCTACCTTTTGGGACAAAAGCACCCCGCGGGCAAGCGCCTGACCGACGTGCAGAAGTGCGTGCGCACGGGCGACATAGACGAAGTGGGTGACGCCACTCACTGCACCTTCTTTGAAATGCTGGGCAACTGGTCGCTCGGCGATTATTTCAAGAAGGAGTCCATCGCGTTCAGCTACGAATTTTTGACCGAGGTCCTGGGTATCCCGCGCGAAAAGTTGGCGGTAACGGTGTTTGCCGGCGATGAGGACTGCCCCCGCGACGAAGTTGCCGCAAACGAGTGGAAGAGCCATGGCATTCCCGAAGACAGAATATTCTACCTGCCCAAGGCTCACAATTGGTGGATAGCCTCCACCACGGGTCCCTGCGGCGGAGATACGGAGATATTCGTGGACACGGGCAAAAAAGTGGAGGGCAACCCTTCCCCCGCAGAAGACGGCGGCAAATGGGTGGAGATATGGAACAACGTCTTTATGGAATTTTACCGCCACCCCGACGGCACTTATACCCCTCTTTCCCAAAAGAACGTGGATACGGGTATGGGCTTGGAGCGCACGCTTTGCATGCTCAACGGCTACAAGTCCGTGTATGAAACCGACCTTTTTGCAGACATAATAGAACGCTTGGAAAAGATGAGCGGCAAGAAGTACGGCGAGGACGAGAACGTTACGCGCGCTATGCGCATCATTGCCGACCATATGCGCACTTCCACCTTCCTTATAGGCGATGAGAAAGGCATTGTCCCTTCCAACGTGGATCAGGGCTACGTGCTGCGCCGCCTTTTGAGGCGCGCCATTCGCTTTGCCCGCACCATTGATATAGACAGCGCTCTGCTCACCGAAATAGCTCAAATGTACATCGACAAGTATAAGGGCGTGTATTCGGAGCTGGAAGCTAACAAGGATAAGATAATCTCCGAAATAGCCAAGGAAGAAGAAAAATTCTCCAAAACGCTGGAAAACGGCATTAAGGAGATGGAGAAAGTGCTCAAATGGGTGCAGGGCGATACCTTAAACGGCAAGACCGCATTCAGGCTTTACGATACTTTCGGCTTCCCCATAGAAATGACCGTCGAACTTGCGGCGGAGCGCGGCTTTAAGGTGGATATGGACGGCTACCGCAAGGCGTTTGAAGACCATCAAGCCAAGTCGCACGCGGGCGCGGAGCAAAAATTCAAGGGCGGACTTGCCGACACGGGCGAACGCACCGTATATCTGCACACCGCCACACACCTTCTGCTTGCCGCCCTCAAAAAAGTGCTGGGCAAGGACGACATAAGCCAAAAAGGCAGCAATATAACTTCCGAACGCCTGCGCTTTGACTTCAACTTCGACCGTCCCCTCACAGACGAGGAGAAAAAACAGGTGGAAGATTTGGTGAACGAACAAATAAAGCGCGACCTTACCGTCACCTGCGAGGAAATGCCCATTGAAAAGGCGCGCGAAGCGGGCGCTACGGGTGTGTTCGGCTCCAAGTACGGCGATGTGGTCAAAGTGTATACGATAGGCGACTTTTCCAAGGAGATATGCGGCGGTCCCCATGCCGAGCATACGGGACAGCTCCACCACTTTACCCTGCTTAAAGAAGGTTCTTCTTCCGCAGGAGTGCGCCGCATACGCGCCACGATAGACTAAAACGGCGCAATAAACAACCGCGACGACATAATGCGCGCCAATCGACGCGGCACAACAACCAATCGCAATGATAAATCGAACAAAGCCTTGAAGTGCCGCTTCAAGGCTTTTTTGCTATGAAAATTAAACTACTTTATAATATATAGTTATAAAATATGTGTTCTGCACATATTTTTGCGCCTGCGGTCTTTAATACGCAGTCCTTTGTATCGGAAGATATTAAAATGCCGCGCGCGCATTTATGCGCCTTCCCAAGCATTAAGGCGAAGCAACGCGCCTTAAATTTTAAATTTTTAAAATTCCGCGAAAAGCAGAGCGGGCGGTTATCACAGAGAATTAAACTGCTTTATAATATATAGTTATAAAATATTTGTTCTGCACATATTTTTGCGCCTGCGGTTTGATACGCAGTCCTTTGTATCGGAAAATATATAAAATGCCGCATACACATTTACGCACTTGTGCAAGTTAGCGCAAAGCTATGCGTTTTAAGATGCAGAGGTTCGGAAAAGTGCACCTTTCGGCACACTTCCCCTCCCCCTTATCCAGGGTGATGCTTCCCCCTTATCGGGCGATCCCCCTTCCTTGACCGTTTTATCTAGAGTGATATTCCCCCTTATCGGATTCCCCTTCCTTGACCGTTAGTCCTCGCCGTCGTCGCCGCCGTTTTCCTGCTTGCGCCTGTCGTCGTCGGAGTTGTTGAGCTTCCTGAGTCTTTCTAACAGAGCCGCCCTCTGTTCAGCCACCTTCTTGCGAAGCTCTTCCACGTCCTCTTCTTCGTCCTCTTCTTCGTCGAAAAGGTCTTCAAAGTCGTCTTCCTCTTCGTCAAACAGGTCGTCCTCGTCAAACAGGTCCTCGACGTCGTCGCTCTCCTGCTTCGAGCCGCGCTTTATGGCTTCCTCCATCCAGCGCTCAAAGTCAAAGTCCTTCGCGCCGGACTTGTCTTCCTCCTTCACGTGCTCGCGCGCCGTTGCGGCAAAATATTTCTCCACCGCTTCGGGAACGCGTCCTTCACCGTTTTCCGCCATATAGTAATCGTCCATAGCGTTGCGGACATATTCGTCCGTAAACAAGGTCTTGCCCATCAGGCGCTTGGCAAAGTTCGCCAACGCCCTTACGGCGTCCACGGGTTCCGCCTCGCGGTAATCCACCGCGCCCGAATCCGAACGCACATACGGATAATACTCCATATACTTTTCAATGGCGGGCACGGATATGAGCCAAGGCGCGAACTTGGACCTTTCCTTCCTGCTCTCAAACGTCACTTCGCAGTTCAAGTCGGAATCTTTTGCCAACTTGGCAGCCGTAATGACGGCATAGGTCAGCAGCTCGTCGCTCGACTCAAAGCCGTGCGATACGATTATCTGCACGTCGGTTGCTTCCGAAAGCGCAAAAAGGCGCTCGTCGTGGAACTCGTACTTGCCGCCGTCTTTTGCGGGTACGTACGCGTTTTTGTTTTTTTGCTTGAACTCCGCCGCCATCTTGGAATCCATATCCGACCCGGAACAAGCCACAAAATAAAATTTCTTCATATGCATCTTTCCTCCTCTCCTCAGATATTTTTGTTTACAGCGACACTTAGCCGTTGCAATTTTACGAATATGGTAAAAACCATACTCCTGCCTTTGTTTTTTTTAACGGAAAATTCGGATAAACGCAACAAACGCAAATTCTCCCCCTGGGTTGAAAATGTTTTCCGTTTCCGAAAGAATCCCTTCCGGTGCTGCGTAGTTGGATGATCCCGCAAATTCGGGTAATCTTTGCTTAAATGGCTTAGACGCGATATTCTCGCAAGTGAGCCGCCTTATGAGAGATCAACTCTCCTTCGGTGCAAAATGTTCTTCGGCGACAATATAAGCAGGTATATCCGCCGCGTCAAACTTACCCAATCTGCGTGTGTTCATTGAATATTTCCCGTTCATATTGTCCTCCTTTTTTTCGTATTTTCAAGCCTGCCTGACTTGAATGCTCTCATTATATCACGGCGCGAATTGCCCCGCAAATAATTTTAATGTAATTTTTACAACATTGAGCAGCTTGTCCGCTCTCTGTCTCGGTGATATATAAGATACAACCAAAAATTGCCCCTTGTCAACTGTTTTTCACGAAAAAATTTAAAATTACCAAAAAAATTTTTCGGCGAAAAAATCCCCTCGCACGGCGCGAAAATTATAATGTTTAAGCGCGCTTTTTTAATATAAAAAACGTGCGTAATAAGTAAGTTTTATTGATTCCTTCCCCGGTCGTTTGCTCCGTGCGTCACGCCGCCGGGCGCGCTTCCCAAGGACTTGTCCAATGAGCCGCCCGAATCGCCCAAACAAATAACTCTCACGCCTTTGGGCAAGGCGTCCCCGCCAAAGGCGATATCGTCCCACATCTCGCGCGTACCCGCGTAGCGTATCTCCTTCAAATTCTTACACTCGTAAAAGGCTGAGTCGCCGATGTTGGTCACTTCCCCGCCGATAGCTATCGTTTTCAATCCGCTTCTGCAGAAAGCATAGTCGCCTATGCTCAAAACGCTTTGCGGCAAAGTTATCTCTTTTAAACTTATACAGTCACTAAATGCTCTGTCACCTATGCTTTTTACCTTATTGCCCATACTGACGGAAGACAAGCACCTGCAATTCTTAAAGGTACCTATACCCAACCCCGATAGAACACATTTTAGCAGAGTAACTCTACACCCTAAGATTCTGCAAAGATAATCCGCTATGAATATATAATTCCTTATGCGAAGAAGCATACTGCTAAAATGCTCCGCTTTTAACGTAACTGCTTTCGAGCAGATTTGTGCGAGATGACGCGAAGTTGTAGCAACCTACAACAAGTCGGCAAATTGTGCAAATATGCCGAAAGCAGTGCGATCAAAGTGTTCTATCGAGGTTGGGTATAGGTACTGTTTTCGATTGCGGTAAGCTCCGGGGGAAGTATGATTCCGCGAAGATTGCGGCAATTTTCAAACGCCGAAGAGCCGATATGAAGAATGCTGAAAGAAAGGCATATCTCCTTCAAACTTCTGCATCCGCAGAATGCATTTTCCCCTACTTCCCTTATCCCCTCGTATAAGACTATGGTTTCCACACAAGAATTATCATCAAAAGCATAATCGCCTATTTTTCTGAAACAGTCGGGGACGATAACATCGGTGTCCCTACCGGTATACCGACGTAATGTATCCCTTTCATAATCATTAAATTCAAAGTCTTTCATATCCCCTCCTGTTTACGGCAATATCGCGCCCTTGCATTAATTATAACATAATTTTTTGCGGGACGCAATAAAAATTTTTTACCATTTGGCAAGACAGCGTTTAAACGCAAAGATATGACTTTAATTCATCGCGTTAAAAATACTTTTTAAGCAGCGTATCCATATCCTCAGGCGCGGGCAGTTCTTGCTCGGGGTTAGCGGGCGCGTTTTTCTTTGCGCGCAATATCTCATCAAGCCTTTCTTTTACTTCAAGCATACTGTCCTTTTCATCGCGTATGCCCGTGAACGGCAAAAACTCCCCTTTGTACGCCGCTTTTTCTTCCCGTGGCGCAGGATCGGGCGGAGCGTCCAGCCTGCGCATATTAAGTCTTCTTGCCACTTCTTCATCCGAAATAAGCGCCTTGCTTTCCTTTTTTACTCCGTCCGATGGGGGATCTTGCGCGGCAACTCGGTTTAAGTGCACAAAACGGTCATACCCCGACGCATAGGACGGTTCGCTGTCCCCGCCCAGCGCCACATATTTGCCCGCGCTTTTCAAGTAAGACAATAAGGGCGTACAGTCCACGGGCGCGCATATTATAAAAAATGCGTCCACTGTGGCGTTAGTGCAGCAAATGGACACCGCGTCTATCACCTGCCGCATATCTATTCTCGCCTTTTTCCTGTTATATAGCGGCACCGCTACGTCCGCGCCCGCGGAGCGTATATATCTGCTGTATCCGCTGTCGCGTTTGGGGTTGTAAGAATAAAATTTGCAATATAATATGTTCCCGTCCAATTCCTTTAACGCATTCAAAAAGCTAGTGCAATCGGCGCGGGTGGCGTTCAAGTCTGCAAGTACGGCGTAATTCATATGCTCTCCTTATGGCTTTTTTATGCACTTTCACCTTATATCCTATATTTATTTCTTTAATATTTACCGATACAGGTGTTTTTCCGCCGTATTTCTCTTAAAATCTATATGTATTTTTTATGCACTTTATCCCCGTCCTTCCTCACGCTTACCGAAGAAGAGGTATTGCTGCGCGTATCCGGACAGCTCTTTATAAAGTCCTATCAGCTTTTGGCGCATTTGCTTATTTGTGGCGTCGCCGCCCAGCGTATCGCGGTACACCTTCTTTATCCAGGTATCCACGGGGAACACGTCCGTGCGGTGATAGCCGAACAGCAATATGCAATCCGCAACCTTTGGACCCACGCCCATAAGCGAGCACAGATATTTTGCCGCTTCGCAAGTGGGCATATCGTATACCGCATTCACATCAAACGCGCCCTCCGCCACCGCTCTTGCCGTGGAAGCAAGATAAGGAGCGCGATATCCTGCGCCCAGAGAAAAGTAGTAGTCCTCGTTCTTGCCCGCCATAGCTTCCGCCGTGGGGAAAGCGTAATATCCGTCCATCTTCTTTCCAAGCCCCGCGCACAGTCTTTCTATTATGCCTTTAATACGCGGGATATGGTTATTTGCGGATATAATAAAGGAAATTATCATCTCCCACGCGTCGTTATTCAATATGCGTATCCCGCCGCCGAAGCGCAGGCTTTCTTCCATATACGGCAAACTTGCAAGCGCTTTCTTTATCTTGCCGTAATCTCTGTCCAAATCGAAGAACTTGCGCGCAAACTCCTTATCGCCGTATATCACGGCTTTGTTTTCGTCCTGCATAACTTTCAGCCGCTTATCGCGGCTCATTACCGTATATTCGTTTTCACCCGTCTTTGCGTATCTGAATATCTGCCCGCAGTCGAGTATCTGCCGAATATCGAAGTCCTTCAGATCGTCTACTATTATATATTCGTTTCCCATGCGCAATTTGCCCGCTTTTGCCTTATTTTGTAATATTATAGCACAAATCAGTGAACGCATAATAGCTATTCGGCATAAATTTGTGCACGCAAGGAATTATATTCTTGAACACATAGCCAGCCACTGCGGGCTGATTAAGCCTTGGGAGCGCGTGGCTCTCCACCCATTAACCGCGTTGCAATAACAGAAATAGTTTTACCGCTTTGCTTCTTCGCAATACTTTTTCCTGCACCCATAAAATACTCACATGTAAGTTATTAACTGGCAAGCCTGTTAAAGCAGCAAGCAATATATACTCGTGTCAAGTACCACTTGACAAGACTATTAAAGGGGTAAGCAATATATACTCGTGTCAAGTACTGCTTGACAAGACTATTAAAGGGGTAAGCAGTATATACCCGTGTCAAGTACCACTTGACAAGACTATTAAGGGGGTAAGCAGTATATACTCGTGTCAAGTACCACTTGACAAGGCTGTTAAAGCAGCAAGCAATATACACTCGTGTCAAGTACCACTTGACAAGGCTGTTAAAGCAGCAAGCAATATACACCCGTGTCAGGTACTGCTTGACAAGACTGTTAAAGCAGTAAACAATATACACTTATGTCAAGTACTGCTTGACAAGACTATTAAAGCAGCAAGCAATATATACTCGTGTCAAGTACTGCTTGACAAGGCTATTAAAGCAGTAAGCAGTATATACCCATGTCAAGTACTGCTTGACACGACCATTAAAGGGGTAAACAATATACATTCGTGTCAAGTACTACTTGACAAGACTAATAAAGCAGCAAGCAGTATACACCCGTGTCAAGTACCACTTGACACGACTATTAAAGGGGCAAGCAATAAATATCCTTGTAAGTTATTAACTGACAAGCTTGTTTTTCTTTACAACCGAATATAAGCATGTTAAGTACCGCTTGGCAAGATTGTTTTATCCGTATTGATAAAACCAATGCAAATTATTAACCGAATAGACTATTATTGAAAATTGAAATTAGGTTATCGAATAAGCAATAAAATATAAGGCAACGGCGCTAAAAACGAGTACTATATAAGCCCGTCAAAAAGTTCGTTTGGCGTAGTGTCCAACAGTTTACAAAGCGCAACTATCTTCTCATAATCAAGCTCAATCTTCCCCGTTTCATATTGGGAATAGTCGGGCTGATATTTTTTAAGCGCAAATGCGACTTCTTTTTGCGTAAGTCCCTTTGCTTGCCTGGCAAGGCGCAAATTATTTCCCACCGTTTCCTTGATATCCATAACGATATTATAGGAATAATTCATATAAAATTATTGACTTATAGGAAAAATTCCTATATAATTATTTTGCAGCACGCAGCCGTGACTGCGTGTTTATAGACTAAAATCGAAAACGGAGGTGAGAACATGAAAAAAGCCGAGCGCGATCTGACCATTGCAAGCGATAAGACTACCGATAATTTTCGTGCGGCATTGACAAAATATCTGGATTCGAAAGAATGCGACCTCACGCCCGATACTGTTTCACGCTTAAAATCGGATCTACCATCGATCGATGTTTTTGAAGAACCCGGTTATTCCGCCACTTTTCACGGCACTTGCATTGGCGAGGAGCATTACAACATACGAAAAGTGCGTGAAGGAACCGGCTCTTATAAAGTAAGCGAGGACAGTTACGGGAATTTGCACGTGACCGAAAACACGCAAAAAGTTACGGTATACGACACCCGCCCCATCTGTGAAGGTTATTCCGGCAGCGTGCCGTTTTCCGTCACAAAGATTACATCTAACCACCCGGTAATATGCAAGGCATACAATCGTATCCAACACGGTGGCTATAATTGCGAAAGAATTCTGAAAACTCATTGGACCGACATAAAAAACACCCCCGCAAAAAGACAGCTGATCACATTTGTATACGGCAAAAAAGAATACACCTTCTTCACCGTCAATGACGAACCGCTCGTATATTATGAATTTATCACCGCAAACGCTGAAGAAACCGCAAAAACAAGAGGAAAACTGCGCGTCGCATTCTGCTTGACAAACATACTTTTAGCCGGCATTTTGATCGTGCTTTGCCTTTTTTCCGAATCCAATATCACTGCTATCGTTTGGACAAGTATAATCACAGCGGGCTTAACAGTCTTCGAAATATTCTCCCTTTCTCCCAAGGGGTATTTGAGGCTTGTCAAAACAGCCACCAATACAGTAGTTAGTAAAATACCGCTGCTAAGCATTCTTTTGGAAGCGGTTTATATAGCGGCAATGATCGCCGTCATTATCATAGCGACTCTCAACATAGTGTAACCAACAGCCGCCGTAAAAGCTCCGTGCGGTGACATAAACAAAAAAGTCCGCCGCAATCACGACGGACTTTTCAATGTTTACAGGCTGCGCCTGCATTTATCGTTATTACTCTGCCAACTCGTAAACGCTGACTTGCTTTTTATCGCGACCCAAATGCTCGAATCTGACCACGCCGCTTGCCTTTGCGTACAGAGTATCGTCACTGCCGATGCCCACATTCTTGCCGGGGTGGATCTTGGTTCCGCGCTGCCTGACAAGTATGTTTCCTGCAAGAACGAACTGTCCGTCCGCCCTCTTGACCCCCAAACGCTTGGATTCGGAGTCACGGCCGTTACGGGTAGAACCGCCGCCCTTTTTATGAGCAAAGAGCTGAATCTTAATAAACATCGTCTTTTACCTCCAACTTAATGAATGCGGAGAAGCCTTTTTGCAAATCTTTCACACCCAAGAGCATTGTTTCAAGGATAATGTCGCATTCGCGGCGCTTTTCCTCATCTGCTTCTTTTATGGTGAGCTTCAAGCTTCCCTTGTCTTCGTCCGTGCGGTAGTCGGCTTTTGCCCCCGCCACACGAAGCACCCCTAGGACCGCCGTCTGCACTACCGCCGATAACGCGGCGCAGACTATATCTTCTCCTTCGGGAGCGTATCCGCTGTGTCCTTTGCAATCCACGGATACTATATGCCCTTCTTTTTTGCCTACAATGACCTTTGTCATTAAGCTTTGATTTCCTTGATCTTCAAAGCGGTGTAAGGCTGTCTGTGGCCTTGGCGCTTGCGCTCGTTCTTCTTGGACTTATACTTGAAGACGATTATCTTCTTGTCCTTATCCTGCGCAACCACTTCCGCCTTGACGCTTACGGCACTTGCGGCTTCACCGACGATGACGTTATCGCCGTCCACCAGCATCAACGCTTGAAGATCTACGGTTTCGCCGACTTCGGCTTTGATCTTTTCCACTTTGATGACCTGGTCTTTTTCCGCCTTGTACTGCTTTCCGCCCGTGGCTACAATAGCATACATTAAGATTTACCTCCTCTTCCCGGTCTCGCTGTAAAGGCGCACTGACGTGCTTAACAAAGCCTTCTCCATGCGGCTCGTTATATAAGATAACACATACGCGATATAAAAGTCAACAAAATAAGGAAAATTTTCAGCAGATAAGTTTTGCCGTATCCGGCAGGGAGAGCACGCCGGAATTATCTATTTCTATCTTGAATTTTTCTATATGCAAATTGGGATCGGGAATGGCGTAAAGCACCACGTCGCGCCACACTCCGGAGCACTCCCTGGAAAGGTAGTGCTGCGCGATAAGCCTGTTGCACACGCTCTCCGCCATCGTGACTTTCACGGCGCGCACATCCTTGTTTATCACATCGTAAAGCTTTTCCCTTATCTCCATAATAACGTGCTCGCTGCTGAACACATGCCCTTCTCCGCTGCAATAAGGGCACTCCTGCAACATAACGGATTCAAGCATAGAGCGCGTTTTTTTGCGCGTCATTTCCACAAGCCCCAAGTGCGTAACGCCCAAAACGACCGTTTTCGTCCTGTCGCGTTCCAAGTGCTTGTTCAAAATTTCCAGCACTTTTTCCATATGCGAAGGCGACTCCATATCTATAAAATCTATGACTATGATGCCGCCTATGTTCCGCGCCCTCAGCTGCTTTGCGATAGTTTCGGCGGCTATGCAGTTGGTTTCAAACACGGTTTCCTCCAAGTTCTTGCCGCCCACGTATTTGCCCGTGTTCACGTCTATGATGGTGAGCGCTTCCGTCCTGTCTATGACAAGATAAGCGCCGTTTTTCATAGGAACGGTGCGCTTTGTAAGCGCGTTTATCTGCTCATTCAGATTGAATTTTCTCAAAAGCGAACGCTGGGAGCTGTCATATTCGTACAAATCGGGACGCTTGGAGAGAATATATTTGCTTCCGCTCACAAGTTCGTCGTAAAGCGCCTTATCGTTTACGATGACCTTGTCCACGTCGTCACGCAGCATATCGCGTACGGCGCGCACCGCCACGGGGGATTCGCGCTGCAAGAGCGCGGGAGCGTGCGAAACGAGAAACTTGCGCTTTATCTCCAACCACTTGGCGTACAGATACTCCATCTCCTCGGATATCTCCTCCAAAACGCAGCTTTCCGACTGTGTGCGGAGAATTACGCCGCACCCCTCCGGGCGCACTTTTTTCACGTAATCGATAAGTTCGCGCCTGCGTTCTTCGTCCGTTATCCTGCGGGAAACGCCCACGTAATCCATCTGCGGCATAAGCACCAGCACCCTGCCCGCGATGGTTATATTCGTGGTTATGCGCGCGCCCTTGGTGCCGAATTCGTCCTTTGTGACCTGGCACAAAATATCGTCGCCGGGGCGGAAGTGCGCCGCGGGGGACGGGGATATCTTCTCATCGTCCACAACCACGTCGCCGTCGTACAAAAAGGCGTTGCGCTCCCTTCCTATATCCACGAAAGAAGCCTGCATTCCGGGCAGAAAATTCTTCAGCTTGCCCTTGTAGACATTGCCGACAATATTGGCGTTGTTGCGCCTTTCCACCCAAAATTCCACCAGCGTGCCGTCTTCCACTACCGCCACGTTGGTACTGCTGAAATGTACGTCGATGAGAATAGATTTCATTTGCTTATGATTATATCATAAAAAAAGGAAAACTTCAAGCGTTTTCAGGTATATGCAAATTATGCGTAAAGTTGCATTGGCAGCCGCCCTAATAATGCGATTTAATCGTATTCACGGCTTTTTTGTACGCTTTTTCATTCCAAGCGCCTTAAATACGGGCGCGGTGAGCGGCTCACTTACGCACAGCTTTTCCAAGGCGGACTCATCAAAAGCCGCCCGCTTTGTTCCGTTTTCGTCCACCACTATAAAGGTGGTCAGCGCGTCCCGCCTCACCATCGGCAGAAGTTTCAAAAGCGGCGCGTCCTCCCGCACCATCACCGTGCGCACCTCCACGCCCTCCTTGTAATCCTTATTGAGCGGAGAAAACCGCGTAACGTGCACGTAACTTTCCTCACCCGTGCCGAACACAGCCCCGTATATGAGAAAAGCGCCCATTATCCCCGCGGAGAGATTATAGGTATAAAACACGGAAATTACGTTGTACACTATCAAAGCTCCGCCGCCCGCGACTCCCGCCGCCCGCAGAACCTTTAACGCGCGCAGTTTGTTCTTTGCCAGGGCATAGACCACGCGCGAACCGTCCAGCGGATAAAACGGCAGCAGGTTTATCACGCAAAGCGCGGCGTTGGCTATGCAAAAATCCAGCGTATAGGCATACGCGGACGGATACAGCCACCACAGTGCCACGATGAGCAGCGCCGCGACCGCGTTGAAAACAGGTCCCGCCAGCGCAATTAAGATATTGTCCGGGCGCGAATATCTCTCCCCGCCGTTTATCACTCCGCCGTAGGGCATAAGCGTTATCTCGCCCAAGCGGTATCCACGCAGCGCCGCCATACGCGCGTGCGCCGTTTCGTGCGCGATGACCGCCACGGTATAGGCGCAGAAAGCGACGGCGTTGCCCGTGAATATCATAAGCAGCGCCGCCGCGATAAACGCGGGATGTATGCGTAATTTCACTATGCCATGGTCACGAATCTGGTTATGAGCACGGCGCAGCTGACCGCCACGCAGATAGCCGCCTGCACTATGAAGATGTCCAAAAGTCCCGCCTTGCGCTTTTTCTTGAACTTCACCTTTACGTTATCGCAGGGATAACTCACCGCACCGTTTGCAAATTCATCGTATTTCATAACAGCACCTCCGTCTTTGGTAAAGTATATGGCTTAAAGTGCGGCGATATGCATATCAGCCGTTCAATTTTTTGCACGGATAAACGGCGTCCGCAAGCGCGGAGATGTGCACGATATACGCTCCTCTGTCGTCTATATCAATAAAAAGTTCCGTCCTGCCCGAAAGGCGCATATATTGCGAAAGAGTGCGCTCCAAATCGCTCTTCAAAGCCTCCGCAAAGCCGCACGGCAGGCGCGTCTTGTCCGAAAAAAGCAGTCTGCGCAGGCGGCGCAGCTCCTCTTCACCCGTCATGCGTTCTTCTTCAAACGGCTGCGTATCGCGCCCAGAAAGCCGCGGTAACGCAGGGCGGGATCATACAATCTGCCTTCGCCCGTGAGCATATTGCCCGCCGTCATTTCAAAGGCGGTGCGC
Organism: uncultured Clostridia bacterium; assembly: GCA_944380395.1. Classification (GTDB taxonomy): domain Bacteria; phylum Bacillota; class Clostridia; order Christensenellales; family UBA3700; genus Alloclostridium. The sequence continues at coordinate 33,216 of CALWHM010000012.1, read as the reverse complement.
GAACTGCTCTCCTCCGCCTGCACTCCCGCCTTTGCCGCCGCGTCGTCTTCGGGTATCACGCCGAGCAGCGGATAGCGCAGCAGGCGGCTTATCTGCTTGGGATCCAGCGTTTCTCCGCGCGCCAACAGATCTCCGCGCACTCTGTTCACTATCAGGCTGACCCCTTTCAAGTCGTACCCGGAGAGCAGCGCAACCACCTTGTCCGCGTCGCGCACGGCGGAAAGGTGCGGAGTGGTGACGACCACGGCGTACTCGCTTGCGCTCACGGCGCGGTGAAATCCGCCCTCTATCCCCGCGGGGCAGTCTATCAGTATATAATCGAAGCTTGCGCCCAATCTGGCTATCAGCGCGCGGAAGTCGCCCGCCTTTATCTGCTCACTGTACACCGCGTGCGCGGACGGCATTATATAAAGTGGAAAGCCGGGTACCTGCAAAATCGCCTGCGACACCCTGCATTTGCCCGCCATCACGTCCGCCATATCGTATGCGCCGCGGTTTTCCATTCCCAGGGCTACGTCCAAATTGTTCAGCCCCACGTCGCCGTCAATAAGCAGCGTATTCACGCCCCTGCGCGCAAGAGCGTATCCCAAGTTGGCCGTTACGGTGGTTTTACCCACTCCGCCTTTGCCCGATGTTATAACTACGGTATTACTCATACCCGAATAATAACATCTGCCGCGCGGCGTATTTTGAAAAATAAAGGGATTTTACGGTAATTTATGCGGAAAAATATCAAACGGGATCTTCGTCCTTCTTTTCCCCGTATCTTTCGGTAAAGTAGTGCTCCACGCCCATAAAGTCGTGGCTGATAAGCGTGTCCGCGTGCACGTTATACATACTGCGGAATATGTTTATGTCCACGTTGGGATAACCTTCGCGCAGACTTTCTATCAATTTTTTCATCTCCTTGCGCTTGGACAGGGAATCGTCGTCCTTCACGCGCGCGGAAAAACGGCACGCGCAGTCCAAAAATTGCAAATTATGGCGGTTGCTCCAAGTGATGATGTCCTTTTCGTGGACGTAATACAGCGGACGGATAAGTTCCATTCCCGGATGGGAAGTGGATTTGAGTCTGGGCAGCATTCCGCCTATCTGCGCGGCGTAGATAATACCCATAAGCAGCGTTTCTATCACGTCGTCAAAGTGGTGCCCCAGTGCTATCTTGTTGCACCCCAGCTCCGCGGCGCGCTCATACAAAAAGCCGCGGCGCATACGCGCGCACAGATAGCACGGCTTGTCCGCGCGCAGTTTTTCGGATACGGCGAACACGTCGGAAGTGAAAATTTTCACGGGTATTTCCAAAAGCTGCGCGTTTTCTTCTATCTTCGCCCTGTTGGCGGGCGCGTAGCCGGGATCCATACAGATAAATTCCAAATCGAATTTGGTCAGGGAATGGCGCTGCAACTCCTGCATACACTTGGCAAGCAGCATACTGTCCTTGCCTCCGGAGATACAAACGGCTATCTTATCGCCGTCGTTCGCCATGGAAAATTCCTTCACACCGCGCACGAACCTGCCCCATATCCGCTTGCGGTATGTGGTGATTATACTGCGTTCGGCTTCAAAAGCTGTGCCCATCAGCGCAGATTTTGCAGATTGAGCAATCTGCCCAGCTTGCCGGGATTGTCAAAGAAATGCGCCGCGCCTATCACGCACGCGTTGTCCGGTTCGTTGATGACGTAAGCTTCCCACTCCAACTTATCCGCAAGATACCTGTCTATGGCGGGGATATTCGCCGAACCGCCGCACAAATGCATACCCGAAGCCGCCACATCCTCATAGATGTTCGCGGGCATTTGCGAGCACACCGCCACCACCGTTTCCGCTATCTTGTCCACAAGCGGCGCCACCGCCTGCCTTATGCCGCGCGATTCCAATTTGAGGCTGGAAGCCGAATCCGCCTGAATGCTGCGGCTTTCCACCACGCAGGAAGCGTTATCCGCCGGAGAAAAAGACAAAATGCTCTTTTTTATCTTTTCGGCGGTGGAGAACTTTATCTTTTGACGGAACACGTCAGTCACGTAATCCATAATAGCCTGATTAAATGCGTCGCCGCCTATATTCACCGAACAGCCGGATATTATCCCGGAAGGAGAAGTGACGGCAACTTCCGTCTTGCCCGCGCCTATATCCACTATCACCGCGTGGTCAAGTCCCAGAAATTCCGCCGCGGCAAGCGGGCTTTCCAGCAGTATGACTTCGCCCGCACCCGCCCTGATAAGCACATTTTCCACATCGCGCCTTTCAACGGCGGTGAGTCCGCACGATATATTGGCTATGCAGCGCACCTTGGGCTTAAAAGGCGAATACGGCAGTACCCTGCCGATAAACTCCTTATACATCAAAACGGCGGCGCGCTCGTGGAATATCGCGCCCTCCTTGATGGGATACAGCAATTGTTCTTTGGCGCTTACTTTGGCTTGCACCGCCGCCCTGCCGCTTTCCACAAGCGTCATCTTTCCTCCGCGGTTGGTGATGACCACGGCGGAAGGCTCCTTTATTATAAGCCCTCTGCCCTGCTGATATATGCCCGTGTTGCGCGTGCCTATATTGATGACCAGATCTATCGTTTTCATCTTTCCTTCCAAAGCTCCATACCCGCCAAAAGTTTCAGCGGCAAGCCCATGATATTTTCAAATTCGCCCGTATACGATTCCACAACGCCGTCCTGCACTCCGTATGCTCCCGCTTTGTCCAGCGGAGAACCGCCGCGCACATATTCTTGTATCTGCTCCTGACTCATCTTGCGCAGCTTGACCTGCGAAACGGCGTAAGCCAACTCCTGCCTGCCGTTCTTCATCAGGCATATCCCCGAATAAACGGTGTGGTTCCTGCCGCCGAGCAGGCGCAGATAGCGGCACGCCTGTTCCGCATCCTTGGGTTTTCCGTATATCTTGTCGCGGAAAAACACCACGGTATCGCACCCCAAAACCAAATCGTCGGGGAACCGCTCCGCCACGCTCTCCGCCTTTTGACGCGCCAAATCCATGCACACCGCAAAAGGGCGCAGCTTGTCCGTTTTCTCGTTCACGCAAGAGGGCTGAACGATAAAATCTTTCGTCAGCTCGGATAAAAGTTCGCGTCTGCGCGGAGACGCCGATGCCAATATCACCATTACAATATCTGCAAGTTCTTCTTGTACGCCTTGCGGAAATTGGCGCCCGCCTGCATTGCGTCCTTTATTTCCAGCGAACAATCGCCTTCCGCTTCCGTCTTCATTATAACGCTGTCCCCGAGCACGTCGCAAGTTATCGTCTTTATCACGCCGGACATACTCCTGTCAAAGCTCTCTGCTATGCGCACGATAACGCCCAGCTTGTACACGGCGTCCACGTCCTCGTCCGTCAGCAGTTCGCGGAAGCGCATAAATTCCGTAAGGCTGAGTTCGCCCTTGCGGTGAAGTTCCGCCACGAATGCGGACATCACCAAATCTTTTTGTGAAATGCCGTACAGTCCGCTGTTCAATATGATGTAAGCGCTGTGCTTTTGATGGTCGTAATACTTCACCCTGTTGCCCGCGTCGTGGAGCATGGCGGCGGTGCGGAGCACCCTGACATACGCGCGCGGCAGTTTGTGCAGCACTTTCAGCTGTTTGAACAGCTGCACGGACAGATTGTACACCTGTTCCGCATGCCCGATGTTCTCGCCGAAGAAGTTGAGCAGGCTGTAAATGCTGTGTCCAAGCACGTCTGAAAGCGGCTTTTCGTTGGTGGAAGGCACGGCGTATCTGAACATCGCGCCCTCTCTCAATCCGCAGCCGGATATAACGGTGTCCTCAAACCCCAGCTTGTCCGTAACGGCGTTCACCGCCGCAAGCGCCGCGGGGAATATGTCCGCCCTGAGTGAGGACAGCCCCTTTATCTTCATCGTCTTATCCAAAGAAAGCTTTTTTATGTTCGCGTATATGCCTTGAAGTTCCGTGGCGGTTATCACGTAATTGTGAGCCATATCCAACGGATATTTTTTCAGCATACGGCTTATCTTGCCCAGATTGCGGAAGGAACCGCCCACGCCGATAAGACGGGTATCGGGCGCTATTTCGTTCAGCCATTCCACGCCGTCCAGCTGTTCGCGCACATATGCGTATATCTTGTCGTTGCGCTCTTCGGGGGAAAGATCTTCTCCCGCGAACATCTCAGTGAGCGTGACTGCGCCTATGGGCAGAGTGGCGTGCCCCAACAGATTGCGCCTGTTGTAGTAGATAAACTGTATTCCGCCGCCGCCAATGTCCATAATAAGTCCGCGCGGTATGTCCATAGAGTTTATCACGCCCTGATATATCAGCTGCGCTTCCTCGTTTTCGTCCAGCACGCGCACTTTTATACCCGTGGTCGCCAAAATCTCGTCCAAAAAGCCGCGCTGATTTTTCGCGCGCCTCACCGCCGCCGTGGCAAATGCGTATATCCTGTCCACATTGTTGGCGTCGCAGAGCTTGCGGAACATCTTAAACGTCTTGATAGCCTGATTTATCCTGCCCTGCTTTAAAAACCCGTCGTCCTCCATATCCTGCGCCAGACGAACGGTTTCTTTGAGCTGATCCACAACGGAAAAATAGCCGCCCTCCAAAATATCCACGAGCACTAACCGTGCGGAGTTCGACCCAAGATCTATAATCGCAATTTTTTCCATAATCATCATCCTTAAAAGCAAATGTTTTCCTACATATGAAATTATATCATACTTTTTTCCGCTTGTCTAGACCCAATTTTCAAAAATCACTAAAAGCTTTATATAAGCGCTTCGCTTCACCGCCGGTTGAGCGCTGCGCTTCACCGCCGGTTGAAAATGCCGCAGGATAAACTTGTAATAAGACAAGCTAGCCGTTCCTGCGGCATTTTGCGGTGTCGCTTTAAGGGGAAAACCCAACACGCTCCGCTATGGTTTTCCCCTCGTTTTGCGGCAAGTGGTAAAATGTTGAGCCTAAGCGTTTGCCGCAAAACTTCACCCCTTTCCGTCCTAGCGGAAAAATCCGCACGGCGAATTTTATAGGTTACGCTTGGCAAAATGCGATTTTGCCGCGCTTTATTGCATAATAGTTAATGCGCCGTACACCTGATAGGTGTATAGCAGGTGTATGAAGTAGCGCGGCGTACACCTAACAGGTGTATGGTTTGCGTTTAGTTTGCACCCATTTGTCTGTCCGGTTTTGCGGGCACTTTCCCTGCTCAGCGGCGTAAAATTCCGGTATTATGGAATTTCCAACAACGCGATTTTGCACGTGAGTGACTGCATTTTGCCAAATATCCTTGCTTTTACGCTAATTTTTTCTGTCTGCCGATAGTGCGAAATTCCAGAATACCGGAATTATGCGTTATAGGTTTTGTAGACACTTGCTTTTATTGGCTTCCGGTTTTGCGGATGCTTTCTTTTGGCGCCTAATAGAAAGGTTGAATTTTCGCGCTAAGTCTTTTAAGACTTAACGCTTGCTCGGCACGGGCGCAGAATATGTGCAGCGCACATATTTTTCAACCGAATAGTCTTACTCTTCGAATAGTGTTCAGCAGGTTTTTGGTTGAAATTTTAAATATTTAAAATTTTATAACCATCACTTTTAAAAACGAGTTGATTTCAACGGGAATTTTTAAAAATTTAAAATTTTACAACTATCGGTTTTGCAAATGCCGGCTACATAACAGTAGGAGTATACCTTTAAAATTTCACCTTGTTAAACGCTACAACCAACAGCACTGCGTAGAAGTGCCCTAATACAGCGAACGGCGGCTTTCATATTGTAAATCAAGCGCGGCAAAATCGCACTTTTGCCAAGCGGCGGTGAGCCACCGCGGGCTGATTACTCTTTGAAGGAGCGTGGCGGGAAGCCAAAGCAAAATTCCTTGCAATGGCTTGGCATAATAAAATACCCGCCACCGAAAACCGCGCTTTTCGGTGAGCGCACCTATAAAACTTGCCGTGCAAGTTTTCCGAATGAGTGATGCTAGCCGAACGAATGAGGCGGAGTAGGTTGAATTTTCGCGCCTAAGTATTATAAGACTTAACGCTTACTCGGCGCGAAAAGAAGGGAGAACCGACCCTCAAGCAGGAATCGTCACAGCAATAGCGGAGAGTAGCCTTTGTTTTATTGTTTGATATTGCAAGGCGGTTAATGGGTGGAGCGCCACGCGCTCCTGCGAATGGGTGGGTTCTCCCTTGAAGCGTAACCGCAAAATGCCGCAGGAACGGCTAGCTTGTTTTATTGCTGGTTTTATCCTGCGGCATTTTCAATCGGCGGTTATATTTTATTGCATGAGGACGTCGAGCAAAGAATCCATCGCCACATCCGCCACGTCGGAGGTGGTGTTGAGATGGCGGTACACTTCGCGGTATTTGAACACGAGGTGCATATCGTCTTGGTCGAAGAGGGCGGCAAGCGCGCGGTAATAGTGGTTGCCGACTTTATTTTCCAGACCTTTTACTTTTATGGCTTCGTCCTTGGCTATGGCGGGATGGTGTTCCATATTTTCCACGGCGCGCTTTATGTGCTTGCATATCTCCACGAGAATGCCCACGATGTCCGTCATAGCTTCATCGGGCAGAATGCGGAAGAGGCGAAGCTCATCTATGGTGGCTTTTGCATAGTCGAGTATTTCGTCCAATTGGCGGGAGAGGTTGAAGATATCCTTGCGCTCTATGGGCGTGATAAACGTGCGGTTAAGTTCATCGATGAGAATGCGGCGGCGCATATCGCCGTCCTCTTCAATCTTCACCACCTGATCGGCAAAGGTTTCTTCCTTGGTCATACAGTAGTTGTAGAGCGCGGTAACGCCCTCGCTCATACAGTCGCATTGAGAGACCAAAAGCTGATAAAAATTGATGCTCTTGCGAAAAAATTTCATTATAACGACCCTCCCGGTATTATCACGTTCAGCAGAGCGCATATAGCCGCGCCCACGCCCATTGCCACGGGAAACGTTATTATCCATCCCGTGAATATCTTTATCGCCCTTGTCCAGCGCACGCCCTTAACGCGCTGCGCCATTCCCACGCCTATTATGCTGGACGACATAACCTGCCCCGTGGAGATGGGTATGCCGAACGCGGTGGAAAAAACGCTCACCGCCATAGACGCAGTCTGCGCCACGTACGACTGCAACAGATTGAGCGCGAACAGCTTTTTGCCTATGGCGTATATGAGTCTGAATCCGCCCGTCATCAGCCCCAACGCTATTGCGGCGCAGAAGATTATCATTATCCATACAGGCAACTCCTGCGCCGCCTGAGCCGTGCTTGCCGCGCCCTGCCCCGTGAGCACCACCGCGAGCAGATACACTCCCAACCCCTTTTGCGTATTATTGAGCGATATGGCGCCCGAAAGCACCATCATGTTCACCACCTGCGCGCCCTTGAACAGCTTTTCCGCCGAACGGGTGAGGTATGCCGTAAGCCTTGCTATCAGCTTTTCCAGCAAAAAGCCCAAGCTCATACATATGACGGGCGCAAGGAACACCATAAGTATAACCTTTATTCCCACGGCGTTCCAATCTATCGCGGCGGTCCCGAAGGTGACCACACCCGCGCCCACAAGTCCGCCCAACAGCGTGTGGGAAGTGGAATTGGGCACATTGAACACCGCCGATACTCCCGACCAAAGCAGCGCGGACAGCATTGTGGACAGCAGGAAGATAAACCCGACAAGTCCGCCCGATATGCTTGAAAGCGCTTCCTGATCTATAAGGCTTGCCACCGTGACCGCCACGCCGTAACTGTCTATCAGATAGCACAGCAAAAGCGGCGTTGCGAACTTGCACAAGGCGGAGATGACGATAGCCGTATACGGTTTGAGCGAGTGCGAAGCCACACAGGTCGCCACGGCGTTGGAACCGTCCGAATAACCCATGTAAAAGGTGTAAGCCACCGCCATGACAAGTATAACTATCGCGTACGCGCTCATATCCGTTTATTCCATATTAGTGCCTTTCGACAAATATTGCAACGGCGTTATGGATAATTTTGCGATATCTGCAAAATTATTTGGTTAAATACATAAATTCGCGCTGTTTTATGTACTTTTACCGCTCTCAGCTGCGCCGTTTTACTCTTCTTTACGACGGGCGCTTTGTTATATTCCGTCCGTTTTATCCATATTCATATGCGGCGCCGTTTACGCCTTGGGATCCTCCCCGTCCGCGCTCTGACCGCTCTCTGTCAAAGGCTCCTGCCCGGACTGTTCCGCTTGTTCCGCTTCGGTTTCTTCCGCCTGCTCTGTTTGCTCCGCCGCTTCGATATTTTCCGCCTGCTCCGCTTGTTCCGCCTCGGCATCTTCCGCCGCTGCGGTATCCTGACCTTCTTCCGCCGCCTGTTCGGCTTGCTCGGCTTGCGCGCCGGCTCTGCGCCGCATTTTTTGTTCGGCTTCTTCGATAAGGTCGCGGTAGACCACGTTGAACGCTTCGTTATACGCTTTTTTCAGCGCGGTGACGTCCTCAAAGTGTTTTTCAAACAGCCTTGCAGCGTCCTCTCCTATCATATATTTACCGTCCTTGTAAAGCACGGTGAACTCCTGCGCCGCGCGGAACGCCAGCGCCTGCTCCCACGTGTACTGTGCGGGGGAAGTGGCAAGCACGGTCTGACCCGTTTCGTCTTCAAAGCCGTAACGCACGTAATACAAAGGCTGGCGGTCACTGTGTTTGGTGCCGTGACTGATATAACTGCCCTTTATCTTCGCGCCTTCTTCACGCAGCATTTTTATGTTGCGGTTGTCCGAAATGAACATAAAGCCGCGCACTACGGAGAATATGCCCATAGGCACAAGGGCGAGATACATATAATATCCCGGTTCCATCTTACCCATAGAACCCAGCACGCCTATGACCACGGACGGGACGATTACGAGCAGCGCGCCCACGCCCAGGGCGACGAGTATATGCCAACGTTCGTGCTTTATCATACCTTGTAGACCAGCCTGCCGCAGTTGGGGCATTCGCAAATGCCGCTTGCCGTCAGCTTGCCCTTTTCATTTTCGGAAAGCTCCATCATACATCCCCCGCAGCCGCCCGAAGCGGTATAGGGCACCAGCACGGGCATTTTCTTATTGTTCCTCACCCTGAGATAGCGCTCCATAAGTTTGGGGTCTATATCTTTTTTCAGCGGCTCCATCTGCTTGACGAAGGGCTGCGCGTCCTTCAATATGGTTATTTTCAGGTTGTCGTACTTCTTCTTTGCCGCGGCGTATTGCGTTTTGAGCTGCTGCTGATCCTGCAATTCGCGCGATATGGCACCGGAAAGCCGCTTGAGATCGTCGTTGGCGGCGATGATGTCCTTCTCAAGTTCTTTGAGCGTCTTGCCTATCTCCGAAAGGCGCTTTTCGTAGAACTCCGCCTCCTTAACGCCTTCTATGTTGTCGCTTTCCGAATCGAGTTCCTCAAGCTCGCGCGCTATGCGCCTGTACTTCTCCTCCAAGCGCACCACCGCGTCCATTCTCTGCTGCGCCTTGCTGCTCAGCCCGACGATGACGTCCTGCGACTGCTTGAACGCCGCCAGCACCTTGTTCGCGTTTTTCAGCTCATCGCTCTCGCGCAGTTTTTTCTCCAACATAAATACCTGCCTGTCCAATTCCTGGTATTCCAGCATGCTTTTAAGTTCCATTTCCTCTCTCCTTTTATTCGTTATACGGGCTTTTTTCAGAGGCAAAAAGGCAGTCCACGCCCCTGTTGCTCAAAAGCCCCGCCAATATGTTCCTGGCGCATTTTTCACTGTCATAGTGAGTAAGTTCCACCACGCAAAGCCCTTCCTGCGCGCAGGAAACAGCCACGTCGTGCTTGACTTCCGCCGTGACGACCACGTCCACGCCGCTGTTTAAGCACATTGCGAACATATCCCTGTCGCCGCCGCCCGCGCCCGTGGACACCAGCGCCGTGGCTATCACCTTGTCCTTATTGCCTATGGTGCGCACATGCGCGCCCACCGTCTGCGCCGCGCGCTCCGCGAACTGTCCGAACGTGACTGAGCCGTGCACCGTGCCTATACGGTAGCACTCGCCCTCGCCGGCGCGCTCTATATCCACGTCTACGCCCAGCGCTCCTGCCAAAAAGTCGTTGAGTCCGCCCAGTACGCTGTCCAAATTGGTATGCGCGCTGTACACGCTCACGCGCGCCGCGGCAGCCTTCAACACGGCGTCGGAAGCAAACTCCCCCGCCGTCAGTCTTTTGAACGGACGGAAGATAAGCGGGTGGTGGGATACCACCATATTGGCGCCCTTGGATACCGCCTCGTCTATCACGGCGGGCGTCACGTCCAGACACAGCAATACGCCGCGCACTTCGTCCTGTTCAAAGCACACCTGCGCTCCGCTGTTGTCAAAGTCCGCCTGCAATTCAAGCGGCGCATAGCTTTCTATTATCCCGATAATGTCTTTAACTTTCATTTGCCCTTTCCAACAGCGCGCGCGTCACGCCCAGCTTTTCCAGCGGCTCCTGCCTGCGCGCGTCGCCTTCTTTTATTTCCAAGCATATTTTTTCCAGCGCCGCAAGCCGCGCTTTTGCGTACTTTACGCAGTCAGCGTCCAGCGGCGAAGTGCCGTACATCAGTTCCTCCAAGTCGGGGGAGTATGCGCTCCCGCCCTTTTCACAAACGATGACGGGGTAAAATTTCCCGCCGGAACACACTATCTCGTCACGTCTTTTGACATATCCGTTTTGCGCCAGATATTCGCGCAAAAGCGGCGCGTCGTCATGCGGAACGAGTATGAACTTTGCGTTCATCTTGGGCGCGGCGGAGAGTATTTTACATATCAGCCTGCCTCCCATTCCCGCGATGACCACGTTGTCCGCCTCGTCTTCTTTAAGCACGCTCATTCCGTCGCCCACGCGGAACTCCACGCCATCCGCGCCCTTCTCCCGCGCCAGCGCCTCCGCTTTTTTCAGACACTCTTTTGAGATGTCCGCCGCTATGGCTTTGTCCGCGAGTTTGCGCAATACGGCATACACCGCCACTTTTCCGTGGTCGCAGCCTATATCCGCCAGCACTTTGGCGTGAACGTGACTTAAAATGCGTTCCAGCCGCCTGTCCATTACTTGTTGATAAAGTCCTTGAGCTTTTTGGTGCGGTTGGGGTGGCGCAGTTTGCGCAGCGCCTTGGCCTCTATCTGCCTGATGCGCTCACGGGTAACGTTGAACTCCCTGCCCACTTCTTCCAAAGTCTTGGGGCGGGAATCGTCCAAGCCGTAACGCTTGCGAATGACCTCGTTTTCACGGGGAGTGAGCGTGTCCAGCACCTGCAAAAGCTGTTCGCGCAGCATTTTCGCCTCCGCCCTGTCCGAAGGGGAAGCCGCCTTGTCGTCCTCCAAAAAGTCGCTCAAATGGCTGTCCTCTTCCTCACCGATAGGCGTTTCCAAGGACACGGGATCCTGCGCTATCTTTTGGATCTCTATCACCTTTTCCACGGGAACGCCCATCTCTTCGGCTATCTCCGCGGGAGAAGGCTCCCTGCCCAGCCTTTGCAGCAGCTGACGCGCCACCCTGCCCGTTTTATTGATGGTTTCCACCATATGTACGGGAATGCGAATGGTGCGCGCCTGATCCGCAATGGCGCGGGTGATGGACTGCCTTATCCACCAGGTGGCGTAAGTGGAGAACTTAAAGCCCTTGGTGTAGTCGAACTTTTCCACCGCTTTGAGCAAGCCCATATTGCCCTCTTGTATCAAATCAAGGAACTGCATACCCCTGCCCACGTACCTTTTGGCAATGGACACGACAAGGCGCAGGTTGGCTTCGGAAAGGCGTTTTTTCGCGCTGTCGTCGCCGTCCGCCATTCTGCGGGCAAGCTCGCGCTCTTCGTCCGGGGAGAGCAGCGCCACGGTGCCTATGTCCTTCAAGTACATCTTCACGGAATCGTCCGTAGCCGCTTCCAGCCCGTCGGAAATGTCGTACACTTCCGCGGCGGAACTCGGCTCTATCACCACGCCCATCTCTTCCAAAGCCTTGAAGATGTCTGCGCTCTCTTGCACGGTGAGTCCGTACTTGTCTATGGACAGCCCGAACTTGTCCAACTTGTCGTTGAGTTCGTTTTCCCTTATCCTGCCGTCCCTGGCGGAAGCGGCAAGGCGGGCTATCTCCGCTTCTATCTTGGCTTTGCGCTTTCTTGCCTTTTCCTCTTCGTCGTCGCTCTGCGCGGCGGACTGAGTTTCCTCGTCCAGCCCCTGCAATATCCTGACTTCTTCGGGGATCTCGTTCATATCTTTTTCTTCTTTCATAACTCCTCCGATGTGATTATTTTTTATTTTTAGCCGTTAATTCCGCGTAGTGCGCAAGCAGCAGATCGCGTTTAACGGGGTCTTTTTCTCCGTCTATTTGTTTTGTGAGCGCAATTATCTCGCGTTTGTTCTTCTCTTTTTCCAATGAGCGCAGGCAGTCTTCAAACACCTGAGGCGCCTGCTCTTCCGTCACCCGCTTGCCCTCGCGGAATATCGCCTCCACCTCCGGATACTGTTCCGCCATGGCTTGCAGATCGTCCAAAGAAGGTTCCCTGAACGACTTCAAGCGGCAGTATTCCACATAAATAGCCTTGTGCTCTTCGTCCGTGAGATATTGCGAAAGGTCGCCGCATTCCGCGTCCGTCTGACCGCCGAACAGCGCGTAGAGCACATACCTCATAGCGTTGTAATATTTGCCCGTCTTGCGCGTGAGTTCAAGTTTGGGTATGGGGCGCGCTTCCGCCTCCGCTCCCTGCGCGTACTGCTTGACCAGAACGGGTTTGGGAATATCGGCTTTGGCGGATATGTAGTCCATATAAGCCTCCACCTGCGCGGGATTTTTCAAGCCGTAGAGCACCTTGACCGCCTCCACCGCGTAAGCGCCCCTGTCCTCCGCCACGTTCAGGTCGTAATTTTCCGCCAGCTTGTCCAGCTTATATTCAAAAAGCGGCTTTGCCTGCGAAAGCAGATCCATATATCCGCGCTTGCCGAACTCGCGCACGTATTCGTCGGGGTCTTTGCCTCCCGGCACAGATACCACCTTTACGGAAAGTCCTTCCCCGTACAAAATGTCCAGCCCGCGCATTGTCGCCTTCTGCCCCGCGGAGTCGCCGTCATAAGAGATGTACACCTTGTCCGCGTACCTCTTCAAAAGGCGTGACTGCTGCACGGTGAGAGCCGTGCCCATAGACGCCATGCAATTTTTTATGCCCGCCTGATAAAGGGAGATGACGTCCATATATCCCTCCACCATTATCACGCTGTCCACCGCGCCTTCTATCATGGCTTTTTTTATCGTGTGCTGACCGAACAGTTCCTTGGACTTGTCGAAAATGACGGTCTCTTTCGTGTTGCGGTACTTGGGCTGTTCGCCCTTTTCAAGCACCCTGCCGCCGAAGGCTATCACCTGTTTGAGATTGTTTATTATGGGCACTATCAGCCTGCCGCCCAAAACGTCGTACAGCCTGCCCGATTTGCCCGTGCCCGCAACGCCGGCGTCCAGCATCTCGTCATTGCTGAACCCCTTCTCCCTCAGGCGGTCGATAAGCCCGTTGCCCGGCGCAAAGCCCAGCCCGAAAGAAGTGACGGTGGGGCGCAGTATCCCCCTGCCGTCCAAGTAGGCGCGCGCCGCCTCTCCCGCCTCGCTCATAAGGCTTTTGTGGTAAAAAGAAGCCGCCTCGCGCATAAGTTCGTAAAGCCTGTCGCGCTTTCTCTTGCTTATGCCGGAAGCGCTCTCCTTCTTGGAAAACTCGGGCACGCTCATTCCCGCCTTTGCCGCCAGAATAGCCACCGCGCCCATAAAGTCCGTGCGCTCTATCTCCTGCACGAAGCTGATGACGTCGCCGCCCTTATGGCAGCCGAAGCAATAATACATTCCCGCTTCATCCACGGAAAAAGACGGGGTCTTTTCATGGTGGAAGGGACAGCACGCCCAATACTTGCCGCCCTTGCGGTTTAAGCTTACGTAGCCTTCCACCACGTCCACTATGTTCACCTTGCTTTTCAGCTCTTCCAGCCAATCTTTGAAATTATCCGCCATATCCTTCCTGAATGCCTCGGCAGTGCATTTTATGTTCTAATATAAATATACGACGTTTGCCGTGCAAAATCCTTTATTTTTTATAAATAATAATTATTTCCCCTCTTCCGCCCGTCCATTCCGCCATTTCGGAAGAAAATTTTCTCTCCCTATTGTGTAAAGCGCTTAAAAATGTTACAATTGATGTATGGAATACAAAAACGCCTATTTACAGATAGTGGAAGAAACTTATTTGAGCAAGTTCGCCCAGCACGTGAAGGACACCAAAGGCAGGCTCACCCCCATTCCGCCCTGCCCGCTGCGCACGGAATATCAGCGCGACCGCGACAGGATAATTCACAGCAAGGCGTTCCGCCGCCTCAAACACAAAACGCAGGTGTTCCTCTCCCCGGAGGGCGACCACTACCGCACGCGCCTGACCCACACCCTTGAAGTGGCGCAGATAGCGCGCACTATGGCGCGCGCCCTCCGCCTGAACGAAGACCTTACTGAGGCAATGTGCCTGGGGCACGACCTCGGGCACACGCCCTTCGGACATGCGGGTGAAGCGGTGCTGAACAAACTTATCAAAGGCGGCTTTATCCACAGCCAACACTCTTTGCGCGTCGTCGATCTTTTGGAGGGGGACGGCAAGGGTCTGAACCTCACCTACGAAGTGCGCGACGGCATAGCCAACCACCGCTATTTTGACACGCCTGCCACCCTAGAAGGCAAACTTTTGATATATGCTGACAGATTTGCCTACATCAACCACGACATAGAGGACGCCGAATGCGCGGGCGTTTTGTCCGAAAGCGACCTGCCGCGCGACTGCGTGGAAGTGCTCGGCGGAAGCAAGGGCGTGCGCATAAACAACCTTATCGCCGACCTTGTGGAAAACAGCTATGAGAAGGGGGAGATAAAGCAGTCACCGCTGTTTGACGAGATGACGGAGAAATTGCATAGCTTTATGTTCGTGAGCGTATACACCAACCCGCAAGCCAAAGGCGAGGAGAAAAAAGCCACGCGCATGCTGGAAATGCTGTTTGAATACTATATGAACCACCCGGAAGATATGCCCGACTTTTACCGTTCCCTGCTCGACTCCTACCCCCGCGACCGAGTAGTCGGCGATTATATCGCGTCCTTTACGGACAGATACGCCATACGAATGTTTGAGAATTTGTTTGTGCCGAAAACGTGGAACAGTTAAGCGAAAAACAAAAAGGATAAAGGCGGATACGGTTTGAGCCGTATCTGCCTTTTCGTTTTTCGCTTGTCTGAAAGAAAACCCGGGCATTCGAAAACGACTTGAATGGTAAAAACGCACTATTGCGCATTGCGGCGGAACCTGGTTTCGCCGCAAAATCGTTTTCTTGAGCCTCGGTTTTCTCTCTTTTTGCGGGAGAGTATCAAGGTTTCGCACTCGCCTTGCCCGCAAAAATTCACTCTTTCCGCCTCATTCGTTCGGCTAGCCTCACTCATTCGGAAAACTTGCACGGCAAGTTTTATAGGTGCGCTCACCGAAAAGCGTGGTTTTCGGTGGCGGATATTTTATTATCTCCAAGCCTTTGCAAAGAGTGTTGCTTTGGCTTTAAGCCATAGTTACTTCAAAGAGTAATCAGGGGGCGGCGGCTCGCCGCCGCTTGGCAAAATACGATTTTGCCGCGCTTTATTTTATTATTACTAAGTTATGCTATTGCAAAGAGTTTTGCTTTGGCATTAAGCCATAGTTGCTTCAAAGAATAATCAGGGTGCAGCGGCTCGCTGCCGCTCACCGAAAAACGCGGTTTTCTGTGGCGGATATTTTAGTATTCCCAAGCCTTTGCAAAGAGTGTTGCTTTGGCTTTAAGCCATAGTTACTTCAAAGAGTAATCAGGGGGCGGCGGCTCGCCGCCGCTTGGCAAAAACGTGGTTTTACTTCGCTTTATTTATATTAAGAGCTTCTTTGTAATCAACTTGTTTGCAAAACTAACAGTTATAAAATTTTAAATATTTAAAATTTTGCGCAAATATATAACATCTAGTCATCAAATATGCCGGTTTGGCATAATCTCAATAATTTTGCCGTATTTTGTCGGGCGAAATTCCATAATACCGGAATTTTATAACTAAGAGTAATTAAAAATAATCTTGTCAAGTGGTACTTGACACGGGTATATACGGCTAATTGCTTTAATAATCTTGTCAGATAATAACTTACATGCCTATTTATTTAATGACAAGTCAATACCGGTGCGAAGAACTAAGGTTAGACTCTCCGTAATAGCTAGTTCAATCCGGTTAATGGATGGAGCGTCCCACGCTCCTTGTCAAGTAGCACTTGACATGCTTATTTTTTGTATACAAGCAAAGACATTGCGAAGAAGAAAAGCAGTAAAACTTTTTTTTCGTTATTTCAAAGCGGTTCAGAGTGCAGCGGCTCGCTGCTCAAGTACCACTTGACATGGATATATACGGCTAATTGCTTTAATAATCTTGTCAGTTAATAACTTACATACCTATTTTTTTGAGGACAGCCCAAGACTTTGCGAAGAAGAAAGCGGTAAAACTACGCTTGCTACTTCAAAGAGTAATCAGCCCGCGGTGGCGCTCCACCCATTAACCGCATTGAAGTAGCTACGGCTTAGAGCCAAAACAAGGCTCTTTGCAAATGTATGAGAATAATAAAATAAAGCGCGGCAAAATCGCATTTTGCCAAGCGTTACCGCTAAAATTCGCCATGCGGATTTTTCCGCTAGGACGGAAAGGGGTGAATTTTCGCGCCTAAGTCTTTTAAGACTTAACACTTACTCGGCGCGAAAAGAAGGGAAAACCGAGCCTCAAGCAAGCAGAGCTTGCGAATGGCAGGGTTTTCCCTTAAAGCGTAGGCGCAAAGTGCCGTGCGAAGTTATCATTCGCTTTGATTATAACTTTATCGCACGACACTTTCAATCGGCGCCTAAGCGAAGCGCTTCAGTTCCAGCGGTCGGAAGTATCAAGCACCACCGCCACCGCCGCCCCGTCTTCTCCACCTTGCAGGGACTTGGGCACGTCTATCACGCGCTGATTTTTGGAGCCTTTGAATTTCAGCTCCCAGGAGCGCTCGGCTTGAATAAATTTGCCGTCCACCAGAATATCCAGCTGCTGCAAAAGTTCTTTGGCTCCGTCCACGGCGCCGGACATAAGTTCTTCAAAGGTGTAGCCGGTGTAGCACGCCACTTCTTTTATTCTGGGGCACTCGGCGCGCACGCGCTTTACAAGGCTTGCCAGCGCGCGGGCTTGACACATAGGCTCTCCGCCGCTCAAAGTAAGCCCGGAGAGCAGCGGATTTTTATTTATCCCGGCTATTATCTCCTCTTCTTCCGCGTCGCGCCCGCCGTGAAAATCGTGCGTCTGAGGGTTATGACAGCCGGGGCAGCGATGCGGACAGCCCTGCACGAAGAGAGTATATCTTATTCCCGGTCCGTCCGTGATGGAATCGGACACGACTCCGGCAATGCGCAGGCTCATGACAGTTTATGTTTGACGCGGTCGTGTTCTTCCGCGCGCTTGGCGTTGTTGAACCTGTCCAGCGTGCCCACAAGGTAGCCCGTTATTCTGCGTATGCGTTCAAACTTGACTTCCTCGCCGCCCTCATGTCTGCCGCACTTGGGGCAGGTATCGCCTATTATGCCGTTATATCCGCACACGGGATCGCGGTCCACGGGGTGGTTGATGGAGCCGTAGCCCACGCCCTGCTCTTTCATACACTTGACCACGGACATAAACGCCTCCACGTTGGCGGCGGTGTCGCCGTCCAGCTCCACATAGGAGATATGCCCCGCGTTGGTGAGTTCGTGATAGGGCGCTTCTATCTTTATCTTCTCATATGCGGATATGGGGAAGTATACGGGCACGTGGAAGGAGTTGGTGTAATACTCCCTGTCCGTCACGCCGGGTATGGAACCGAATATCTTTTTATCTATGCGCACAAACCTGCCCGAAAGTCCTTCTGCGGGAGTGGCGATAAGACCGAAGTTCAAGCCCGTCTTTTTAGACATATTGTCCGTATAATCACGCATAAAGCGCACTATTTCGTAGCCCAAATTTCTGGCTTCCTGGCTTTCGCCGTGGTGCTTGCCGATGAGCGCAACCAGCGTTTCGGCAAGTCCGATAAAGCCCACGGACAGCGTGCCGTGTTTGAGCACCTCACCCACCTCGTCATCCGGGGAGAGCTTGTCCGAATCTATCCACACGCCCTGCCCCATAAGGAAGGGGAAGTTGCGCACTTTTTTCTTGCTCTGTATCTTGAACCTGTCCAAAAGCTGCGTGCACACAAGGTCCAGCTTGCGTTCCAGCTCTTCAAAGAACCAATCTATATTGCCGTTGCTGCGAATGGCTATTCTGGGCAGGTTGATGGACGTGAAGGAAAGGTTTCCTCTGCCGTAAGTTATCTCCCTGTTTTTATCGTAGACGTTGCTCATAACGCGCGTGCGGCAGCCCATATACGCCACTTCCGTTTCGGGGTGTCCGGGCTTGTAGAACTGCTTATTGAACGGCGCGTCCAGGAAAGAGAAGTTGGGGAACAGCCTCTTTGCGCTCACACGGCACGCCAGCTTGAACATATCGTAGTTAGGGTCGTCCTCGTTATAGCTGACGCCTTCTTTCAGCTTGAATATATGAATGGGGAAAATGGGCGTTTCGCCGCAGCCCAAGCCCGCTTCCTGCGCAAGCAGCACGTTTTTGATGACCATTCTGCCCTCGGGGGAAGTATCCGTGCCGTAGTTGATGGAGCTGAACGGCGTCTGCGCGCCGGCGCGGGAATGCATTGTGTTAAGGTTGTGGATAAGCGCCTCCATAGCCTGATAGGTGGCTTTTTCCGTTTCCTCCTGTGCGTGGGCGGTGGCAAATTCCTTCACCTTCTTCCAGACATCGTCCTTGACATCCTTGAACATCTTCCTTTCGGCTTTGTCGAACTCCGCGTTTTCCGCAAGCGTGGGTTTAAGCCCCTTTTCTTCTTCCAGCTTTTTATACTCCGCCTTTATGTCCTCATAGCCCGCCTTTGAGCCGTTCAACAGTTCAAGCGCTTTTTCCACGTTCGACCAATATCTTTTTTTGTAGGTCTTGGCAACGCCCGGCGCCAAAGAGTAATCGAAGTTGGGAATGCTCTGCCCGCCGTGCTGATCGTTTTGGTTGGACTGAATGGCTATGCACGCCAGCGCGGCATAACTCTGTATGTCGTTGGGTTCGCGCAAAAATCCGTGCCCCGTGCTGAATCCGCCCTTGAAAAGTTTGAGCAGATCTATCTGGCAGCAGGTGGTAGTGAGCGTGTAAAAATCAAAGTCGTGGATATGTATATCGCCGCATTCGTGCGCCTTGGACTGTTCGGGCGGCAGAATATACTTTTTGTAGTAGTCCTTCGCGCCCTCGCTGCCGTATTTGAGCATTGTGCCCATAGCGGTATCGCCGTCTATGTTCGCGTTGTCGCGCTTCATATCGCTGTCTATGGCGTCGGTAAACGTAAGCTCGTTGTATATGCGCATAAGAGAGGTGTTCATCTCCCTCGTCTTGGTGCGCTCCGCACGATACAGAATGTAGCGCTTGGCAACGCGCGCAAAGCCGTTGTCCATAAGCACTTTTTCCACCGTGTCCTGTATGTCCTCTATCGTGGGGCTAGTGTCGGTAAACTTGTCTTCAAGCCGCTCTTCCACCTGATGAGCAAGGCGTTTTGCCTCGTCAATGTCCGTTCTGCCCGCGGACGACATCGCTTTTTCTATCGCGCCCTCGATTTTGGAAATGTCATAAGGAACTCTTCTTCCGTCACGTTTGATAATGGTTGTAAACATACCCTCACCTCTACCATATGTTGTGCCGCAATAAAAATTTATATGGCTTATATTGTGGTCAAGATTTATCCTACCACATAAAAGCCTCCCTGTCAAGACTTAACTGCAAGAAATTTTGAATTACTATATATTCGTCTAGCTTCGCTTCACCGCCGGTTGAAAATGCCGT
Organism: uncultured Clostridia bacterium; assembly: GCA_944380395.1. Classification (GTDB taxonomy): domain Bacteria; phylum Bacillota; class Clostridia; order Christensenellales; family UBA3700; genus Alloclostridium. The sequence continues at coordinate 13,318 of CALWHM010000012.1, read as the reverse complement.
GAGATAAACTAAAAATAGTGCGGTGTATTACTACTCACGGCATTTTGCGGTGTCGCTTTAAGGGAGAACCCACCCATTCGCAGGAGCGCGTGGCGCTCCACCCATTAACCGCCTTGCAATATCAAACAATAAAACAAAGGCTACTCTCCGCTATTGCTGTGACGATTCCTGCTTGAGGGTCGGTTCTCCCTTCTTTTCGCGCCGAGTAAACTTTAAGTCTTATAATACTTAGGCGCGAAAATTCAACCTACTCCGCCTCATTCGTTCGGCTAGCCTCACTCATTCGGAAAACTTGCACGGCAAGTTTTATAGGTAACGCTTGGCAAAATGCGATTTTGCCGCGCTTTATTCTACTATTACTAAGCTATGCTATTGCAAAGAGTGTTGCTTTGGCATTAAGCCGTAATTACTTCAAAGAATAATCAGCCCGCGGTGGCTCACCGCCGCTCGCAAAAACGCGGTTTTGCTTCACTTGTATTTTTACTACTATTTCCAAGCCTTTGCAAAGAGTTTTGCTTTGACTTTTTGCAATTGTTACTGCAAGGCGGTTAATGGGTGGAGCGCCACGCGCTCCCGCTCCCTTGTCAAGTACCACTTGACATGCCTATTTCTTGAGCACTACTAAAAACATTGCGAAGATGAAGAGTCGCAAAACCATTTTCGTTACTTCAATGCGGTTAAGGGGTGGAGCGTCCCACGCTCCTTGCGAAGATGTAAAGTCGCAAAACCTTTATCGTTGCTTTACTCCCGGCTATCATCTAAAACTTAGTTGCAAGAAAGCGTGGGTTTTCTCTATATATATCCCTCTCTTTATTCTTTATTCTTAATTCCCGGGGGATAGGGGGTGTGGGGGGAAGGGGGGAAACCACCCCTTTTTGTTTTTTATCGCCTTTTCGACGCCTATATTGCATTTTTGCGTTATTTGCCGCCACTAACGAAAAATTCAAAAATATCGGAATTTTTATCGACTTTGAGCAACCGGTTTTCCGTATTGTGCTATAGAAATTCCGGTATTATGGAATTTTGCGTTGCCGTGAATGGGAAGCGTCCGCAAAACCGTATTGAACATAATAAGCACGGCAAAAGTGCGGGCGTTAAGTCTTAAAAGACTTGAGAACCGGAGTTGGCGAGCCACTACGCCCTAATTATTCTTTGAAGTAACTATGGCTTAACGCCAAAGCAAAACTCTTTGCAAATGTTTGGGAATAATAAAATAAAGCGCGGCAAAATCGCATTTTGCCAAGCGTTACCTATAAAATTCGCTGTGCGGATTTTTCCGTTAGGACGGAAAGGGGTGAAGTTTTGCGGCAAACGCTTAGGCGCAACATTTTACCACTTGCCGCAAAACGAGGGGAAAACCACAGCGGAGCGTGTTGGGTTTTCCCCTAAAAGCGTAGGCGCAAAGTGTTTTGCGAAGTAACATTGCGCCCGAAAAATAGTTTTATCGCAAAACACTTTCATTCGGCGCCTAAGCGAAGCGTCCTCACCTTGTTAAACGCCGCAACCAACAGCACTGCGTAGAAGTGCCCTAATACAAGGAAAGACACCTTTTTATCGCAGGGAGCATACTATGCGTATGTGACCAAGAAAAAAGGTGTCTTGACACAGTAGGAGGGTGCTTATACACAGTGCCCTCGTGCGCTGTTGGTTTTGCCCTACAAAACCAACAGCGTTAACATATAAAGCAATTGGGCGGCATAGTACGTAACCGGCACCACCCAAGCCTTAACACTGGTGGGGATAACGCGCTTGTTGGAAAAAGCCGTGAAGCCGAGCACGCAGTCGGAGATGACGAACAGGACGGACGCGCAGAGCATCAGCACGGAAACGGTTGCGCCCGAGGTGACTATTGCGGCGTTGATGGCGGCGGTGACGCCCAGCCCCAGCGAAGCGAAGTACACGGTCATAAACGCGCCTTGGAATTTGTTTTGGAAAATCTTGGTTTTGGTCACGCCGACGATGATGTAAGCAACGGGCATGATGAATATTACGGGAATGAGATAGAGGTTCAGCTCAAACGCCGTGAGCATGGCGATGGCGTAGGAGATGTGCCCGAGCAGGAAACACACCACGCCCCAAGCGTGCACGAACACGGCTTCCTTGGTGTCCTTAAACAGGCTGTCCACGCCCAAAAACAGATCGCCCATAACGCCCAGCACGCCGCCGAGCAGGATAAACAACCCGTAGACGCCGATGGCTGCCCTGTTGGAGAGCAGGGAGAAAATGCCCACCGCGACAAACGCCAATGAGGCAAGCGTTTTGAAGGACAATTCCTTGTAGTATTGCTTGTTCGCGCTGTAATAAGCCTTGATAAGCGCGAACAGCGAACAAATACCGGTAAATACGTAAGCTGCCGTTTCCATCTTCAAGTTAAATTATATCAGCAAGAGCGACCGCCGTCAATAGTATTGCGAAAAAAAGGCTATAATATATATTTTCCGTCGAAAACGGCGCGGCGCACCTCTCCCCTATTTTGCGGTTTTTGCACAATTATGCGGCATTTTCCAGACGAATAACTTCTAAAGTTCAGTAAAACTTGACTTTTGCACGAAGATATGTTATAATATAATTAAGCAAGCGCGTCAAAGCGCACAGTTAAACGTTATAAGGAGGAGATTATGAAGAGAACCGTTAAATTTTGCGTAGCGGCGGCGCTTTTTGCATGCATTGTTTTGGGCGTTGCGGCATGCACGTGGATGCCCGATAAGATGTACGATAAGGAATACACGTTCACGGGCGAACTCAAGAGCATAGTATGGGACGACGAAGGCGGCTGGCAGGGATTTATACCGCCGTCCGACCCTTCCGATCCGAACGCGCAGGTGGAGAACGTCACCCCGCGCGCCGCATTTGAGCGCTTAAAGGGCGAAATAGATTGGTCGGACGTGACGGCAAGCGACGGTTCGCTCGTCGTGTTGGACGGCATAAGCGCAAGCAGCAGTACGGACGACATCATAAAGAGTTTGAACGGCTATGTGGATGACTTAAATTCTCAACTTGCGGAAGAAAATCCGTACAAGGGCATTAAGGTATCCGTGAGCGGCAAAGCCTCCCCCGCCGTTACGATATCCGTACCCGAAAGAGAAGCCAAGACTTTTTCCGCGCAGATTATAGAAACGGGAATGCAGGCTTCTTTCGGCGAAGGCGACTTCAAGTCTTACTTCACATTGGAATACATCGGCTCCACCACCAAAACCTACGGCTTATCGCTGAGGCTCGAACCTACGGAAGCGCTGGCTGTATTCGGAGAAGACGTGCCTATAACGATAGGCACGGTGCAGCTGAACTTTCCCAAATCGGGCGAACCGGGGGTAACGGCTTACTATCTGAACTTATTCTTCGACTTCACCGTGGCGTGACGGCATTTGACAAAAACGAATAAGGGGAGCGGCGTGCCGCTCCCCTTGCCCTGCCTTTCAAATTATTGTTCCCTGCCGGCTTTACCGCGCAAGCCGACGAAATAATACGCGAAAACGGCAACATATGTCCCGTATTTGTCAAGAAAAAGGAGCGGCGAACCGCTCCTTTAAGCTGTCAAATCGCTTTTGGCTTATCTCTTAATGCTGCCCACTACGGCGAAAAGTCCGCCGCCTATCGCGCCTATGGAAGTGAGATAGCAGCCTATGCCGAGGTTTACCCCGGTGGATCCGCCGACCAGGTTTTCAAACCCTTCGACCATACTGCCTAAAATGCCGCCCAAATCGGATGTGGACGTAGACAGTCCGGAAGTTTGATTTGCCGCATAAGCTATAGCCGCAACGCCCGCCGCCATGGTGACGACGCCGAGCAATATGACTATCACGCGGAAAAGTCCGTTGGTGAAAAGCTGCTTCAATATATAAGCCACAAGCACTACGCAAACAGCCGCTGCCGCAAGATAACCCAGCGCAGCCATGGTGGTGGAGGTGGAACCGCTGTCAAAAACCTTGTCCCAGGAGATGTCTTCTCCGATATAGTCCTTCAATGTGGAACCGGTTACCTCTTCTCCTCCGATGTCAAAGACCGTCCAATTCTGCGTTACGCCCACAATTGCGACGATCGCGCAAATTGCAACCAGCGCCAGACAGATATAACCGAGCGCGCTCTTTTGATTTTTCCTTGCCATAATTATCCTCCTTGAATTTTCCGCAGACGCGGAATTTATGCTCTGCAATAATTATAGCAACAGCGATACGGGATTGTCAATACCTTAGAAAAAATTAAAGTGACGATTTTTGCAACAAGTGCGGAGCATTGCGGCGGCTGCCGAAAGCGTTATTTGCTCAAAGGCGGAAAAAATACGGCGCGGAGTTCCGCGCCGCTTAAAGTCGGGGGACTTTCCCGCTTACAGCGTTATTTTGGTCACGTTGCCGGAAAAGTCAACGACTATCAAAGAGCCTTCGTACGCGGCGAGCGAACACAATATGGGGGAACCGATTTCCGTCTTTGCGACAAGATTTCCCTGCTTGTACAGCTTATACACCGCGCCGTCCATACCGCCGAAGTAAAGGTATCCGTTCAGTTCGATAACGCCGCCCTGCACCTGCTTTGTGCCCGGCTTGGTATAGGGAGTGCTGCTCACAAGCGCGCCGCCCACGTTTGCGAAATTCCATTCGATCGTGAGCGTTTTCAGGTTTACCGCCGCAATGCCGCTGTCCGCCGTGCCCATATAGACTATGTCGCCCGACACGAGCGGAATTGCCGCCGTATCGAAGTTCATACCCTCTATCTCCGCGCTGCGCACCACTTCCCCGCTTTGAGGATCCAACTCCAGAATGCTTGCGCTTGTGGTCACGTAAATGCCCGCCGCTACGCCCGCCGCAAGCACGAGCACGCACACGGCGAGTATGACGACGGCTATGACCCTGCTCCCGCCGCGCCTGCTTTTTTTGACCGCACTTAAATTCTTGCCTGCCATAAGATCCCCGCAATAATTTCGTTTATAACATTATAAACGGCAGAAGGCGCGATGTCAATAGCGGTTAAAGCGGAAATTAAGAATACCCGTTCCCCGCCCCTTGACGAACGGCTTCGAGCGGTATAAAATTTGAGTATGAAGAGAATTTGTCGCATATTAGCCGCGGCGGCGCTTATCATAATCATATTCTGCCTTGCCGCGTGCAAGACGGACGAAGCGTCCGAGCAGCCGCCCGAACAGACGCCGGAGCAAACGCAGCCTGCGCCCGAACAGCCCTCTTACCCCGACGGTTATATCTTCTATAATGCGCAGGAGGGCTGTTCTTACGGCGCGCCGCAGCGCATAACCTACCCCTCCGCCGTTACGGGCACGATGCGCCACGCCACCGTGACCCTGCCCGCAGACTATGACGAAGCAAAGCGTTATCCCGTGCTCTATCTGCTGCACGGACTCAATTGCGACGATACTTCCTGGACGGGCAGCGTTTACGGCTTTGTGCTGAACGCGCATATAATATCCGCCAACGCGCACTATTTCGACGGCGCAAGCGAGATGATACTTGTGAACGTGAACAGCCTGCTGAACGCGGACGAAAGCGCGCCCTCGTGGACTTCTCCCGACCTTACCGCCGTATACGATTTGACGGGGCGGGAGATAGCGGAAAGTCTTATGCCTTACGTCAATGAGCATTACTCCGTTTTGCCCGGCAGGGACGGCGCCGCGATAGCGGGCTTTTCAATGGGCGGCAGAGAAGCGATACTTACGGCTTTCGCCTACCCCGACAAGTTTTGCGCCGTGGGCGCGTTTTCCTCCGCTTCATTCGGCGACAACGTCGTATCCGCCTCCTCATACGTGCCCGACCTTACGCTTACGGGCGAAAAATTCGATTACGTGCAGGTGACTTGCGGCAGTCTGGACACGCTTTTGCCCGTGAGCGAAAATTTGAAGGCGAAGCTGGAAGAAGCCGGGTTGAGCGTGGCTTATTCCACCCCCTTGGGCATACACTCCCCGTCCGTGTGGCGGCAAGCCCTGAACGAGTTTGTAAAGCGCATTTTCACTAAGTACCCGAAGGCAACCCCAGTAGAACACTTTTAGCTAGCTGTTTTCGCCATCTTTGTGCAATTTGTCGCTTGTAGTAGGTTACTACAACTGCGCGCCATCTCGCGGCAACGTGGGACGTTGCATCCCCGATAAGGCTTCGAAGAAGAATATCAATAAAACAAGCTATGTTACTTCGAAGCGTAATCATGGGTGGAGCGCCACGCGCTCCGCTAAAAGCAGAGCATTTTATAAACCTACATATACACATATTTTATGTTTTTCAATAAAATGTGTTCTACTGAGGTTGCCTTCGGGTACCCGCTTTAAAAAGGCGTTTTTCAATTCCCGCCCTTAATTTTGGGGAAAGTGATTGACATTTGGCAATTTATGTTTTACAATGAAGCTACCATCGGATATGAAAAGGCGTGCGCCTTTGCAGAGTATCCATGCAAATAACTACGGACCACCCTTGCGGGTCAAGGCCATACGGACAGCCGGGTCCACTGCCGAACAGCAACATCCGTTGCCTTATTGTATCGGGAAACCGATCGTATAAGTTGGTTACTTGATAACCGTGTGCGCAAACGCGCACAAACCGCTTGTAACAATAAGAGTAGTAAAAGTAAGTATTTGCTATATAGACTCTGTTATCCGTAGGAGCATTATGCACTATACGATACATTACGGGCGGTATGCTTGGCATATCGCCCTTTTTGTCGGAGGAACAATGGAAGATAAGATGAAGTTGTACGGGTTCAACAACCTGACCAAGGCTTTGAGCTTTAACATATACGACGTTTGCTATGCCAAAACGGCGCGCGAACAGCGCGATTACATCGCCTATATTGACGAGCAGTATAACTCCGAACGCCTTACCAACATCCTCACCACTCTGACGGATATGATAGGCGCGAAAGTGCTGAACATCGCCAAGCAGGATTACGATCCGCAGGGCGCTTCCGTGACCATTCTGATAGCGGAAGGCTCTATGAAGCCCGCGGGGGAAACTCAGCTTGCGCATCTGGACAAGAGCCACGTCACCGTGCACACCTATCCGGAGTACCACCCGGAAACCTCACTTGCCACCTTCCGCGTGGACATAGACGTAGCCACCTGCGGAGAGATAACGCCGCTTTCCACGCTGGACTACCTTATCAGCTCTTTTGATTCGGACATCATCACGATGGACTACCGCGTGCGCGGCTTTACGCGCGACGTGGACGGCAAAAAGCTGTTTATGGACCACAAGGTGACCAGCATACAGGATTATATCTCCGACAACATTCTGTCCCGTTACGACGCCGCGGATATAAACGTTTACGGTGCCAACATCTTCCACACCAAGATGATGGTGAAGGACATAAACTTGCAAAACTACCTGTTCAAGACGGACGTATACGAACTTCCGCCCAGACTCAGGCTGGAAATAATGAACAATCTGCGCCGCGAGATGATAGAGATATTCAGCGGCAGGAACGTGTACTGAGATGAAGAAACTTACGCAGGAAAGAGCGCCCATATATGAGGCTTTGGAAAACTTCCAATCCATGCGAATGGTGCCCTTTGACGTGCCCGGACACAAGCGCGGGCGCGGCAATCCCGAACTTACGGCGCTTTTGGGCGAACGTTGTATGAATTTGGACGTGAACTCAATGAAGTGCCTGGACTTTCTGTGCCACCCCGTTTCCGTTATCAAGGACGCGGAAGAGCTGGCGGCGGAAGCGTTCGGCGCGGCGCACGCTTTCCTTATGGTGGGCGGCACCACCTCCGCCGTGCAGAGTATGGTGCTTGCCGTGTCCAAGAAGGGCGAAAAGATAATTTTGCCGCGCAACGTGCACCGCAGCGTTATGGGGGCAATGGTCTTGAACGGCGCCCTGCCCGTTTACGTGGATCCCGAATGCGACGATGATCTGGGCATATCGCTCGGAATGAGCGTTGCGGGCGTGGAGAGAGCCATAGCGCAAAACCCGGACGCAAAAGCGGTGCTGGTGAACAACCCCACTTATTACGGCATCTGCTCCGATTTGAAAAAGATAGTGGAGCTGGCGCACGCGCACGGTATGCTGTGCATAGTGGACGAAGCGCACGGCACGCACTTTTATTTCGGGGAGGATATGCCCCTCTCCGCAATGGCGGCGGGCGCGGATATGGCGGCGGTGTCTATGCACAAGTCGGGCGGAAGCTTGACGCAAAGCTCCGTGCTGCTCACGGGCCCAGCTATGCACGAAGGATACGTCCGTCAGATAATAAACCTTACGCAGACCACAAGCGCTTCATATCTTCTGCTTTCTTCTTTGGATATTTCGCGGCGCAACCTGGCGCTGCGCGGAAAGCAGGCTTTTGCAAACGTCACGCGCCTGGCAAGGTACGCGCGCGAAGAAGTCAACGAGATAGGCGACTATTACGCTTACGGAAAAGAGCTTATCAACGGGGACAGCATATTCGACTTTGACGAAACCAAACTTTCCATAAACACCCTGAACGTGGGGCTTGCGGGCATAGAAGTGTATTCGCTTTTGCGCGACGAGTACGACATTCAGGCGGAGTTCGGCGACCTGGGCAACCTGCTGGCGTACATCTCCATAGGCGACCGCCCGCGCGAGATAGAGCGGCTCATAGGCGCCTTGGCGGAGATACGCAGGCGGTTCAAGCGCGACAAGGCGGGACTGATGAAGCAAGAGTACATCGACCCCATAGTGGTCGTATCCCCGCAAGAAGCGTTTTACGCGGATAAAGTTTCCCTGCCCTTAAAGCAGACGGCGGGCAGGATATGCAGCGAATTTGTGATGTGCTACCCTCCCGGCATACCCATTCTGGCGCCCGGGGAGCAGATAACACCGCAAATTCTCGATTATATCGAATACGCAAAGGACAAGGGCTGTTCGATGACCGGTCCGGAAGACGCCGACATCACTCGGCTGAACGTGCTGAAAGGAGTTTGATATGGAGTATTGGTTTTCTGAAATGCACACGCCCAACGTAAAGCTTTCCATTCGCGTGGATAAGCAGGTTTACTCGTGCAAAAGCGAGTTCCAGCGTATAGACGTATTCGATTCCCCCGAATTCGGCAGATTTTTGGTGCTGGACGGATATATGATGCTCACGGAAAAAGACGAGTTCATATATCACGAGATGATAACGCACGTGCCCCTTGCAGTGCACCCGAACGCCAAAGACGTGCTGGTGATAGGCGGCGGCGACGGCGGAGTTATACGCGAGCTGGTCAAGTACGACGACATAGAGCATATCGACCTTGTTGAGATAGACGAGGAAGTCACCCGCGTGTGCAGGGAATATCTGCCCTTCACGGCGTGCGCGTTCGACGATCCGCGCGTGAGCCTGCACTTTGAGGACGGACTCAAATTCGTGCGCTCCAAGAAGGACGCCTACGACCTTATAATAGTGGACTCCACGGACCCGTTCGGACCGGGAGAAGGACTGTTCACGCGCGAATTTTACGGCAATTGCTACAAGGCTTTGCGCAGCGACGGCATTATGGTCAATCAGCACGAAAGCCCTTTTTACGCGGAGGACGCCATCGCCTGCCAGCGCGCGCACAAGCGCATTGTGGAATCCTTCCCCAAAGCCAAAGTTTATCAGGCGCATATCCCCAGCTACCCTTCCGGACATTGGCTGTTCGGATTCGCGTCCAAAAAATATCATCCGCTGCGCGATCTGGACGAAAAGCGCTGGAACGCGCGCGGCATAAAGTGCGGATATTACACCACGACTCTGCACAAGGGGGCGTTCTACATTCCCGCATACGTGGAGGAACTTTTGAGCAATGTTGAGCATGCAGACTGACGCCTTTATGGCTTGCGATACCAACTACAAAAACGCGGACATAGTTATGTTCTCCGCGCCGTTTGACGGCACCACTTCCTTCCGCCCCGGCACCCGCTTTGCGGGCGGCGCGATAAGGCGCGATTCTTACGGCTTGGAAACTTTCAGTCCCTATCAGGACGCGGATCTTCTGGACTGCCGCGTTTTGGACAGCGGGGAACTCGACCTGCCGATAGGCGATCCCTTAGCCGCCCTAAAAGTGATAAAAAAGCGCACGGCTGCCATTTTGAAGGACGGAAAAATACCGTTTATGATAGGCGGAGAACACTTGGTAACGCTGGGCGCGTTCAGCGCGGTTGCGGAAAAATATCCCGACGTGCACATAATACACTTTGACGCACACGCGGATCTGAGGAACGACTATCTGGGCGTGAAACTCTCGCACGCGTGCGTTATCCGCCGCTGTTACGACATCGTAGGGGACGGCAGGATATTCCAATTCGGCATACGTTCGGGCGATAAGAGCGAATTTGAGTGGAAAGAAGGCAAAGTCACCACCCGCCTTTTCGACTTTGAAGGGCTTTACGGCGTGCTGGAAGAATTAAAGGGCAAGCCCGTATACTTTACTTTGGATCTGGACGTTCTGGATCCTTCCGTGTTCCCCGGCACGGGCACTCCCGAACCGGGCGGCGTGACGTTTGACGCGCTCAGAAAAGCCGCCACTGCCGTGTGCAGGCGGGCAAACATCGTGGGGTGCGACGTGAACGAGCTTTCCCCGCCCTACGACCAAAGCGGAATTTCCACCGCGGCGGCTTGCAAGATTATACGCGAGATGCTCATAGCTCTCGAAAATAAGGAGGTCTAATATGGCAAAAGTTCTCATCATCGGCTGCGGCGGCGTGGCGCAGGTGGCTATTCAAAAGTGCTGTCAGGCGGACGAGGTGTTCACCGAAATATGCATTGCAAGCCGCACCAAATCCAAGTGCGACGCTATGAAGAAGAAGCTGGAAGGCAAGACTAAGACCAAAATAAGCACTGCTAGGGTGGATGCCGACAGCGTGGACGAGCTTTGCGAGCTGATAAACTCCTTCAAACCGGAGCTTGTTATGAACATCGCCCTGCCCTATCAGGACCTGACCATAATGGACGCGTGCTTAAAGTGCGGCGTAAACTATATGGACACTGCCAACTATGAGCCGGAGAACACTGACGATCCCGCCTGGCGCGCAAGATACGAAGAGCGCTGCAAAAAGGAGGGCTTTTCCGCCTACTTCGACTATTCTTATCAATGGGAATATGCGGAAAAGTTCAAAAAAGCGGGACTTACCGCGCTTTTGGGTTCGGGCTTCGACCCCGGCGTTACGCAGGCATATTGCGCTTACGCCCAAAAGCACCTGTTCGACAGCATAGACACGATAGATATTCTGGACTGCAACGGCGGCGACCACGGCTATCCCTTCGCCACCAACTTCAACCCGGAGATAAACCTGCGCGAAGTTTCCGCGCCCGGCTCATATTGGGAGAACGGCAAGTGGGTGGAAGTGCCCGCAATGAGCATAAAGCGCGAGTATGATTTTGACGGCGTGGGGGAAAAGGATATGTACCTGCTCCACCACGAGGAGATAGAATCCCTTGCCAAGAACATCAGGGGCGTAAAGCGCATTCGCTTTTTTATGACTTTCGGGCAGAGCTATCTTACGCATATGAAGTGTTTGGAAAACGTGGGAATGCTCTCCACTCAGCCCGTTATGTTTGAAGGGCGTGAGATCGTGCCCATACAGTTTTTGAAGGCGCTGCTCCCCGACCCCGCTTCTTTGGGTCCGCGCACCAAGGGCAAGACGAATATCGGCTGCATCTTCACGGGCGTAAAGGACGGCAAGAAGAAGAGCGCTTACATCTACAACATCTGCGATCACGAAGAGTGCTTTAAGGAAGTAGGCTCACAGGCGGTGGCGTACACCACGGGCGTGCCCGCGATGATAGGCGCGATGATGATGGTCACGGGCAAGTGGACGGCGCCGGGCGTGTACACGGTGGAGCAGTTCGACCCCGACCCCTATATGGACGCGCTGAATAAATACGGTCTGCCTTGGCAGATAGAAAACGACCCCGTTCTTGTAGACTGATGCGTACGCCCTGTTTTATCATCGATGAAAAAAGCCTGTTGCACAACCTGCGCGTTCTGAAAAAAGTAAAGGACGACACGGGCTGCAAGATATTGCTTGCGCAAAAAGCCTACTCCTGCTACGCCACTTATCCGCTCATTTCACAATATTTGGACGGCACCGCGGCAAGCGGACTTTATGAAGCCAGGCTGGGCAGGGAGCACTTCCCGGGCGAAGTGCACGTCTTTTCCCCCGCATACAAGGAAGAGGACTTTGACGCGCTTGCGCCCGTTGTGACAGACATCGTGTTCAACTCTATGGCGCAATTGAAAAAGTACGGCGTGCGCGCCAAGCTCTGCGGCTTGGACGTGGGACTCAGGCTGAATCCCGAATGCTCCACGCAGGAGCACGCCATTTACGACCCCTGCTCGCCCGGTTCGCGTATGGGCGTTAAGGCGGAGGACTTTGACGAAACGGCGCTTGAAGTTTTGGACGGCTTTCATATGCACACCCTCTGCGAACAAAACAGCGACGCTTTGGCTGTGACCGTTCAGGCGCTGGAAGAAAAATTCGGCAAATATTTGGGCAAAGTCAAGTGGCTAAACTTGGGCGGCGGACACCACATCACCCGCCCCGACTACGATATTCCCCTCCTTGAACGCACCATAACCCGCTTGCGGGAAAAGTACGGCGTGCAGGTCTACCTGGAGCCGGGAGAAGCGGTGGTGCTGAACGCTGGAGAGCTGGTGGGCACGGTGCTGGACATAGTGCGCAACGGCGTGGATATAGCCGTTCTGGACGTCTCCGCCGCCTGCCATATGCCCGACGTGCTGGAAATGCCCTACCGCCCGCCCGTACTCGGTTCGGGGCAGCCGGGAGAGAAAAAGTTTACTTACCGCCTTGCGGGCAACACCTGCCTTGCCGGCGACGTCATCGGCGATTACTCGTTCGACTCCCCGCTTGCCGTGGGCGATAAGGTGACTTTTACGGATATGGCGCTCTATACAATGGTAAAGACCAACACCTTTAACGGCACCCCTCTGCCCGACATTTTATACAGGAAATCAAACGGAGAACTTGTGACGGTAAGAACCTTTTCCTACGACGATTTCAAAAGCAGACTCTGACGTTTTGTCTGCACGAACGAAAATTACAAACGCGCCACGGGGCGCGTTTTTCAAACGGTTTCACCGGATAACTTTGCAAGTTACAGCGCGGTCACCGCGTTGTAGATGATATTGTAGATATTCAGCGCGATTACTATCCCGATAACGGCGTAATAGATGCGGTTGACGGCTTTTGAAGAAAGGCGCTTGTTGAACACGGCGCCGAGCAGTCCGCCTATCACGGCGGCGGCTACCATTATGACGAGCGCCCACCACTCCAGATTTACGTCCAGAATGACGTTGGAAGTGAAACCGCCCGTGACGGCGAGTTTGAACAGCTTTGCCACCTGCGCGAACATGACGGTTAAAAGGGAGTAGAAAGTGAC
>CALWHM010000011.1 GCA_944380395.1 uncultured Clostridia bacterium | reverse complement strand
GTAACAATTTTTACCAATCCGTTTTTCTTGTGTTGAATTAATTTATTAAGATAAAAATCTCGTTTAATTTCCATATTCGAAACTCCAACACTATTATTTCTTTATATTATAGCATTGAATTTCAAGCATGTCAATACAGCAACTGAGAATTTTTGTAGAATATTATAATTTTTCTAAACACGAGATTATGCCTGTATTTTTAGATTGACATTGCACCAGATAGAATTGTATTTTAAGTTACGCACTGCTTTTTATATTAAAAACCATCTCATTTTAACTATTTTTCATTCAAATTAGTGTCCATAAAATATGTCACAGTGTCCACAAAAGTGGACAACGCATAACAGGCGAGCGTGCGCCAGTGTCCACTAAAGTGGACAACACATAACAAACGAGCGTGCGACAGTGTCCACTAAAGTGGACAGCATATTATAAACTGCGCTTATATGTCAATACCAAGATTTTTGGTATAGGCTAATTTTCGCCTCTCATTAAACAAATAAACAATAACTACCCGTGTCAAGTAGTACTTGACATGAGTACTTTATAATGGATTGCGAAACTTAAAGCGTGGACGTTATCAGTCGGCATTATATGTTGTTGCGCACTTCTTTCTTATATGTTGGTGATTTTTGATTTTCCGCGATTAAGATTGATTTCAGTTTTAAAATTCTAGGCTGAAATACCCTTGTCAAGTGGTACTTGACACGACTATTTTTCTTTGCAGAAATTATACCAAAACGGCATATTTAATAACCGTTTGTTATGCGACCGCACAAAATTTTAAATATTTAAAATTTTATAACTATAAGTTTTACAAATGCGTTGCTTGCAACAGAATTTTAAATTGTATAGCAACGGACGGTTTCACAACATCTCAATTACTTTTAGTTATAAAATTCCATAATACCGGAATTTTTCTCAAAACAAGCTGGCGCGCCCGCCCCGCTCGCATAGAAAAATATTTGCGGTGCACATATTTTTCACCCCACTACTTGCACATATTTTAGCAAAAGCAGCGGTGTCCACAAAAGTGGACAACGCATAACAGGCGAGCGTGCGCTAGTGTCCACAAAAGTGGACAACACATAACAGACGAGCGTGCGCCAGTGTCCACAAAAGTGGACAACACATAACAGACGAGCGTGCGCCAGTGTCCACTAAAGTGGACAACGCATAACAGACGAGCGTGCGCAAGTGTCCACAAAAGTGGACAACGCATAACAGACGAGTGTGCGTAAGTGTCCACAAAAGTGGACAAAACATAATAAAGACATACGTGCAGGTGTCCACAAAAGTGGACATCCTATTATAAACTGCGCTTATATGTCAATACCAAGATTTTTGGTATAGGCTAATTTTCGCCTCTCATTAAACAAATAAACAATAACTACCCTTGTCAAGTGGTACTTGACATGAGTATATACAATGGCTTGCGAATCTTAACTCTTGGAAGTTATCAGTCGGCATATATGTCGTTGCGCACTTCTTCTTATATGTTGGTGATTTTGATTTTCCGAGGTTAAGGTTAGTTTTGGTTTTAAATTTTTAAAATTCCAAGCTAAAATACCCGTGTCAAGTGGTACTTGACAAGCTTACTTTTAATTACTTATAGTTATAAAATTCCAGAATACCGGAATTTCACCCGATAAAACACGACTTGTAAGTTATTAACTGACAAGGGATCGCGTGGCGCTCCACCCATTAACCGCATTGAAGTATCGATAAAGGTTTTGCGACTGTACATCTTCGCAATGCTTTTAGTAGTGCTCAAATATATAGCTTGTAAGTTATTAACTGACACGACTATTAAAACAATTAGCAATATATACCCTTGTCAAGTGGTACTTGACATGAGCATATACAATGAATTGCGAAGCTTGGGCACCATACGGTAAAGACTGTGCTTGGCTGCTTAGAGGCTTTACGATAAAGGCAGAGCGTTGCGGTTTTGGGCGTTGCGATAAAGGCGGGGCTTTGCGGCTTTGGGCGTTGCGGCTTAAAGCGTTGCGATAAGACGGGGCTTTGCTACATAGAGAGCCTTACGATAAAGGCGGCGCCTTACTGCATAGGGAGTCTTACGATAAAGGCGGAGCCTTCCCCCGGCTTGCTTTCCACGGAAATGCTTCCGTTGCAGAGCTGCACTATGCGCTTGCAGATGGAAAGTCCCAAGCCCAGACCGCGGTTGGTGTGCGATTTATCCGTTTGGTAATAGCGGTCGAAAATGCGTTCACGCTCTTCGGGGGCTATGCCCTTGCCGGTATCGGCGACGGTGACGACAAGAAAGTTCGCGTCTTTTTTCAGGGTGACGGTTACGCTGCCGTTTTTAGGCGTGTATTTTATGGCGTTGGTCATAAGGTTCAGCCATAAATGCTGCATAAGGTCGGGGTCGCCCGTGTAGGAAGCTTCTTCAAGGTCCATAGTCATATCCAGCTCTTTCTCCTGCCACTGCGAGGAAAGCAGGATACTGCAGCGGCGCAGCTGTTCGTCAAGGGAGTAAGTCTTTTTATCGGGGATTATCTTCTGCGAATCAAGCTTGCTCATAAGCAGGCTGTTGCCGATGAGATCGGCAAGGCGGCGTGATTCGGAAGCGATTATCTCCAAATAAGAGCGCGCCTCCTCATTGCTGACGGAGCCGTCGTTTTTGAGCAGCATTTCCGCAAAGCCGTTTATTGCGGTGACGGGGGTGCGCAGCTCGTGCGAGTATACGTTGATAAAGTCGTTTTTCAGCATTTCCACGCCGCCCAGCTCTTCCGCCATCGTGTTAAAGTCGCGGTAGACTTCGCGGAAAGGCTGTTTTTTCTCCGCGTCCAGCCGCACGGAGAAATCGCCGTCCGCCACCTTGGTCATAGCGCTTGAAAGATCGTTCAGATATTTGTACATAATGCGGGAAAAAGTCGCGTTTATCAGGCTCACGAGCAAAACTATGGGCACCATCATACTCAAAATCCCGTAGAGATGGTTGGCAGTCAAAACCGTGCGGTACATCATAGCCATTGCCAAAGCTATTGCGACCACCACAAGCAGGACAAAGAACGTCTGCAAGGTGAGCATCGCGGAGAGATTTTTCCTGAGAGGCGGCAGTTCTTCTTTTTTCTTTTTGATTTTTTTCGGCTTGACCGTCTGCTTATTGTCCTTGCACATACTCATTTCTCCTTTATCACAGCCTTATAGCCTATGCCCTTAACGGCTATGATGTCCACTTCCTCCACCTCCGAAATCTTATTCCTGAGGCGGGAGATATGCACTTTGACGGTGTCATCCCCGCTGGCGCTGTCCGCGCCCCATATCTCGTCCAAAAGCTGATTTTTCGTGAATATCATATTGGGATAGGACAAAAGTTTGAATAAAAGGTCGAACTCCTTGCGCGTAAGCTCTATATTCCTGCCGTTGTAAGTGACGGTGTACGCCGCGGAGTCCACCTTCAAGCCGCCCGCGGTTATGGCGCGCGAGTCGGCTATCTGCGCGCGGCGGAGTATGGCGCGGATACGCCAGATAAGCTCCGTATAGTCCACGGGCTTGACCATATAATCGTCTATGCCCAGCTCAAAGCCCTGCGCCTTGTCGCCGGGCGACGCCTTTGCGGTGAGAAAGATGAACGGCACGTTATTGCCGCTTTCGCGCACCTCGCGCGCCAATTGATAGCCGTCCATTTCGGGCATCATAATATCCGAAACTATAACGTCCACATGCCTTGAATAGATGACGTCCAGCGCGGCGCTGCCGTTCTCCGCGGACACCACCTCAAAGTCGCGGCGCAGGTTCGCCACCGTGAGAAGACGGGTGGAATAGTCGTCCTCCACCACCAAAACAGTTGACATAAGCTCCTCCCTGACGCTTTATACGGATATTATAATACGGCAAAGTTAAAAGAAAGTAAACAAATCCAAACTTTTTTAGGCAAGGTCAAGGGCGGAAGGAAAGCGCTCCGCCCCGCCGCCCTGCTTTATCACCCTGCTTCGCTACTCTGTTTCGGCGGGGTCGTCCGCAACGGCGAGTTTTTCCCTTGCCGCCGTGTTCATATCCGCGCCGCGTATATCCGCCGTCAGCGTGCCCATACCCAAATTTCTGCCCGTTGCCAAGTGCAGCGCGTAGTGCAGGCAGAACAAGAGCGTGCCGCCCATATGGCAGAGCATATCCAAATCCGTATCCAGCACAGACACGTATTTCATACCTTCCCATGCCGCCTTTATGCCCGTCAAGCCCTGCTCTTCCAACATTGCGGCTATCTCCGGCGGCACGTGCCCCTGCGACGCCTGTCCCGCAAGCAGATCCGCCGCGAACTCCATTATCTCCCACACGGCGGCGGTGCCCATAGAGCATAAAAAGAGTATGAGCACGGCGGGAACGCCCTTGCGCCTGTCTTCTTCCGCCCTTTCAAGCACAGCGCAAAACGGGATCATTATGAATATCATCATTGCGTAACCGCTGACAAAATGCATAAGGCAGTCGTACCACTCCACCTTGTTGAATACGTTGAACGCGCTTCCGATGACGGCGCTGCCCGTGAGCATTACTATATAGGCGGCGTGCTGAGAAGCAGAAAAGCGATGCTTTGCCGCGCGCTCCAAAACGTGCGGCACCCACATAAATACCGCCGTGCACACGCAGGTGAAAACTCTGTTTTCCGGGTCGCCCTGAACGGCGTTTACTACGGCAAGGATAGCCGCGGTAACGCTTATAGCCGCCTCCGCAAGCAGGATAATGCAGCGCTTGGTATACGCGCGGTGTTCAAGTTCTCCTATTTTTACCCAAGTTCTCATATTCACCTCTTGTTCCCCGCGGGGTGATTATATTGTGGAACGGGCGCGTTACAAACGGGTAACGGGCGCGTTACGCCGCGGTTAAAACGCCGTAAAAGTTTTGCAAAGAGGGCTTGATTTTCCCCTCCTCCGCAGCTATAATAGAGGTATGGAAAAACAGGAAAAGACAAATGTAATGCGTTTTCTGGACGCAAAAAAACTGCCGCACAAGTGCTACTTTTTCGACTGTGAGCAAGTACCCACGGGTGAGGAGGTTGCAGCCATTTTGGGCAAGGACGCCGCGCAGGTGTTCAAAACGCTGGTGACCACGGGAAAAAGCGGCAGCCATTATGTGTTTATGGTGCCCTCCGTGGGGGAGCTGGATTTGAAAAAAGCGGCTCGCGCCGCCGGGGAAAAGAGCATAGAGATGTTGAAGTCAAAAGAGCTTCTGCCGCTGACGGGATACGTGCACGGCGGGTGCAGTCCCATCGGAATGAAAAAGTTTTTCACCACTTTTATAGACTCTTCCGCAAAAGCCCTGCCCTCGATAATTTTCAGCGCGGGCAGAATAGGCCGCCAGGTGGAGATGACGCTCGACGACCTGAAAAAAGCCGTGCGCCTGACGGAGTGCGACCTCATCGCGCGCACGGAATGATTTCACTCCGCGCTTTCTTCGCAGTCCGATATTTCTTCGCAGTTTTCGTGCGTCTGCGCCCCGAAAGTTTTTGGCTTTGAGAAGAATACCCCCGCGCGCTTGAACAGATACAGCGCAAGCGGGAAAAGCCCCAACTCCAAATCGTCGCGCTTTTTGCCTATGCGCTCGTTGCGCGCGTCGCGCAGCTTGTTTATCGCCTTGTTGCCCTTGTAAAAGCCGAACATTGCGGCTATGACCATCGCAAGCACCAATATTATTGTGAACACCCTCAGCCATACGGGCACGACTCCGCCCGTGACATAGCCCAAAATGGTGCCGGTGACTATCTTTACTATCACCATTCCCTGCGGCTTGGCAAAGTCGGGATAGATTATGCCGTTATACATAAGCATAGAATAAATTATTATGAGAACTATCCCCAAAAACGGTATCCAGATATCCCTGACTTCAAACCTGCCCACATTGAGGAAGAGCATAAGTCCGCCCAGCCAAAGTATTTCGTGCCTCATAACGGAGATGACCAGCGTGGCGCCGTTTTCCGCGTCCGTGAGCATGGAAGCGGGCGAAAAACAGCCGCCTATGATAAAGCCTATGCCCGTGACCATACCGCAGAAAGAAGCGAACGCCTGCGTCTTTTTTCCGCCGACTATCACGCATACGGAAAAGATAAAGTAACTTATATGCGAAAACTCCGAAGGGTATTTGTGCAGCGCGCGCTGATCTATAAAATACCACACGTGAAATGCGAACACGAAAAGCGCGATGACATACACCATTGCATAGCTTATGCGCCTGTAATTGCGCAAAGCCACCGCCAACAGCGTTTCCCCCACCAAAATACCTATGAGCATGGCGGTCATTCCCGCGGGCGGGAATCCGGGCCAAACGGACATACTTTCCCCTCCTTATATCTGCTCGCAGTTGTACTCCGCGCGCTTTGCGCCGATGCGGGCAGGTTTTATCACTCCCTTATATTTTAACACTTTTATCAAAAACGGCAATACCCCTACGCAATAATTTGCGTATTTTGTCCCCGCCCTTTCGCTTCTTTTTTTGCGCGAGGCGTTTATTCTGACGTTTATTATATGATAGAGTATGACCGTGCTCACCACGGCAAGCCCTATCCCCGCGGATGTGGCGATACGCGCGATAAGCGGAAGCGGCTTGTGCGTGACGTATTGCAGAATGTTGCCCTGCACTATGGCGATTATCTGCATTGTGTTCCTCTCTTCCGGATCGAACCCGGGATAGACAAGTCCGTAATACACCAGCAGGGAAAAGCCTATCATAAGCGCGATCCCCGTCAAAGCTATCCACACGTCGCTCATACGGAAGCTGCCCGTATTGAACAAGATGAGCAGTCCGCACAGCCACATAGCCTGATGCCGCGCCACGGAAATGGCAAGCTCCGCCGCGCTGAACGAAGTGGTGAGCAAAGATACGGGCGAAACGACCCCCGCCAAAATATAACCCAGCCCCGTGAGCATAGAACAGTACCCCGCCAAAGAGAGCAGCCTTTTACAGCCCAGCACCACGGACACCGCCATTACAAAATAACTTATATGCGAAAATTCCACGGGATACCAGCCGCGGCGCACGCGGTTTATGCCGAAATACACGGCGTTGAAAATCAAAAGAATAAGCGCAAGCGTGAACGCAAGATATGCGCTTGCCCTGCGGCGGTTGCGGAGAGCCGCAACGATAATTACACACAAAATAAGCAGTCCCAGCATAAGCGCAACCATTCCCGCGGGCGTAAAGTGCCGCCAGACGGACGGACGGGCTGTGATGGTCTGCACGACGTTTTTCTGTTCGGGTGTCATTGTTTTTCTCCTTCACGTGTCGAACGGATACTCTCCGTTTTGTCGGCGCCTTGCGCGCAAAGTCGAATCACCCCTTATCCCGACTTTATCCTTCGCCTCTTGACGCGTTCCACCCGTGCGCCAAGCGGCATTTTCTCCTGTTTTTTCCGCCCCTGCCCCGCGTTTTCAGACTTTGGGGACCTGTTCGGAAACTCCTTCTTCCGCCGCCGAGGAAATCTCGCAGCAGTTATAGTCCGCGCTGCGGACAAACTTTTTGTCGGGCGCTTTTATCACTCCCGCCCTTTTCAATAAGTACTTGACAAGCGGGATAACCCCCAGCTCCAGCGTGTCCTCCGCGCCGCCGTGCATAAGCTTTCTTTTCAGCCGCCTGTCATAGATGATGTTGTTCACCTTGAAGTATCCCACCAGCGCGCACGCCACCGCGGCGAATATAACTATCACCGTGCCCACACGCAGCCACATAGGCAGTTCCCCGGAGATGACGTACCCCAAAATGGTGCCCGTGGCAATCTTGATGATGACCATATCGTCCCACTTGACAAAGTCGGGATATATGTAGTGATAGTGCACAAGGAAGGAAAAGCCCACGATGAGCGCGATGCCGACCACGGATATCCAGATATCTTTGATGTCAAAGCGCGCCACGTTGAGGAAGAGCAGCAAGCCGCCCAGCCAAAGCAGTTCGTGCCTCATAACGGAGATGAACAGGCTGACCCCGGAGGCGGCGTCGTTGAGCATAGACTGCGGCGAAAAACAGCCGGCTATCAAAAACGACAAGCCCGTGAGCATTCCGCAAAAACCCGCGAAAGACTGCATTTTCTTGCTTCCGAACACCACGCACACGCTGAACACAAAGTAACTTATGTGGGAAAACTCCACGGGATACATCTGAATCTTGCTCTGATCGATAAAATACCAGATGTGGAAGACAAGCACGAACAGCGCAATGCAATATGTAAGGATATAACTTGCTCTGCGATGATTGTACAGCGCAAAGGCGAGCACCGTTTCCAGCACCAGCCAAAGGATAAGCACTATGGTAAGTCCCCATGCGGGAAAATTTCCCCAGACGTTGGGCATATCCCCTCCTCCGCGCGGCGAACGCCACGCTTTTTGCTTTTGCGCGTGCAAATTTTTCCGCGTCGCAGCTTTTATATTAGACTATTTGTCGAAAATTTTCAACAAAAATAACCGTTTTATATATACTTTCGATTGTAAAATTTTTATATTTTATATAAAACCGCGCCTTTCTTTACCGCTCCGCCCGCCGTTTTACGCGCTTTTTTATGGATAAAACGGGAAAATATCCGCCTTTTTGTACCCCTCTGCATTTTTATTTTTCCCGCCGTTTGTTATACTGAAAGCGGAGGATGTTATGAGAAAAAAAGTTTTTTGCACGGCAATTGTTATTTCGGCGGCTTTATGCGCGGCTTTGATATTTTCTTCCTGCACAAAGGACGTGAGCGCCACGGTGGATAAAAACGCCGCGACGGTGGAAGTTTCGCAAGACCTTTACGGCTTGTTTTTGGAGGACATCTCCTTTGCCGGGGACGGCGGACTTATCTCCGAACTCGTGAATAACAAGAGCTTTGAGTACGAATACGACCATTCCGCCTATTGGCGCTTTTCCGATTTGCAGGCGTATACGGACGCGGGCGAATACGCTATGAACGAAAACAACTCCAACTATCTCCGCGTGAGCGTGAACGGCAAGGGCACGGCGCTGAATTTGGGGTATGTGGAGTTCTATGACGATATGACCGCAAACTACAACGAAGAAAAGAAGAACACTCCCGATATGGGCTTTGTGCAGGGGGAAACATACGACTTTTCCGCCTATGTATACAATATGGACTTTTCGGGAAGTATGACCGCCGCCCCTTCTTATGAGGGCTGCTTAGTATCCGCAAACATTCCCCTGCCCGCGCAAAACGGCAACTGGACGAAAGTTGCGGGCAGCTTCACCGCGGACAAGTCGGAAGACGGCGGTTTGCTGCTCACCTTTGAGGGCACGGGCAACCTTTTGTTAGACTTTGTATCCCTCACGCCGCGCGGCGCGCACGGATACGGGGACGCGGAGTGGAAGTACGTGACGCTGCGCTCGGACCTGTACGAGGCGCTGGACCGGCTCAACCCCTCTTTTATCCGCTTCCCCGGCGGCTGCCTTGCGGAGGGCGACGATTTGCAAAACCTGTTCAGCTGGAAGAACACGGTGGGTCCGCTTGAAGAGCGCAAGCACGCCAACAACATCTGGCGCGACGACGAAAACGGCAGATATTACGGCAACACTTTTTCTTTGGGCTATCACGAATACTTCCAGCTGTGCGAAGATCTGGGCGCCCTGCCGCTGCCCATACTCAACGTGGGTATGATATGCCAATTCCAATTCGATCCCGGCTACCGCAAGACGGAAGCAAACTACCGCGCGGGCAAGATGAGCGAAGATGAGTGGAACGAATATCTCTCCTCTTTCGCTTACGCCCCCGGAAGTCCCGAATATGAGGAGTATACGCAGGACATTTTAGACCTTTTGGACTACGCCTTGGCTCCCGCGGGCACAAACGAGTGGGCGGACCTGCGCGCGGAGAACGGACACCCCGAACCCTTCGACTTGCGCTACTTGGGCTTGGGCAACGAAAATTGGGGCGACGTGTATTGGCGCAACTTCGAGCCGCTGTACAACGCGGTGAAAACCTACTGCGCCGCCAAGGGGTACGACGTTACCGTCATCTCTTCCGCTTCCTATCAGTTCTCCGGCGAATACATTGACGAAAGCTGGGAGATAATCAACGAAAAATACACGGACACGCTGGTGGACGAACACTACTACACGAGCGGCAACAAACTGTTCAAAAACAACGACCGCTACGACAACTACGAGCGCACCGGCGCCACCGTGTTCGTGGGAGAATACGCCGCCACCTGCTGGGGCATAGGCAAATATCTGGACTCCAACAATATGTACTCCGCCATTGAAGAGGCAAGCTATATGACGGCGTTCGAGCGCAACGGCGACCTTGTGAAAATGGCTTCCTACGCGCCCACCTTCGCCAAATACAACGCCCATTGCTGGGACAGGAATATGATCTGGTTCACTTCGCGCGACATAGTGCTCACGCCCAACTACTTCAATCAGCTGCTGTTCTCCAACAACACGGGCACGCGCTATATCCCCACAGACCTTTCTTTCAGCAAAGGTTACTCTTCCGTCACGGTGGACGAGGACAGCCAAACGCTTTACATAAAGGTGGTGAACGCCTCCGGCAACACGATAAACACCTCCTTCTCCCTGCAAAACTTCGGGGATATAAACGCCTCTTCAATGCAATACATCGCGGGCGTCAAAGCGGCGTATAACGAACCGGGCGCCACCACCGTAGCCCCCGTGCAGAAAGACTGCGTAACAAACGGCTCCGTTGTGTCCGCTTCCCTTCTGCCTTACAGCATAAACGTTATCCGCGTATGCTACGGGGATAACGACGGCTCAGCGCTCTACTCCCTGCCGCCCCTGCCCGACAATATGACGGGGGAAGTCACGGAGTTCACCAAGCCGTACATCACCCCCGAAGCCGCAATAGCGATAGGCGTAACGGGCGCGGTCATACTCCTGGCAGCCGCTGCCGCAGTCGTGTTTGCCGTGCTCAAAAAAAAGAAGCGCGCCGCTCACACCGGGCAGGAACAAGCCAAGAACATCTAGCTTCCGGATAACGAAAATATTACAAACTTATTTAAGTTTGGATATTGACATTATATCGGGCGCAAGCGTATAATTTATGTACAAGGCGCGCAGGCAGAGCAACTGCGCGTGAAAAGGGGTAAAAATGCTTAAACTGACCGAGATAGTTAAAGACTACCGCGCGGGCGACAATATCGTCCGTGCTTTGGACGGAATTTCCGTGGAATTCAGAAAGAGCGAGTTCGTATCCGTTTTGGGCGCTTCCGGCTGCGGAAAGACCACTCTTTTGAATATCATCGGCGGTTTGGACAGGTACACCTCCGGGCAGTTGAGCATAGACGGTCAGAATACGGACACCTTTAAGTCCGTGGATTGGGACTTATACCGCAATCAACGCATAGGCTTTATTTTTCAAAGCTACAACCTGATCCCGCAAATTTCCATACTTGCCAACGTGGAACTTGCGCTCACCTTGTCGGGCGTTCCCGCGAAAGACAGGAAGAAGCGCGCGCAGGAAGCCCTTGAAAAAGTGGGGCTGGGCGCGCAGATAAAGAAAAAACCCAATCAGCTTTCGGGCGGTCAGATGCAGCGCGTCTCCATCGCCCGCGCTCTTATAAACAATCCCGACATAATTTTGGCGGATGAGCCGACCGGCGCGCTTGACAGCACCACCAGCGTGAACGTGATGGAGCTGCTCAAAGAGATAGCGCAAGACAGGCTGGTCATAATGGTCACGCACAACCCCGAACTTGCCGAACAGTACAGCACGCGCATAATACGTATGTCCGACGGCAAGATAACGGGCGACACAATGCCTTACGATTCGAGCGCGGAAGACGAAGCGCTTGCAAAGTCCTTCAATGCCGAACAGGCTTCCGAACCCGAAGGCGACGCCTTTGAAGAGGGCACGCGCAAGGCGGTAAAGCAGCTGCGCAAGCAGAAAAAAGCGCGCCTGAAAAAGACTTCTATGAACTTTTTCACCGCCATCGCCCTATCCTTCCAAAACATAAAGTCCAAAATAGGCAGGAACTTGATGACTGTCGGCGCGGGCAGTATAGGCATAATCTGCGTGTGTTTGGTGCTGGGACTTTCCACGGGTCTTACCGGCTACATAAACTCTATGGGAGAGGAAATGCTTGCCGCCAACCCCGTGATGATAGGCTCCATTACGGCGGACATCACCCCGCTTTTGACGGGAGAAACCAACTTTCAGGAGCTGTTCGGTAAAAACACCTATCCCGACGACGATATCATCTCCGGCGAAACCAACTCCATTGTTCAGCAAATGCAGACGATGGTCAAGACCAACGATATAGACGAAGAATTCATCGCCAAGATAAAACGCGATATAGAGCCGATAGCCACCGCCGTTTCCTACGACTACGGTTACGACGCCCTGCTCTTGTCAAAAGTGAGCACGGAGTACGAAGGCTCCGACCTCGACTTGGGCAGTATCACGGGCGGAACGGGCGGCAGCGCCTCTCAGGACGGCAACCCGTTCTCACAGGTGAACGGCATAGGCAACGTGTCCTCCGCCCTCACCCTGCAACAGCTGGCGGGCGAAAAATATTTCGACGTTCTTGCGGGCAGACTTCCCCAAAGCGCCAACGAAGTGGTGCTGGTGGTTTCGGGCAGCAACACCGTTTCCGAAGCGATAATGGCGGCTTTCGACTTGTACGAGCAGGAGATCTCCGCTTCCGAATTTGTGGGCAAGCAGGTCAAACTCGTATATAACGACGCCAAATACGTGCCTGTGGAAGAGGGCAAGTACTCTCAGCGCACAGACTATGACGTGCTTTGGAACACCTCTTCTCCGGAGATAGAAACGCTTACCGTATGCGGCGTTATCCGCCCTCAAAAGCTGAACGACGCGGGCACCGCCCTTGCCTCTATGACGGCGGGACTTGCCTACGGGAACGGCTTTATGGACAACATATACGAGCACGAACACGACTCCGCCGTGGTGCTGGCTCAGCAGGCGGACAGAACGCACGACGTGACCGTTACGGACGGCGACGATACGCTTTACACAAGCATCATCACCTATATGATATCCATGGCGGGCAACGTCACCAATATCTACGACCCCATCATATTCAGCGTGCTCACCGACTTTATGACGGGCGTCTACCCTCTTTACGACACCAAAATTGCCACTCTCGGCGCAAGCAAACTGCCCATAAACATAGACGTCTATGCGCTCAACTACGGCGTTAAGGACGCCGTCATCACCGCCGCAGACGCCGCCGGTATAAAGTATACGGACATGGCGGGAATGATAACGGGTATGCTCTCCAATATGGTGGACGTCATATCCGTGGTGCTCATATGCTTTACTTCCGTTTCCCTTGTCGTATCTTCCGTAATGATAGGCATAATAACCTACATCTCCGTGGTGGAACGCACAAAGGAGATAGGTATTCTGCGCTCCCTGGGCGCACGCAAGACGGACGTGGCGCGCGTGTTCATCGCCGAATCGCTGATGATAGGTCTTGCCTCCGGCATTCTGGGCGCGCTGCTGGCGTACCTCATCGCCATACCCATCAACGCGATAGTGGGCGCGGTACTGGGCGATATGCTGGCGGGCGCAACGCTGTGTATCCTGCAGCCTCTGCACGCGCTGCTGATGGTGGGCGTTTCGGCGTTGCTGACGGTGATAGCGGGATCTATTCCTTCGTATATTGCGTCTAAGCGCGACCCCGTCATAGCGCTTAGGAGTGAATAGCGGAAACCGTTAATTCAAAAATATCCGAGAGGCGGCAAGCCTCTCGTTGTTTTTTCATACACTCTTTCCGCACACGCGGGCGCCGCATATAAGGCGCGTGATACTGTGTGCGCTTCGCTTAGGCGCCGGTTGAAAGTGCCGTGCGATAAAGTTATAATCAAAGCGAATGATAACTTCACACGGCACTTTGCGCCTGCGCTTTTAGGGGAAAACCCAACACGCTCCGCTGTGGTTTTCCCCTCGTTTTGCGGTAAGTGGTAAAATATTGCGCTTAATCGTTTGCCGCAAAACTTCACCCCTTTCCGTCCTAACGGAAAAATCCGCACAGCGAATTTTATAGGTGCGCTCACCTAAAAGCGCGGTTTTCGGTGGCGGATATTTTATTATTCCCAAGCTATTACAAAGAGATTTGCTTTCGCATTAAGTCATAGTTACTTCAATGCGGTTAATGGGTGGAGCGCCACGCGCTCCCGGTGGCTCACCGCCGCCACGCGCTCCCTGCTTGATGTTATAGGCTGTCAAAGTTATTCGGATCTCCGGGCAAGTATTTTTTTACTTCTTCCGCAGACCGGCTTTTCTCGTTTTGAAAGCGCTTTTCGCTTTTTCTTTCAAACCTTTTCTTTTCCCTCATAGCCTGTTCTTCCGACCTCTCCTGCTGGCGCCTTACGGCGGCGTCTATATTGGGCATTGCCATTGTCAGCAATAATTTGGCGGAATTGCCTATGTCCTGCCTTATTTCCCCGAAACCGCCGTATCGCAGCACAGCCCACGCCGCTTCTTTCTGTTCTTCCACGCTCAAAAAATTCAATGCCTCCACGATGGACGGCACGCAATAAAATCCGTTTGTCATAATTCCCTCCTTATAAATCTTGTTCTGTCCGCAATTGCGGACGCTTGCGCAGATTATTTGTTATACTTTGTCCGCTTTTGCGGATACTGCCGCTTTTACACGAATACTTGCAAAGCGGCAAAATGAAAAATATGTGCGCTGCACATATCTTTCTTGCGATAAAACTTGCTCTCTTTGTCAAAATCTTTTGACCTTATACCGTCTTGGAATATTTCTCGGCGATTTTGGGCATTTGTAAAATTCCATAATAGTGGAATTTTTAACTAACGGTACATCTCCGTCACTCACAAGCATTGCGAAGATGTAAAGCCGCAAACTGCTTCCGTTAGCACAACCAACCGCATTGCGAAGATGTAAAGCCGCAAACTGCTTCCGTTAGCACGACCAACCGCATTGCGAAGATGTAAAGTCGCACAACCTTTATCGATACTTCAATGCGGTTAAGGGGTGGAGCGTCCCACGCTCCCAAGGCGGTTAATGGGTGGAGCCGCTCGCTGCTCAAGTACCACTTGACATGGGTAGTTATTGCTTATTGTTTTAATAGCCGTGTCAGTTAATAACTTACACGAGTACTTTTGCCTCACTCTTTAACAAACTTGTCAGTTAATAACTTACATGCCATATATTTGAGCACTGCAAAAAGCATTGCGAAGATGTAAAATTGCAAAACCTTTATCGTTATTTCAAAGCGGTTCAGGGTGCAGCGGCTCGCTGCCGCCACGCGCTCCCGCTGCCGCCACGCGCTCCCGGTGGCTCACCCTCGGGGTAACAAAAAAGCGCGGTTTGCCACGCTTTGTAAGTGCAAAATATTCTCTTGTCCGCTTTCAAATATATTATACCATACGAAAATATGCGATTGCAAGTTTTACTGAACTTTTTTTTTGTAATTTAACAAAAAAATTCAATTCTCATAAATTTTTCTCTTTGCAAAAGGCTTTTTTGCCTCGCGCGACGCGCGTTATACATTTTCTTTTTCTTGTTCTTTTTCTTTATCTTTGTCTTTTTCTTTCTCTTTATCTTTTACTTTCTTGAAGAAAAAGAAAAAGGGGGTGTGGGGGAAAAGGAAAAAACATTTTTTGCACATAAAAACATATGCTCTGCGCATTGCCGAAATTCCCTGCTCCGATCAAGGCGGCTCTTACCGCAACGCGGCGGGGTGCGGCGTTTTTCCTCATTCCCTTTTCACGCCGTCGCATATTTAACTTTCGCAGCCTTTTTATCGGGTCCATTGCGCTCCGTAAGTTGCGGGCGCAAATAAAAACAGGGGCGTTTTTCCGCCCCTGCCCTTGGTTTTCGGCATATTGTTCCGCTTTATTCCGTGGCTTCTTTTTCCAGCTCCGCCTGTATTTTTGCATTTAACGCCTTGCTCTCTTCCGCGTTATCCGCCACGGTGGATACGTATATTTTCAGCTTGGGCTCGGTGCCGCTGGGACGCACGCACGCCCACATATCGCCGCCCAAATCGTATTTGAGCACATTGGCTTTGGGCAGATTGATAAGTTCCTTCTTGCCGTCCTTGTAAAGCTTCACGGACGTGGAGTAATCGGAAACGCTCTTAACGTCCATACCGCCCAAGGATACGGGCGCGTTTTTGCGCAGTTTTTCCATAATGGACGCCATCTTCTCCATACCGTCCAAGCCTTTGAATGTGAGCGACTTGCTCGTTTCCGTAAAGTAGCCGTACTTTTCCCACAGCTCTTTCAGCCTGTCGTAAACGGTCTTGCCGTGCGCTTTCAGATAGCAGGCAAGTTCCGCCGCAAGCATAGAAGCCACGACCGCGTCCTTATCGCGCGAATGCGTGCCGCGCAGATAACCGTAACTTTCTTCAAATCCGAACATAAAGGTGCGATGCCCGTTGGCTTCCCATTCCTTTATCTTTTCGCCTATAAACTTAAAGCCCGTGAGCACGTCGTACACTTTTGCGCCGTAGTCTTTGGCTATACGGTTGGCAAAGCGGGAAGTGACGATAGTCTTTACCACGGCGGCGTTTTCGGGCAGTTCGCCGCGCTCCTTGCTCCTTCCCAGCACATAGTCCATAAGCAGGCTGCCTATCTGATTGCCCGTAAGTGTGACGAACTCGCCTTCCCTGTTCCTGACGGCTATGCCCATTCTGTCGCAGTCGGGGTCTGTGCCGATGACTATATCGCTGCCCGTCTTATTCGCAAGCTTAATACCCAAAGCCAGCGCCTCCGGCTGTTCGGGGTTGGGCATGGTGACTGTGGAAAATTCCGTATCCGGGAGTTTCTGCTCTTCCACCACGTCCACGTTTATGCCCATACGCGCAAGCATGGTCGTGACGGGCTTCCAGCCGCTGCCGTGCAGAGGGGAATACACTATCTTTATGCTTCCGCCCACCTTAGCGACTTCTTCGGGCGAAAGTGACAGCTTGGACAGCTGCTCATAATACTTTTCGTCCACGCTCTTTCCTATAACGGTTATCTTGTCCGAAAGCGGGAAATTGTCCTTCCCCGCTATATCTTTATGCGAACAAGCCGACACTTCCTGGCGCGGAACACCGAAATAATCGCCTTTTTCTATATATGCCACAACGCGCGCGGTGGCTTCGGGTGACATCTGCGCGCCGTCCTCACCGTACACCTTGTATCCGTTGTATTCCTTGGGATTGTGGCTGGCGGTGATCATAATGCCCGCTTTGCAGCCCAAAAACCTTACGCCGAACGAGCACATAGGCACGGGGCGCACATCCTCATAGATATATGTCTTTACGCCGAACGCACCCAAAACGCGCGCCGCCGTAAGCGCGAACTCAAAGGACATACGGCGGGTATCGTAAGAAATAAGCACGCCCTGTCCTTCCGCTTTTTCGTCTATAATGAACTTTGCAAGACCTTCGGTAGCGCGAGCCACGGTATACTCGTTCATATTGGCTATGCCCATGCCTATTATGCCGCGCATTCCCGCCGTGCCGAACGCCAAAGGAAGGGAGAACCTCTCCTTTATCTCCTTGTCACCCGCGGCGGCGATGGCTTTCATCTCCTCTGCGTACTTGGCGTCTACCTTGCTTTGCCACAATTTGAAAGTATCCTTGTGATCCATAATGCACCTCTTGTTTGTCCGATATTTATTATAAAGCAAGCGCGCTCCGATTGCAAGCGTTTGTTTTAAGCGCGAAAGTAATTTAAGCGCCCGCCCTTTCCCCTCTTCTTCCCCCTTCGGAATACTTCCGCGCCCGCGCAGCATATTATATTGTATGCTTATAGGCGTTTTGGATTCGGGAATAGGCGGCTTGACCACGTTGGCAGAGATCGTGCGCGTTCGCGGCGGAGGCGATTACGTCTACTTTGCCGACCAAGCGCACTGCCCTTACGGCAACAAAAGCGCGGGCGAAATTACCGCCATAGTGCGCGGCGGCGTTAAGCGGCTGATAGATGTCGGAGCCGAGCTTATAGTGCTGGCTTGCAACACCGCCACCGCCTGCGCAATAGACTCCTTACGCACCGAATTTGAAAAAATCGCATTCGTAGGGACGGAGCCAAGCATAAATACGGCGAAAATTTACGGAAACAAGCTGTGTGTGCTGGCAACACCGCTGACCGTGCGCCAACCGCGCTTTGCCCGCCTCTTGACAAACGTGGACTGCTTTATCCCCGACTGTTCCGCCCTTGCGGCGGAGATAGAACGTTCCTTTCCCCACCTTACCGGCGCCTATAAAACAGCGGACAGACTGCTCTCCCCCTGCATCAAAGAGCGCCCCGACGCCTGCGTGCTGGGCTGTACGCACTATTGCCTTATCAAAGACCATATCAAAAAACTGCTCCGCTGCCCCGTAGTGGACGGAAATAACGGTATAGCCCGCCGCACAAGAAAACTGGCCGGCGCAAGCACCCGCCCCGCAACCATCCGCTTTATCTCCTCCGCCCCCGATTTGTACAATCTTAGGGCGGCTGCCGATATGATTTTAACCCAACGGAATATATGGTGCTAAGCCATCCCTGTATATTTCAGCCAAAAACCATTACCCCGGAGAAATCCCATTTCTATAACCGGCAACAACTTTCCGCCCGAGATCAAAACCCGCAACTCTCGGCAGGCATGCGCGCAGGTTTGTATTATGCAAATTGCTTTCGAAGCACGATATACTTTCGTCTAAATTTAGCTGTTCAGCGCATCATAGATTTTTTGTATTAGCACGCCATCCCAATTCATTGCTAATTGCTCTTTTGTTATAAATGAAGAATATAAGGGATTAGCTTTTATTATGTCCCAAAGGTATCTTAGCATTTTTAAATACGATAAATAATCATTCTCAATAACATTCATCGCAATCGCCAAATATTCCTCTGTCGGAATTTGTCCTCCGTAAAAACCATTTATTTGTCTTATTATATACTGCACTGCACCACCTATCCCTTGATTTTCGGTTCGGTTTGCATTAGCGTTTTTCGGTTCTTCCACTATTTTAATATGCAAAAGTAAATGCTCTAAAAAATTGCAATAAACTAATCTGTTTGCTTTTTGATATTCAAACGGATTGTTCACGGCGTACATACTTTTTGATAATAAAATAGCTTTATCTTCATCGATATGATGACAGAACAAACCCTCTTTTGTTCGTAAAATCTTCCTGTTTTTAGAACGACACGTTTCGTTTACAAAGTAATCA
Source organism: uncultured Clostridia bacterium (assembly GCA_944380395.1). GTDB lineage: Bacteria > Bacillota > Clostridia > Christensenellales > UBA3700 > Alloclostridium. The sequence goes on along the minus strand of CALWHM010000011.1, from coordinate 33,188 downwards.
CCCGGAACCCGTCCATATTTATTCCATAAACTTTCTATTATTTGCGTATATGATTTTGTCAAAAGATTGTCATAATAGTCCGCGTTGTTTGTATTTTGCACTTTTATCGGTGATGTACCGCGTTTATTGTTTATGCGGTTTATTTCTTCGGTTATAATATCCCCAAATGATTTCTCGTCTATTTCAAGGCTTTGCTGGGCTGAAACAGACTTGTCCGCAAAAGCATTAAATATCTTTTGTTTTTGTTCTAATATTTCGGTTATACGTTCATCAATAGAATTTTCACACAAAAGCCTATAAACAAGCACGTTCCTTGCCTGCCCCATTCGATACGCCCTTGAAATAGCTTGATTTTCAATGGACGGTTTGAATTGCGTCTCGCAAATTACAACAACACTTGCACTCTGAATATTTAGTCCTGTTCCTCCCGATTGAATTTGAGATACCAACACGCTGCCGGCAGGCGCATTATTGAATTCATCAATTATCTCTTGCCTTCTTTTCGCTGTAACCGCGCCGGAAATAGGATTAAGACATCTTCTTCCTAAAAATTGCGTAACTTTATTGATTGTATCTAAAAAGAAAGAAAATACTATGACTTTTCTATCTTCCATTTCGGCTTCTTCAACTATTTCTCTTAACCGATTTGCTTTTGAAGAATTTTCCAAATTATCAATATTCCAAGAAACCCGCCGAGCCTCTGGAAAATGTTTACTCAATACAGCTTCTTCATAAACGATTTCTTCTTCCCGCGTCATTGAACACCATTCCTTACTTTCTATAAGTTCCGGTAATTCAGTTAATACTTCGTCTCGTTTTCTTCGATAATACACTGGTGCAACTTTTAATCTGAATTTAGGCGCAGCGGACATGAAGGCAATGTGACTTATTTGATTAGCTATCTTCGGCTGCAACATATCAATAAGCGTTATCATTTCGTCAACACGGTTTTCAAGAGCTGTTCCTGTCATAAAGAGAAGTCTGCTTGCGTGGGCGCATAAGGCTTTTGTATTAAGAGTTCTTTTTGCTTGAGGGTTTTTTATATAGTGCGCCTCATCGACAACCAATAACGAAAACATGAAATCTTCCTCTAGTTTAAAACAAGAAGTTGTTTCATATGTTGTAACAGCAACCCCGCCCGTCTTTTTCCATGCACGTAAAGCTGCCGCTTTATCTGATCCGTGTACTTTCGTCACGCTCAAAAGACTATGTTTTGTAATTTCTCTGCACCAGTTTATTACTACGCTTGCAGGGCAAACTACGACAAAATGTGTTGCTCCCGTGTTTTTTAGTGACACCATGGTGGCAATGGCTTGAATTGTTTTGCCTAACCCCATTTCATCGCCGAGCAAAACTTTTTCCTGGTGAAGTATATATTTTACTCCCCATTCTTGATAACGCCTTAAAGTGCATTTCAATCCATCCGGGAAGAAACACTCGTCTTGTATTTTTCGAGCTAATTCTTCAGGCAAACCATAAATAGCATCGTCTGTACCCAAAAGCCCCGGATTTGTTTCTTCTAAAATATTATAAAATCGAACATTGTTTTGAACAAAATCGTCCCATGCCGCAATATCATTTATACTTGATATTTTGCGAATATTGGATACAATCTTTTGAATTTGATTATTGTATTCGCTTGCAAGCAACTCTTTAAGGGCGTTATACGCTACAACGGCTTTATCTTTGTTGACTTTTGATGTGAACAACCACTTTAAGATATTTGTCGAACTTTTTAAGTCTCGCAATAAAGATTCTATTTTGTCGCCATATTTTTCTTCTAAGGAGTGCGCTTCACGGATAAAGGGAAGGCTATTCTTATAAATCGAAATATCTTTTACCAGTTTTGTACTATCTTTGTTCTTATTATCGGCGCTTAACTTTATTTTTGTTTCTTTACGAATTTTATCGGCAATGTCGTTTACGATTCGTTTGATAGTATAAGCGTTATCTTGACTTACTCCTCTTATCGCAGCAAGATTATATATTGATAATGCGTAAATATCAGCTATTGAAGTGTAATGGTGTTCCGTTAGTGGTTTTATGCGCAACCCCTTCTTATGCCGTCCTAATTCCTCAATAGGTATATCACGCATTACGGTTAATATTTCTTGCATTGCAATACTATCTGCCGAATTTTTAATATTTAACTTAAGAGAAATTTCAAGTGCGATAGTATCTCTTAATGCATCGGATAATGATTTATGCGTGGCAATTAAGTCTTTTGCCTCTTTTGATGAAAAATTTTTTGCCATATTTATAGTTCCCAAGATACTAACGCTTTTATCAAGAGCACGCGTAAAACACTTAGCTCAACATTGCTACATGTTTTCAGATCTTTAACTTTTACTGTCGTATTCTCTGATATGCAAGGCTTCTAAGTCTTGTGTGATCAGTATATCAAATTTTCTTTAAAAAGTAAACGGATAAAAGCCTGCAAATATTTATATGAAATTATTAGCTTTTAAAAAAGTGTTTTTTGGCGCGGATAACAGAATGTGCCTTACAGCGATCGCACACGTACGGCACGCTTTGTCTTTATAACTTATATCTGCGCGAGCGTGCAGTGCACGGTATGGCGCAAGCCATATTCGTGCAGGTGTTGTCTGTCCGATCGGCTGCAAAAAAACAAGCCATGACCAAAAAGTCACGGCTTTATTTGTTTTTTGGTGCGGATGACAGGACTTGAACCTGCACGACCTTTCGACCATAAGAACCTGAATCTTACGCGTCTGCCAATTCCGCCACATCCGCAAGCTAATATATTGTAGCACAATCAAAGGAGTTTGTCACGAAATTTTCAAAGGAAATTTTGCAAAAAGTGAGTTTTGCGCCGTAGTGCGGGTAAAATGCGTTGCGGACCGAAGTAGGAAAGCAAGCGCGGCGCACGTTTAAGCGGCTTAGACTGCGGTGCGAAAAAGCAAGCGCGGCGTACGTTTAAGCGGTTTTGGCGCGGAGCGGAAAGAAAAGCGCGGCGCACGTTTAAGCGGCTTAGACTGCGGGGCGGAAAAAGCGCGGCGTTCATTCAAACGGTTTCGGAGCGGGGAAGAAAAGCGCGGCGTTCGTTTAAGCGGCTTAGGCTGCGGGGCGGAAAAAGCGCTGCGCACGTTTAAGCGGCTTAGACTGCGGGGCGGAAAAAGCGCGGCGTTCGTTTAAGCGGCTTAGGCTGCGGGTCAATCTGCTATCATCAATATCTTTGCGTCCGTGGGGCGGTAGAAGTCGCGGCGAAGCTGCTTTTTTATTACTTTGCCGTTCGGGTAGGTATATGCCGCCACAAGGCGCGTGCGGTAGCCGGGCTTGGGATCGCGTGCTATCACGTACTCCTCTCCTTCGGGCAGGCTGTCCACATACTCTATGTCTTCGCCGGCGGGGACTACGGAGAGTATTTCGGGAAGAAGCGTTACTCTGAACGGCTGCTTTTTGCCAAAAATCGCAATGCTAAGGTCTGTGCCGTCTGCTTGGGTGCGCACTTTGACGGGGAAAGCGGCGCTGTTTTTCAAGACGAGATCTATATATTCGCTGACGGTGGCGTCCTGCGACATAGGCACATATCCGGAAGGCAGGGAGTGGCATTGCACGCGCACGACTTCCAGCCCCGCAAGCACCCACGCGTTGAACAAAGTGGAGGAAACCTGGCACACTCCGCCGCCTATCCCCTCCACGTATTCCCCGTCCGAGATGACTTTTGCCTGCGCGTAACCGCGCTCTGCGGTGCGCGCTCCCACCGCCGCGTTGAAGGAGAGTTCCTGCCCCGGTTGGATTATTATATCGTTGAGCGCGCTTGCGGCAAGGCGGATGTTGTGCACTCTTCCCGCCCCCGACGACGCATACGACGTGGTATACGAAGCCATCTCTTCCGTATCTTCCGCCGAGCAGACGAAAAAAGGGGCGCATTGCAATGCCGCAATTGCGGATATTGCGGCTATAAGTACGATTATGAGCAAAAAATAAGATTTATTGCAATGCGCCATATCCGCAGTATGCGCAATTTGCGTGCGCATATTCCCCGATTGACGGAATAACTCTGCCGCTGCGCCGCGCGGGAGCGTCCGCAATTATGCCGAACCGGTATAAATTTTAACCGTTTGTTTTGCGTGAGGGGTGCAAAAAGCCGCAGGAGCGAAGGTTTTGCCTTACGCTTATCTGCGGCGGTCGTATGCCGAATTTTTCGGTTGATTTTTATTTTTTCAGTCTTTGCACGTCCTTGAACGAGCCCGCCACTATCACGTGGTCCTGCGGGGCGAAGACATAACCGGCTATGGCAAGCACGGTCTCCGTGCCGCCCTTCTTGACGGCGAGCACGTTGAGGTTGTATTCCTTGCGAATGTTTGCGGAAACGACGTCCTTGCCCACCCACTCTTCGGGAATGGCGAGTTCGAAAATACCGTTATCGTTATCCAATTGGATAAAGTCGAAGATGTTCTCCGCGTTGTAGCGCACAGCCGTTTTAAGCGCCATATCCTTTTGGGGATAGATGACTTCGTCCGCGCCGTTGCGCAATAAAAATTTGCTCTGTATCTCATTGCCGGACATAGATACGACGTGCTTTGCGCCCAAATCTTTGGCAAGAGCGCTGACTTCCAAGGAAGATTGGAAGCTGGAACCCATAGTGACAAACACGACGTCAAAGTTGTTCACGCCTATTTCTTTGAGCACTTCTTCCTGCGAACAGTCGCCCGTCAAGGCGTCCGTAAAGCGGGGGGCGAGGCGCTCTATTATCTCTTCGTCCTTGTCAACTACCATAACTTGGTTGCCCATATCGGACAGGTTTTGCGCCAAATAGGTGCCGAATCTTCCCATTCCTATAACGAGTATGGATTTCATAGTTTCCTCCGATCAGCCGATCAATATTTTTTCGTGGGGACGTGATGTGAGAGAAGTATTTTTCTTGGTCATCATCGCGCCCGCCAGGGTGAGCACGCCGACTCTGCCGGCATACATAAGCAATATGAGTATCACTTTTGAGCCGGTGGTGAGCGAAGGCGTTATGCCCGTGGTAAGCCCCACCGTGCAAATGGCGGAGCAGCATTCAAACAGCACTTGCGACAGGCTGTAAGGCTCTATCGCGCAGATTATCATCACCGAGAGCGTGGTGAAGATGAGATAGATGGCGAATAAGGACATTGCTTGCTTTACCAAAGAAAGGTCCAAACTCCTTTTGCCTATCACTATATCTTTCTGTCCGCGAACGGACGAGTAAAGACCGAATAATATGACCACTATCGTGGTGACTTTGATACCGCCGGCAGTGGAACCGGAGTTGCCGCCGATAAGCATAAGTATATCCATAAGAAGCAGCGTGCTTTCGCTCAGCTCATTGAGCGGGAGCGTATTGAATCCCGCCGTTCTGGGCGTGACGGATTGGAACAGACACGCCAAAAAGCTCTCTCCCGCGCCCAAGCCGACAAGCACTCCGTTGCGCTCGAATATGAATATGAGCAACGCGGGCAGAAATACCAAAATAAGCGTGGACCACAGCACTATGCGCGTGTGCAGGCGGTACTTTTTATATCTGAACTTTTTATCCCAAATATCGCTCCACACCACGTAGCCCATACCGCCGATGACGATAAGCGCGCATATGGTCAGATTCACCAACGGGTCGCCCACATACATTGTGAGCGAGGAAAAAGCGGTGCCGTTCACGCCCATAAGGTCGAAGCCGGCGTTGCAGAATGCGGATATGGAGTGGAAAACGGAAAACCAAATGCCGCGCCCCGCGCCGTAATCGGGAATAAAACGGATCATAAGCAAAAGCGCACCCGCCAGCTCCACGGAGAAGGTGAATATTATTATTCTTTTCACCAGCTTGACCACTCCGCCGTGCCCCATCGCGCCCGCGGACTGCGCCAAAATGATGCGCTCGTACAGCCCTATTCTCCTGCCCAAGGCGAAGGAAAACAGCGTGACCACCGTCATAAAACCTATGCCGCCCACCTGTATGAGCAGAATTACGACTATCTGTCCGAACACGGACCAATGCAAAAACGTATCGTATGTGATAAGTCCCGTCACGCAGGTTGCGGACGTGGAAGTGAACAATGCGTTTATAAAGGGCGTCCATTCGCCCGATTTGGCGGAAATGGGCAGGCAAAGCAGAAAACTGCCCAAAAGAATTACCCCCATATACCCCAAAGCAAGCACTCTGGGCACTGTGGGACGGAACTTAAAGCGCGACATTATGGAAAGTTTGCCGCTTTTCCCCTGTTTTTCCGCACTTTTTGCGGAATCCTTTTGTGGACTTGGTGTCACCAATACTCCCCGGCGGAGGACCGCCTTTTTATACCGCGCGCCGCATTCGGCTTTTGCGGTAGTTTCCTTTCTTATTTTATTGCGCTTGGGCGGCTATCTCCACAAAACTTTCATTGTTTCGCGGTCCAGCACTCCCCAGCGGTCGTTTTCGCGGACTATGGCTTTGCCGCCCGAAAACGGCGTTGCCACATCAAATTCAAGCTCCGTGACGGCTTTTCCGTCCGTATCTATATATCCGCTCTTTTCGCCTATACTCACGGCGGCAAGCCCTTCGCTGAACGACGTGCCGCAGTCGTATTTGCATTCTATCACTTTATTGTTGTCTTTGTCAATATATCCGATAAGTCCGTTTATTTCCACGCCCGCGCGCCCTTCGCTGAACGCGAAGGCTTCGTCATACTCCGGATGAATGACCACGTTGCCCTTCCAATCCTTGTATCCCCACTTACCCGCGCGGTAGAATTTGATGAGATCTCCCTGCTTTATGCCCTCTTTGGGGTAAGGGATAAAGGCGGGGCGCCGCTTTTTGCCTCCCATTATTATCTCGTTTATCGTAAGCCCGGCATACAGACGGGAAAGCTCTTTATTGAGTGCTTCCGCGCTCTTTTTTCCGCCTTTAACGGGCGGCTCTTTTGTCTTGTTTTTGGGATTTTTTCCGTCCCTGCCCCCGTTTTTCCGCTCAAAGCCGCCCTCTTCGCGCGGCTTGGCTTCTTCGGGCCTTTCCTTGGAAAAAGCCTCTTCTTTTTTTATCTGCCCTCTTCCTTTATCCTGCCTGAACTCTTTTTTTTCGCCGCGCAAGCCGCTGCCTTGCGCGCCCTCACGGACAGGCGCTTTCCTTTCAAAATTCCCCTCTTCCGGACGGAACGCAAGCCCCAGCTTTTTTAAGGCGCCCTGCATGGCGAATATGTCGCGTTTGCCAATACCCTGCACCTTGTACATATCGCGCATAAAGCGCCCCGCCAAATCCGCCGCCGTGTTCACTCCTCCCGCCTTTAACGCGTTCAAAGTGCGCTCGTGCAAGCCCAGCTCTTCCACCGGCGTGGAAAGCGCCTGCGGATCGCCCTGCGGGGTATATGCGGGCATTTTTCTGCGCCCGTTTTTGCCGTGTCTTTTATTGTCCATGCCATCATATTACCACACCGCGAAAAATTTTGCAACTAACGCGCTTAACGGTTTTGCAATTTCAAAATACCCGCCGCTTTGCCGATTTTCCGTTTTTATCGCAAACTCTTGCGCGCGCAATATTTTTATGCTATAATCTACCTATGACTATCGGGCGGAAAATTTGCGGTATTATCGTTATTGCCGTTGCGCTGTGTTTATTTATTTGCGCGGCGTTCTTGTTTGCGCCCGCGGCTGACGCGGAAAATCCCGCGCCGGTCACCCTTACGCAGAACAGCGTTTTTGCCGTGTCCGCCACGCATATAGCGTATACAAGCGGCAATACCCTCTCTATAGTGGATATTTCCTACTCTTCCGATCCCCGCACCGTAACTTCGGCGTTCGAGGGCGAAGCGGTGGATATTGAGATAACTTCAAATAAAATAGCCGTGCTTTCACGCACGGACAGCTCCTGTAAACTGCTTATTTTCCCTTATGACGAAAACGGCATATCCAAACCCGTATCCGCTTCCGTTTCTTCTTCCGTCCTTGCTTCAAGCGTTTGTTTGAGTACGGACGGCGAAGATATTTTATTGCTTACGAACGAATGGCTTTACAATATATCCACGGGCGCAGACAACGGTTCCCACCGCGTGACCGCCGGCGATACCACGACATATGCCGATTCAACGGCTTTTGTCTTTACGGATACGGTATACTTTTCAAAAGATAGCGGCGTATATTTTTATGACGGCGGCGCTGCGGATAATAATGCGGTTAAATCTTTATTTTCGCCATCGCTGCTTTCTTCCGTTCGCGGCTTGGCTGTTTCCGACGGACTGCTTTACCTTTCGGCGGAAAACGGCGTTTTTGTCACCAAAGAACCGCTTTCGGCAAAGCCGAACGATTCCATCTCCATCGTAAAGCTCTCCGGAATGTCCTACGCTTCCGCGATAGATATCGAAGGGGAATATTTGTACGCTTTCGATAAGGACGCGCTTGCGATAAAGCGCTATACGATAACCTCCGACAATCTTGTATATAACAAGTGCTACGACGCGGAAAAATATCTTGCGCCCACTCAATTCGATTTGGTGCAGACCCTGCTGCCGCTTGAAGGCGACGTGATAACGCTTTACCGCTCTCCCCGCGATTTGGAGGTGGTGGCGCAGGTGACGGGCGGAATAATCGCGCTCAAACAGGTGAGCTACGACGGCGGCGACGGCGCGGCTTCCTACTATTATTGCGTAACTCAGGACGGCGAATACGGATATGTGCCTTCTTCCGCCTCCAAGCTGAGCGAGCCCGAAGCCCCCGGCTACACCGCGGCGCAGCCCCTGCACGGGATAACGCAAACGCCCGTTTACAACTTCCCTTACAAGGCAAGCGGAGAGCTTTGCACTCTGTCCACGGACGAGAGCGGCGGCGTTGTGATGACAAAGGGGGAAGAGAGCGCGCACGTGCTTTTGGTTGCCGAAGGGATATTGAACGCGGGCGGAGAGAGCTGGTGCAAAGTGCTTATCAGCGTGAATGACGAAACTTTGACGGGCTATATGGACGCGCGGCTTGTGTGCCCTTACGTGAGCTATTCCCCCGCGGGAGTGCACGACCACTGCAAGATAAATTCGGGGCGGGCGGGAGTATACGTAAAGCTGTTCACCCAGCCCGATGAAAATTCGCAGGTTGCGGCGGAACTTCCCGACAACACCGAACTTATGCTGGCTTCGCCTTATGACGAAAACAGCGCGTGGACGTGCGTATTCTACGGCGATTCCATCGCTTACGTGCTGACGGAAAACATAACTATGAACGCCCTTACCACCGTGCAGATAACGCTGATAGTGGTGCTGTGCGTGCTGGCGGCTCTGGGAGTGATGCTGGGCGTTGTGATATATATTAAAAGAAAGAAGAAGAGGGAGTACAATGAAGAAAGTTAAATTTATCGCCATCGTGCTGCTCCTTGCCGCCGTGATAGGCGTTGCGGCGGGCTGCGGCAAAACATCCGACCTCAATCCGGACGGTCTTTCAAATTGTCTGGCGGTGGACTCTTCCGTAACCTATCAGACTATGACGGGCTGGGGAGCTTCTTCCGCATGGTGGTCACAGACCGTACCCGCAGGCTCTGCGGCGCAGCAGTCGCTGGCGGAAACGCTCTACTCCGAGAACGGCTTGGGGCTTACCATTTACCGCTATAACATCGGCGGCGGCTCTGCGGAGATGGGCGCGGAGCAAGGAATAAACTACGTGCAGGAGCGCAAGGCTTATTCCCTGTTCGATTCGTCCAAGTACGACGAGAGCATGTCTTTGTTGGACAACTTTTCCGATTTTACCAAATACAGCATAGACAAGGACATCAACGCCGTAAGCTTTTTGCAGCAATGCTTAAAACAGCCCGGCTCCACCGTGGAAAAAGTTGTGGTGTTCGTCAACTCTCCTCACTACCTGCTCACCGCCAACGGCAAGACTCACGGCACGAACGAATACGACAGCAATCTGCCCGAAGAAAACTACGAAGCCTTTGCCGCATATGTCATCAACTGCGTGCGCCTGCTGATAGCAAACGGCATTCAAGTTGACACGATAAGCCCCGTAAACGAGCCTCAGCACAAGTGGGGCGGCGACGGCTCCACGCAGGAAGGCTGCCACTACGAACCCGCGGAAGCGGCGAAAGTCATCAACACGCTTTATAACGCGATAGAGGAATACAACGCCTCTTCCACCGCCTCCCTCGATGTGACCATCTCCGCCGTGGAAAGCGGCAACTACACTTCTTACGATGTGAAGAGCCGCGCCGTGGAATATATTTACGAACTGTCCAAATATCCCTGCTTCACGCATTTGGACGGCTTTTCCGTGCACGCTTACGGGGAGCCTATGAGTAACGAAGCCCGCCTTTCCTACGTTTCGCGTATTGCAAACATACTTCCCGAAGGCTACGTTCCCCAATACGATATGACGGAAGTGTGCCATATGGAAGGCGGCGTGGACGCGGGCATAGATTCCGCGGTGTACGTTGCCAAGATGATGGACAAAGACCTGCAATATCTGGGCGCGCGTTCGTGGTCGTGGTGGATAGCCGTAAGCGATTACGATTACAACGACGGGCTTGTGTATTGGGACTACTTCTTCCCTTCCGCGGACGATCCCGATAAGACCGTTTCCACGGAGATAAAGTACGTCAAGCGTTATTACGCAATGATGCAATATTCCAAATATGTGCAGACGGGCGATACAAGGGTGGATCTGCAATGGCTGAACGCCTCCTCCGCTTACGGCGACGAGCTGTCCGGCACTGCGTTTTTGAGGAAGGACGGCACGGTAACGATAGTTTTGGTGAACGATTCAACCAAGAATTATCCCGTAAACATAGCCGGCGGATATACGGATATGACGATAGCGACCACTGACGCGAATAACGACTGCGCAGTGACTTATGACGGCGCTTTCAAGCAAAGCGTTGTCGTCGGCGCAAACTCCGTGACCACGATAGTTTTGAAATAATTCGAACTTTGATAAAGGCGCCTGCCTTGCGGCGGGCGCTTTTTGCTTTATCTTTTTTGCATAACCTTTAATATGTGTTCGGCATACAGTCCCGCCACACTCACGCCCGTGACAGCCTCTATTCCGTCAAAGAAGGCGTTGGAATTGACTTCGCACAGCAAATATCCGTCCCTGCCGAATAAAATGTCCGCGCCGCAATAATCAAGCCCCAACTCCCGCGCCGCTTTTTCCGCTATGTCTTTTGCCTGCTCAGGCAGCGCTATCTCTCTGCCTCTGCCGCCCGCGGCTATATTGGAACGGAAATCTCCGTCCGAAACGCGCTCCATAGCCGCCGCGGTTTTCCCGCCTATGACTATCACGCGGATATCCCTGCCCTTACTCTCCTTAATGTATTGCTGGAACAGATGTGGCTGCATTTTCAGCTTTTCGGCGGCTTCTTTCAGCTGTCCGAAGTCGCACGCCTTGAACACGCCCGTGCCCATAGACCCGAAACTGCTCTTCACCACGACGGGATAACCCAGCTCCCGCGCCGCCATGCGCAAAGCTTGCTCGTTTAAGGGCGCGCTTTCGTCGTAACAGAGCAGCCCCGGCAGCGTTTTGGGCATAGGGATCCCGCAATTTGTCAATGTTAGGGCGGTTGTCATCTTGTCATCGCACAGTTCCACGGCGCGTGCGGAATTGAACAGCTTTAAGCCCGCGCGCTCCAAAAGATAAGAGATGTATTTATCCTTATCAAGATATATGCAAAAATCGTATTCCGCCAGCTTGCTCACGGCTCTGCCGCCCTCGATATAAGCGGCAAAAAAGTCGTTGCGCATTATATCGGCAGGCACGCCGCGCTTTTCCAGCTCCTGTTTAAGGCGCGCGCTTTGACTGCGCGTCTGCGGTATGTCCTTATATGCATTGGTGAGAATTATTGCCTTCATATTTTGAATTTTACCACACTTTCACACCTTATTCAAGATTTTTCATACTATAAAGCATGCTATGCGTGGTGAAAAATATCTCCCTTAACGGCTTTTTGCTCTCCCATCTGCCGTCCGTGAGCGCCAAGGACGTGCTCGTGCTCTCCTGCGGCGCGGTGAAGTGCGTGGATATGAACGAAGAACTACGGGGGAACAGCGATATTTTTTCACGCCTGACCGCCCTGTCCCGCGACAAGGGCATAACCGTTTTGCTGCACTCCGACTTCTGCGCCGCGGGCGGGATATTCAACTCCGCCGCCGTGGTGGACGGGGAAATATGCGGCGTTTCGGATGAAATAAATCCGCTCACATTCCACTCCCCGGGCGGAGCGCTGCGCTGTTACAACACTTCGCGCGGCAGGATAGGCATATTGCTGGGAGAGGACATCGCCTATCCCGAGCTTTGGGCGCGGCTTGCCATATGCGCGCCCGCAGCCGTCTTTTGCTTTGCCGAAAGTTATCGCGCGGGGCTATTTTCCTCTCTAGCCGCGCTGTGCGACTGCGGCGTATGCGCAATAACCCCCGAACGCTGCGGCTGTTATTCAAGCGGCGGAACGCTGCTCAAAAGCTCCTTTGAAAACATCTCCCGCCTTCCCCTTCCCTTGGGCGGCAGGCAGCCGAAAATTTTGACCAAAACCGTGCGCACCGCCATTGAAGGGTGACCTTGTTATCCGCGGCACCCGTGAGAAGCGCAGCCGTCGTGACCGCCGCAGTTGTCGTGGCTTCCGCATTGTCCGCCTTCGTGTTCGCGGTGTGAACAAGTTGCGTCCCCGTCATACGCAAGCGTGCCGTTCAAAAGCGCCCTGACCGCGTCGTCGGCTTTGCCGACTACTCCGCCGTACAGCGTTATTCCCGCCTGCGCAAGCGCGTTTTTCGCGCCTTGACCTATGCCTCCGCATATGAGCGCGTCCACGTTCCGCTCCGCCAAAAATCCCGCAAGCGCGCTATGTCCGCTGCCCTGCGTAGGTTCCACGTGCGCTTCGGATACCGCGCCGTCTTTTATGGTGTAGATCTTGAAATTTTCCGTATGTCCGAAGTGCTGAAACACTTCCTCGTTTTCGTAAGTTACCGCTATTTTCATAAACTGCCTCCGTTTTGCCGTATCTTGCGGCTTCAAATTAAGTATACTATACCACTCTTTTTTATACAATGCAATAGTAAACCGCCGCCCGCCGCAATGTCTTCCGATTTCTTGCATTATGCCCGCGCGTATGCTATAATATACAAGATGCGTGCGAAAGCGCGCCTGTCAGGAGGAATTTATGAAGAAGAAGATGACCGGCGTTCCCTTTTCCGGAACGGCAGAGCAAGAAGCCAAGCTCCGCAAAGAGCTGAAAGAAATAGCCAAATTGGACGGCTGCGCCATGCCGGCCCTGCAAAAAGCTCAGGAAATTTACGGATACCTGCCTATGGAAGTGCAGCAGATAGTCTCCGAGGAAACGGGTATTCCGCTTGAAAAAATATTCGGCATCACAACTTTTTATTCGCAATTCGCCCTTGCCCCCAACGGCAAATATCCCATCGGCGTATGCCTTGGCACCGCCTGCTATGTCAAAGGCTCTCAGCAGGTGTTCGATAAAATATCCGCCGCGCTGGGCATCGGCAGCGGCGACTGCACCCCCGACGGAAAGTTCTCCCTTGCCGCTACCCGCTGCATAGGCTGCTGCGGTCTTGCTCCCGTTATGACCATCGGCGAGGACGTGTACGGCAAAGTCAATCCCGACGAAGTAGGCAAGATTTTGGCAAAATACTAAGAAGATAAGCGCCCGGGAGCGTGGGACGCTCCACCCCTTAACCGCCTTGCAGTATCAAAACCATAAAACAAAGTTTGCTCTCCGCTATGGCTTTGATTGCTCTTGCTTGAGGGTCGGTGCTCCCTTCTTTTCGCGCAACGGCTACCCATTGCGCGTGCAAGGAAGATAAGTATATACAAAGCGGCTGTTATTGCACGGCGGTTAAGACAGCGTGGTCACCACGCCAACCCTTTCCGATTAAAAACTTGCACAGCAAGTTTTAGAGGTGACGCTCGCAAAAACGCGGTTTTGCTTCGCTTATATTTATCATGAGTGAAGCGCACAGCGCTTACGTCGCTGCTTTGTAGTCACGCTCAAACGCGCCTTATATGCGGCGCCCTCGTGGGCGGAAAAAGTGTATGAAAAAATTAAAGACGGCAATCCCTTGCCGCCTTTATATTTTTGAATTAACTTTTCCCGCTTATATATTCTTAATAACCTGCTCCGTCATGGCAGTCGTCGACAAAACGGGCAGTCCCTCTTCTTTAAGGTCGGCGGTTCTGGCGCCTTGAGCGAGGGTCTTTTCCACGGCGTTTTCCACGGCGTCTGCTTCTTTTGCAAGGTCGAAAGCATAGCGGAGCATCATTGCGGCGGAGAGAATGGTTGCCAAAGGGTTGGCTATATTCTTGCCGGCGATGGTGGGGGCGGAACCGTGGATAGGCTCGTAAAGTCCGCGGGTGGTTTCGTTTATGCTGGCGGAAGGCAGAATGCCTATGCTGCCCACGCACATTGCGGACAGGTCGGAGAGAATATCTCCGAAGAGGTTGCCGGTGACGATGACGTCGAATTGAGCGGGATCGCGCACAAGCTGCATTGCGGCGTTATCCACAAGCACGTCTTCAAGTTCCACGTCGGGATAGTCGGAGTGCACGTCGTGCACGCACTTTCTCCACAAGCCGGAGGTTTTGAGCACGTTGGCTTTATCTATACTGGAAACCTTATGGCGGCGTTTTTGAGCCAGCTCAAAAGCCACGCGCGAGATGCGCTCCACTTCCAGCTCTCCGTAAGCCATGACGTCATACCCTTCCGCGCCGAATTTGCCGCGGCGCATACCCTTTTCACCGAAATATATGCCGCCGATGAGTTCGCGCACCACCAAAAGGTCTATCTTTCCGGGATTTTTGAGCGGGCAGACTTTTTCAAGCGCGGGGAAAAGGCGCGCGGGGCGCAGATTTGCATAAAGCCCCATAGCTTTTCTCACGCCCAAAAGCGCGCGTTCGGGGCGCTTTTCATAGGGAAGTAAGTCGTATTGAGGTCCGCCCACGGCGCCCAGCAGAACGCTGTCGCTTTTAAGGCAGATGTCCAGACTTTCCTGCGGCAGAGGCTCCCCGTACTTGTCGTAAGCCGCGCCTCCGCAAACGCTTTCCGTAAAGTTGAATTTGTGCGAAAATCTTTCGCCCACTTTGGTGAGCACGTCCATAGCCGCGCTCGTGACTTCGGGACCTATGCCGTCCCCTTTTATAACTGCGATATTATATGTTCCCATTTTTTACTCCTGATCGGTGTACTTGCCGCTTTTGATGGCTTCCACAAGTCCGCCGCATGCGATTATTTCCTGAATGAATTTGGGGAACGGCGCCGCCTGAAAGCTTTTTCCCGTGCTTTCATTGGTGACAACACCCGTATCCACGTTGACGGATACTATATCCCCGTCCTTTATGTTGTCCACCGCTTCGGGGCATTCCAGGATGTAAAGCCCGATGTTCAGCGCGTTGCGGTAGAATATGCGCGCGAAGGATTTGGCTATCACTATGGATACTCCGCAGCCCTTCAAGGCGATGGGCGCGTGCTCACGCGAAGAGCCGCAGCCGAAGTTCTTTCCCGCTACCACTATGTCCCCTTCCTTCACCGTCTTGTAAAAGTCGGGGTGGGTGTACTCCATACAATGTTTGGCAAGTTCCTTGGGGTCGAACGTGCTCAAATATGTTGCCGGGACTATTACGTCCGTATCTATATCGTCTCCGAATTTGAAAACTCTGCCTTTTATCATTTTTACTCCTCCAAGCCCTTTTCTCCCGTGAGTTTGCCGGCTATCGCGCTTGCCATTGCCGTTGCGGGAGAAGCCAAGTAAATATAGCTGTCCTTTGCACCCATACGCCCGATAAAGTTGCGGTTGGTGGTTGCCACCGCCACTTCTCCGCTTGCCAAAATGCCCATATGTCCGCCCAGACAAGGTCCGCAGGTGGGAGTGGATACTATCGCGCCGCCCTCTATAAACGTCTTGATATACCCCTTCTCCATAGCTTCCAGATATACCTTGTTGGTGGCGGGAATTACTATCACGCGCACGCCCTTTTTAACGTGCCTTCCTTTAAGAACGCGCGCCGCTTCCGCAAGGTCGCTTATTCTGCCGTTCGTGCAGGAGCCGATGACCACCTGATCCACGGGTATGTCTTCCGTAACGTCGTCCACCGCGCGGGTGTTGGAAGGCAGGTGCGGGAACGCGACGGTGGGGCGCAAAGAAGAAAGGTCTATTTCTATCACCTTCTCATACGCGCCGTCCTCGGGAAGAGCAAAGCGGGGGAAGGTTTTGCCTATGCTTTGCATAGTGTATTCGTCCGTTTTTTCGTCCACGGGGAAAACGCCGTTTTTCGCGCCGCATTCTATAGCCATATTGCACACGGTGAACCTGTCGTCCATAGAAAGGCTTTCAACGCCCTCTCCGCCAAATTCAATACTCTTGTAAAGTGCGCCGTCCACGCCTATCATTCCTATGATGTGCAGAATGAGGTCTTTGCCGGAAACGCCCTTGTTCAATTTGCCTTTCAGCTCAAACTTGATGGCGGAGGGAACTTTGAGCCATATCTTGCCGCTCATCATTATTCCCGCTATATCCGTGGAGCCTACGCCCGTGGAGAACGCGCCCAAAGCGCCGTAAGTGCAGGTGTGGGAATCCGCGCCTATCATCACCGCCCACGGCTTGGCTATGCCTTTTTCGGGCAAAAGCGCATGCTCGATACCCATTTCTCCCACGTCGAAGAAGTTTTTAACGTCGTGCTTGCGGGCAAAGTCGCGCACGCGCTTGCACTGCTGAGCGGACTTTATGTCCCTGTTGGGAGTAAAGTGGTCGAGCACGAAAGTTACGTTGTCCTTATTGCAAAGAGCGCATCCGCTGCCCTCGAAAACGTCTATGGCGACGGGCGCGGTGACGTCGTTGGACATAGCCGTGTCCACGTCAACCAAGATGAGATTGCCTGCAGCCAGCTTTTTTTCGGCTTCTTCTGCACTCATACCCTTTTTTGCCGCCAAAATTTGTTGCGTAAATGTAAGTTTCATAGTTTCTCCTTTCTAAATTACTTTATATTATAAAGTTTATATGTAAAATAGTCAAGAATTCCGAAAGCGTTATCTCTTGCGCAGGCGCAATATGCGCGGCTTTATCCTTGCCGCTTTCTTTCGTAATTCGTCGAATAAGCGCTTTTATTGTAAAGAACGCGGTTTTTTGCGGGAACGGCTTTAATATATAAGTGCCGGCGGAAAAACCCGAGGCAAATAAACTTTCGGAGGATAATATGCAATACAATGTTCACGATGTGGCAAAAAAGGCAAAGCGCAGACTGCACGGGCAAAAAGACGACCGTCCGCGCGTGAGTGTGGAAAAAGTGCGCGCTATGTTGGACGGCGAAGTGGTGGCGGATCCGCTGGGACGGCTGACCGACCGCGCCGTTTTCGACGCGCTGGACGATATAGGGCGGCAGAGGTACATCCTGGAGCTGGCGGCAAGCTATAACCGCTGCCTGGAACAGCTCTGCTCGCGCGGCAACGCTTCAAGCGGATACTGAGCTTTTCCGCCCTTGCCGTAATATGCGGCTTTTTTGCCGCATAAACTCCTATATGGCTGTTTTCCTGACCATAGCGGTGCTGGGCTGCGGACTGATACTTATGGCAAAGGGCGGAGATATATTCGTGGACAGCGCCGTCCGCATAGCCAAGCTTGCGCGTGTGCCCGAATTTCTGATAGGCGCCACGGTGGTGGCGGTGGGCACCACTCTGCCCGAACTGCTCACTTCCCTCACGGCGATATGCAAAGGCGTGGCAACGCCCGCCGCAATGCAGGAACTTACCGACGTGGCGGTGGGCAACGCCGTGGGCAGTATGGCGTGCAATATAGGGCTTATTCTGGCGCTGTCTTTTTTGTTGAAACCTTATCCCGCGGGCGGAAGAGAGTTTGCCGTAAAAGGCGTATTTTTGCTGATATGCACGGGCGTTTTGTGCGCCTTTGCCTGCTTTAACGGCAGAATCACCGCCCTTGAAGGGGGCGTTCTTATCGCCCTTTTTGCGGTATACATAGCCATAAACATATGGGAAGCGGTGAGAAAATCAAGGCAAAGCGCGCGCGGCTCCGCCCTTGATCTTACCCCTTCAACCGGTGATTTTTCCGCCCCTGCCGCGGCTTTTTGCAAAAAAGACAAGCCGCTTGCGCTTGCGGCGCTGTTTCTTTCGGGCGCGGCTTGCGTGGCGGCGGGAGCGCTTTTCACCGTGGAAAGCGTGTGCCGCCTTTGCGCAAACCTGGGAATACAAGAGCGGATAATCTCCGTCACAGTGGTGGCGGTGGGCACGTCCCTTCCCGAATTGGTCACGGCTGTGACTTCCGCCCGCAAGGGCACGGGGCAGCTGAGCCTGGGGAATATCCTGGGCGCGAACGTTATCAACGGAACTTTATTGTTGGGACTTTCCGCTATAGTGGCGGGCGGACTTGATATAGATCCGATAACGCGCGGCTATACGCTGTGGTTCGCGCTCGCCTTGGCTGCCGCGCTGGTTATCCCTTTGCTCGTATTCCGCCGCACCTCACGGCTGCAAGGCGTTGTTTTGGGCGGTTTGTATATAGCGGCGATGGTTTTTGCCTGCGCGTAAGCCGTAAAATAAAAAATTTTTTACTGCACTTTTTTTGACGGCGTTTTGCCGCGCTTTTGAAAATACCCGCGCCGCTTTTCTGCCCTTTTCACCGCGCCTTTATGCAAGTTGTTTTTGCGTGTTTACGCTTTTGTTGCGCAAAAATAACTCAAACGCTGTGCCGCTTTTTTGAACGGAGCAATTTTGCCGCAAGCGAAAAAGTCAGTCTTTTATTTGTTTCTTAATTTATTTTCCCGATATAAAGCGCTTTTTTCTCCGCCTTTTTCTTCTTGTTTTTTTATGCACAAAATGGGACAATTTCATTCCTTGACGCACTTTAGAGGAATTTTTTCACGGAAAAAGGTTGACTAGTTATGTCAAAGCATTTATAATAATTAATGGTTCCTTAACCGCGCACTAATTAAACTTAATGTTTAGCGCAGGTTTCAATCAGCCGATAGAGAGGGAGCTATCCCTCTTATCACCCTATATTCGGCGGGGCGGCGCCTGTTTTTCGGGTGCCGCCTTGCCTTTTCGGGTTTTATGAAACCGGATATGCGGCTTTTTACGCGTCGTAATTTATTATTTTCAAATCCATATGCCTTAATCCGGCAAAGCTTGCTTCCAGCGCGAAAGACCCCGCCTGAGCGTGCAGTATTATGTCCCTGTTATATCTCGTCCGCCCGCAGGAAGCCTTTATTTCCCCGTTTATCCTGATATATCTCCTATACAAACCCGAATAGAGCACCACCGCGTATCCGTCCAAATAATAGACTTTGTACGTGCACATAAAGCCCATCATACAAGCGCAGGCCGCGGGCAGAAGAAGGCATATTCCCCAAGTAACGTCCACGGTTACCCATATGGCGATGCCGCCCGCCGTCATAGCCGCGGCAGCCAGCACTGTCAAGGCGTATATGACGCGAACCCTTATCGCTTCTTTTATCTTCTTTTTTCCGCGGACGGCGTCGCCTTCTTCCAAATAAGCCTGGCCTTCGTTTTTCACGCACTCTCCGCCCCCGCTCTTTTCTTCCGACACGTTTATACCGCTGAAAACGCCTATATCCGCGACTATTATGCTGTCGCCCACGTCCGCCATGAGCTGCGTTTTGGTCAAAGACGCGCTGTGGGCTTCTATCCTTCAGTCCACGCGGATATAGCGCCTGACGTTACCGCTGTATATCTCCACATTATGCCCTTTAATATCGAATACTTTGCAGCGCGTTCTTATCATAATAAGCAGGCTGCACACGATTAAAGCAGCTCCGAAGATGCACACATACATCACGGTATCGCCGTCCGCACCGAGCTTATAATCAACGCTTGCCGCCCTTGCGGAATTTACCTCGTCCCCATAATAGTCTTTATCGAGGGTTTCCTTAAAAGTTTTGCCTCTCCCAAACGAAAATTCCTGCGTATCCGCAACTCTTCCGGACGGCGATATAAATTCCACCGTCACTTTTGCGCTTTCCACTTCCCTTGAAAATTCCACGCGCACGCCGTCGTAAATATCTTTGCCGTTAACGCCGAATCCTGACAAAAGCGTTATTGTGCACTCGGCTTTTCCCGGCGGGTTGATGATAGTTACCATCACCGCCACGCACAGCGCTATCACCGCAATACATACTATCCTTGTGATCAAAACGCGCTTTTTTGCGCTTGTAAATGCGGCTTTGCTCGCATCTTTATCCATTAAAGAGCCCTCCTTGATACACTATAACATATAAATATCCTTTTGTAAATACTCTCTCCGTGTAGTTTTACGACATTATGTCTATTTATAACCATATAAAAAACCGCGCCCGTTCGGGGCGCTGCTTATTTAACGGCTCCTCACTGTTATATATCGTTATTCTTGTCTGCCCGTGAGTTTTCCCTGCGTGAGCAAATTTTCATAGCCGAACTGCCTCAAATATTCATAGACTACAATGGCTACGGAATTTGCAAGATTGAGCGACCTTGCTTCCGCCCTCATAGGAATGCGGAAGGTGTTTTCATAATTGGCTTGCAAAAGCCGTTCGGGAAGTCCGCGCGTTTCCCTGCCGAAAAACACGTAGCAGTCCTTTTCAAATTTTATATCCGAATGAATAACGCTCCCCTTCGTGCTGGAAAAAAGCGTTTGAACTCCCGCCAAAGTATAAGCCTCTTTAACCGTTTTGTCCATACTTTTATCGCTTTTATAATTAAAATTTTTGTATAAAAAATCGTTCAGATCGCTATATCTGCGCACATCCGATATATCCCAATAATCAAGTCCGCTGCGCTTCAAATACTTGTCTTCCCATAAAAAGCCGCACGGTTCTATCACGTGAAGAACAGCCCCCGTTGCGGCGCAGGTGCGCACTATGTTTCCCGTATTGTTGGGTATTTCCGGTTCTAAAAGCACCACGTTTATCATAAGCTTTTTGCTATCTCCTTTATCTCATTTACGCTTTGAGCGCAAAAGGCTTTCAACTTTAATTCTTTTCCGCCCTTTTTCCCTTTCGTATAAAACGCGATATGTTTTTTCATATCGTTCACAACCTTTCTTTCCGGGTATATTTCAAGCAATATATCCATATGCATTTTTATCGCTTCGCTCACCGTCATAGGCGGCGTACCCCCCGCGATTTGCGCGAAAACAAAGGGGTTTCCCAGCGCGCCCCTGCCCACGGCGACGCCCGCCGCGCCCGTGTACGCAAGGGCTTCTTCCGCGCTTTTTTTATCCTTTATATCTCCGTTTGCGATAACGGGGATACTCACATTTTCCACGGCTTTTTTTATGGGCTGCAAATCCGCTTTTCCCGAATAAAACTGCTCCCTTGTTCTGCCGTGAACGGTGACGGCAAGCGCGCCCGCGTCCTGCATCATCTTTACAAAATCCGCGCAATGTTCGGAAGAAGAAAATCCCGTTCTGCACTTCACCGTTATCCTTCTTCCGCTTTTTACGGCGGCTTTTACCACTTGCTGCGCCAATAGGGGGTCGTTCATCAAAGCGCTGCCTTCCCCGTTTTTTACTATCTTTGGAACGGGGCAGCCCATATTGATGTCTATCAGTGCGAATTTGTCCATAATTTTATGTTCGCAAGCAGCCTGAATAAAGTAAGGGTCGTTTCCGAATATCTGCGCGCAGGATACCTTTTCGTAAGGCGTGAAAAACAAAAGATCTTTAGTCTTTTCACTGTCGTAGATAAGACCTTTTGCGGATATCATCTCCGTATATACGGCGCCCGCGCCGCACAGCGAACACACAGCCCTGAATCCCGCATCCGTATATCCCGCCATTGGCGCAAGTGCTGCCCCTTTTATCTCCACTCCGCCTATTATCACTTTCTTATTTCCTTTAATATACTCTCTTTCTTCTCTTCGGAAAGGGAATCAAAATCTCCGCCGCACTCGCTTTCCAGCCGTTTGAACGCCTTTATAAACCTTTCGAGTTTTGTGTTCAGCGCAACTTCCGCGTCCACTCCCAAAAGCCTTAAAAGAACTATCGTATCCCAAATAAGATCTTCCGCTCCGCCGCCGTTTTCCATATTCTTTATATCTTCTGATATTTTGACAGCCGCCCTAGCTTTATCTTTTTCCCCTATCCCGACCTTTGCGGCATATTTCAAAGCCTTTGCAGCCCTCTCGTCCGCCGGCAGATGGGAAGGAAGAGAATCCATTTTTGAAGAAGGCATTTTATATTTTTTCTCTTTATTCTTCGCACTCTCCCACGCGGCAAGAGCTTCTTCCGCGGTGTTTGCCTTTACGCTTCCGAAAATATGGGTGTGACGGGTGATGAGTTTTCTGCAAAGTCCGCTTATGACGTCCGTGGTATCGAAAAGCCCTTCTTTTTCACCTAAAACGCAATGGAACACTCCCTGAAGTATGACGTCCCCCGCCTCTTCAACTATATTATCTCTGTCGTTGTTGTAAATGGCGGTGACAAGTTCGTAAGCTTCTTCTATCATATTGGGGCAAATACTCTTCATAGTCTGAGCTTTATCCCATTCGCAGCCGTTTTCCGCCGTCAATATGTACATTATCCTCATCAAATCGTTGAATGAATATCGCGTTTTATTTATAAGATCCAGCGGATATACAACTATTTTTTCACAGCCTTCGTTATATTCTTCTCCGCACTTTATATTTTCACAATATATATTGTCGCCGCATATATCGCGCAATTTTTTATAAAGCTTAGGGTAATTTTTCTTATTTACTCCCTCTACCGTCAATTTTATCCTATGGTCGTAATAAAATCCGTCCATAGAAATAAACTCTTCCGCTTTCATTTTGAGTTCCGCCATTTTTCTCTCCTCTCCGCCGCGCCGTACACTCTGCCCGACGACGTAAATCTTATACCTTTTCTTTCAAACACTTTCAATATAAGCGCCGTTCCGAAATATACCGCGGCTCCCAAGATTATACACGCGCTTACTCGGACATATATATTGCTTACTGCTTTGAAAGGTAAGATGCTTACACTCATTATAACACCGCAAAGCAATATTTTTCCATTGTTTTTAACAAGCTTTATATCCTTACCCAAAAATTTGCAATGATATGCCGCCCCTATTAAAAAAGAAGCCGAATAATAAAGCGTCCAGGACAAAGCTGCTCCCGTAATGGAAAACCTATATATCAAAGGTATCATCACAGCCACCCTAAGAATGCATAATATTCCCGTATATTTAAGGCATATCCCGCTTTCGTCCACAGCCTGCAATATGCTTGAATACACCCCGGACAGAGAAGCCGTTATAACGTTTAAGGAAGAAACTCTCATAAGAAGCGCCGCCGTCTTATATTCTTCCGTCGAAAGCGAAGAAAATAAAATTTTAATTATATCTTCCGCAAGTATGAATATACCGAAAAAACACGCGCAAGTTATCAAAAACACGTATTTTACGCATTTGGAACTCTTTTCCTTTATTCTTTGAGCATTATTCAGCGCATATCCGTAAGAAACGGCTGGTATTATCGTCACCGCGGCGGATAACGCTATCACGATGGGCATATTTATGACCGTATTTACGCTGCCCGTCATAATTCCGTAAAGCGCGGACGCGTTCTCACTGCCGAACATACTCAAAAATTTTACTATTAGTATGCCGTCCGCCAAAGTCGACAACGGCAATATTATTCCGTGCGCCGTTATAAATTTGTTTTCTTTGAAAAATCCGCTTTTTAAGTTTAATACGGGTCTGTATTTGTCTTTATCCGCCACATATATCAAAAGACATATCATTAAAGAAAAAAGTTCGGATAAGCTCACGCCTGCGACCGCGCCCATAACTCCGTATATAAGCGATCTTTTTTTAAGTTCGTAAGAAAGAATTATCCCGGCAGCCGCCTTTATTCCCTGTTCAAAAAGCTGACACGCCGCGGGAAAACTCACTTTTCCTTCCCCGGTAAATATCCCTTTTAAGCAAGAACTCATTCCCACGAATACCACAGACGGAGCTATTATATAATAACAATATCTTATATTCTCTCTTCCTTGAATTTGTGCCGTAACTTTTGAAAGAGCGCACATAATTGCCGCCGCAGTCAAAGATAGCAGCAATGTATATAAAATGCAATTACCCACATTGTCTTTTAATTCAGGATCCGCCCTTCTTGCCGCCACGTTGCGCGATATTATAATAGAACTGCTGCCGGAAGTCAAAGCTATCGCCGCCGCATAGATGGGAAATATTAGCTGATAATCGCCCATACCTTCCGCTCCCAAAACGTTTATAAGCGGTATTTTATAAGCGGCTCCTATTATCTTTCCTATAAGTATGAACAGCGCAGCCGCCGCTCCCGCACCCATACTTCTTCTTACGATTTTGCTCATCTTTTTTATTATGTATTTTTTCTTTGATTGTTTTCATACCCTTCTTTCAAAAGCTGATTTTTTCTGTAAATAAAGCAATAAAAAATAATCGTTGGTTTTCAATTGTGTATAATTGGGGAAAAAGTATTTTTTACATATGAGTTTTCCACAGAAAAATTATGGCTTTTATATCTTTATTTCACACATATATCAATAAATTTAACACTTTTCCACATATAAACGCTTATTATAAGGGGTATTATTATCCAACAAGAAGATAAACATACAAAAGAATACTGTAAAACGCGCGCGGCGCTTTATTCGCTAACATCTTAAAACATAAATAATAACGTCGAATAATTTCGTTGAGCATATAAAAACTCTTCTTGCATTACGTAAGCTTTGATATAAAAACGTTATGAAGGGGTTTGTCAATATAGGTACTTGCGTTATTTATAAATATGTGATATAATATATGATATAAAATAAAAGAGGTAAGATTATGAAGATAATTTGTGATGCCCTTGATTTGACGGACGCACTCTCTAAAGTTACAAAGGCTCTCCCTTCAAAAGTGATGATAGGCGTTAATAACGAAGGTATCAAAATAAGCGCTCACGGCGATACCGTGGTTTTCACCGCCAACGATATGGAATACGAAATAGAAAACACCATAAAAGCCGTAGTTCAGGAAGAAGGAGAAGTTCTTGTTCCCGGAAAATATATGTACGAGATAGCAAAGCGTATAGAAAGCGGCAGTCAGGTGGATATATATAGCATAGAAGAAGACGTCATACATATTCAGGCGATGGACAATACCGCCCATTTGAGCAAGTTCAGAATAACCGATTTTGTTCCGCTGTCCAATCCCGACGAAGAATACGACATAAGTTTCAATATTCCCCAAAAGGATCTCAAAAGGTTGGTGGAAAAAACCTCTTTCTCCGCCGCTACCGATGACAGCAGACCTCAATTCAAAGGCTGTCTTTTCGACGTTAAAGGAAGTGAGATGAACGTCGTGGCTCTGGACGGATACAGAATGGCTGTGGCAAACTACACCCTTCCCGCCGAATACGACAATATTCAAGCCATCGTTCCCGTAAAAACACTGAACGAAGTGGCAAAACTTATGGAAAACGAAGATGATTCCGTCACCATATACATCTCTTCAAAGCGCTTTGCCGTAAGCATAGGCGAACATACGAAAGTCACTTCCAATCTGCTTTCTGGAAAATTCCTTGATTACGCGCGCACCATACCTTCTTCTTATGAAACCAAATTAACGGTGAATATAAAGCAGCTGCAAGCCAGCCTTGACCGCGCCGCCGTTATGACCCGTTACGATAAATCAAGTATGGTAAAAGTGGAAGTCAAAGACAGCATAATGAACGTGCACGCTTCTTCCAGCATAGGCGAAATAAACGATATGATAAAAATTTACAGCAACGGTAAAGACGTAAATATGCTCCTCAACTGTAAATTTATCCTCGACGTACTTAAAAATTGCGACGGGGAGTTTGTAAACATCTCTCTCAACTCGCCCACCGCGCCCTTTATCATAGAGCCGATCAACGAAAAAGAGAATGAGAAGTATGTGTATCTACTCCTCCCCATCAGGTATTGAGTTAGTGTTTGGCGAAAACCGCTGATTCAAAAATATCCGAGAGGCGGCAAGCCTCTCGTTATTTTTTCTCACGCTCATTTCGCACACGAGGGCACTGTGTATAAGCACCCTCCTACTGTGTCAAGGCACCTTTTTTCTTGGTCACATACGCTGTAGTATGCTCCCTGCGATAAAAAGGTGCCTTTCCTTGTATTAGGGCGCTTCTACGCAGTGCTGTTAGTTGCAACGTTAAACAAGGTGGGGCACCGCATATAAGGCGCGTGATACTGTGTGCGCTTCGCTTCACCGCCGGTTGAAAATGCCGTGAGATAAAGCTGAAATAATTGAGATGTGTTACTTCTCACGACATTTTGCGGTGTCGCTTTTATGGGAAAACCCAATACGCTCCGCTGTGGTTTTCCCCTCGTTTTGCGGCAAGTGGTAAAATATTGCGCTTTGGCGTTTGCCGCAAAACTTCACCCCTTTCCGCCTCATTCGTTCGGCGGACCTCACTCATTCGGAAAATCCGCGCGGCGAATTTTATAGGTGCGCTCACCGAAAAGCGCGGTTTTCGGTGGCGGATATTTTATTGTGTCCAAGCCCTTGCAAGGAGCTTAGCTTTGACTTTTGCAACAGTTACTTCAAGGAGTAATCAGCCCGTGGTGGCTCACCGCCGCCACGCGCTCCCTTGTCTGACACGCCTTCTCTGCGGTGCTTTGTGTCGTAACTTAAAAAGCGGTGATAATTTATAGAAAGCGCAACAGCCTTTCCTTGTATTAGGGTACTTCTACGCAGTGCGTTTGGTTGTGACATTTAACAAGGTATTTTTAATAGTTTATACACCTATTGCACACCTGATAGGTGTAAGGCATGTTTATTTTATACATTTCATTATAAAATAAAACGCGGGTGTAAGTCTTAAAAGACTTGCGCGTAAAAATTCAACAGGTATTTTTATATCCGGTTATAGTTTGTGAAATTTTAAAAATTTAAAATTTTGCGCAATATAATATATAGTTATAAATTATATCAAAATGGCATAATTTTAACACTTTTTACATATTTTGTTGTGGAAAATTCCGGTATTTTAGAATTTTATAACTAATAGTAATTTAAAACAGTCTTGTCAAGTACCACTTGACACGAGTATTTATTGCTTATTGTTTTAACAGTCTTGTCAGTTAATAACTTACAAGCTATATATTTGAATACCAACAAAAGCATTGCGAAGATGTAAAGTAGTAAAACCTTTATAGTTACTGCAATGCGGTTAAGGGGTGGAGCGTCCCACGCTCCTTCAATGCGGTTAATGGGTGGAGCGCCACGCGCTCCCGGCTCGCCGTGTCAGTTAATAACTTACAAGCCATAACCAGCCTTAACTTTGAAAAATCGAAAAAATCACACATATGAGAAGAAGTAAGTAACAACTCATACGCCGACTAACAACTTATAAACTTAAAGCTTCTCAATCCACTGTATTTACTTATGTCAAGTACCACTTGACAAGCCGTTTATTTAAATAAAAACAAGGACTTTACGGAGAATAACAGTAGTAAAACTTTTTTTGTGTTTTTTCAAGGAGTAATCAGCCCGCGGTGACTCACCGTGTCAGTTAATAACTTATGAGCTATATATTTGAATACCAACAAAAGCATTGCAAAGATGTAATGTCGCAAAACCTTTTCGTTACTGCAAGGCGGTTAAGGGGTGGAGCGTCCCACGCTCCCGTGATTGCTTGCTTTTATGTTTTTAATGTGGTATAATTGATTTATCAATCTATAATATATGCGTATGCGTGCGCACGTTTATTTTAGCGCGTGCGCACATTTATAGAAAGCAGGAGGTAATAAAGTGGCTGAAAAAGAGTATGATCAAAGTACTATTCAAGTGCTGGAAGGTCTTGAACCCGTAAGAAAAAGACCGGGTATGTACATCGGTTCTACGGATGAGCGCGGTTTGCACCATTTGGTTTACGAGGTGGTGGACAACGCCATAGATGAAGCTATGGCGGGATATTGCGATACCGTTTTGGTGGAATTACAGGAAGACGGAAGCGTAGCCGTTACGGATAACGGGCGCGGTATTCCCACCGGTATAATAGAAAAAGAGGGAAAGTCCGCGGTGGAAGTGGTGCTTACAAAACTGCATGCCGGCGGAAAGTTCGGCGGCGGCGGATATAAATTTTCCGGCGGTCTGCACGGTGTGGGCGTGTCCTGCGTGAATGCGCTGTCCGAATGGCTGGAAGCGGAAGTATATCAAAACGGAAAGATATACAAGATGTCCTTCAAGCGCGGCGTTACGCAGCATCCTCTGGAAGTTGTGGGAGCCACGAGTAAGAGGGGTACCAAGATAACTTTTTATCCCGACAATCAGATATTCGAAACGCTGGAATTCAATTACTCCACTCTGCGCGACAGATTACAGGAGCTGGCTTATCTGAACAAGGGGTTGAAGATAATTCTCACGGATAAGCGTCCTTTGAAGGAAAACAGGGACGAATTCCATTACGAAGGCGGAATTTTGGAATATATAACCGAAAAAATGGAGGGCAAAGAACCCGTTCTCTCCCGCCCCTTCTATATCGAATACAAAGAAGAAGATTATCAAATAGAAGTGGCTATGCAATATAACACCGGTTATTCCGAAACCATTTTGACTTATGCCAACAATATAAACACTCACGAAGGCGGCACTCATTTAGAGGGATTCAAAGCCGCGCTCACAAAGCTGTTCAACGATTACGGCACGGAACAGAAAATCTTGAAAAACGACGAAAAGCTGAGCGGAGAGGACTGCCGCGAAGGCATTGTGGCTATTGTGAGCGTAAAACTCATCGACCCTCAGTTTGAAGGACAGACGAAGGGAAAGCTGGGCAACAGCTTTATGCGCTCTGCCGTGTATAAGACGGTTTTGGATAGGTTGGGCGAATTTATGGAGGAAAATCCCAAGGACGCGCGCGAGCTTGTGAATAAGTCCATAAACGCCAAAAAAGCGCGCGACGCTGCCAGAAACGCCCGCGAGCTTACCCGCCGCAAATCCGTGCTGGAATCCACCACTCTGCCCGGCAAATTGGCGGACTGTTCCGAACGCGATCCCCGCAAGTGCGAGATATACCTTGTGGAGGGCGATTCCGCAGGCGGTACGGCTAAACAAGGGCGCGACAGAAGGTTCCAAGCTATACTCCCGCTGCGCGGCAAGATTTTGAACGTGGAAAAAGCCAGAATACACCGCGTGCTGGAAAGCGAAGAGATAAAGAATATGATAACCACTTTCGGCTGCGGTATAAACGAAAACTGCGACGAAGCCAAGCTGAAATACGACAGGATAATATGTATGACGGACGCGGACGTGGACGGCAGCCATATAAGGATATTGCTGCTCACCTTCTTATTCCGTTATATGCGCCCCGTCGTGGAGCACGGGCACGTCTATATAGCTCAGCCTCCGCTTTACAAAGTAACGAAAAAAGGCGGAAAACAGGAATATTACTTCTATTCGGACGAAGAGCTGGAAGAGTTTTTGGTGAGCATAGACCGCAAGGGCGAAGTTCAGCGCTATAAAGGTCTGGGCGAAATGGACGCGGAACAGCTGTGGGAGACGACGATGGATCCCGAAAAGCGCACGCTTTTGCGCGTCACAATGCAGGACGCGGAGGAAGCGGACAGACTGTTCACGCTGCTTATGGGCGACGAACCGGAAGCAAGAAGAAAGTTTATAGAAGAAAACGCCACGCTTGTGACCGACCTGGATATATAAGAGGTGAAAAATGATAAAGGATACCAATAAAAAAGATATAGACGAAATGCTTGCCGGCACCAAGGTGGTGGACATCAACGTTGAAGGAGAGATAAAAAAGTCCTTTATAGCGTACGCAATGGCGGTGAACGTATCTCGCGCCATTCCCGACGTAAGGGACGGACTCAAACCCGTGCACCGCAGGATATTGTTCGATATGTATAACGAACTTTCCCTGACGGCGGACAAGCCCTACCGCAAGTGCGCGCTTATAGTGGGTGACGTTTTGGGTAAATTCCACCCTCACGGCGACTCCTCCGTTTACGACGCCTTGGTAAGGCTGGGACAGGACTTTTCCATACGCTGCACGCTGGTGGACGGTCACGGTAACTTCGGCAGTGTGGACGGCGATCCGCCCGCGGCTTACCGCTACACGGAAGCAAGGCTGAGCAAGATAGCCGGCGAAATGCTGCGCGATATAGAGAAAAAGACGGTGGACTTCTACCCCAACTTCGATGATACGCGCGAACAGCCCGTGGTGCTGCCTTCACGCTACCCCAACCTGCTTGTAAACGGTTCTGACGGTATAGCAGTGGGTATGGCAACGTCCATTCCTCCGCACAATCTGGCGGAAGTCATAGACGGCACCATAGCGCTTTTGGATAACCCCGATATGGACATAGACGAGCTTATCGAGTATATCCCCGCGCCCGACTACCCTACCGGCGCGCTGATAATGGGCAGAGCGGGCATTAAAAAGGCGTACAAGACAGGCAAGGGCAACGCCATAATCCGCTCCCGCACGGAGATAGAGGAAATGCCCGGCGGAAAGAGCCGCATTATAGTCACGGAAATACCCTATCAGGTGAACAAGGCAAAGCTCATAGAAAGCATAGCCGACCTTGTCAAACAAAAGAGGATAGAGGGTATAAGCGACGTGCACGAGCAGTCCGACCGCGAAGGCATGCGCATAGTCATAGAAGTGAAGAAGGACGTAAGTCCGCAGGTGGTTTTGAACTTGCTGTTCAAGCACACGCAAATGCAGATAAGCAACCCTATGATAATGCTTGCGCTGGTGGACGGGGTGCCCAAGCTGCTCAATCTCAAAGAGATATTGGAAGCTTACATAAAGCACCAAAAGGACGTTGTGGTGCGCCGCACCAAGTATGACCTGGACAAGGCGCAGGAACGCGAGCATATCTTGCTGGGACTTGTAAAAGCGCTTGCCAATATAGACGAAGTCGTCGACCTTTTGAAAAAGTCGCGCGACCGCGCGGACGCAGTGCAGAACTTGTGCGGAGCGTTCGAGCTGACGGAAAAGCAGGCAAATGCGATTTTGGATATGAGGCTGCAAAGACTCACTTCATTGGAAGTGGAAAAGCTGCAAGCCGAACTTGCCGAGCTTGAAAAGGTGATAGCGGACCTCAAAGACATTCTTGCCAATCCTCAGCGCGTTGTGGACATCATCAAAAAAGAGATGGGCGAAATACGCGACAAGTATGCGGACAAGCGCCGCAGCGAAATATCCATAGACTATTCGGATCTGGATATAGAAGACCTTATAGAGCAGGAAGACATTGTGGTCACCGTGACTCACGACGGCTATATCAAGCGTATGGCTGTGGACGAATACCGCACCCAGCGCCGCGGCGGCGTGGGCGTGACCGCGATGAAGGCGAAGGAAGAGGATTTTGTGGAAAACGTCATATCCACAAACACTCACGTCCCGCTCTTGTTCTTCAGCAACAAGGGCAAGGTGTACCGCATAAAGGGCTGGCAGATACCCGAATCTTCCAAGACGAGCAAGGGAAGAGCTATGATAAACGTGCTTTCTTTGGAAGAAGGGGAAAAGATAAACGCATACGTGCCTATGCCCGCGGGCAGCGAAGGCTTTTTGACCATGGCAACAAAGAACGGACTTATAAAGCGCACAGCGCTTGAAGAGTTTGAACGCATTCAGACCAACGGCAAGATAGCCATCTCCCTCACCGAAGGCGACGAACTCATCGGCGCGCAGCTCACCACGGGTCACGACGAACTGCTTATGGCTTCCACGGGCGGCAAGTGCATACGCTTTGCCGAAAGCGACGTGCGCCCCACCGGCAGGACGAGCCAGGGCGTGAAGTCCATAAAACTGTCCGAAGGCGAAACTGTTGTGGATATGACCAAGGTCAAGGACGGCGTGGAGGTGTTCACGCTCACTCAAAACGGCTACGGCAAGCGTTCGGATATAGCCGAGTACTCTCTCCAAGGCAGAGCGGGAAAAGGCGTTAAGGCGGGAAATCTGACGGATAAGACGGGCAATATAGTCAATCTCAAGCTGGTGGATCCCGAAAACGACGATATCATCATAATAGCCGATAACGGAGTTACCATACGCATACACGCGGATGAAGTTTCCAAGATGTCCAGAGCGACTCAGGGCGTCAAGGTGATGAGGTTGAAAGACGAGAGCGCCAAAGTCGTGGCGTGCGCGATAGTGCCCCGCTCCGAGGACGAAGAGCCTGCCGAAATACAGGCGGAAGGCGAAGCGGCGGAACAGACGGAGAACGCCGAAACAACGGTAAGTGAGGACAAGACGGAAGAATAAAGGAAGGGGGCGCAGGTGACCGCGCCCCTTTTTAATATGGAAAGCCGTTGTAAAAAACGGTCTGTACCCGAAGGCAACCCCAGTAGAACACATTTTATCGAAAAACATAAAATATGTGTATATGTAGGTTTATAAAATGCT
Organism: uncultured Clostridia bacterium; assembly: GCA_944380395.1. Taxonomy (GTDB): domain Bacteria; phylum Bacillota; class Clostridia; order Christensenellales; family UBA3700; genus Alloclostridium. Next base: position 889 of record CALWHM010000011.1, on the reverse strand, counting down.
CTGCTTTTAGCTCTGCTGTTTTCAGGCAGATTTTCACAAGATGGCGCGAAGTTGTAGTATCCTACTACAAGCGACAAATTGCGGAAATATGACGAAAACAGCTAGCTTAAAGTGTTCTACTGGGGTTGCCTTCGGGTATCCGAATATTAAAGGAGAAGAATATGCAATACAAAAAATTCAAAGACACGTATTTTGTGAGGCTGGAACGCGGAGAAGAGATACTCTCTTCCCTTGCCGCCCTGGCGGAAAAAGAGAATATAGCCCTTGCCTGCGTGAGCGGTTTGGGCGCGATAAACAAGTTCACCGCGGGCGTGTTTTTCCCGGAGGAAAAAGTATACCGCAAGAACGACTTTCACGGCAATTTCGAAATAACGTCCCTGACCGGTACGATAACGCGAATGGACGGCAAGCCCTACCTGCATCTGCACATCTCCGCGGGTAACGAATACGGAAAGGTGATGGGCGGACACCTCAACGAAGCGCACGTTTCCGCCACCTGCGAAGTGGTCGTGCGCACGGTGGAAGGAGAAGTGGGCAGAGAGTTCAGCAAGGAAATAGGACTGAATTTGTTCAAGTTTTAAGAGTGAAAAGAGAAAACAAAATTTTCATAGCCTTTACGGCGGCTCTTAAAAAAACGGGCGAAACGGGCGCGGAAAACGGTGAAATCGGGATAAAAAGGGACGATAACATATAATTGTAAAATTTTTCTTGCAAATTTATTTTTTTTATGTTATGATAATTTGCAGAGGACGATATGGACGACAGTAACGACTCGGATCCACACAATAAAGAAGAAAAGGAGACTAACAATTAAAGCATAATCCGAATCAAACACGGGTTGTGCTTTTTTGCATTTGAAGAGAAAGTATGAACATGTTAATAGCGGCAT
>CALWHM010000010.1 GCA_944380395.1 uncultured Clostridia bacterium | reverse complement strand
CACGAATTTTAAATATTTAAAATTTTAGAACCAAAAGTTATGTCTTTCATACACAGCTGCGCACTCTCCACACCACAGTCACGCACTCTCCACCATCCACGAATTTTAAATATTTAAAATTTTAGAACCAAAAGTTATGTTTCCCATACCACAGCTGCGCACTCTCCACACCACAGTCACGCACTCTCCACAACCCACGAATTTTAAATATTTAAAATTTTAACACCGAAGCCACGCCCTCCACACACTCACGAATTTTAAATATTTAAAATTGTATGCAACTCAAATTTAATGTGCTTATCGAATAGAATAACGGTGAGGAGTGGGTAATTAAAATAACTTACACTGAAATTTAAATTTATAAATCGGATAGGTAAAATTTTCGAGCAGCGACTTGAAAATGCGATTATTTTATTGTATAATAAATATATGAGCAGATTCGGTATAATACTTAAAGAATTAAGGCGTGCAAATGGTTTTACTCAAGCCGGGCTTGCCGAGCGTATAGGCGTAACAAATGGGACTATCTCTCATTGGGAAAAAGGAATGTATGAGCCTAACGCCACATATATTATATTATTGGCAGATTTATTTAATGTGACCGCAGATTCGTTGCTGGGACGCGATAAGCCGTGCGACGACGAAAGTCATGATTTTAAACTGAGTAAAAGTATTTAAATTCGACTTGAGCGTCACCCCGCCGCCACCGGCAGCGACCGCGTTTAAGCTTTCCGCGGCGGGCTTATTGACAGCAAAGCCCGAAACAAGTATAATGATATTAAGATAAAAGAGCGGAATAAGGTGCGGCAATGAGCAAATCTATGGAAACGCAGCCCAAATATCTCGACATAATAGAAAGCCTTGACGCAAGTTATAAAAAAATCAAGGCTATGCGTCCTCTGCCCGCGGCAGGGGTCGAGTACTTCCGCAATAAATTCGCGATCAGCACCACGCACAACAGCAACGCCATTGAGGGCAACACCTTTACTTACGACGAAACGCAGCTCTTGCTTGAAAAGGGCATAACTTCAAGCGCGCGCACTTTCCGCGAGCACGAGGACATTGTCGGCTATAAAAAGGGCTTTGACTTTTTGTACGAGGCGTTAAAGCAGGGCGCGGAAATAAGCGAAGAGTTTATAAAGCGTATTCATTCGTTCGTGCGGCAGGGCGCGGAAGACGCGGGGGAGTACAGGACGATACAGAACTATATCGGCGACTTGGCGCGCACCGTCTATACGCCGTGTCCGCCCCGTGAAGTTCCCGTCAAAATGAAAGAATATGTGCAAAAAGTTTGTTCAGACTTGCAAGAGAATAAGCAATTGACGGCGCGGGAAAACGTACAGTGGGCAAAGCTTTTTCATTGCCTTGCCGAACATCATATCGAATTTGAGCGCATCCACCCCTTTACGGACGGAAACGGAAGGACGGGGCGGCTGCTCCTGACGTATGAGATGATCTTATTAGGGCTTCTGCCCGTGGATATCAGGTATGAAGAACGCAGCCGTTATTACGCCGCGCTTGCGGCTTATGAGGATAAATCGCGTTACAGCACCCGCCCCGAGAGCAAGACGGAGAAAATGGCAAAATTGCTTGCGGAATGCGAGCTGCGTTCCGCCAAACTGTGGATAAACACGTTTTCCGACTATATTCGGACGGATATTGACTGAAACGGCTGAGCCGCGGCTGCGAAATAATAAAAAAACAGCCGCATTTTTCTTGACAAGCGCAAAGCGTTCATATATAATTGTTTCAGCAAAGCAGAAATTCCTTTCTCACCTGCCGCAATTAAGTTGGCAAGGTCAATAAAAATCGCATACCGTGCGGCGGAGGGTATTTTTGCTTTCGCCGCAATTTTATTTTAGGGAGGGACTACCTATCAAAGAGCTTGCAATTAACGGTCAGATCCGTGCGCGTGAAGTAAGGGTTCTGGACAAGGACGGAAATCAGCTGGGCATTATGTCGTCTTATGACGCGCTCAGAAAGGCGGAGGAGTACAATTTGGATCTGGTGCTCATCTCGCCCGTGGCGAATCCGCCCGTCTGTAAAATCATGGACTACGGAAAATACAAGTACGAAACCATGAAGAAGGAGAAGGAAAACAAGCGCAATCAAAAGGTAGTGGAAGTAAAGGAGATATGGCTGTCCGCCACCATAGATGTGGGCGATCTCAACACCAAAGCCAAGCAGACGGTCAAATTCCTTGAAAGCGGAAACAAAGTGAAAGTGTCCATCCGCCTTAAAGGCAGGCAGATGGTGCGCCCGGAGATGGCGTTAAAGGTGATGACGGACTTTTACGAATTGGTAAAACAGTGGGGGCAGAAGGACAAGGAACCTGTCACGGAGGGCAGGATCGTGACCATGCTGCTTATCCCCGTTGCAAATACAAAATAACCTGAAAGGAGTATAAAATTATGCCCAAACAGAAATCGCATAGCGGCGCCAAAAAGCGTTTTACGCTTACCGGCGGCGGCAAATTGAAGAGAGCAAAGATGAACAGGCGTCACATTCTGACCAAGAAGGCGTCCAAGAGAAAGCGCGGCTTGCGCAAGACTGCTTACGTATCCGTAACGCAGGAAAAGACCATCAAGACGATGATAGGATAGTAGGAGGCGTGATATGAGGATTAAAAGAGGCGTAAACGCAATCAAAAAGCGCAGAAAGATATTGAAACTTGCCAAGGGTTACCGCGGCGCGAAGTCCAAGCTTTACCGCATCGCCCGTCAGGCGGTGATGAAGTCGGGCAACTATGCCTATGTGGGACGCAAACTTAAAAAGCGCGATTTCCGCAAACTGTGGATAGCGCGTATCAATGCGGCTGCAAGGATGAACGGACTTTCTTACAGCAAGCTTATGTACGGCCTGAAGCAGGCGGGCGTCACGCTCAACCGCAAGGTTTTGGCGGATATGGCTGTGAACGACGCAAAGGCTTTCACCGCCCTTTGCGAGCAGGCAAAAGCCAAGCTGGCTTAAATTACGCACTGTGCGGGGGCTGATGAGTCAGCCCCCGTTTTTTAGTTATGAAGCAGCTTATTTCATCCGCGCAGGGCGCAGGGGTCAAATTCGTAAAACAGCTTATATCCGATAATTCTTTCAGAAAGCGGCACAATATGACGGTCGCGGAAGGGGAGCGCACGCTTGCAGACCTTCCGGACGGCATTCAGGTCGCCGCCCTTTACGTGCTGAAAGAAAAGGCGGACAGGTTTTCACGCTTTTTTGATATGTGTGAAGACGTGTATTTGTGCACGGAGAACGTTATGCGCGCCGTATCGTCGGAAAAAACGCCCTGCGGCATAGCCGCGGTGGTCAAACTGCCGCCCGTAAAGCCGCTTTCGGACAAGCTTATCCTGCTTGACGGGATAACCGACCCCGGCAATCTGGGCACGGTGATCCGCACGGCGGCGGCGCTGGGCGGATACGACATATTATGCGTAAACTGCTGTTCCGCCACATCCCCCAAAGTCGTAAGGGCGAGTATGGGCGGAATATTCCGCGTGAACATTGCGGAAACGGATGAAAACGGCGCGGAGGAATATACGCGCGGGTATAAGATATTCGCGCTTGATATGCACGGAGAAAACGTGTATAATATAAGAAAAAGCGAATTCACGGGCAAGTATGCCGTGGCGGTGGGGAGCGAAGCTTTCGGGCTTTCCCAAACCGTGCGTGACAGGGCGTATAAAACGCTGTCTTTGCCTATGCCCGGCGATATGGAGTCGCTGAACGCAGGGGTCAGCCTTTCGGTCACGCTCTACACCGTGGAATACGCACTCAAATAAAAATCGGAGGAGAAGAATATGTCCGGACACAGCAAATGGGCGAACATCAAAAATAAGAAGGGCGCGGCGGACGCCAAGCGCGGCGCGGTATTCACCAAGATAGGCAGGGAGATAGCCGTAGCCGTAAAGGCGGGCGGACCCGATCCCGCGTCCAACTCCAAACTGCGCGACGCCATAGCCAAAGCCAAGGCGGCTAATATGCCCGGCGATAACATAGAGCGCAGCATTAAAAAAGCCAGCGGCGAACTCACCGCGGTCAATTACGAAGAAAACGTATACGAAGGTTACGCGCAGGAAGGCGTCGCCGTCATAGTGGAAACGCTCACGGATAACACCAACCGCACTTCCGCGGACATCCGCCACATATTCAGCAAATGCGGCGGTTCTTTGGGAACGTCGGGCTGCGTGTCTTATATGTTCGACAAGAAAGGGCTTATCGTAGTGGACGCAAACGGCGTGGACGAAGACGCGCTTATGATGGAGGCTTTGGAAGCGGGCGCGGACGACGTGGTGGCGCAGGACGGCTATTTTGAGATATACACCGCTCCCGCCGACTATTCCGCCGTGCGCGAGGCGATAGAGGCGAACAAGGATTACGTCATTTTGGATGCGGGCGTGCAGATGATCCCTTCCAACACGGTCACGCCATCCAAGGAAGCGGAAGTGAAGATCCGCCGTCTTCTGGATATGTTGGAGGACAACGACGACGTGCAGAACGTCTACCACAATGCGGAACTTACCGAGGACGACGAGGAAGAATAAAATATAAAGAGGTGGAGATATGAGCGTTACGGAGCAGGTCGAACGCATATGCAAGGCGGCGCATAACGCGCAATACGCTTTGGCGGGCGCAAGCGCGGAGCGCAAAAACGCAATGCTGCGCGCCGTTGCAAGCGCGATACGCGGCGCAAGCGCAGACCTTATCGAGATAAACAAGAAGGACGTGGAGGCGGCAAAGGCTTCCGGAATGTCTTACGCTATGACGGACAGGCTCACTTTAACGCCCGAGCGCATAGAAGTAATGGCGGAGGGCGTGGCTCAGGTGGCGGAACTGCCCGATCCCGTGGGCGAAGTCACCGCGGATTGGACGGTGCCTTCCGGCTTGCACATCAAAAAAGTGCGCGTACCGCTGGGCGTTATCGGCGTGATATACGAATCCCGCCCCAACGTTACCGCGGACGTAGCGGCGCTCTGCCTTAAATCGGGCAACTGCGTGGTGCTGCGCGGCGGCAAGGACGCGATAAACTCCAACCGCGCCATTCATAACATAATAGTAAAAGCCGTGGAAGAAAGCGGTTTTTGCCCCGATTGCGTAGGTTTTATAGACGATACTTCCCGTGAAGGCAGCCTTGCTCTTTTGAAGCAGGGCGGATATGTGGACGTGGTCATTCCGCGCGGCGGGGACGGCTTGAAGCATTTCGTGCTGGATAACGCCGTTATGCCCGTGATAGCCAGCGCGGGCGGCGTGTGCCATCTGTTCGTGGAGAAAACGGCGGACAAGGCAAAGAGCATTCCCGTTATAGAGAACGCGAAAATGCAGCGCCCTTCCACCTGCAACGCCTTGGAACAGCTGCTTGTGCAGCGCGACATCGCGCGGGAATTTTTGCCCGAGTGCATTAAAAACCTTACGGACAAGGGCTGCCGCATAACCGCGTGCAGGGAGGCTAAGGCTATTTTGGACAATGCGGGCGTGCCTTGCGCGCTTGCCGCGGAAGAGGACTTCAAAAAAGAGCACGGCGATTACGAACTCACCGTGCGCGTGGTCAAAGATACGGATGAAGCTATTTGCATAATAAACGCCAACAATACTTCGCATTCGGACGGCATCTTGTCGGAGGATAAGGAGCAGATAGAAAAATTCGTCAAGGGTGTGGACGCCGCATGCGTGTACGTGAACGCTTCCACCCGCTTTACGGACGGCTTCCAATTCGGTTTCGGCGCGGAGATAGGCATATCCACGCAAAAATTGCATGCGCGCGGACCGCTGGGCTTGACTCAGCTCACAAGTGAAAAGTATGTCGCTGACGGCGATTATCTGAGCAGGAAATAATGAGGATATTGGGCATAGACCCCGGCTTTGCGATAGTCGGATACGGGGTGATAGACAGTGAAAAGGGCAAGTCCACGGTGGTGGACTACGGAGTGATAACCACACCCAAGGAGGAAAAACTGCCCGCGCGCCTGCATATGATCTATGACTCTCTCTCTTCGCTCATTGATAAGTTCAAGCCCGACTGCATGGCGATAGAAGAGCTTTTCTTCACCAAAAACGCCACCACGGGCATAGCCGTGGCGGAGGCTAGGGGAGTAATTCTTTTATGCGCCACCCACAAGCTGGGACACATCTTCGAATACACCCCCAACCAAATAAAAGAGGCGCTCACCGGCTACGGCAAAGCCACCAAAACGCAAATGCAATTTATGGTGACCCGCCTTTTGGGCTTGAAGTCGATCCCCAAGCCCGACGACGCCGCAGACGCCTTGGCAGTCGCGCTCACTCAGGCGCAGACGGGAAGGCTTGCGGGAATGTTTAGGGTATAACCGCCGAGATTAAGCTAAAAACAAAAAGGATAAAGGCGGATACGGTTTTAGCCGTATCCGCCTTTTCGTTTTTCGCCTGTTTAAGAGAAAATCCCTGCATTGTGATAGGCGCCTAAGCGAAGCGCTCAATCGGCGCCTTAGCAAAGCGCTGAGTCTTATAAGACTTGCGCATAACGGGCAGGGCACAAAGCCATATTATATTATAAGGCATCTGTCCACTTTAGTGGACACCTGCGCGTGTTTGCTTGTTATGTGCTGTCCACTTTAGTGGACACCTGCGCGTGCTTGCTTGTTAAGTGCTGTCCACTTTAGTGGACACCTGTGCGTGTTTGCTTATTAAGTGCTGTCCACTTTAGTGGACACCTGCGCGTGTTTGCTTGTTATGTGCTGTCCACTTTAGTGGACACTTGCGCGTGTTTGCTTGTTAAGTGCTGTCCACTTTAGTGGACACCTGTGCGTGTTTGCTTGTTATGTGCTGTCCACTTTAGTGGACACCTGCGCGTGTTTGCTTGTTATGTGCTGTCCACTTTAGTGGACACCTGTGCGTGTTTGCTTGTTATGTGCTGTCCACTTTAGTGGACGCCGCAGCTTTTTCTATAAGGGTAAATGCGTTTGGCTGCGTGGCAAAATTCAGATATACCGGAATTTTACAGCTAACAATAATTGAGGCGCTGCAAAACTGCTCATAGTTATGCAATTTTAAAATTTTAAAATTCGGGTATAATTGATTTGTTTGCAAAACATATGGTTATAAAATTTTAAATATTTAAAATTTTGCGCAATTATATAACAGATAGTTATCAAATATACCAAAATGGCATAATTTCAACAATTTTACCATGTCTTGTCGGACGAAATTCCATAATACCGGAATTTTATAACTAAAAGCAATTTTTGTCAAGCGGTACTTGACACGGGTATATACCGCATACTGTTTTAATAATCTTGTCAAGTAACACTTGACATGCCTATTTTTTGAGTACATGCAAAGACTTTGCGAAGAAGAAAAGAGGCAAAACATTTATCGTTACTTCGATGCGGTTAAGGGGTGGAGCGTCCCACTCTCCTTCAATGCGGTTAAGGGTGCAGCGGATCGCTGCCGTCACGCGCTTCCGGTGGCTCATCGCCGTTTCCGATGTCTTATCGCTATTGACTTATACAAAAGAAAGTGTTATAATTAATATGTCATTAAAATAGGTAAGGAAAATTATGGAAAAAGTTTTGATAATTGAAAACGGCGAACTGAAAAAGTACAGCGGTGACGATACTCATTTTGTTATTCCAAACGGCGTAACAAGAATAGGTGAGAAAGCGTTTTTTTGGTGCGAATCGCTTACAAGCATAACTATACCGGATAGTGTAACACACATAGGCGATAGTGCTTTTTACTTATGCGAATCACTTAAAAGCATAAATATACCAAGGGGTTTAATGCATATAGGTAAGGCTGTGTTTTTAAGGTGTTCTTCACTAAAAGAGATGACTATCCCAAGCAATATAACAAGCATAGGAATGCAAGCGTTTTCAGGGTGCTACTCATTAGAAAGTGTAACTATCTCTAGAAGCGTTGCAAGCATAGGCTGTTATGCTTTTTGTGCCTGCTCCTCCTTAAAAACCATTAAATACATCGGCACTGAAGAACAGTGGGAAAAGGTAGATAAGGGGGAAGATTGGAAACCCGAAAACACGCAGGTGATATGCACGGGCGCATATTACGGCAACTCCAAAAGCATTTGACCGCAGCGGCTTATTTGGCAAAGGTCAGCAGCAAATAATAAAATTTGACGGAAGGCAAGTATAATTATGGGAATTTTTAGAAAAATAGCGGAAAGAATCCGCGGCTTTAAGATAGAAGACGGCGTACTGATAAAATATAAGGGTAAAAAAAGGAAAGTAATCATTCCTGCCGGCGTAACAAGCATAGGTAGATGGGCATTCGGTTTTTGCAGATCGAAAAGTATTGTGATACCCGACAGCGTAACAAGCATAGGCGATAATGCATTCTGTTATTGCAGTTCGCTTAAAAGCATTGTAATACCCGATAGTGTAACAAGCATAGGCGATAGCGCATTCTGGGAGTGTAAGTCGCTTAAAAGCATTGTGATACCCGACAGCGTAACAAGCATAGGTGAGGGCGTTTTTGAAGGTTGCAGTAAACTTGAAAGCATTGCCGTAGAACAAGGTAATCCTATATATCACATATATCACAGCGAGGGAAATTGCATAATAGAAACAAAAAGCAAAACGCTTATAGCCGGTTGTAAAAACAGCGTTATTCCCGACGACGGCAGTGTAACGAGCATAGGCAAAGATGCATTTTCCCTTTGCAGTTCGCTTACAAGCATAACCATACCGAAAAGAGTAACAAGCATAGGCCATGGCGCATTCTCTAATTGTAGTTCGCTTGAAAGCATATCTATACCCTTCAGCGTAACAAGCATAGGCGATCACGCATTCGATGGTTGCAGTTCGCTTACAAGTATAACAATACCCGACAGCGTAACAAGCATAGGCGATTTCGCATTTTGTAATTGCAGTTCGCTTACGAGCATAACCATATCGAAAAGAGTAACAAGCATAGGTGAGGGCGTTTTTGTAGTTTGCAGTAAGCTTGAAAGTATTACCGTAGAACAAGGTAATCCTATATATCACAGTGCGGGAAATTGTATAATAGAAACAAAAAGCAAAAGGCTTATAGCCGGTTGTAAAAACAGCGTTATTCCCGTTGACGGCAGTGTAACAAGCATAGGCGATAGAGCATTCTCTTGGTGCGATTCGCTTACAAGCATTGTGATACCCGACAGCGTAACAAGCATAGGCGATTACGCATTCTATAAATGCAGTTCGCTTACAAGCATAACCATACCGAAAAGAGTAACAAGCATAGGTAAGAGTGTATTTCATAATTGCGATGCGCTTACAAACATTGAGATACCCGAAGGTGTAACAAGCATAGGTGATTACGCATTCGATGGTTGCAGTTCGCTTACAAGTATAACAATACCCGACAGCGTAACAAGCATAGGCAGCAGCGCATTTGCCGGCTGCAGTTCGCTTACAAGCATAACTATACCAGACAGTGTAACAAGTATAGGGGACAAGGCTTATTCCGGCTGCTCCTCCCTTAAAACCATTGAATACACTGGCACGGAAGAACAGTGGGAAGCGGTTAAAAAGGTCTGGAGTTGGAAACCCTTAAACGCGCAAGTGATATACACGGGCGCATATTACGGCAACTCCAAAAGCATTTGACGTGTTTTCGGAAATGCGCTGCGGGGAAAACATTCGCACGCATTTTCATATCACTTGACTTATTTGCCGGTGTATATTATCATAAATATATATGTATTCTTATATCATCGGCACGCTTGCGGGCTTGGAAGAAGGCAAGGTTATCTTGGATAACAACGGGATAGGGTACGAACTCAACGTATCTTCTTTCACGCTGTCCAAAGTCGGATCCATAGGCAAGCAGATAAAGCTGTTCACTCATTTGGGCGTATCCGATGACGCTATGCGGCTTTACGGCTTTATTTCCGAAGAAGAGCGCGCCATGTTCTTAAAGCTCATCACGGTGAGCGGCATAGGTCCCAAAGTTGCGTTGCAGATACTTTCGGGAATGGACGTGCGCACGCTTGCGCTTTCCATAGTAAATTCGGACGCGAAGGCGCTTGCGCGCATTAAGGGCATAGGCAAAAAGACGGCGGAGCGCGTCATCGTGGAACTGCGCGAGCGCGTGGAGAGCGACGCCGTGGAAAGCGGAGAAGTGCTGGGCGTTACGGCGGGCGATCCCGTGGGACAGGAAGCGGCGGCGGTGCTGGCTTCTTTGGGATTGTCCAGGGCGGAAGCGGCGGCTGCGGTGAACAAGGTGCTTGCGGCGGGCAAGGCAAGAAAGCTGGAAGAAGTGATAACGCTTGCTTTAAGGAGTGTGGATAAGTAATGGATCTCATGCCTGAAGACGAAGAGAGGTTTTTATCCTCATACAATATAGACCGCGAAGGGGACAACGACATATCGCTGCGCCCCAAGACTATGTCCGATTACGTGGGGCAGGAGAAGATAAAAAGCAATCTGGAAGTATACATTCAGGCGGCAAAGGCGCGCGGAGAAGCGCTGGATCACGTGCTGCTGTACGGACCTCCCGGCTTGGGCAAGACCACGCTTGCGCATATAATCGCGGCGGAGATGAATTCGCAAATACGCATAACGTCGGGACCCGCCATAGAAAAAGCGGCGGATCTTGCCGCCATCTTGACGAATTTGGAGCAGGGCGACGTGCTTTTTATAGACGAGATACACCGTTTGAACAGGGCGGTGGAGGAGATACTTTATCCCGCAATGGAAGATTTCGCGCTTGATTTTATGGTGGGCAAGGGACCTTCCGCAAAGAGCATACGCCTGCCGCTCAACCGCTTCACATTGATAGGCGCCACCACAAAAGCGGGCATGCTAACCTCTCCTTTAAGGGACAGATTCGGCGTAAATTGCCGTTTGGAACTGTATTCACCGCAAGAGCTTGCCGTGATAGTCAAACGTTCGGCGGGCATTCTGGGCGTGGAAATAACGGAAGGCGGCGCAAATGAGATAGCTTCGCGTTCGCGCGGCACTCCCAGGATAGCCAACCGCATTTTGAAGCGCGTGCGCGATTGGGCGCAGGTGCGCGGCAGCGGCGTTGTGGACAGGGACGCGTCCGACCAAGCGCTTCGCGGTATGGAGATAGACGAGATGGGGCTTGACAATATAGACAGGCTCATTTTGACCACAATGATAGACAAATTCGGCGGCGGACCCGTGGGTCTGGACACCTTGGCGGCGGCTGTCGGCGAAGATTCGGGCACCATAGAGGACGTATACGAGCCCTATCTTATGCAGATAACCTTCATCGCCCGCACGCCCCGCGGCAGGATATGCCTTCCCGACGCATATAAGCACGTGGGCAGAAAATACCGCGGCGCAAACGCGTCAAAGGGCGGACAGATAAGTATGTTTGACGAAGGAGAAGGGGAGTAAATGCTGAAAACTTCCGATTTCGATTATTATTTACCCAAAGAACTCATCGCGCAGCACCCCTTGGAGCGGCGCGATTCTTCACGTCTTGCAGTCTTTCATAAGGACACGGGCGAGATAGAACACAAACATTTTTCCGACATAACAAGTTATCTGCGCGCGGGCGACGTGCTGGTCATCAACGAAACGCGCGTGATCCCCGCCCGCCTTTTGGGCGTGAGAATAACTTCGTCCGTGCCGCTTGAACAAGCCGAAGCGCACGAAAAAAATTGCGAGGCACTGCTTTTGAAGCGCCTTTCCCTCACCGATTGGGAATGCATAGTGCGCCCCGGCAAAAAGCTGCGTATAGGTGCGAAAATATATTTTTCGCCCCGCCTTTCCGCCGTCGTCACCGGCATAAAGGATGAGGGCGTAAGGGTGCTTTCCTTCACCGCGGACGGCGTGTTTGAAGAGGTGCTTGAAGAAGTCGGCAATATGCCTCTTCCGCCCTATATCACTGAAAAATTGCAAGATAAGAGCCGCTATAACACCGTCTACGCGCACACAAACGGCTCCGCAGCCGCTCCCACCGCGGGACTGCACTTCACTCCCGAACTTCTGCAAAAAGTCAAGGATATGGGCGTAGCCGTCGCCCCCGTGCTTCTGCACGTGGGCTTGGGCACCTTCCGCCCCGTCAAGGAAGACGACGCCACCGCGCACAAAATGCACAGCGAATATTACGAGATAAGCAAGCAAAGCGCCGACCTCATCAACAGCGCGCGCAAGAGCGGCGGCAGGGTGGTATGCGTGGGCACCACTTCCGTGCGCACCCTTGAAAGCGCCGCCGCTCCGGACGGCACCCTTACCGCCTGTTCCGGCAATACGGAGATATTCATCTACCCCGGCTACACCTTCAAGTGCGTGGACGCCCTCATAACCAACTTCCACCTGCCCAAGTCCACCCTAATAATGCTCGTTTCCGCTTTTATCGGCAGGGAAAACACCTTGAAATTGTATAATGAAGCTGTAAGTTTGAGGTATCGGTTCTTCTCCTTCGGCGATGCGTGTCTACTATTAAGCGCCGAATGAAAATGCCGCGCGATAAAGCAACTCAATAAGCGTACAAAATCTGCGCGCGGCATTTTGCGCTTACGTTTTTAAGTGAAAACCCAGCCATTCGCTCGCGCTTGAGGCTCGGTTTTCCCTTCTTTTCGCGCAGAGGTTATATTTGAGCAAGCTATTCATTTGCGCGAAAATTCACCCTTTCCGCCCTTACGGGAAAACTTGCACGGCAAGTTTTATAGGTTACGCTCGCAAAAGCGCGGTTTTGCTTCGCTTATATTATCATGGGTGAAGCGTCACGCGCTCCCGTTTGGCAAAATTGCGATTTCGCCGCGCTTTATTGTAAATTTTCCACCTTGTTAAAAGCCGCAACAAAACGCACCGCATAGAAGGCGTGTCAGACGAGGAGAGGCGGTTTTTCACGACAGGAGCGTACTTGGCGTACGTGACTTAGGGAAAAATTGTCTCGACAAAGTATCACGCGCCTTATATGCGGTGCCTAAGGTTAAAATGCTTGCGGATACATTTGACATTCCGCAAGCAATTCCTATATTATACTTATATGTTTAAGTATGAAGTACTACACACATGCAAACAAACGGGCGCGCGAGTAGGCAAACTGACCACGCCTCACGGGGAGATAATCACCCCCGTATATATGCCCGTAGGCACGAACGCGGGAGTCAAGGGACTTACGCCCGAGCAGGTCAAAGCTGCGGGAGCGCAGATAGTTTTATCCAACACATACCACTTATATCTGCGCCCGGGCAGCGACATAGTCGAGCGCGCTGGGGGCTTGCACAAGTTTATGAATTGGAATAAACCCATTTTGACGGACAGCGGCGGCTTTCAGGTATTTTCGCTTTCGTCTATGCGCAAAGTTACGGACGACGGCGTAAAATTTTCCTCGTATTATGACGGTTCCGCGCATTATCTCACGCCGGAAGCTGCCATAAAAGTGGAAGAGCAGCTGGGCGCGGACATAATAATGGCGTTTGACGAATGCACGGCTGCGGGCACGAATTACCGCAAATCCGTGGGCGCAATGCAGCGCACTCTTTCATGGCTGGAACGATGCGTAAAGGCGCATACGCGCGAAGATCAGATGCTGTTCCCCATAGTGCAGGGCAATTTGTTTGAAGATTTAAGGGTGGAGAGCGTAAAAGCCACCGCGCCGTTTGCCAGATGCGGTATGGCGATAGGCGGGCTTTCCGTGGGCGAGCCCAAGGAAGTAATGTATAAAATGCTGGACGTCATTCGTCCGTACTATCCGCAAAATCAGCCTATATATCTGATGGGCGTAGGCTCTCCCGACTGCATAGTGGAGGGCGTCTTGCGCGGCATAGATATGTTCGACTGCGTACTTGCCACGCGTATGGCGCGCAACGGCGCGGCTTTCACCCGCCGAGGCAACATCACCGTGCGCAACGGCGCATACAAGGAAGACTTCACGCCGGTGGAGGAGGGCTGCGACTGCTATTGCTGCCAAAATTATACGCGCGCATATGTCAGACATATGCTCAACGTGGGCGAAATAGGCGGAGGTCAGCTGCTGTCCATTCACAATATCCGCCACCTAACGCGCTTGACGGAGGATATCCGCGCCGCCATAATGGAAGACAGGTTCGGCGATTTTGTCGAAAATTTCCGTAAAGGCTACGATTGGAAAGTGAAGGGATAAAAAAGCGGCTCTTCGCCGTAAGAAAGAAGTGCTTTACGCAGGCGGCTTCTTCAATATATATTTATTTTACTTGACAAATGCGGTTATTTTGTTGCATTTGCGGTAAAAATCATTTATTATATGTAGTGCAATATTTGAATTGCGTATTATAATCGACCATAAAGGAGTGAAAAAATGGGTGATTGGTATATATGGGTAATATTGGGCGTCTTGCTCGTATTCATGATCTTGATGTCCGTAATACCTAACAGAAAGAGGCAGAAGAAGGCGCAGGAGATGATGAACAGCATCCGCGTCGGCAGCAGGATAAAGACGATCGGCGGCTTTATCGGCGAGATTAAGGCGATAAACAACGACCGTAACGAGTTTATCATCGACCTCTCCGCAAACGGCGACGGCAGCATTCTCGCTACCATAGACAGGGCAGCGGTATATACCGTTCTCAATCCCGCAACCCCGGCTCCCGAAACCGTAAGCGCGGCGGACGACCTTGTTCAGGACGAAAAAGTCGAAGCCAAGGCAGAAGAAAAGGCGGACAAGAAGAAAAAGCGCGGCAAGAAGTATAAGCAGGAAGAAGCCGTGGATCTGGATTCTCTTCCCGCAGACGACGCAGCGGCAGAGCGCGCCAAGATGAACAAGGACATCGTGTTCGACCTTGACGAAAAAACCGCAAGCGTGGACGAATCGGCAGCGGAAGGGGAGAATAATAAGCAGGACGAAAACCCCGACCTGTAATATAGTTTAGGCGGAAAAAGCTAATTCAAAAATATCCGAGAGGCGGCAAGCCTCTCGTTATTTTTTCTCACGCTTTTTCCGCCCACGAGGGCACTGTGTATAAGCACCCTCCTACTGTGTCAAGGCACCTTTTTTCTTGGTCACATACGCATAGTATGCTCCCTGCGATAAAAAGGTGCCTTTCCTTGTATTAGGGCGCTTCTACGCAGTGCTGTTAGTTGCAACGTTAAACAAGGTGGAGCACCGCATATAAGGCGCGTGATACTTCGTGCGCTTCGCTTAGGCGCCGAATGAAAGTGCCGTGCGATAAAGCTATACTCAAA
Source organism: uncultured Clostridia bacterium (assembly GCA_944380395.1). Taxonomy (GTDB): domain Bacteria; phylum Bacillota; class Clostridia; order Christensenellales; family UBA3700; genus Alloclostridium. The sequence continues at coordinate 40,216 of CALWHM010000010.1, read as the reverse complement.
GCGAAAAACAATTTCGCACGACACTTTGCGCCTACGCTTTAAGGGAAAACCCTGCCATTCGCAAACTCTGCTTGCTTGAGGCTCGGTTTTCCCTTCTTTTCACGCCGAGTAAGTGTTAAGTCTTAAAAGACTTAGGCGCGAAAAGAATGGAGAACCGACCACCTATCCATAAATATAAATACAAGCGAAGCAAAACCGCGCTTTTGCGAGCGGCGGTGAGCCACCGGGAGCGCGTGACGCTCCACCCATTAACCGCATTGAAGCACCTATGACTTAACGCCAAAGCAAAACTCTTTGCAAATGTTTGGTAATAATGAAATAAAGCGCGGCAAAATCGCATTTTGCCAAGCGGCGGTGAGCCACCGCGGGCTGATTACTCTTTGAAGTAACTATGACTTAACGCCAAAGCAAAACTCTTTGCAAATGTTTTGGAATAATAAAATAAAGCGCGGCAAAATCGCATTTTGCCAAGCGTAACCTCTAAAATTCGCTGTGCGGATTTTTCCGTTAGGACGGAAAGGGGTGAAGTTTTGCGGCAGACACCAATGCTCAATATTTTACTACTTGCCGCAAAACGAGGGGAAAACCACAGCGGAGCGTGTTGGGTTTTCCCTATGCCATAGCAAAGTGATAGGCGTACGACATAGGGAGATGGATTTTCGTTCGGTTTTGGACGAGGGGGACGACGGCAATACGCCGTATTGCCTAGGAGCACTTGGTCAAAAGCGGCGGAAAGACGCTTCATAGGGCGGGCGGATATTGCTTTGTTATGGCATTTCGTAGGCGCAAAATGCCGCAGGAAAGGATATTTCGCCATATGATAAGTTTTATCCTGCGGCATTTTCATTCGGCGGTGAAGCGAAGCGCAGCGGTTATTATCCGTCTTTTTCCTTCATATTCTTATATTAAGGAGGACAGGCTATGACTAAAATAAACAAAAGCGATGTGTTCGATCTTTTAAGGAGTATCCTTATATCCGTGCTCATATCGGTTATGGGCGTTATAATTTTAGCGCTGATAGCAAAATTCGCCGATCTTTCGGACGGCGTTATAACGGGCGTGACCATCTTTATCCGTGTGGCGGCGGTGCTTATCGGTATGCTTATAGGCATAAGGGCGGGCAGATATTTTATCGCAAAAGGGCTTATAGCCGGCGGCGTATTCGCGCTGATCACTTATCTTTTGTCCGCGCTTTTGGCGGGCGGATTTGCTTTATCCGGTATGAGCTTATATGACGCGCTTGCGTGCATTTTTGCGGGAATGATAAGCGGCGGCATATGCGCGGTGGTTAAAAAGTCGTAGACATATACGGCAGGGCAATGGAAAAAATCACTTGCATTTTTACGCGATATATATTACAATATAATAAATTAAGAACGGAGGTGCAAGTTATGCATATCAATTCCATTGTTAAAAAGACTATCCGCAAGGAGGGCAAGATAGGCTGCGGCGAGTGCCAATCCAGCTGCCAATCCGCTTGCAAGACCAGCTGCACTGTGGGCAATCAGAGCTGCAAGAACAACGGTGAAAAGGTGAACGTTATCCGCAAGCCTCTTATCTAATGGTCCACACATTCAAATTTTCTTATTCCGGCAAAGAGCATTACTTTGTCTGGGATGCGGAAAGCGGCAGTCTGCACAATGTTGACAGGGTCGCTTTTCTGATTGTAAACAAGATATACGACGTTCGTCCGCTCAGTAAAGAAGAGCAGGGCGAACTTTGTGCTGTTCCCAAAGAAGAATACGACGGCATAGTTTCCGAGCTGAAAAACTTGGAGGCGGAAGGCTGTTTGAACACGCCCTGCACCACTTATGCGGAGAAAAAGCGTACGGGCGAGATAAAAGCAATGTGCCTTAACGTGTGCTACGACTGCAACTTGAGGTGCAAGTATTGCTTTGCGGACGAGGGCACTTACCACACCACTTCGCGCGCTCATATGAGTGCGGAAACGGGCAAAGCCGCCATAGATTGGCTGATATCCCGCAGCGGAAAGCGCCATAATTTGGAGGTGGACTTTTTCGGCGGAGAACCGCTTTTATGTTACGACGCGGTCAAACAGATAGTGGAGTACGCCCGTTCGCGTGAGAAGGATTCGGGCAAGACCTTCTCATTTACAATGACGACCAACTGCCTGCTTTTGGATGAGGAAAAGGCTAAGTGGCTGGACGAAAATATGTATAACGTCGTCTTATCTCTGGACGGCAGAAAGGACGTGCACAACCGTATGCGCCCCACGCCGAACGGAAAGGACGTTTACGACGTAATCAGAAAAAATGCGCTTTATATGGCGAAATTGCGCGGCAAAAAGTCTTATTACGTGCGCGGCACGTTTACTCAAGCCAACTTGGACTTTGCAGGCGATGTTAAAGCCATGGTGGAAGCGGGCTTTGACAGCGTCTCCGTGGAGCCTGTCGTCACCGATATTCCCGGCATAGAAATAAGGGATTGCGATCTGCCCGTGATTTTTGAAGAGTATGACAAGCTTGCGCGCTATTATTTGGACAGATACAACGCCGGCAAGCCGTTCACCTTCTTCCATTACTTTGTGGACTTGGAAACATCGCCCTGTATGACCAAGCGCCTTACCGGGTGCGGCAGCGGCTGCGAATATGTGGCTGTATCTCCCGAAGGCAAGATATATCCCTGCCACCAATTTTGCGAGCAGGAAGAGTACCTTATGGGCGACGTATGGGGCGGGGAAGGCGTTCAAGGCGTAGAGGACTACTTTGCCACAAATATAGTCACGCGCAAAAAAGAATGCGAAAATTGCTTTGCCAAATACTATTGCAGCGGAGGCTGCGCTGCCAATAACATCAAATTCGGCGGAGGAATGGACAACGTAACGCCCATAACCTGCGCGATGATGAGGAAGAGGTTGGAGAATGCTCTATTCATCGCCGCCTACACACTAGTATCACCGCCGATTGAAAATGCCGTGAGATAAACTAAAAATAGTGCGTAATAATATTTCTCACGGCATTTTGCGGTGTCGCTTTAAGGGAGCACCCACCCATTCGCAAACGAAGTTTGCTTGAGGGTCGGTTCTCCCTTCTTTTTGCGGAAAGTTGCGCGGAAACGCGCTTTTTCTTACCGCAAAAATTCATCTCTTTCCGCCTCACTCGTTCGGCTAGCATCACTCATTCGGAAAACTTGCACGGCAAGTTTTATAGGTAACGCTCGCAAAAGCGCGGTTTTGCTTCGCTTGTGTTTATAATCATTAACGGAGCGCCACGCTTTTCCTTGTCTGACACGCCTTCTCTGCGGTGCTGTTAGTTGCGGCGTTTAACAAGGTATTTTTCATAGTTTATACACCTATCATACACCTGTTATACACCTATCAGGTGTACGTCACGCTTACTTCATACACCTGTTATACACCTATCAGGTGTACGCACGCTCACTTCATACACCTCATTATATAATACAAGCGAAGCAAAACCGCGTTTTTGCGAGCGTTACCTATAAAATTCGCTGTGCGGATTTTTCCGTTAGGACGGAAAGGGGTGAAGTTTTGCGGCAAATATCAAGGCGCATTATTTTACAACTTGCCGCAAAACGAGGGGAAAACCATAGCGGAGCGTGCCGGGTTTTCACATAAAGCGTAGGCGCAAAATGCCGCATGAACTTTTGCACATCTACACGCAATGCTTATCATGCGGCATTTTCACTCGGCGCCTAAATTTGTTTGACTTATATATATAAAAATATTATAATGTCTATAACTATGTAGTAAAGGAGGCAATCTTCTTGGCAAAGTCATCTAACAAAGACTTGAAGAGGGGGTCCGGAAAGGGTTCGGGCGCGGTTGCGGACAGCGCCGCCAAGCGCAAGAGCAGGCGCGTCAGATCGATAGTCTTTCTGACCGTTCTTTCCGTATTGATAGTGCTTGCCGCGGTCTTTGCGTTTGTCAATTTCGATTTGAACGCGACGGATGAATATCACGGTTACGTTGGCACTATTTCGCTGGGCTTGGATCTCAGCGGCGGCGTTTACGCCGTGTATAACGTAGATACGTCATCGGAAGAATACACTTCCATGAGCGCGGAAGAGCAGGACGCCGCCATCAACGGCACGGCGGACACTATGCAGAATCTGCTGTTCAACCGCGGCTATACGGAGGCGCAGGTCACCGTTTACGGCACCACCATTCGTGTGGAAGTGCCGGACGTGGACGATCCCGAGCGCATATTCGACTTGGTCGGCAGACCCGCGTCGTTGTGGTTGCAGGGCAGCTCTTCGCAGGTAACGTCTTCCGGCGCATATGATGAGGACGCCGACGGTATGGACGGCGCGCATATTGCGAATGCGGGCTTGAGCTATGACAGCTCTTCCGGCGAATACGTGGTAGTGCTGGAATTTGACGAAGAGGGCACGCAGATGTTCTCCGACCTCACCACCACTTATTCCGGTCAATACATCGCCATCTTCGTAAACCGCGAACTGCTCATATCTCCCCAGGTCAACGAGGCGATAACTTCAGGGCAATGCACCATATCCGGCGGCTGGTCGGGTACAAGCGGCTATGAGGACGCTTACGAACTTGCCGTGCAAATAATGGCAGGCTCTTTCGCAGTGCCGCTCGATATGGCGGAAAGCGGCGTTATCTCCGCTACGTTGGGCAGCAGCGCCATCACGGCGGGCATAATCTCCGGCGCGGTGGGCTTGGGACTTATCGTTATATATATGATAGTTCTCTATAAGATGATGGGCGTGGCTTCCGCGCTTTCCCTCATTTATTACTCCTTTACCTACCTGTTCCTGCTTGCGGTGTTCCCGTGGGTGCAGCTCACGCTTTCCGGTATCGCGGGCGTGCTGCTCTCAATAGGTATGGCTGTGGACGCAAACGTCATTATCTTTGAGAGGATAAAGGAAGAATCCGCCGCGGGCAAGGCGTTGGGCACGGCGTGCGCGTTGGGCTTCAAGCGTTCCGCAGGCGCTATTATAGACGGTAATATAACCACCATTTTCGGTGCGGTGATACTTATAATCGTCGGCTCGTTCGGCGCTTCCGCGTTGAAGGGCTTCGGTATCACCTTGCTTATAGGTATAGTGCTCTCGCTTATTTGCTCTATGCTGCTTACGCGTATCATATTGTATTGCATTCGCACCTTGGCGGAGGGCGATGAAGATACGCTCAAAAAGCAGGGCAAGGGCGAAGGCTATGCGGAAAGACTGTTCGGCGTGCGCCGCGGCAAGGCGGTAATGACGGACGAGGAAATGCTCGCAAACGATATTGCGGCGGAGGAGGTGTGATATGAGTAAAGGTAAACCCAATAACAAGAAAAGACCTCCTTACAAGGGCGCGAAGAAGCCTCAGGTCAGGCAGGATGAAATAAGGGAAGAAAAGCTTCCTTTGGAAGAAGAGCAAGCCGCGGCTGAAACCGCCGCTCCCGCAGAAGCTCCCGCAGCGCAAACGGTTCCCGCTCAAACCGCTCCCGCAGAAGCTCCCGCGGAGGTTGCGGAAGTGCCCGCGGAAGTCGTCGCGGAAGAAGCTCCCGCAGTCCAAGCGGTTCCCGTTCCGGCTGCTGCAAAGCCCGTGAAGGGCGGCTCGCTTATGGATAAGTGGAGCAGGTTCCGCCTTACGTCCCATTGGAGGATATGGATATCTATTCCCTTTATAGTGATAATAATAGCAATAATATGCTTCGGCGCGTATGCCGGGCAGGGCGGCACCTTTGAAAGCGGCATAAACATTGGTATCGACTTCAAGGGCGGCACCATTATCACCACCAAGCTGGGCGAATCGGCTGTTGAGAACGAATACGACGTCTATCACGACATCATTCAAGGCGCCATCAACAGCGAAGAAATAGCAAATCAAGTGATAGAATACGCCACGGAAAACGAGCTTTCGCAATCGCTGACCGTGCAGGTCGTCACGCCCAACATCAACTATACGCAGACGTCGGGTACGGGCGAAGATATGGCTATCGTGTTCAAGATAGACAATATATCTTCCGCATTCGATAACGAAGCCAACGACATCACTCGTTACCGCAACGAACTCATCTTGGAAAAGATAGCCACCGACATCAATACGCACTTCTCCGAAAATGAGATAAATTCCCGCGTATACGTGAACGAGGACATCACTTCCGAATATATCGGCGCGTCCGCAAGCTCCCGCCTGCTTATGCTGGGCGGCATAGCGCTGGCGGTGGCGATATTGGTCATCTTGGTATATGTCATCATAAGGTTTGAGGTGTTCAGCGGTCTGTCCGCAGTCATCGCGCTCATACACGACGTGGCTATAATGTTCTGCATCACCATCATCTTCAAGGTGCAGGTGAACGCGGCGTTCGTATCGGCTATAATCACGATAGTGGCATACTCCATAAACAACACGATAGTCATATTCGACCGCGTGCGTGAGAACAACAAGATAGCCAAGAAGATGGCAGGCGATGCAGGCTCCGCAAAGGTCTTGAACGCCGGTTCTATGCTGCGTCCTTTGGTGGACAGGTCAGTGCGCGAAACCACTTTGCGTAACTTCAACTCCACCATAACCACGCTGGTTATGATATTGCTGTTCTCGATAATCGGCACTTCGTCCGTGCGTGAATTTGGCATACCCGTCATAGCGGGACTTGTGGGCGGCTTCTATTCGTCTATGTTCCTGTCGCCTTCGCTCTACATCTTGATGAAAGAAGCGAACGAAAAGCGCAAGGCAAAGTCCGCGGCGAAAAAAGCCGGAGCCGCAAGCGTAGGCAAGGAAAAAGCCAAAGCCTAAGCAGGGCAGAAAACCCTACTTGATAAAAGCCTGCTTAGCAAAGCCGACATCGGTCAAAGCCAGGCAGGGTATAACAAATCCTCCGCCAAAGTCAATACTTTGCGGAACAAAAACAAGATAAAAAAGCGGCGCAAGCCGCTTTTTTAGTCCCCCCCCGCTTGCCGAATTTTAAAATTTTAAAATTTTCAAGCCCAATACTCCATACTAATATTTTAGTAAAGACACTGCTTCTTACTAATATTTTAGTACAGGCATCACTTCTTACTAATATTTTAGTATGAGCGTCACTTCTTACTAATATTTTAGTACGAGCGCTACTTCTTACTAATATTTTAGTACAGACGTCACTTCTTACTAATATTTTGTTCAGAAAGTAAAAATTTCACTTTGCATAATTGTCCTGCGCGTCTTGCGCAGAACATCAACTTATGTTATAATATATATACTTTATGACACGACAGCAGGAAAAAGAGATAATAAAACGGCTTTTGAGCGAGCGCGGCGTTCGGGAGGGCGAAGAGCTGAAATTTTTCTCGCCTTCGCTTGAAGACCTCTGTCCGCTTGAAAACTATGCGGGGCTGAAAGAGGCGGCGGAGAGGCTGTCGCAAGCCGTGAAAGAGGGGCAGAAGATAGTCATATACGGCGACTACGATTGCGACGGACTGTGCGCTACGGCTATACTTTACGAGTATCTCACTTCCGTGGGCGCGGAGTGCGGCTACTATATCCCGGACAGGCATACGGAGGGCTACGGGCTTAATTTCACAGCGCTTTCGGACATTGCCGAGCGTGAATTTCCCGACCTTATAGTGAGCGTGGACTGCGGCATAACTTCCGTGGAAGAGGTGCGCTTTGCCCAAGAAGATCTGGGCATAGATATGATAGTCACCGATCACCACGAACCGCCCGCAATTTTGCCCGACTGCCCCGTATTCGATCCCAAATTGAGCAAAGAGGGCGCCTACAGAGAACTGTGCGGCGCGGGTGTGGCGTTCAGGCTGGTGCAGGCGCTGGACGCGCAAGCGGCGGAAAAATTTTTGGACATTGCCGCCATAGCCACGGTGGCGGACGTGGTGCCGCTGACGGGCGACAACAGGGTGATAACTTCCTTGGGGCTTGCAATGTTGAACAAGCGCAGGCGCAAGGGCTTGAATCTGCTAATGGACAGCTGCTTGAAGGGCGCCGTCACCGCGCGGGACATCGCCTTTAAGCTGGGACCCAGGATAAACGCCACGGGCAGAGTGGAAACGGCGTACGAAACGGTATCGCTGTTCTACGGCAAGGATACGTTTTTGCTGGAAACGCTGGTCAAAAACATCAACGAGTGCAACGAGCGGCGCAAGCAATTCACCGCCGACTTAACGCGCGCATGCGTGGAGAAATTGCAGGACGAGGACTTATCCGAGCGGCGCGTAATCGTGCTCTACGACCCTTATTGGGACGACGGAGTGCTGGGCATAACCGCCTCACGCCTTGCAGAACTTTACAACCGCCCCGTGATACTCATCACCCGTTCGGGCGGAGAGGCGAAGGGTTCGGGAAGAAGCGTGGAAGGCGTGGACATTCTGGACTGCGTACGCGCATGTTCGTCCTATTTGATTAAGTACGGCGGACATAAGCGCGCGTGCGGCATAACCATAAAAGCCTCCCTGATAAAGGAATTCGACTTTATAATTAACAACTATTGCGCCGGCAAATATCCCGACTTCCAGCCGCAATACAGGCACGCGGAGGGCATAGATATACAACTGCCGTGCAGCGCGGAATTTGCCAAACAGCTATCAATGTTTGAACCGTGCGGGGAAGGAAATCCGCGCCCCGTGTTCACGGCAGAGATAGAGCGCGGCGCATTCGCGCGTATGGGCGGCGGAGCGCACGTAAAGCAGAGTTTGAGCGCGGAGTGCGAACTTGTGCAATTCTACGCGGGGGACAAGGTGCAGTGGTACAACAGCGCCGCTAAAAAGAAGATGGCGTTCAATATAGAGTATTCCGTGTTCAACAACCTCGAGCGCGCAAGCTTGATGGTGACGGACTCGTATCCCCTGCAAGCGCCGCCGGGGCAGCTGCTTTTGGCTTCATACCTGAAAGCGTGCGCGGGCGGAGAGGAAAAAAGCTCTTTTCCCATACAAAACATAGATTTGAACGGTATAAAGGCATTGAAGGGAAAGGGCGTGTGCGTGGTGGCGAACTCCGCCGAGGGCGCGGCTTTGGCGGCGGATACGGGCTTTTTGAGCGCGTACGGGCAGCCTTACACTCCTTGTCCGTACGATACGGTGATATACGGCTTGGATCCCCAAGCGGATCTTGCGGGGTATAAGCACGTGGTCTTTGCGGAAAAGCCTCTGCTTGAAGGGAGCATAGACAACTTGAAACTCAACAAAAATTGCCGCGTATATGTCGCTGGTGGCTATCCGCGCGGTTTGAGCGTGCCCTTATACGAAGAACTTGCGGAGGCATACAAAGCCGTACGCGCGGCGCTGCGCACAAAACCCGGCGCGAACGAGGCGGCGCTGTACAATGCGGCGGGAAAATCGCTCGGATGGGAAAAATTTCTCTCCTGCCTATTTACCTTTGTCGATTTGGGTATTATAATATATAAAGAAGGCGGCTTTGAGCTGCCCGAAACCGTGCAAAAGCGCGAACTGTCCGAAAGCAAGCTTTATAAGCGACTGAAAGAGGAATACGATGGATAAGCAAGAATTTCTCGAAAAAGCCAAAGAGGTGTACAAACCCGCCTCATATGCCCGCATAGTCAAGGCGTTCGAGTATGCGGAGGAACGGCACAAAGACCAATATCGTCTGTCCGGGGAGCCTTACATAGCCCACCCGGTGGCTGTCGCCGCCATTTTGATGGACTTGGGTATGGACAAGAACAGCATTATCGCCGCACTTTTGCACGATGTGGTGGAAGATACGGGCGTAAAGGAGAGCGAGCTGAAAGAAAAGTTCGGCGGCACCGTCACCGCGCTGGTGCACGGCGTGACCAAGCTGAGCATGCTCAACTTCAGGTCCAAGGAAGAAGCGCAGGCGGAAAATTACCGCAGAATGTTCCTTGCAATGTCCAACGACATACGCGTGATAATAATCAAGCTGGCGGACAGACTGCACAATATGCGTACGCTTTCTTTTAAGGATCCCGCCTCACAGCAGCGCATAGCGCAGGAAACGCTGGACATCTACGCGCCGATAGCCGCCCGATTGGGTATCGCAAGCATTAAAGGCGAGCTTGAGGACATCGCGCTCAAATATCTGCACCCCGAAGATTACAAGTATATCGCAAACAAGGTGGCTGCCACATCCGAAGAGCGCGTGCAGTTTGTGAACAGAATAATCGCACGTATAGAGGCGAAATTAAAGGAAATCGGCATAAAGGCGGAGATAAACGGGCGCCCCAAGCATTTTTACAGCATATGGCGCAAAATGCAGAAGGGCAAGTCTTTTGAGGAGATATACGACCTGCACGCCATACGCATAATTGTGGACACGGTGAAAGACTGTTATGAGGTGCTGGGTACCATTCACACTATGTGGAAACCGCTTCCTTACCGATTCAAGGACTATATCTCCGTGCCCAAGTCGAATATGTATCAATCGCTGCACACCACGGTTTTGAGCAGCATAGGCGTGCCTTTTGAAATACAGATAAGAACGCACGAAATGCACCGCATAGCCGAATACGGTATAGCCGCGCATTGGAAGTATAAGCAGGGCGATAAATTCTCCACCGACTCCAACGACCAAAAACTTGCCTGGATACGCAACGTTATGGAACTGCAAAGCGAGGTGGACGACTCCTCCGAGTTTTTGGATATGCTCAAACTCGACCTTTACCAGGATCAGGTGTACGTGTTCACTCCCGCGGGCGACGTGGTCAACCTGCCCAGCGGTTCCACGGGCATAGACTTTGCCTACAACGTGCACAGCGAGGTGGGCAATAAATGCGTGGGAATAAAGATAAACTCCAAAATGGCGCACCTGAACACGCCGCTTTCCAACGGCGACGTGGTGGAAGTCATCACTTCCGCCGCATCCAAAGGTCCTTCGCGCGATTGGCTGAACTTTGTGGTCACGCCTTCGGCAAAGGCGAAGATACGCGCCTTCTTCAAAAAGGAGATGAAGGAGGACAATATCCGCCGCGGCAAGGATATGCTGGAAAAAGAGGCAAAGCGGCGCGGCTATAATCTGTCCGACCTTATGGCGTGCGAGGAGTGGAAGAGCTATATACAGAAAAAGTACAACACTTCCCAGGCCGACGAGATATTCGCAATGATAGGCTACGGCGGTCTGACCACCAATCAGGTGGTGGTCAAGATGATAGACTGCTTCAAAAGCCACATCGAACAGGGCAACGTGCTGGACATCAAGCCCGCGCGCTCGGAAGGGGCTTCCGGCGGCGGCGGCAGCGGCGTGCTGATAAAGGGATACGACGGCTTTTTAATACGCTTCTCTCATTGCTGCAACCCGCTTCCCGGCGATAAAATTGTGGGCTATGTGTCGCGCGGCAGGGGCGTTTCCATACACAGGGCGGACTGTCCCAACGTGGCTTCTTATGAACCCGAGCGGCTCATAGAGGCAAGCTGGCCCGCGGGCATAGGGGAAAAGTTTACCGCGTCCGTGAATATAGAGGGCGATGACAGAACGGGACTTTTCAGTGACGTAGCCACAATGCTCAACAATATGAAGATATATATGACGGGCATCTCCGCAAAGGCGGATAAGGAGGTGGGCACCGCGGTGGTCACCGTCACTATGGAAGTGGACAATCTGGACACGCTGGATTACGTCATAAACAAGCTGCGCTCCGTCAAGGGCGTGTATAACGTTTACAGGAAGAGCAAATAATGCGCGCGATGGTTCAAAGGATAAACAGCTGCATATTGAGCGTGGACGGGCGGGAGATCTCGCGCTGCGGCTTCGGCTATCTCGTGCTGTTGGGCTTTACTCAGGGCGACACAAAGGAGAAGGCGGACTACATCGTAAACAGGATAGTCAATATGCGTATCTTCCGCGATGAAGACGGCAAACTGAATCTGAGCCTGAAGGAAGTGGGAGGGCAGGTGATGGCGGTGTCCAACTTCACTTTGTATGCAAATCCCGCCACGGGCAGGCGCCCCGATTTTTCGCACGCGCTCAACCACGATGAGGCAAGACCTCTTTACGACTATACGGTAAATAAATTCAAGGAGTTGCTCGGCGACGTAGCGCAGGGCGCTTTCGGGGAGCATATGCACCTTGAAACGAACCTGGACGGACCGGTGACGGTGGTATTCGAAAAATGATAAAAGTCGATAAACTTTCTTTGGGACTTATGGAAGTCAACTGCTACTTTATAAGGAATGAAGGCAGCAGAGAATGCGTGGTCATTGACCCCGGTGACAGATTCAAAAAGATAAAAAGTTTTATAGACGAAAACGACCTTGACATAAAAGCCATATTGCTCACGCACGGGCATTACGACCATATCGGTCAGACCAAAGCCTTAAAAGAGCTTACGGGCGCGGACATTTATATCCACAAACTCGACGCGGATAAACTCACCGATCCGAATAAAAGTTTGGCTGCGTACAGCTATGCCAAATGCGAACCCGCTCCCGCGGATAAGCTGTTGGAGGGCGGGGAAGTATTGCGCCTTGCGGGTATGTATATAAAGGTGATACACACCCCCGGGCATTCCGCGGGCGGAGCGTGCTATATAATAGAAAATAATATTTTCTGCGGGGATACGCTGTTCAAAGCCTCTTTCGGAAGATACGATTTTTACGACGGCAGCTTTGAAGATATAGTATCTTCCGTAAATAAGATACTCTCACTTGAAGGCGAATACAACATATATCCCGGGCACGGGGAAGATACGACTTCTTCTTTTGAAAGGGCGGCAAATCCCCTTTACAAACGCGTATGAAATTTTATTGCAGCAAGGAAAATATGTCCGCGGACATTGCGGAAGTAATACGCGCGTTCGATCCCCGCGCCTTTGAAAAAGAGGGCGGAGGGGAAGTTCGCCTTACTTTTTCGCACGAGGAAAATTCAGCCGTAATACTTCTAACCTATACATTATCGGGAGAAAATCCGGAATATACTTTTGAAAAACGCGTTAATTTAGAACAATTTTCTTGCGATGAAGAGGAAAAGCGCATATTAAAGCGCACGGCAAAGATAATGGTCTATGACCTTATGGAAAAAATTTACGGCTTTACTCTTCCGTATGGCTCGCTCACGGGCGTGCGCCCCACCAAGCTTTTCAGGGACACGAAAGATGCGGGCGCGGACGCGCTTGACTACTTTGTAAACACTCTGCGCGTGAGCAAGGATAAGGCAAAGCTCATCGCCTCTGTCTGCGCCGCCCAGGAGGGCATTGTAAAAAAAGACGGCAAATACATCGACCTTTTCGTCAACATACCTTTTTGCACCACGCGGTGCAGTTACTGCTCCTTTATCTCCGCGGAGATAGGCAGGGTGAAAAAGCTTATTCCCGATTACGTAGAGCTATTGGTAAAGGAAATCGCAGCAGCCCGAAAACTCATATCGGAGCGCGGCTATTTGCTGCGCGCCGTGTATGTGGGCGGAGGTACTCCCACGTCCTTGCCCGATAAGGAATTTATCCGTGTGCTTGAAGGGCTGAAAGGGGTGGGCACTGAGTTCACCGTGGAGGCGGGCAGACCGGACACCATCACGGAAGAGAAGTTGAAAATTATGGACGATATGGGAGTAACGCGAATATCAGTCAATCCTCAGTCGCTCAATGACAAGACGATAGCGCTCATCGGAAGAAAGCACACCGCCGCGGACTTTTTCGCCGCTTACGAGGCGGCGAAAAAGTACCCGTTTGACATCAACTGCGACCTCATCGCGGGGCTTCCCGGAGAGGGGGAAGAGGACTTTGCCCGCACCGCAGACGGCATATTCGCCTTGCGCCCGCAAAACGTGACCGTGCACACGCTTGCGCTCAAAAAGGGTTCGGGACTTAAACTTGCGGGATATGACAACGTATCTTCCGCCACGGGCGGTATGGTGGACTATGCGCGCGCCCTTGCCGCAGAGCGCGGCTATATCCCTTACTATATGTACCGCCAAAAATATATGAGCGGCAATTTGGAGAACGTGGGTTACTGCCTGCCGGGCAAACAATGCGTATACAACATCGACATAATGGAGGAGTGCGCAAGCGTGATAGCCTGCGGCGCGGGCGGCATAAGCAAGCTGTATGTGCCGGAAGAAAACAGGCTGGAACGGCTCGCCGATCCCAAGGGCATAGACGTATATTTGCAGCGCGGTGAAGCGCTCATTCGGGCAAAGGCGGACTTTTTTCCCGATTTGACCCGTTGAAGCGGCGGATATTTTTGGAAAACGCTTGATTTCCGCTTAAAAAAGCACGTATTTTCTTTAATTTGGCTTGATTTTTTCAATATTTTTTCCTGGTCCACGCCGCTCAGAACAAATCTTTTGTAATATTTTTATAAAACTTTTTCTCGATAATGCGCATAAATGTCCATATTTGGTATTGACTTTTGCTTTCGCACATAATATAATTATATTAAACGTGGGGCTTGCTCGCGTATTTCAGGTAAGAGGTTGAGTTATGAGGGAATTTTCAAAGTGGAAAGCTTCTCCCGCCAAGGTCTTGTTGGCGGTGCTTTTGATAGCGGCGGTCTTGTTTACCGTCGTCACCCCGTCGGTACTTTCAAACAATGTGGCTTATGCGGAAGGCTGGCATGAGGGCGCGGACAACGTTACATACGGTTACGAGCGCGGCTTTACCGCAACCCCCGACAGTATAACGTCCGTCGTTTTCGGTGAGAACATCTATACGGATATACCCGTGTCTTTGGGTATTATAAAGTCTAACGAGGAAGGCAGGGAGTTCGGCGGATTTGAACTTAACGGAAAGCAAGTGGCCGTATATAACGGCAACGGAAAACTCACCGTTAATGACGCCGCGTTTTTCGGCACAAGCGGAGGGACGGTGGTGCTTAACCCCGTGTTCAACCCGATCGTCTTCACCGTTGAGTATGACGTAAACTATCCCGAAGAAGTGACTTCCCCTCCCCAATGGGAAAACACCAACCCCAAGCGATATGACATAGATGACGGCGCTGTATCTCTCGTTCCGCCCACGGCTCCCGAAGGATACGCGTTCGCCGGCTGGAAGTTGGAAGAAACGGATACGACGGTCACGACTTTGAACAGCTCCCTCATACCGCAAGTAGTCGGAACTGAGATATCGCTCGTCGGCAGCTGGTCGAAGCAGGTATATATCCTCACCGTATCCATAGAAGGACAGCCCAACGTCACACACCAAGCGGGCGCGAACGTTCCTTTGAGCGTATATATGGGCAGTCAATCCAAGCCCACTCCTCCCGAAGGCAAGGTGTTCAAGGGCTGGAGGATAAACGGCGAACTCGTGACCGACCTTTCCAAATATCTTATGCCTGCGGAAAACATAAGCGTGGTGGCTGAATTCGGCGACCCCGAGATAGTCATTCCCATAGACCTCTTGCTTCCCGAACTGGACGGTAAAACATATAAGACATTGCGCGAATCCGTCACCGTAACTCCGGGAGAATACACCCCCGCAACTCTTGTCGGCATGCTCCCTTCCGCGACCCGCGACGGCTTTGACCGCGTGAGCGTCACGTGGGAGGACGACTCCACAGCTTCCAAACAGATAAAAGAGGACGCGGACGGCGCCGCGTTCAAGGTGAAAGCCACCTATCAGCGCAAGAGCTTCACCGTCACGATCAACTACTATTACGACCTTGACGGAGACGACGTTGCGGACGACATCAACGGGGACGGCGATCCCGACAAAGTCGCAACCACGACCCATGAAGTAAAAAAGTACGGCGAGTCGTACAATATTCCTTCCCCCGCAGTTGAAGGGCTCAGCGCGATAAATGCGGCAAAAAGCGGCGTTGCGACTCAAAACGTATCCATGTATGTTTTGTATACCACCGCTCCCGAAAAGCGCGAAGCCACGGTAGCGGGCATAGGCGGCAAAGTTCAGAACGACAAGGGCGGCTTGCTTGACACCGCCGTCAGCGCCACTTGGGACACTTCCGCCGCAAGCGCGCATTCCGCCGTTGCGGAATCCACGGGCAGGGAAGCTTACGGCGTGCTCGGAATAGACATAGTCAGCGCGGAAAACGCCGTGTTCGGCGTGCGCGGCATATACACCATTACCGTCAATCTCGGCGAGTCAATGAGTGAAATAGGTAATTATATAGTTTATAAAATAGGAGAAGACGGCTCTTATGCTCCCGTCACCGTGAGAATGGACGGCTCCACGCTGCAGCTCACCGTGGACGCGGCGGGCGACTATCTGGTCGTGGGCTCGCCTCTCGCGCAGGACAACACCTTGCTTTGGGTGATAATCGCTTTGGCTGTACTCATCGTAATACTCATCATAGTCCTGCTCCTCATACTCCTGCTTGTCAGGAAGAAGTCGATAACGCTCGTCGGCGCAACGGAGGGAGAAGAACCCACCGTCATCAAGGCGAAGAAGGGCGACGTCATAGAGCTGCCCGTACCCGAGGAGAGAGAAGGTCTTGTGTTCGCAGGCTGGTATCTGGATGAGGAGTGCACTCAGCCCGTGCCTTTGGAGCCGGAAGAAGACGGCGATGAAGATAAGCCCGACCCCGACGGCGACAAGCCCGAAACTCCCGGTGATACTCCCGACGGCGACAAGCCCGAAGGTGACGGCGGCGCCGCAGCCGACGTAACGGAAGCGCCCGCAGAAGAAGCATCCGCGGAAGAAGCGGCAGAAGCGGCGCTTGCTGAAGAAGCACCTGCCGAAGAAACGGCAGAAGCGGCACCTGCCGAAGAAGCTCCCGCCGAAGAAGCGGCAGAAGCGCCCGCAGAAGAAGCACCCGCAGAAGAAGCGGCTGAGGCTGCTCCCGCAGAGCAAACTCCCGCCGAAGAAACTGCCGAGGCAGCTCCCGCAGAGCAAACTCCCGCTGAAGAAGAGGTGAGAATATACGATCAGCCGGGCGGCAGCGATGTGACGGACGATCAGGAAGGAGGAGGCAGCGGCAGCGCAATGAGTTCTAAACGCGCCAAAAAGGCAAAAATGAGAAATAACAATGCGGAAACTCCCGCGCAGGAAATCGAAGTTCCCGCTTCGGAAACGGTGGAAGAAGTTCCCGCTTCGGAAACGATAGAAGAAGTTCCCGCTTCGGAAACGGCACAAGAAGCTCCCGCACAAGAAGCTCCCGCACAAGCGGAAGCGCCCGCACAAGAGGCGGCAGCAGAGGAAACTCCCGCACAAGAAGCGGCAGCGGCGGAAGAAGCTCCCGCACAAGAAACGGCAGAGGCGGAAACTCCCGCAGAAGAAGCGCCCGCGGAACAGGCGGCGTCCGAAAGCGGGGAAGTGCCGCAGGGCACGGCGGAAGATCCGGAACAGGCAAGCACCGTGGAAGAGGGCGGCACATATTACGTGAATCCTCCCGAAGCCGAGCCTGTGCAAGAAGCGCCCGCTCCCGCGGCAACGGAGATACCCGTTCTGCCCGCAAGAATGCGTTACAAGGTGACGGGAGACGTAAAACTGTACGCGCGCTGGGTGGAGAAACCCCCGGAGGAGCATATCATCGGCTTTATCGCGGGCGGCTATGTCGCGGGCGTGGTGCACACGATGGGCAGAGAGGTGCTCGAATTCCCCGCCGCGCACGCGCTGGACGGCTACGAATTTGTCGGTTGGTTTATGACGGAAGAAGGCAGAGAGCAGCCCTTCACGCCCGAAGCGTATGCGGAAAAGTATCTGTACAGGGACTTCATCGTATACGGTCAGTACGACAAACTTCCCGAACCCGAACCCGTCGCGGTGCAGCCCGAACCCGAACCTGAACCCGAACCCGTCGTGCCTCACGTCATCTCCTTTATTGCGGACGGAGAGGTCGTCGCCACCGTGGAGACCGCGGGCAGAGACGCGCTCGATCTTCCTGCCGCACCCGTCAAGGAGGGCTTCAAATTCCGCGGCTGGTTCATCGATGAGGAAACGCACGAAAACGCCGTTGAAGAGAGCAGCTTCGTAGACAAAGACTTGACGGAAGACATCAGCGTTTACGCCTTCTATGAGGAAGAAAAGGAGGAGGTCGAGGAAGAAGAAGTCGCCGCCGCCGTTCTGCCCGAAGAGGACGAAGACGAAGTTGAGGAGGTCGAGGAAGAAGAAGACGATACCCCCGAAGTGGAAGAAAAGGAGGACGATGAGGAAGAGCCGGAGGATGACGGCGCACCCAAACTCATCACCGCGGAAGACGCAAGAAAGCGCCGCACTTCCACTATGCGCGGCCGCCTGAGATATGGTTCCGACGTGAACAAGACCATTTACGAGGAGTTGGTAAATCACCTGCTCACATACAAGAACGTGTCGCGTTCGCTCACCAACCGCGCGGACAACTTCAAACACAAGGGCGCGCTCGTGGCTAAGATAACGCTTACCGGCAAGACGATAAAGCTGTTCCTGCCGCTCGATCCGGAGCAGTACGAGTACGACAAGTATCATCAGCTCATCACGGAAAAGAAGGGCTATGAGGAAGTGCCGTTCACGCTCAAAGTCAAATCCAACCGCGGCTTGAAATACGCCAAGGAACTCATAGACGAAACCATGGCTCAAAAGCAGGTGGACAAGAAGAAGAAAACAGAGCGCAAGAGCTTTAAGGAACTCATTCTTCTGCAAAAGGGCAGCCTGCTCATCAAGGCTAAAAAGACGGACAAATTGCGTTCCCGCGTGGATTCACAGGACGCCAACGCCCAGCTCACCGATGCGGAAGCGCTCGAACTCATCAAGGTCAAGAACGTTCCTTACGTAGACGAAGTCAAAAAGACGGCGTTCGTTGGTCTGGACAAAATACAGGATCTTTACAACGACTGCGATATGGTAAATATCAAAACACTGCGCAAGCGCGGACTTGTCAAAGAAGAGCATAACCGCGTGAAGATAATCGGCGGCGGCACGCTGACCAAATCGCTGAAAGTGTACGCCGACGAATACTCGCTGACCGCAGTCAAGATGATAGTCCTGCTCGGCGGCAAGGTAGTCAAGCTGGTGGAAGAAACCCTCGAACCCGAGGGCGAAGAGCCTAAGCAATAACGGAAAGCGGTCAAGCCCGCAAACGCTTGACCTAACAGGCGAAAAGCCTAAGCAATAACACAGCGGAAGGAGATGTCCGTTCGGGGCTTCGCGAAACAGCGAAGCCCCATTGTTTTGCCGCCAATATCCCCATCCCCGCAAGTGTCCACTAAAGTGGACAAGTTAAAGCTAAGAGTCCGCTAAACCGGGCAGAAAGACAGCTAAGGCAAAGTGTTCACAAAAGTGGACAAAACACGCCCAACACCCATAAGTGTCCACAAAAGTGGACAGCCAAGGCAAAGCGCCCGCAAAACCGGACAAAGCGGCAAAAAGCAAGTGTCCACTAAACCGGACAAGTTAAAAGCAAGCGCTTGGCAAAACCTCGTTGCTGCTGTCGGACAGAATTTTTATATCAGCCAAGCAGAGCGGGCTAGCAGTCAATATCAATTTTTTATCAACCCAATTGAACAGTTGTTCAATTGTTCAATTGTTCAATTGTTCAACTGTTCAATTAGTCAAAACTAAAAATATAAAGTATATGTTTGCAAATTGCTGTCAAACGCAATTTCCCCAAATTTATAACTGTAACTTTCGCAAAAATTTTTCCGACTTATTGAACGACCGTTCAATAGTTCAGATTACGAACTATTTGTGGAAAAGCAAAAAGCCGTCCGTTATCAGCCACCAAAACTCCCGCGCATAAGCGCCCGCAAAATCGGACAACGATAAAAAGCAAATGTCCACTAAACCGGACAAGTTAAAAGCAAGCGCTAGTAACGCATACAAAGATAAAAGATAAGTGTCCACTAAACCGGACAAAACATAACCCACACCCGCAAGTGTCCACAAAAGTGGACAAAGCATAACTAACGGGTACCCGTAAGTGCCCGCAAAACCGGACAAGTTAAAGCAAGCGCCCAAAAACCTGACAAGTAATAAAAAGCAAGCGCTTGGTAAAACCGCGTTACTGTTGTCGGGCAACAATTTTATATCAGCCAAGCAGAGCGAGCTAGCAGTCAATATCAATTTTTTATCAACCTAATTGAACAGTTGTTCAATTGTTCAATTGTTCAACTGTTCAATAAGTCAAAACTAAAAATATAAAGTATATGTTTGCAAATTGCTGTCAAACGCAATTTCCCCAAATTTATAACTGTAACTTTCGCAAAAATTTTTCCGACTTATTGAACGACCGTTCAATAGTTCAGATTACGAACTATTTGTGGAAAAGCAAAAAGCCGTCCGTCCGCAGCCAACAAAACTCCCGCGCATAAGCGTCCGCAAAACCGGACAACGATAAAAAGCAAAGTGTCCACAAAAGTGGACAGTTAATGCAAGCGCTGGTAACGCATACAAAGATAAAATGTAAGTGTCCGCAAAACCGGACAAAACATAACCCACACCCGCAAGTGTCCACAAAAGTGGACAGTTAATGCAGGCGCTGGTAACGCATACAAAGATAAAAGATAAGTGTCCACAAAAGTGGACAGTTAATGCAAGCGCTGGTAACGCGTACAAAGATAAAAAGCAAGTGTCCACTAAAGTGAACAAGTTAAAGCTAAGAGTCCGCTAAACCGGACAGAAATACAGCTATGGCAAAGCACAGGAAAAGCGGGCAGATATAATCAGTCGTCACAACAAATCGTCCGTCCGCGGCTTACAAAACAAAATTAAAATATTCCCGCGCATAAATATATATTTTTCGCTTGCCATTATTCGAATATATGTGCTAAAATATTTAACGTACCTGCGGCAGGGTTTTGCAAACAACTCCGATGCATTACGCGGCTGCAGGCAAATAAATTTTCCGACGGAGGTAAAACAAATGGAAAAAATGGAAAAGAAGGACATCATCGCCACTTACGGCATGAAGGAGGGTGACACCGGTTCGCCCGAAGTGCAGATAGCGCTTCTCACCGCGCGTATCGAAATGCTCAACGAGCATCTCAGGCAGCATCCCAACGATCTTCATTCCAAAAGAGGACTTCTCAAGCTGGTCAGCAGAAGGCGCAGATTGCAAAACTATCTGAAGAAGAACGATATCGAACGTTATCGTGCCATCAACGCCAAGTTGGAACTTAGGAAGTAATCGGGAAGGCGGCTATTTTGCCGCCTTATTTTTACACGGCAACAAAAAAAGAGATATTATTCATACTTATTGGAGGTAAGTAACGCATGGAAAGACGCGTATTCAAAACTACCATCGGCGGCAGAGAAGTTACCGTTGAGTCCGGCGCATATTGCGGACAAGCGGGCGGCAGCTGTATGGTGCGCTGCGGTGAAACCGTGGTGATGGTCAATGCGACCATGGCAAAGCAACCCCGTGACGGAATAGACTTTTTCCCTCTCGGCGTTGATTTTGAAGAAAAAATGTATTCGGTGGGCAAAATACCCGGCGGATTTAAGAAGAGGGAAGGCAGACCCAGCGATAAGGCGATCCTCACTTCCCGTCTTATCGACCGTCCGTTGCGCCCCCTGTTCCCCAAGGGCTTTTATAATGACGTGGCGGTAGTGGCTACCTGCCTGTCCGTGGACCCCAACATTCCCCCGGAGATATACGCTATGATAGGCAGCTCCGTAGCTTTGAGCATATCGGAGATACCTTTCCAAGGACCTACCGGTTCCGTAGTCGTGGGCATGGTGGACGGCGAGTACGTCATCAATCCCGACTCCGACCAGCGCGACAGAAGCAAGCTGCACCTGTCCCTGTCCGGCACCAAGGAAGCCATTCTGATGGTGGAAGCGGGCGCGAACGAAGTCACGGAAGAGGAGATGATAGGCGCTATCCTGTTCGGTCATGAAGAGATAAAGAAGATAGTCGCTTTCATAGAAGACATTCAAAAGCAGATAGGCAAGGAAAAGATAAATCCCGACCTCTATCATCCCGCTGCGGACGTGGAGGAAGCCGTCAAGGCGTATGCGGACAAGAAGATGGACAAAGTGCTCGAGAACTACGACCGTCAGGAGCGCGAGAAGGCTGAAGAAGAGCTGGAAGCCGACGTATACGACCACTTTGCGGACGAATTCCCCGAAGGCAGAAAGGATATAGGCGAAGTGCTCTACGCTATGAAAAAGTCCAAGGTCAGGGAAAAGATATTGGATAAGGGCATTCGTCCCGACGGCAGAAGCCTGACGGAGATCCGCCCCATCTGGTGTGAAACGGGCATACTTCCCCGCGTACACGGCAGCGGCGTGTTCACCCGCGGTCAAACTCAGGTTCTCACCACCTGCACTCTGGGCAGCATTTCCGAAGTGCAGAAGCTGGAAGGCTTGGATGAGGAGATGTTCAAAAGGTATATCCATCATTACAATATGCCCCCTTACAGCACGGGCGAAGCCAAGCCTATGCGCAGCCCCGGCAGGCGTGAGATAGGTCACGGCGCACTTGCGGAGCGCGCTTTGGAGCCTATGCTTCCCAGTGAGGAGGCGTTCCCTTACGCCATTCGCACCGTATCCGAAGTGCTTTCCAGCAACGGCTCCACTTCTCAGGCGAGCGTTTGCGGCTCCACTTTGGCGCTGATGGACGCGGGCGTGCCGATCAAGCGCCCCGTGGCAGGCGTTGCGATGGGTCTTATCTCCAATGAGGACAAGTCCAAGATAGCCGTTCTTACGGATATCCAAGGTCTGGAAGACTTCTTCGGCGATATGGACTTCAAAGTCGCGGGCACTACCGAGGGTATTACCGCCATTCAGATGGATATAAAGATAAAGGGCATAAATGAGGAGATATTGCGCAAGGCTTTGGCTCAGGCGCATGACGGCAGAATGTTCATTTTGAACAAGATGCTGGCTGTGCTCCCCACGTACCGCGATCATCTGTCCAAGTACGCGCCCAAGATTGAATCCTTCAAGATAAATCCCGATAAGATAAAGGACGTTATCGGCAGCGGCGGCAAGACCATCAATAAGATAATAGACGCCACCGGCGTGAAGATAGACATCAGCGATAACGGCGACGTGTTTATCGCGGGCGTGGATACCGATATGCTGGAAAAAGCCAAGAAGATGATAGAACTCATCGTGAACGATCCCGCTATCGGCGAAGTGCTGGAAGGCACCGTTGTGCGTACCATCGCTTGCGGCGCGTTCGTGGAATTCTGCCCCGGTAAGGACGGTATGATCCACATCTCCAAGCTCTCAAATAAGAAAGTGGACAAGGTGGAAGACGTCGTGAATATCGGCGACAAAGTCAAGGTGGAAGTTTTGAAGATAGACGCCAAGGGCATCGGGCTCAAGTTGCTGGAAATACTTGACGGCGGCAAGCCATCCAAGAACTGAAATCAAGGCAAAAGTTAAAATGCATCAATGAAGAAGAACGCCGCCTTGCGCGGCGTTTACTTCTGCCGTAAGGCGCGGGAATATCTGTTAACGGCGTGTTTGACTTTTCCTAGGGCGGGCGCCGTCAATGCATTGCGGGCGGACAAATATAAAACAGTCGTAATAAATTGTTATGCGTAAAAAACTTATTAAAGCGGTAATATTCGATCAGGACGGACTTATGTTTGACAGTGAACGCCTTGTGGCGGAAGGCTGGGCGGCGGCAGGCAAAAGCCGCGGCTATAACATAGACGAAGACTTTTTAAAGACGATTCGCGGCAGATCTCCCAAGGAGATAAAGGCTGCCTTCGAGTTGAAATTCGGGGCGGACGTTCCCTATGACGAGATGAACGCGGAAAAGCGCCGCCGTACTTACGAATATGTCGGCAAATACGGCATACCCGTCAAGGCAGGCTTAAAGGAACTGCTTGAATATCTTTACGAGCGCGGTATCCCCGCCGCTGTGGCTACGTCATCAAGCAGAGAGTGGACGGAAGGCAACTTTAACAGCACGGGCATAGCAAAATACATAAAATTGAGCGTATACGGGGAAATGGTGAGCAGAGGCAAACCCGCTCCCGACATCTTCCTGCTTGCGGCGGAAAAGCTGGGTGAAAAGGCGGAAAACTGCCTTGTGCTTGAAGACAGTTTGCAGGGCAATCAGGCGGCGATAAACGGCGGCTTTGTGGGCATAATGGTCCCCGATCTCACTCCGCCCACGGACTACTTAAAGCAAAATCTTTTTGCTGTATGCCCGTCCTTAACGGACGTGATCGACTTATTCAAATCGGGCGCCCTCTACACGGAATAACTCCGGCAGTCATAGCTGTATAATAAATATCGTCTGCAAATTCAGATGTAAAGCAAGGCGAGCGAAGATGACGGAATTGTTGAAAATATGCCAAAACGGCATATTATATAACCATTTATTATAAAAACGCACTGCCGGATCGCGGTTTTACTGTCCGCTGGCACTCCGAAATTTTAAATTTTTAAAATTAAACAATAGCTTAACTGTGATGTCAAAGTATAGCGTTATTAAATAAAAGTGTTAGTTGACTGTGGTCTTTACTGCCTGCCGGTATTTTGAAATTTTAAAACCTACCTATACCCAACCCCGATAGAACACATTTTAGCAGAGCAACTCTACACCCTAAGATTCTGCAAAGATAATCCGCTATGAATATATAATTCCTTATGCGAAGAAGCATACTGCTAAAATGCTCCGCTTTTAACGTAACTGCTTTCGAGCAGATTTGTGCGAGATGACGCGAAGTTGTAGCAACCTACAACAAGTCGGCAAATTGTGCAAATATGCCGAAAGCAGTGCGATCAAAGTGTTCTATCGAGGTTGGGTATAGGTATACTTAACCTCGGTAGAACACATTTTAGCAGCGTAACGCTACACTCTTAAAATCTGCGAAGTAATCAAGCTATAATGCAGAAGTGCTTTCTTCGTAGAATGATCAGCCTGCGGCGGCTCGCCGCTTGAAATATTAAAATGTCGGCAGGGCGGCTCCGATGCCGCGCTTGATCGTGAATATTGTATTGCATACGCGTATATCGCGCGGCATATGTTAAAGTATGAAAGTAAGAAAGAAGAGCGGGGCAGATAAAAAGGAGCGCAAGCTGCGCAGGGCAAGAGGCGTCGGCAATGTAGTGATAATATGTATGTTGTGTGCACTTATCGCCATTACCGCCGGTGCAGGCGGCGCGCACAGTATATTCGCGATAAGCAAGCAGGACGTGATTTACGGCGGGCGCACGGACACAAACGCCGTTGCGGTAATGATAAACGTATATTGGGGAGAGGAATACTTGCCGCAAATGCTGGAAACTTTGGAAAAGCACGGCGCAAAAGCCACGTTTTTCATAGGGGGCTGTTGGGCGGACGACAATAATGCGCTGCTTATTCAAATGGCGGAAAAGGGGCACGAAATCGGCAATCACGGCTACTTTCACAAGGACGGCGACAAGCTGGACTTGGCGGGTAATGTCAGAGAGATCCGCTCGACAAACGCGCTTATATCGGCAATAACGGGCACAACTCCCAAATTATTCGCGCCGCCGTCAGGGGCGTACGGACAGGACACTTTGAACGCCTGCGAGCAGGAGGGAATGCGCGTTATAATGTGGAGCAAGGATACCATAGATTGGCGCGATAAGGACGCGGATCTTGTGTATACGCGCGCCACTCAAAACATATCGGCTGGGGATACCATCTTAATGCACCCCACGGAGCACACCGCAAACGCGTTGGGAAAGATATTGCAATATTATGAAAGCGTAGGGCTTAAAGCCGTAACGGTAAGTGAAATATTGCCTGCGGATAAGATATAGATATGTATATTTTGTGCACTAAATGGCACAAAAGCGGCTTGCGCAAAGTAATTTTTGCGTAATAATTATGCGCTGCATATGCATATTCGGGTCAAAAATAAGTAGACACAATCGCGCGGTTATGTTCTTAATTTGCCGTATTTTGACGAAAAAGTGCAAAAAGTATACATAATTTAGCGCGATTTCCGCCGTCGTGGGTTAGTGCCGTTTTAATAATTATATTATATGTTACTTGACATTTTGTCGAAAATCCGCTATATTTATATGCAGGGAAAATGCTTACTATAATTTCGAACTTCGGATTGTTGATAAACGATCCATATATAATGATAATCTTATTGGTATTTTGCGTATTGTTCAAAGATACGCTTGCCGATATGTTTATCAGCGCATTTTCCTTTACAAAATCCTTTGTATGTGTCGTTTTTAAGTTTGCAATACTCTTTACAAGCGTAATGGTCTATATTTTTGCCATGGCTTTCGGACAGACGTTTTTGCATTTTACGGACAAATTGTTCGCCGTGCTCTTTATGATGCTGCTTATCGTGCTTTTGGATACGATAGTTTCTTTCGGAAAGAAAGTAATGTTTATGTTGTTCGGCTCACGGAGCAGTGAGAAGGCGTCCGGAAAGGTGCGCGTTTGCAACGAAAGCAGGCAGTCTGCCTATATTCCCGTTATGTGCGAAAGGGTTTTCCGTCTTATACAGTGAGCTTCTTATTCGCCCGTAAGGGAATAAAATACGAATAAGGAGATATTATAATGTCGGATAATATGATAAGCAAATCTATTGACAGCGCCGATATAATTGAGCACGAGGAGGAAAAAGTGCGCGCGCTGCTCAAATTGGAGGATATTACAAAAGATTACGTCGTGGACAAAAACGTCACGCATGCTCTTAAAGGCGTGAACGTGGAGTTCCGCCCCGGGGAGTTCGTGGCAATTTTGGGACCTTCAGGCTGCGGCAAGACCACATTGCTGAACATAATAGGCGGTTTGGACAGGTACACGGACGGCGATCTGTACATAAACGGACGTTCCACCAAGGAATACGAAGATTACGATTGGGACCGTTATCGCAATAAGACGATAGGCTTTATTTTCCAAAACTACAATCTTATTATGCATCAGACCATTCTTTCCAACGTGGAGCTGGCGCTCACGCTCATCGGCGTGGGCAGGGCGGAGCGCAAGAAGCGTGCCATGGCGGCTCTTGAAAGCGTGGGGCTTGCGGAGCATTATTACAAAAAGCCCAATCAGCTTTCGGGCGGTCAGATGCAGCGCGTAGCCATTGCAAGGGCGATCGTGAACGATCCCAAGATATTGCTTGCGGACGAACCCACGGGCGCTTTGGACAGCGAAAGTTCCAAGCAGGTAATGGACATTCTCAAAGACTTGTCCAAAGACAGGCTTGTCATTATGGTCACGCATAACGACGATTTGGCGGTAGAGTACGCGGACAGGATAGTTCGCATAAAAGACGGCGTCATAGTCAGCGATACAGACCCGTTCGAGTGCGGCATTGCGCCGGAGCCCGTCAAGCCGCGTGAAAAAAATCTTATCAAGCGTATCAAAAACTTTTTCAAGCACGACAAAGCCGAAAAGCACACTTCTATGTCGTATGAAAGCGCAATACGCCTTTCGGCAAACAACCTGTCCACCAAAAAGATGCGCACGGCGCTCACGTCGTTTGCGGGCAGTATAGGCATAATAGGCATAGCCATAGTCTTGTCGCTTTCTTCGGGCTTTTCCGGTTATATAGCTGCTATGGAAGAAGATTCGCTTTCTTCCTATCCCATAATAGTCGGCTCGTCTTCGGGCATAAGTTTGGATCAGGCAATATCTATGCTCAACACCACAAGCGGCAGGAAAGAGTATCCCGACGCGGACGAGATGTTCACCAACAAAGTGCTCGTTCAGGCAATGCTCAGTCAGTTTGCGGACAAAAACCAAGTCGGTGAAAATATGGACTTGTCGCACTTTACAAGCGAGTTTTTGGAAAAGCGCTGGAACAGCGAATGGGGATATTATAAGTACAACTACAACTTCGATATGATGCTGTGGTCGAACAACGCCACCCCCGATGACGGCACTTACACGCGAATTTACCCGTTTACCGACCTTATCCCGGACGCTTTCGACGCATACAAGGATATGGTTGCGGATATGAAGGTGATGGACGAACTGCCCGATGACGACACGCTCAACTCGCAGTACGAACTCATATACGGCAAACAAGCCACGGCGGCGGACGAAGCGGTGCTCATCGTGGACAGCAAGAACGAAGTCACCGACTTTATGATATTCGCGCTCGGACTTATAGAAGTTTCGGGCGGCGGAATGTTCGACTATATGGCGGCGCTCAATCAAATAAAGGACAGCTATTCGTTTGCCGACTTGTGCTACACGAGTGAGGACGACGCCGCGGGACTCAGCTACAACATCACCGTCAATTCCGACCAATACCGCGACAACGGCGACGGCACGTTCTCCAAAGTGGAACTCAACGGCAGAAGCAGCGCGGTGACGGAGTCGACCAACACGATAAAGATAGTCGGCGTTATCCGCGCGAGGGAAGGGGTGCAGAACCCTTGTATGACGGGCGCGATCGGATACACGCAGGCGCTCACCGACCAAATTTTGGAATACATCGCTCAAAGCGACGTGGTGACGGCGCAGATGGCAAACCCTTCCACGGACGTCTTGACGGGAGAGCCTTTTGCGGCGGCAACGGAGGACTCCGACCCCTATGCGGACGCGCTTGCGGATCTCGGTTATTCTCAGCCGGGCAAACCCAACACAATCAGCATATACGCTTCGTCTATGGACGCCAAAGAGATAATTTTACAAATGCTGGATGAATATAATGAAGGCGCTGCGGAGGGAGGTTATCAAGCCGTGCCGAAATCGGACGTACTCAGCCAGATGATGGGCTTTATAAACAGCCTTTCGGATACCGTTACATACGTAATGGTCGGCTTCTCGGGCATATCGCTGATTGTGTCGTGCATAATGATAGGCATAATAACCTACATCTCCGTTATGGAGCGCACCAAAGAAATAGGTATATTGAGAAGTATAGGCGCACGCAAGCGCGACATCGCGCGCGTATTCAATGCCGAAACCTTTATGATAGGTCTGCTTTCCGGCATCATAGGCGTGGTGTTCACCTGCATAGTCTATTTCCCCGCCAACGCCATTCTCAACGCCGTACTCGGCATAGCCAACCTCTTCCAACTCGTGTGGTGGCAGCTCGTCGGCTTGGTCATCATCAGCGTGGTGCTCACCCTGATATCCGGCTTTATTCCCGCGCATATGGCGGCTAAGAAAGATCCCGTCATCGCTTTGAGGAGTGAATAGGCGGAAACCGTTAATTCAAAAATATACGGGAGGAGCAATCGCGCCTCCCGTATTTTTTTCATACACTTTTTCCGCCCGCGAGGGCGACGCATATAAGACGCGTGATACTTTGTCAAAGCACCTTTTTATTCGGGTCACGTACGCCCAAGTACGCTCCCCTCATAAAAAGGCACTTTTCCTCGTCTGACGCGCCTTCTCTGCGCCGCGTATCAGCGACACTGCAAAACGGTGAAATTTTGTAAATTTATCCGAATAGCCTTATCGCAAAACACTTTCATTCGGCGCCTAACTGCGGTGGAATTTTGCAAATATTATCGCAAAACACTTTCATTCGGCGCATAATTTGCATATAATATAGTTATTATGGAAAAGACGTTATACACATTCGACGACGGCTTAAAGCTGGTGCATTGCAAAATAGACGGCGTATATTCCGCGTATCTGAGCGTTATGACGGGCGTGGGAAGCGGCAACGAAACGCAGGAAAACAACGGCATATCCCACTGCGTGGAGCATATGCTTTTCAAGGGCACTCAAAGGCGCAGCGCCTTTAAGATAAGCGAGGATATAGACAAGATAGGCGCGCAGATAAACGCATTCACGTCAAAACTTGCCACTTGCTACTATACCACGGGCTTGGCGGAGCATTTGGAGGAGTGCGCGGACGTGCTTTCCGACATACTGTTTTGCCACACCTTGGACGAAAAAGAGCTGGACAAGGAGCGCAAGGTGATAGACGAGGAGATATCTATGTCCGAAGACGACGGCGCAGACTTATGCTTGGACGATCTTTCGGGCGCGTACTTCGGCGATCATCCGCTCGGGCGCACGATTTTGGGACCCAGGAGCAACGTGGCGCGGTTTACGAGCGCGGATTTAAGGGAGTACATTTTGCAAAACTACGCTTCCGACAGCACCGTGGTCACGATAGTGGGCAACGTGGAGTTCGAGCGGGCAAAAGCGGTGGCTGCAAAATATTTTTACGGCAGAATGAAGAGGGCGGGCAGAAAGTGGCAGGACGCGCCCGCAAAGCCGCATATGGGATACTCATATAAAGAAAAGCCCGAATTGGAGCAGTCGCACATAGGCATAGCATTCCCGTCACTGCCGTATAAGCACGAAAAAGACGCCGTTCTGGCGGTGGTGAACGCCGTTTTGGGCGGCAATATGAGTTCACGTCTTTTCCAGGAAGTCAGGGAAAAGCAGGGCTTGGCATACAGCGTGTTCTCATCTCCGTCGACATATATAAATAACGGCTATATGTGCATTTATGCGGGGGTAAAGCCGTCCAACGCGCAGAAAGCGGTTAAAACCATAGCCGCGCTTTTGAAGGATTTGAAAGCCTGCCCGATAACAAAAAGCGAGCTGGACAAGGGCAAGCAGCAGATAAAAACGGCGTATGCGCTTTCGGGTGAGAGCACCGCGGGCAGCGGCTCCTTGTATGCGCGTTTTGCGCTGTATACGGGCAGACTGTTCGACGCGCGCGAGGAGATAGACCGCGTGGAAAAAGTCAGCCTTGAAGAAGCCAACGCGCTGGCGGTTTCCCTGCTCGACCCGAAGAAGGCGGCGCTTTCGTATGTGGGCAAAAAGGCGGATAAAAACCTGCTTGAAATATTCAAAAACGCATAAAAAACATCGCTTGGCGGAGCTTTCCGTTCTCGGCTGAAAGGAAGGCTCCGCCAAGGTATTAAAACTTTCGGCTATATTATATAAATAAATTTAATAAAAAAAGATATTCCCTTGTATTTTCACCCGTGCGTGTGCTATAATTTGAGTATCCGATTAAAGCAGGGAGTATGTCTTAGTGAAAAAAAAGGATGAAGTAACGAAAAACGTCGGCGCGGATAATACGGGCGAACCCAAAAAGGGTATGAGCAATTCCGTATTTATCGGGCTTATTCTGCTCGGCATATCCGTGCTGTTTATGCTCATTTTGTTCGGCGCTTTCGGAACGGCGGGGGAATACGTAAACAAATACTTCTTTTTGGGAATATTCGGCTTTTCCTCTTACGGCATAGTCGTGGCGCTGTTTGCGGTATCGATATTGAAGTTATTCCGCGTGAAAGTAAAGGTGTCGCTTGGTATGACAGCCCTTTATTTGGGCACGCTTTCCGTGGTCATAATGATGTGTCACCTTGCCACTTCTTATGAATACGCTTCTCACGGCTGGGGAGAGTATATAAGGCAATGCTATCTGGGCGCGAACACCGCCGGCGGCGTGCTGTTTTCTCTGCTCGGCTTCCCTATGGTGCTGTCCGACTTTATGTACGTGTTCAGCATGGTCATATTGGGACTTGTGGCTGCGGGACTTGCGGCGCTTATAATCGTGTGTATGTTCGATTTGGACAAGATAGTCGCCGCGCGCAGGGCAAGCAAGCTGGGCAAGATAACTTCTTCGGACGAATATTCCCGTCCCGCGCAGGACGGTTACCGCACCGTGGGCACGGATATGTATAACGGCACAGTTTCGGGCAAGAAGCTGGACGGAACTTTCCGCACCACCTTCTTTAACCGCCCCACGGACGTAAAGCCCATTGACAAGTTGGCTGAAGAAGAGCAGGAGGTCATAGACGACGAACTCATTCCCGACGTAAAGCCCGTGGTGGACGTATACAGGGAG
Source organism: uncultured Clostridia bacterium (assembly GCA_944380395.1). GTDB lineage: Bacteria > Bacillota > Clostridia > Christensenellales > UBA3700 > Alloclostridium. Next base: position 8,787 of record CALWHM010000010.1, on the reverse strand, counting down.
ATGGACAGCAATACCGCCCGCGAAGTGTTGTACGGGGACAGGGACTCCGCCCCCAAGCGCGCGGAGCGCAAGGAGTACACACGCGACGACGGTATGCGTATGCTCTACGGGGAGTACACTCCGCAGGAGGATCACCCCGCAAACGAAGAGGGGGCGTCAAGGCGTTTTACGGGCGACGAATCGCTTTTCTATAACGAAGAGCGCGAGCGTATGCGCCGTGAGAATTTGGCAAGAATGAGCGGAGAAAGCGCGGAGCGCACGGCGGACAGTGAGATAGAAGGCTTTGTGAACAGGGCGATCGGCGCGTCTGAAAAGCCTCAGACGCCGGAAATTCCCGCCGCGGACGACGGCAGGCAGAATATGCAGGATATGTCCGACCACAGTGAGCGCGCCTTTGACGACTTTTCGCAGTTCTTCGGAAAGCCTGAAGAGGCTTCCGAACCCGTCAAACCCGAGGTGATAAAACCCGAACCCGTCAAGCCCGAACCCGTCAAGCCCGAGGCTATAAAACCCGAGCCCGTCAAGCCGGAACCCGTTAAACCCGAACCCGTCAAGCCGGAGCCTGTCAAGCCCGAACCCGTAAAGCCGGAAGCGGTCAAACCCGCGCCCGTCAAGCCGGAGGCGGACAAGCCCAAGGCGGAGGAGAAGGAAGAGGACGGACGCTTATTCAACGGCATACCCGTATTCGTACCCGTCAAAGCGGGGAGGTACACGCCGCCCAAGATGGACCTTTTGGACAACTATGACGAAAAGCCCACGGGCGATGAAGATTATATGGCTATGACGGCGGAGCTTGAGCGCACGCTTGAAGACTTCAAAGTGCCCGCGAAAGTGGTGAACATAGTCAAAGGACCCGCGTTTTCGCGCTTTGAGCTGCAAATGCCGCGCTCCATATCCGTGCGCGAGATCCCCAAGCTGGAAGAGGACATACGCGCCTGCCTGATGGTGGACAGCATTCGTATAGAAGCGCCTATCCGCGGAAAGAACCTTGTCGGCGTGGAAGTGCCTAACAAGGAAAGGGGAACGGTGGGACTCAAATCCGTCATCAATTCTCCCGAATTTATCCGTGCGGATAAGGACAAGGGTCTTTATTTCGCGCTGGGCAAGGACATAGACAATAACAACTATGTGTGCGACATCACCAAATTCCCCCACGCGCTGGTCGCAGGTTCCAGCGGCTCGGGTAAGAGCGTGTTCCTGAACTGCCTGCTTTGCAGTATGGTTTACAAGTATTCGCCCGACGACCTCAGGGTGCTGCTCATCGACCCCAAGGTGGTGGAATTCAAGCCGTACGAGGGCATGCCGCATATGCTGCTGCCCAAAGCCATCTCCGACGAGCATATGGCTATAAACGCCTTAAAGTGGCTGGTCAACGAAATGGAGTACCGCTACAATCTGTTCGGTGAGAATATGGTCAGCAATCTGAGCGAGTACAATGCCAAAAAGCCGGAGAACAAACTGCCCAACATTCTGCTGATAGTGGACGAGGTGGGCGATATTATGACCTCTCCCGTAGGTAGGGATTTTGAACAGTATACAAAGCGTTTGGCGCAGAAAGCGCGCGCGGCGGGTATAAGTATGATATTGGCGACCCAGCGCCCGTCCGTGGACGTCATAACGGGCACGATAAAGGCGAACCTGCCCACGCGTATCGCGTTTGCGGTCACGTCCGCGGTGGACTCCAAGACCATTTTGGATACCGTGGGCGCGGAAAAACTGCTGCGCCTTGGCGATATGCTCTATAAAGAGGGCAGCAAGCCGAATATGATCCGCGTGCAGGGCGCGCTGATTTTGAGCAAGGAGATATACGCCGTAGCCAACTATGTGAAGGAGCACAACAAGGCGAACTTCGACCCCGAAATAGAAAAGTATATCACCACCGTGGACTATTCGGGGGACGAGGAAGCAAAGAGCGGAAATCTGACCAATATGGGAGAACTCGGCGACGGCGCCATGGCGGAAGACCCTTACTTCGTGCCCGCGCTCAAATACGTGGTGGAAATGGGCACGGTGTCCATATCCCGCATACAAAGGGTATTCAGCCTTGGCTACAACAGGGCGGCAAGGCTGGTGGACAAGATGGCGGCAAAGGGCTATGTGGAGCCGCAGATAGCCGGCAAAAAGGACAGGGCGGTGCTTATGACGATGGAGCAGTTCAAAGCCGCCTACGGCGACGACGAATAAGCGCAAATATATAAACGACTATGTCTGAAAGGGAAAAGAATTTGGGAGTCATCTCCCTGGGGTGCGATAAAAACAGAGTGGACACGGAAAACGCCTTGGCATACTTTGCCGAGCGCGGCTATACGCCCGTGTCCGACCTTGCGCAGGCGGACGCCATACTCGTGAACACCTGCGGCTTTATCGACCCGGCTAAGCAGGAGAGCATAGACGCGATATTGGAAGCCGCGTCATATAAGAGCGGCAGGTGCAGAGCGCTGATAGTCAGCGGCTGTCTTGCGCAGCGTTACGGCGCGGAGCTTAAAGAGGGCATACCCGAAATAGACGTGCTTGCGGGCACGGACAGATACGCGGACATTCCCACCGCGGCGGACAGAGTGCTTGCGGGCGGAGCGGCGGAAATGCTCTTCAACGACATAAACGACAGGCACTTTACAAGCAAGCGCATACTCACCACGCCCGCGCACTACGCGTACTTGAAGATAGCGGAAGGCTGTTCCAACCGCTGCACATACTGCGCCATACCATACATACGCGGCAACTATACTTCCCGTCCGCTTGAAGAACTTGCGGCGGAGGCAAAGGAACTTGCGGAAGGCTGGGGCGTGAAAGAGCTTATCCTTGTGGCGCAGGACGTGACGCGTTACGGCACGGACAAGGGCAAAAAAATGCTCATACCGCTCTTGGAAGAGCTGAGCAAACTCGATTTCGAGCGGATAAGACTGCTCTATCTCTATCCGGAGCAGGTGGACGACGAACTTATCGAATATATTGCAAAAAACGAAAAAATTTGCAAGTATGTTGACATACCTTTGCAACATATAAACGATAAGATATTAAAGAAGATGGGCAGGCGCGTGAACGGCGCGCAGATACGCGGGCTTGTGAAAAAGCTGCGTGAGAAGGGCATATTCGTGCGCTCCACGTTTATAGCGGGCTTTCCCGGAGAGGGGGAGGAGGAGTTTGAAGAACTGCTTGCCTTCCTTGAAGAGGCGCACTTTTACGCCTGCGGCTTTTTCGCCTATTCCAAAGAAGAGGGCACGCCCGCGGCAAAGCTGCCCGAGCAGGTGGCGGAGCGGGTGAAGGCGGCGCGCGTGAAGAAGGCTTACGCCGTGCAGAACGCAATTTCCTCGCGGGATAAGCAGGCGCTTATCGGCAGGGTGTTTGACGTGGTGTACGAGGATATAGATTACGACAGGCAGGCGTTTGCGGGCAGGACGGAGTTCCAGACCCCGGACGTGGACGGCGTGACGTATTTCAAATCGGACATACCCGTAGACGTGGGCGGAGTGTACCGCGTGAAGATAACGGGCGTATGCGGTGAGGACCTCATAGGGGAGGTAACGGAGTGATTATGGGAAAGATACATATAAATTTGCCTACTAAGATAACGATAGCCAGGCTGGCGCTAATACCGCTTATAATAGCGGCTTACTGCCTGCAATCGCTGGAAGTTTGGGTGTGCGCGATAACGGGCGCGCTGTTTACGCTTGCGGGCTGGACGGACTTTTTCGACGGATACATCGCGCGCAAGTACAATATGGTCACGGACTTGGGCAAGTTCCTGGACCCCATCGCGGACAAAATTCTCGTCATCGCGGGACTTGCCTTTGTGGTGGACGGGCGTTATTTCGACGTTATAGGCATACCTTACGTTGCAATGATATGCTGCGTGATAATCATCGCCCGTGAATTTATCATAGGTCTGCTGCGCCAGATAGCCGCGCTGAAAAGTTTTGTGATAGCCGCGGACAAGATGGGCAAGCTGAAAACGGTGGTCACGCTCAGCGCGCTTACCACGCTGCTCTTTTCGCCCCTGCACGTGGTGCTGACCTGGATAGGCTTTGTCGAACTGATAATAGCCACGCTGCTCACGGTCATATCCGGCGTGCACTACATCTATAAGAACAGGGCAATGTTTGAAGAAGATAAGGAAGAAAATGCCGCCGCAAATTCGGCGGAAAGCGCGCAGGCGGAAACAAGCGCGGATAAGGAGGGAAAATAAATGCTGACAGACGATCAATTCAAAAACTATTGCGTAATCAAAACTTTCGGCTTGAAAAGGTCTGACATTGCGCAATATCTGAAAACGGGCAGTATATCCGTGGATTATTCGGAAGAGTGTCTGGACGGCACTATTTTGGTGCTGAACAAGGACGCGGAAGAGGTGGAGTTCAACCGAACTTTGGATATGATAAAAACCGCCTTCGCGGACAAGATATACGCGGACGAGGACTGTTCCATCGCCAAAAAATTGGTGGACAGCTGCCGTGAAAAGGGGATAAGGCTGATAGTTGCGGAATCCATCACGGGCGGAATGATATGTTCCGCGATAGTGGACGTACCCGGCGCAAGTGAGGTGCTTTCGGAGGGATTGGTCACATACACCAACGCGTCCAAAGTCAGGCGCCTGCACGTCAAGCTCTCCACGCTGGAAACTTACGGCGCCATATCCAAGGAAACGGCGGGGGAGATGGCGCGCGGACTTATGGAAAACCGCGACGTGGATCTGGGCATAGCCACCACGGGCTGCGCGGGACCGGACAGCGATGAGAAGGGCACTCCCGTGGGACTTGCGTACGTGGGCATATCCACAAGGCGCGGCGGCAAGATATACCGCCTCAACCTGACGGGGGACAGAAACTATTTGAGAAAATGCGTAGCCAATGCGGCTATGTTCTACGCGCTTAAAAGCATAGAAAACGCAGATAAGGAGAACAAGTAATGGCAACAGAAGAAGGAAAGAAGGTAAAGGAAAAAAGCGATCTGCTCGATGAGGCGATAGCCAAGATAGAAAAGCAATTCGGCAAGGGCGCCATAATGAAGATGGGCGACGGTCAGGTGGAACCGATAGAAGTCATATCCACTGACTGCCTTACTTTGGACTTTGCGCTGGGCGTGGGCGGCTTCCCGCGCGGCAGGATAGTGGAGATATACGGACCCGAATCTTCGGGTAAGACCACGGTTGCGCTGCACGCGGTGGCTTCCTGCCAAAGGAACGGCGGCACCGCCGCCTTTATAGACGCGGAGCACGCCTTAGACCCCGTATATGCGGAAAATCTGGGCGTGAACATACGCGACTTATACGTGTCGCAGCCGGATAACGGAGAGCAGGCGCTGGACATAGCGGATATGCTCGTGCGCAGCAATGCCGTGGATATTATAGTAATAGACTCCGTGGCGGCGCTCACTCCCCGCGTGGAGATAGAAGGTGAGATGGATCAATCCACCGTGGGCGCGCAGGCAAGGCTTATGTCCAAGGCTTTGAGAAAGCTCACCGGCGTGGTGAACAAGGCGAAAACGTGCATAATCTTCATAAATCAGCTCAGGGAGAAGGTGGGCGTTATGTTCGGCAATCCCGAAACCACCACGGGCGGCAGAGCGCTCAAATTCTACGCCAGCGTCAGACTTGAAATAAGAAAGGGCGACGCGATAAAGAGCGGCAGTGAGATAGTGGGCAACCGCACGCGCGCCAAGATAGTCAAAAACAAACTTGCGCCTCCCTTCAAAACGGCGGAGTTTGACATCATCTTCGGCAAAGGCATCTCCGCAAACGGCTGTCTTATAGATACGGCGCAGGAAAAAGGCGTGGTGGTAAAGACGGGTTCGTGGTTCAGCTACAACGGCGACAAGATAGGTCAGGGCAGGGAAAAAGCCATTCAGTTCCTGGACGACAATCCCGAAGTTGCGGAAGAGATAACCGCAAAACTCAAAGAGATGATGAACGAAAAAAAATAAGTTTTCAATCAAACGGTTCGGCCGCGCTTAAATGCGCGGCTTTTTTCCGCTTTCGGGGCGGGATATGTTGCCGTATAACATTATTATCGTCGGCATACTTGACATATCTTAATATATATATTATAATAATTAAAATACTGTGATTATAAGGGCGAGGATACCTTTATATTACGGTACGCAAATTAAGAATATGTCGCATAAGCGGCAGAAACGGGAGGAACTGATATGTTGAAATCGGCAAGCTTTCTCCTTTGCAGTGTCGGAACCGGCGAGGCTATAGGTATCGCCGTAGGCATAGTGGCTGCGCTCGTTATAGGCGCGGTGGCAGCGTATCTGGCTTTCAGATTCGGCGCGCGTAAAAAACTCGGATCCATCAAAGAAGAGTGCGCGCGGCTTTTGGATAGCGCAAAATCCAATGCGGACACTTACTTAAAGGAAGCAAGGCTGGAAATCAAAGAAGAACAGCACAAAATGCGTTCGGAACTGGACAAGGAGTCCAGGGAACGCAGGGCGGAGTTGCAGCGCTCCGAAAACAGACTTTCCCAAAGGGAAGATCAATTGGCGTCCAGGGAACTGCTTTTGGACAAAAAGTCCGCTTCTCTCGACGACAGAAAGAAGGGCATCGAAGTAAAAGAGCAGGAGATAGCGGCAGTTCAGGCGGAACTGTCCCACGCTCACGAAAAAATGCTCGAACAGCTGGAAAAGGTGGCTCAGCTCACCCAGGAAGAAGCCAAAGCTCAATTGATGGAGCAGCTTTTGGACGAGGTGCGCAAGGACGCGGGCGAAAAGGCGAGAGAGATAGAGCAGTCCGCCAAAGACGAGGCGGAAAAGCGCGCCCGCAACATTGTGGGTCAGGCGGTCCAGCGCTGCGCGGTGGATCACTCTTCCGAGATATGCGTATCCACGGTGGAGTTGCCCGGGGATGAGATGAAGGGCAGACTTATCGGCAGAGTGGGCAGAAATATCCGCTCCATAGAAAACTGCACGGGCGTGGATCTTATCATAGACGACACCCCGGACGTGGTCACCGTGTCCGCGTTCGATCCCGTGAGAAGGGAAGTTGCGAAACTTGCCATAGAGCGCCTTGTGGCGGACGGCAGGATACACCCCGCGCGTATAGAAGAAACGGTGGAAAAAGTCAGGCGCGAGCTGGACAATCAGATGAAAGAAGCCGCGGAAAACGCTGCTTTCGATGCGGGCGTATACGGTCTGCATCCCGAGGTCATCAAATTGCTGGGCAGGCTCAAATACCGCACAAGTTACGGGCAGAACGTGCTCAAACACTCTCTGGAAGTCAGCTATTTGGCAGGTTCTTTGGCAACGGAGCTGGGCGCGGACTTCAAGGTGTGCAGAAGGGCGGGGCTTTTGCATGACATAGGCAAAGCCGTGGACCATGAAGTGGAGGGCACGCACGTATCCATAGGCGTGGAACTGCTCAAACGCTTTAAGGAGTCTCCCGCCGTCATTCACGCGGTGGAAGCGCACCATAACGACGTGGAACCCACCACGATAGAAGCAATTATCGTGCAGGCGGCGGACGCTATCTCGGGCGCGCGTCCCGGAGCAAGAAGGGAGTCCATAGAAAACTACGTCAAACGCTTGGAAAAGATAGAGAACGTAGCCAATTCCTTCGCGGGCGTGGAGCAGTCTTTCGCCATTCAGGCGGGCAGGGAGATCCGCGTTATGGTCAAGCCGGAGGAAGTGGACGACAACGCCACTATGTTCATGGCAAAGGAAATCGCCAAAAAGCTGGAAGCGGAGCTGGACTATCCCGGGCAGATAAAAGTCAACGTCATAAGAGAGCTTAGAAGCGTGGAATACGCAAAGTAAAAAGAATACAGCTTAAAGCGCACCCTTCGGGGTGCGTTTTTTGCCTGTTTCAAAGCGTTTACTTGCGCAAAACAGACAAATATCGGGTAAAAAAGACTTTTTATCTTGACCCGGGCGCTTTTTTATGATAATATAAATGCGGGCAATATTATTCGTAAATAAATTTGACAAGGTGGAACTTATGGGAAAAATTTTGAAAAAGATTTGGCCGCTTGCGGTCATCGCCGTCATTGCCTCGGCTCTGCTCATTTTTTACGGAGTCACTCTTTCAAGGGACAACAACTTGGGCATTTCGGAGGAAAATTTGGCAAAAACCGCCGAAATATCCGGTTCGGGCGGCGCGGCTATGGCTTTCGACAACAGCAAGATGACCGCATGGAACGTAAGCTCAAAGGGCGCGGAAGCGGTGATAGACTTCGGCGCGGAGCGGGAAGTCAACGCGCTTTTGCTCAACGAAACGGGGTACAACGTGAAGCAGTTTTCCGTCTATTACGAAAACGGCGGCGAGTGGGAACTTTGCTACCGCCAGTGCGAGATAGGAGAGAACAGGCTTGCCACATTTTACGGAGTCACCACGAAAAAGATAAAGGTGGTGATAGACGACTTTAAGAACACCGTCCGCATATCGGATATTGCCGTATATAACTTGCAGGCGCGCGAAAACAACGATTTCCGCGTATCCACGTACATTCGTCCCGAACACGTAGGGCAGGGACTTATCGACCCCGACTGTTTCGACATAGTCACGGACGTGCAGTTTATCGCTTACGGCAACTTTGACCCCGAGGGCAACGTCGTGCCCGTGGAGGGCGCGGATAAGGCGCTTTCGGAGCTGAAAAATATGATAGGCGCGCGCGATGTGGACATAACCGTGACCGTGTTCCCCGTGCGTGAAGGCGCCACAATGGGGGAAGTGTACCGCGACCATATGGACAACGCCGTGCAGAGCATAGTAGAGCTTGTGGAAGAGCTGGACGTTGACGGCGCGGACTTTGACTGGGAATATCCCCGCGGAAGCGAGGAGTGGGCGCTTTACAG
>CALWHM010000009.1 GCA_944380395.1 uncultured Clostridia bacterium | reverse complement strand
GATATGTACGCTACTTTCGCCAAAGAGGCAAAGGAAGAAGGTTTCGACAATATCGCCAGAATGTTCGAGGGCGTGGCGGCGATAGAAAAGACGCACGAAGAGCGTTACCGCAAACTGCTTGCCAACATAGAAGGCGGAGTGGTGTTCTCCCGCGACGGAGATATGATTTGGGAGTGCCGCAACTGCGGACATATACATATAGGAAATAAGGCTCCCGAAGTCTGCCCCGTATGCGCCCACCCCAGGGCTTATTTCCAGCTGAGAAAGGAAAACTATTAAGCTCAAAACCGCAAAAAAAGAAGTCCCCGAGTGCGGCTCGGGGACTTTTTATATGCAAAACTAATTCATCTTGATAATGTTGGCTTCAACGCCTTCGGTGTATTCCGTGCAGGTTATTATCGTTTGAAAGGCTGAAGTTTCTTTCAGAAGGGTCTTTCTTCTGTCTTCGTCGAGTTCGGACAGCACGTCGTCCAAAAGAAGGACGGGCTCTTCCCCCATATTGTCTTTGAACAAGGAGATCTCCGCAAGTTTGAGCGAAAGCGCCGCCGTGCGCTGCTGCCCCTGAGAGCCGAATTTGCGCACGTCTATGCCGTCCAAAGATATCTTAATGTCGTCCTTGTGCGGTCCCACCGTGGTGTATTGCAAGGAACAGTCCTTATCGTAACTCATAAACAGCTTTTGGGAAAGCGCCTCTGCAATGAGCTTTTCGTCCCCGTCCGCAACATCGCTTTCATATTCCAAAGAGAGCGTTTCCCTGCCCCCGCTTAGCACAACGTGCTTTTGCGCGGCGAACTTTTTCAGCTCTCTTGCAAACGCGTATCTTGCCTTTATAACGCGCGCGCCCTCTTCCGCCAACTGAATATCCCACACCTGCAAGGAGTTTTTCAAATCCTCCCCCGGGGACAAAGTTTTAAGCAATTTGTTGCGGCGCAGCAGCACCGCGTTGTAGCGCGAGAGTGCGAACAGATATTTGGAAGATTGCTGAGAGAGGGAAACGTCCATAAAACGCCTGCGCTCCACGGGCGCGTCCTTTACCAGCTTCAACTCGTCCGGTGAGAAAAACACTATTCCTAGGGTGCCTATCAATTGGGCAAGGCGGGTTATGGGAATGCCGTCTATCGCCACGCGCTTTTTTTCTTTGCAGTCTATGAACATATCCACCGTGTGCTTGCGGAAGCGCGTTTGCAGTTCCAAGTGGATAAAAGCGCCCTTTTCTCCCCACTTTATCACGTCCTTGTCGCGTGTCACGCGCGGAGAAGTGCCCAAGCCGCACATATACACGCTTTCCAAAAGATTGGTCTTTCCCGTGGCGTTGGGACCCACTATCACATTAAGCCCTTTGGAAAACTCAAAGACCTTGTCCGCGTAGTTGCGGAAATTATTCAGCTTTACCTGCGTAACGAACATACTAACTTATGGGTTTTATGCGCGGCTTGTTGCCGGGGCGCGGATACTTTGCGGGCGTGGGAGAAACCTTTCTTATCCTGACAAGCGCGCGTTCTTCTCCCGTGGGCAGGCAGTAACGGAATATCTCTTCCGTCTTTCCGCCCAAAATTTGCAGCGCTTTTGCCGCCGCGCGCACTTCTTCTTCCGCGTTGCTGCCCTTATAGGCGATGAGAACGCCGCCGACTTTCAGGACGGGCAGGCAATATTCCGCCAGCGTGTTCAGCGCGGCGACGGCGCGGGAAGTTACGGCGGTGAAGCTCTCTTTCGCTATGTCCTCCGCGCGCGCATGCACGGCGTAACAGTTTTTTATGTCCAGCTTGGCACAGGCGGCGTTTATGAAATTCACTTTTTTCTGCGTGGAGTCCACGCCCGTGAAGGAGCAGTCCCCGCGCAGCAGGGCGAGCGGTATGAGCGGAAAGCCGGCGCCGCTGCCTATATCGCACACGTTTGCGCCCTCTTCCAAAAAGCGTTCGCCCACAAGGCTGTCGTAAAAATGTTTGGAAACTATCTCCGCTTCTTCCGTTATCGCGGTGAGGTTGTATTTTGCGTTTTCGCTCTTCAAAAACTTCGCAAACTCATCAAGCTTTGAATTGCGCGCGGCAAAGTCGAGCAATTGAAGGCAGTCGTACATCACTCTCCCCTCCCCGAAAGCCGCACCATCAGCACGGTTATGTCCGCGGGCGAAACGCCCGAAATGCGCGCCGCCTGCCCCAGGTTGAGGGGGCGGATCTTGTCCAGTTTTTGGCGGGCTTCCAGCCTTAGCCCGTGCATATTCAGGTAGTCTATATCGGGAGGAATAAGCCTGTCCTCCATCTTCTTTTCGCGCTCTATCGCGGCTTTTTGCTTTTCCAAATATCCCGCATATCTGCAAGAGGTGATAAGTTCTCCCAGCACGCGCGGATCGCAGCCGCTCCATTCGGGGAAAGCCGCGCTTACGTTTTCCGCGTTTGCGCCCGTGCGCTTGAAGAGCTGTTCGTAAGAATAAGAGCCGCTGCCCTCTTCCCCCAGCTCCGCCAAAAACGCGTCAGACAGGGCTTTGGACGGATACTTTTTCAAAAGCGGCGCAAAACTTTCCGCCTGCTCCCGCTTGCGTTCGAACTTTTCCCTGCGCTCTGCGCTCACAAGCCCCGCTTCTATGCCCTTGGGGGTAAGGCGCATATCCGCGTTTTCCTGCCGTAAGTGCAGCCGGTGTTCCGCGCGCGCGGTCATCATTCGGTAAGGTTCGTTCGTGCCCTTGGTGACAAGGTCGTCTATCAATACCCCTATATAAGCTTCGTCGCGCCGCAAAACAAGCGGATCTTTGCCCCTCAGTTTCAGGGAAGCGTTTATGCCCGCCATAAGTCCCTGCGCGGCGGCTTCTTCATATCCGGAACTGCCGTTTATCTGCCCTGCCGTATAAAGTCCTTCTATCCCCTTCACTTGCAGGGTGGGCAGCAGGCGCGTGCTGTCTATGCAGTCGTATTCTATCGCGTACGCATAGCGCACTATCCGCGCTTTTTCCAGCCCCACCACCGTATGATACATCGCTTCCTGCACATCGAACGGAAGAGAAGAAGACATTCCCTGCGCGTACACTTCGTGGGTAAAGGCGCTCTCCGGCTCTATGAATATCTGGTGCCGCTCCTTGTCGGCAAAGCGCATCACCTTATCTTCTATGGACGGGCAGTAGCGCGGACCCGTGCTCTTTATCGTGCCGTTGTAAAGAGGAGAACGGTCAATATTGGCCATTATCACGTCCTTGGTGGCTTGCGTGGTATATGTGAGATAGCATTTGGCGCTGTTTACCGCCTTTCCCTCCGTCATAAACGAGAAGGGATAAACGTCCTCCCCTTCCTGCGCCTGCATTACGGAATAGTCTATCGTCCGCCCGTCCAGCCTTGCCGGAGTGCCCGTCTTAAAGCGGCGCACGTCCAGCCCCAGATCCATCAGACTTTGAGTGAGAAGAGTGGCGCTTGCAAAACCGGAAGGTCCGCTCTCTTTGCTCCAATCGCCCGTTATTATGTCCGAATTGAGATATACGCCCGTGGCTACCACCACGGCGTTTGCGTAATACGTGTCGCCCAAAGCCGTCTTTACGCCGCACGCCGCGCCGCCTTTTGTGAGAATTTGAGCCGCTTCCGCCTGCAAAATGTCCAAGTTCTCCTGCTCTTCCAGCGTGCGCTTCATTGTGAGATGATACTTTATCTTGTCCGACTGAGCGCGCAGAGAATGCACCGCTTCGCCCTTGCCGCGGTTGAGCATGCGCATTTGCAGATAAGTTGCGTCCGCATTGATACCCATCTGCCCGCCCAAAGCGTCTATTTCGCGTACGAGGTGCCCCTTGGCGGTGCCGCCTATGGCGGGATTGCACGCCATATAAGCAATGGCGTCCGGGGTGAGGGTCATCATCAGCGTGCGCAAAGAAGTGCGCGCCAAAGCAAGCGCCGCTTCCACGCCCGCATGACCTCCGCCTATAACTATCGCATCGTAACGCTTTTCCATAATAGATATTATATCATTTTAACGAATTTTACCGCAAGCATATGCGGCGCGGAAACAACGGAGTGTGCAAAAAAGACGTTAAGTTTGTAAAAAGAATGAAATGCCTATTGAATAAGGGCGATATGTCTGTTATTATATAAATGCGATATCCGTAAAAAAGGCTCTGAGCCGACGCGGACAGGGGATAAAAATGAGAAAGAACAAACTTTTTGCAATAATTGCGGTCATCGTGATATGCGCGGTGGCAACGGGCGTTTTAGCCGCATGCACCAACGACGGCGTGGGGATAGTCGGAATAGAAAAGACCTCTTCATCCGGAAACGTGGACACCTACACCGTTACATATACGGACGGCAGCACCTTTACTTTTGAAGTTACCAACGGTGAAGACGGCGCAAACGGCGCAAACGGCACGAGCGTATCCGCAACGGACATATACGAACAGTACAAGCTGGCAACGGGCGATAACGACCTGACTTACGAAGAGTTCGTGGACAAGTTCGTGGACGTGAACGTAGGCGAGGACAACTCTCAAGTCATCTCTTCCGTGCTGCGCTCCGCGGCGGCGGTCTATACGGAGTTCTACGAAACGCAGACGAGCATAGGGTTTGGTGGAATTCAAGCTATTGATAAAGCGGCGGTTTACACGGGTTCCGCGGTCGTGTATAAGATAGACGGCGATTACACTTGGTTTATCACCAACTATCATGTGGTATACAGCCAAAACGCCAATGACGACAATCTCACCTATTCCCTTTCCGGAGCGAAGGACAAACATATCGCGCGCCGCATAATATTGTATCTTTACGGAAGTGAAGGCGCTCCCGCAAGCAGCGGCGAGCAGAACGGCTACACTTCTTACGATTACGGCAGTTACGCCATAGAATGCGAATACGCGGGCGGCTCGGAACAAAACGATCTTGCTCTTATAAAAGCCAAAACACAAGACGTGCAGGCAATAAATCCCGATGTTCGTGAAGTCGCCTTTGCCGAAAGTTACGATGTGGGAGATACCGCCATAGTGATAGGTAACACGGGCGGCGACGGCATAAGCGTTACGGAAGGCATAGTCAGCGTGCACAGCGAAAACATAAATCTGCAAATAAGTTCGCAGACCACCACGCACCGCTCTATGCGCGTGGACGCGGCGATGTACGGCGGAAATTCGGGCGGAGGCTGCTTTAACGTGTACGGGCAGCTCATAGGGGTGCCTCACGCGGGCAACGGAGAGGAAGAACAGGGCATAAATTACGCCATTCCCGTGGATACGGTAAAGGCGGTTGCCGACAACATATACTATTACGCTTGCGACGGGAACGACTCGACAGGCGGACTCAACGCCCTCACCTTGGGGGTAACCGTGACGGAGGAAAACTCCCGCTACGTCTATGACGAAACTTCCGGCAGCGGCAAGATAACCGCCGACACGACCGTGCACGAAGTGACGGACGGCGGCATAATACAAACTCTCGGCTTGCAGGCAGGCGACAAGATAACCAATATCACCATTACAAGAGGCGGCGAAAAAATATCTTTTGACATAGAGCGCAGCTATATGATAGCGTACGCCACCTATGCCGCAAAAGTCGGCGACAGCGTCACCGTGACCTATACGCGCGGCGGCACGTCTTCCACTACCTCCGCCCACACCGTGCAGACGGGAGATATAAAAAGCGTAGGTTAAAAGACGAAAAGCGGCGCCCCGCGCCTGCGGACAAACAAGAGCGAACCGACCAACCGGTCGATCGAAAATGCGTTTTACGCCGACAGACAGCGGACAGACCGTTATATAATAGTATCGGAGGACAAAAAGCAAAAATTCGGTGCAAATAAGGAAAAGCCGTAGAAAGTTTACCGAAAATTATTGACAAAAGAATCGCATTATTTTAGTATCCTTCGATTATTCTGCGCATTTCTTCCACACAGGCACTGTATTCCTGCCAGATTGAAATTGCGGAGAATCTTTTTGCGGCGTCGCGTATCTGTGAGTAATACCACAGCAGAGAAAACTTGTCTTTGTTGAAGCGCTCCCACAGCTTTTCGCCGACAAGCACATAGTCTGCAAGAATACTGCGCGCATTGGAAAGTTTATCTGCGAGGGCGCAGAGAGCCTCTTCGTCCGAACAGTTTTTCAAATGCTCTATCGTTGCGCTTTTGCGTTCGCGCCAGGTCTTTGACTTATCCTCGCTTTCGTTTGCTACAAGGTGCGCAATTCTCTCACCGAACAGGGCGCTTATTTCCTCAATCGTGGCATCGGTATCTTCCACCGTGTCGTGTAAAATGCCCGCAACTACAACATCTTCTTCGCAGCCCGCTGCCGTAAGAATCTGCATTACTTCCATGGGATGAACTATGTAGGGGATATCTGTTCCCTTTCTTACCTGCCCTTCATGCTTTTTTGCCGCATAGATTATTGCATTGTGTATTCTATTCATAATATCTCCTGTAGGATTGGATTACTTATATTATTTCGCATTGCAGGCGTAAAGCCGCTTTACTATTATATTATAACATATCTTCAAGGATAATCGGTGCAGAACAGAAAAACTATTAGAAGTTTTCTGCTTGCAAAATATTATCGCAGACTTGCCAATCGGGTTAGCGCTTCTTTGGCTTCCTCATGTCCGTGTTTGACTGCAACAGTATAGCATTCTATTGCTTTGCAAAGGTTTTTTGTTACGCCTCTGCCGTATTCATAACATTCTCCTGCCATAAAACAGGAGTCGCTGTCGGCTTCAGCGCAGGAGAGGAACAGCTTCGCCGCTTTTTTATAGTTTTTTCTGACGCCGACTCCGTAATAATAGCAGTTCCCGAGATTATGTATAGCAGGAATATACCCGTCGTTCGCTGCCAGACGGTAAAGCCGCGTTGATTTCTTTTCGTCTTGCATTACGCCTCTGCCTGTTCGATAGCAGTTGCCCAAATTGCACTGCGCCGTGCAAAAGCCATGCTTTGCGGCTTTTTCAAATAAAATGGCAGCTTTTTTGAGGCTTTGCTGCACGCCAACCTCGTCACGATAACAAAGTCCGGTGAAAAATTGTCCGTCCGCATTATTTTGCGCCGAGGCTTTTTTGAATAATGAAAAGGCTTTGGTCTCGTTTAGCAAAACGCCTTGTTTTCAGCGAGAGCGCAAGACGCTCCATCCATGATAACCGGCAATGTAAACAGGTGACATTACCTGCAATTTACCAAAAGGCAATTTTGACCAAATTTTACCCCCTGCTCCCGATTTTACGGCAGAGAACAGGGGTTTATAATACGCGCTGACCCTAGAAGGGTGATTATTCCGTTGTATCCAAGCCTTCTTTTTTAGCAAGGCGTTTCCATTTTCGTCTGGCTTTTTTAGCGGCTTTTTTTGCTTTTTTATGGCCCTGTTCCGCCGCTTTCGAATACCATAAAATTGCCTTGAAAAGACTTTGATCCAACCCCAGCCCTTTTTCGTATAAACATCCCAATTTATACTGCGCGTCAACATGCTCTTGTCGGGCAGATTTTAAGTACCAAAACGCGGCGCTAGACGGAGATGCTAAAACGCCGTCGCCAAGTTCGTAGCAAAGAGCCAAACTATATTGAGCGTCGGCACTCCCTTGTTCTGCCGCTTTAGTATACCATTCCACGGCTTTGCGCATATCGGCGGCAACATAATCCCCGGTTTCATAGCAAACAGCCAGATTAAATTGAGCGTCGGCATTCCCTTGTTCCGCCGCCTTAGTATACCATTCCACGGCTTTGCGCATATCGGCGGCAACACCATCCCCGTTTTCATAGCAAACAGCCAGATTAAATTGAGCGTCGGCATCCCCCTGCTCTGCCGCTTTAGTATACCATTCCACGGCTTTGCGCATATCGGTGGCAACACCATCCCCGTTTTCATAGCAAACAGCCAGATTAAATTGAGCGTTGGCATTCCCTTGGTCTGCGGCTTTGGTATACCATTCCACAGCCTTGCGCATATCGGCGGCAACACCATCCCCGTTTTTATAGCAAGTCCCAAGATTGTTTTGAGCGTCGGTATTCCCTTGTTCCGCCGCCTTAGTATACCATTCCACGGCTTTGCGCATATCGGCGGCAACACCATCTCCTTTTTTATAGCAAACAGCCAGATTAAATTGAGCGTCGGCATGCCCCAGCTCCGCCGCTTTGGTGTACCATTCCACGGCTTTGCGCATATCGGCGGCAACACCATACCCGTTTTCATAGCAAACAGCCAAATTAAATTGAGCGCCGGTAAGACCCATATTTGCCGCATCGATAAAAAGCTTTACGGCTTCATCGTATTTTTGTTCGTAACATAAAGACACTCCTTCTGAAAAAAGTTCTTCCGGAGACTTTTTCGGAGCAGAGGAAGTTATGTCGCTGTCGTCATAGGTATAGCTTTTTGATAAGTGGCTGTCCGGCTCTATGTTTAGGCGCATCAAAGCGCCGATTGCGGATTCATCTCCTTGCTCTGCGGCCTTTTTATACCATGCAACGGCTTGGCTTATGTCTTGAGGCATTCCGTCGCCGTGTTCATAGCAAAGAGCAAGTCTAAACTGGGCTTGGGCAAAACCCTGGTCGGCGGCATACAGAAACCAAGTAGCGGCCTTGTCGGAGTCCTGTTTTACGCCGTCGCCGTTTGCGTAGCAAAGAGCTAATGCATATTGAGCAGCCATTAGACCTTGTTGAGCGGCATCGGTATAATATTTGACGGCGGTTTCATAGTTTTGTTCTACGCCGCGACCATGTTCGTAACACATTCCCATATAATATTGCGCCGTGGCATTAGACATTGCGGCGGCAGGAATGAACTTGCTGACGGCGTCGGCATAACTCTTTTTCGAGTATAACGTTTTACCTTCGGCAACCAGCATTTCGGAAAGTTCGGCAGGAGAAGACAGGTCTGTAGGCGGTATTTCGGCGGCGGCAGAAGGGTCTAGACGCTTAAGAGCCTTTTCGGCGTCACTATCTTTGAGCTTTGCGGCTTTTTTATACCAAGAAACAGCTTTTTTAATGTCTTTTTTCACGCCAATGCCTTTTTCATAGCATTCACCCAGACAAAATTGTGCGGAAGCTACGTCTTGCTTTGCGGCTTTTTCATACAGAGAAATTGCGGTTTTGTAATTTTGAGGGACGCCGGTGCCGTTAAAATAGTATTGCCCCAAATACAATTGCGATAAAGAAAAGCCTTGTTCTGCCGCTTTAGCGTGCCACTCGGCAGACTTTTCATCGTCCTGCTGCACCCCGCTGCCGTTATGATAGCATACGCCCAAGTTAAACTGCGCTTGGACATCTCCTTGTTCTGCGGCGATTTTGAAATAAGAAAAGCCTTTTTCATAATTTACGGGAGTGCCGTAGCCACACATGAAGCAATATGCCAAATAAGACATAGCTTCCGGCAACCCGGATTCCGCCGCTTGAGAAAACAAAGAAAACGCCTTATCGTAGTTTTTCTCCACGCCGTGTGCATACAAATAACATTTGCCTAATTTAAGCTGCGCTTCGGCGTATCCTTGTTCTGCCGCACTACCATACCAACGCACGGCTTCCACAAGACTCTTGCCTACGCAACGACCATAAAAAGTAAGATCGCCGATAAGGGTTTTAGCTTCCAAGCTGCCCATATTTGCAGCCTGGACAAGCATTAGGGTGGCGGCGATATCCAGGTTTTCGTTTTTCTTCTCTAAAAGATTTTTTGCTTGTGAAAGAAGCTTGTCGACCGTATCTAAAGTGGAAGATGTGTCCTGCTCGCTCATATAGTCCTCCTTAGCGATGCGCGTTGCAAAGATTAAGGGAACGCGAAAATTAAAACAAACATTCCACGATACCCGATATTTAAGACAACGCTGTAATCATTCATATTATAACATTACAATCGGCAAAAAGCAATAAAAACCATATAGTTAAGAAAGTATTAAGAGAAAATCGATATAAAATAGTGCAAAACAAGACGGCTTCGGAATAAAGAGACTTTGAGTAATCACCGACTGATTGATATAAGGGTATAGAGGAAAGATTCAATCGGTATAGAGAAATATTCGGTAAAATACCGAAAAACTATTGCCGTTGGTTATAGCAAGGCGGCGTCGTTATTTTATAAAACGAAAGATAAAAGAGTGTTGGAGAAAGGTGAAGTGTTCAATCGGGCGCGCTTGCCCGAGAATATACGCAACTGAATATTTAAGTCGGGTTTTCGACATATTCCCGAAAGCCGTCGCTTGTTTTGGGGCGATTAGCCTTCCGATTGCTTACCGAATTTTATCGTGTTATAACTCTTATCGGTCTTTCAGGGAGCGCTTTATGGCGTTGAAAGTTTGCGGATCCAGGATATGTTCGATCTTGCAGGCGTCAGCCTGGGCGATGTCTTCATCCACGCCGAGAGAAGTAAAAAAGCGGGTAAGCACCAAGTGGCGCTCATATATGCCTTCCGCTATGCGCCTGCCCGACTCCGTCAAGGAAAGAACGCCGTCTTCGGAAATGACTACGTGCCCTTGTTCGCGCAGATGTTTGAGGGCAATGCTGACGCTGGGCTTGGAAAAATCCAGCTCATTGGCGATATCTATGGAGCGAACGCTCCCCTTGCGCTTGGACAGGACAAGAATGGTCTCCAAATAATTTTCCGCACTTTCACTGACTTTTTTCATTTTTTTCTCCCTAAACAACACATACGCAGACCGCCTTAACAATAAAGGCATTCATAGACGGCGGTCTTTTATACTATGATAACACAAATAAGAAAAAAAGACAAGATTATTATCTCGGTGCGGCACGGCGTATCATCAACTTGCGTTAAAAAGAAAAAAGGCAAGAAGACAGAGAAACGCGGCAAGAACGGCGAAATTGCCGTGCGGTTAACGGCAATTATGTATATTATGTGCACTTAAAACAAGCGCCGAGCACCCGTGTAATTCAAGAAAAACAGCAAGAAAAATGCTAGAATTTTATTAAAAATAGGTATATATGTTAAAAGTGCATAAAAAAGGCATACAAAATATTATAATAAAAATAATATACGCAAGCGTTTACGTTCGCACGCGCACCTGCGCGAAAAATCGGCGGCGCGGAAAGCTGCGGAACAAAGCTATTCGTCCGATGACATATGCGCGCATAATGCGCGCGAACGAAGACGGGCAGATGTCGGCGCGCCGATTATACGGGCGTGAAAAATATTGCAAAGAGAGAGTGAAAAGTGGCGCCGGGAGTTGCCCAAAGGCGAAAAATTCAAGAATAATCGAGTATCACGGCCTCATAACGGGCATAAAAAGGCAAGATCTTGTGTGGAATGCGGTTTCGGGGCGCTGTTGTAGCGTATAAGAAAAAGGCGGCACTACCTGACGGAGTCTTTACGGGCGGACATAAAGCGCGCATGCGTGAAACCGAGGGGCGGTTTGCGAGCGCAAGCGGCGCCGTCTGCGGCTTGAGATAGCGCGTTCACGTGTGAAATTGCGGAGACAGGCTTAATCTTGAATTTGACGAGTTGCGGTAAGCCACACGCGCGCGTGTGGAGTTGCGGACGAGCGATTTTTGCGCGGCATTTGTAAAACAAGCCGGCCAAGCAAGCCGAAGGATATCCGGCAATATTGTAAGAGACATCTTGGAAATTATTGCAGAGCAAAGACATCTTGGAAAATCGGAGTGTGCGGGCTATTTGTTGCTTTGGGCAAAATATTGCGTGCTGCGAAAATATATTGCGCATATTGCGGTGCCGCTTTCGGCAAGTAGACAGATTGCGCAAATATGCCGAAATCGGTACAGCCAAAGTGCTCTATCGAGGCTTGGCAAAGATACATATTTTACGGCAAAATGCGTTTGATAAAGCGGGAAAAGGGGTGCGGATCGCCGCCGATATTATCGCGGATAACGGCTGTTATTATCGCCGAGTCGTAGCCGCCTGAGCGCAGCTGTGGCACAATAATATAATAAATATGCGCGAAAATACGTACGGCTCCATATAAGCGCCGTTAAACGATCGGGAAGCGGAAGACGGTTTCCCCTTAGACCAAAGGCAAGAAAACGCGTTTAGGCGGCAATTTTCAAGCCAAAACGGCATTGAAAGTGCAAACATTCGTTGCGAAGGCGGTATAATTCCCAAAATAAAGAAGAGTTTGGAAGCGAAGATAAATAAAAAACCTGCTTTGAAGGCTTGGTATTAAAGCTGCGGATATAGAGCAGCCGGATAAAAGGGGGATACCCAAAGGTACCCACGGCAGGGCGCTTTAAGTCGGCTGTTTTCGCAATATTTCCGCAAACCGCCGCTTGCGGTAGGTTGCTGCAACTTTGCGGCGGTGAGGAACCGCGGGCCGATTATATTCTGCGAATTTTACGCTAATCGGGGGAGATAAAGGCGGAAAACCGTTGCGCGGGCGTGTGGGAAGGCGGCCAAAAAGGCGGCTTTTCGGTAATTTTGCCAACACGCTTACCGTTAGAAATAAAAATGCTGAAAAGTGTTTCACAAACTGCGTGGAACAATCAAATAAAATTGCGGATAATGCGCCTGTAAAAACCGTGTTTTAGAAGAATTTCGTCCGAAAAATTTATAACTATTTATTATGATATAGCCCTAATAATACTAAAATAGCGCGAAATAAGACGAATATCTTCTAAAAACAGGCAAAAATTGTTACACGGGAAACATTTTACAGCGGCGAAAACAAGGGGGTTGCAAAGAGGGGTTTTCGACTTAAATTGCTGCTCGAAATCGTAAAGGCTTTATCTCTCGGCGAGTGTTTTATTGCGCGTAAAAACCGGTCGTCGGCGCGCTGCTTTTACCGGGATTGGAGCGGTTCTTTTCTTACGGTGTTGTCGGCTTGTTTGTCGCTTTACGGCGGGAAATGCGCGGCGCGGAGGTGTACGCATTGGAATATAAGCGGTTTTTATGCCGGCAGCTTTTGAGTTATTGTTCTTGGTTACGGTCGGTTATCGGAATATAATGCCATATTCAAGAGTTTGCGGTAATAAGAATTATGGTTTTGGCGCGCTCGGTAAATTGCCGGATAGTCGCATTTCGGTTTTTTTGTTATAGAGGAGCGGGCGGTGTTCTTGGTTTGACGGGCAAAAGCCTGCGTCTTTATGGCTGTAATTATTTATATCGGACAATATCGGCTTGGCAAGGCTGTGCTTTTGTATTTTACCGCCCGGATATACAATATTGACGAAAAACGGGCATAAAAATGTTTGTGTTCACCGGCTGAGCTATTATTATGGCGTTATCATATTGGCTTGCCTTGGTGTGCGGCGGATACTTATATCGGCGTGCGGGTAGAATATATGCCGAACAGGGTTTTGATAAAATTCGACATAATGCGCAGCTGTTTGATAGGTGCGTTAACTGTGTTTGAGGTGTTCTTGCGGAGGGGGATAAGTTCTGCGGCTTAACGATGCGCTTAACGACTTTTACCCTGCGGCGATCGCAATCGCCGCAGGGTGTGAGTTGTAGTGCTGTTTTTTATGAACGCGCAAAAACGGAGTGAAAAGCTGTTATGGTCGAATTGTTACAAAGCAATATTACGCGCCTTCCAATATCATCTTATCGGCAAGCAGGGCAATAAATTCGCCGTTTGTGGGCTTATCGTTGGGTGAATATATCTTTATACCGAAAATGCTGTTAATATTTTCTATCTTTCCGCGGTTCCAAGCCACTTCTATGGCGTGACGAATCGCACGCTCTACTTTTGAAGCGGAGGTATTGAATCGTTCCGCTATGCCCGGGTAAAGCTTTTTGGTTATAGAGTTGATGATTTCGGGATTATCTATTGACATTTTTATCGCTTCGCGCAGATATTGATAGCCTTTGATATGGGCGGGAATACCTACGGTGATGAATATGTTGGAGAGTTTTTCGTCCAGACCGCTGCGGCGAGCCGTATAAGCGGAATTGCGCACAATTTGCGCGCGGTTGGCGGAGAAGTCCAGCATGCGTTCGCGCAAAGTGGGGATGTCTACAGGTTTTGCCATAAAGTAAGTTGCGCCCGCACCAAGCGCTTTGGAGATGAAGTTTTCTCCCGAAAGGCGGGAAACCACGATTATTTTCGGCTTTTTGGCTATCGTGAGTTTGCGAACGCGCGCGATAAGTTCAAAACCGTCTATCCCGGGAAGGATGAGATCGCAGATGAGAATATCCGGCTGATAACGTTGAACTTTCTCCATGGCGTCTACGCCGCTGTCCGTGACGGCAAGCAATTCAAAGCCGTCGGCGTCTGTGAGAGAAGCTCTCAAAGAGTTGCAAAAATCCCTGTCGGTATCCGCAACAATTACTTTTAATTTCGTCATATTTGTTACCTCCTTGAATTACGTCGTCATTATAACTTACAATCGGCGAGTGAAAAAAGGGAAAATTACGGCGAAAACAACTATTTTTGAAAAATATGGTCGGAAATTTGCAAAAACAGTGCAAAATTTCGGGATATTTTTTGTTAGGCGCGGTCGATTTTTATAAAAAAGCCGAAAACTCGCCCTTATAACCTTTGGGAATACAAGATATTATAGTGCGGGTTTTGTTTGTTTGTCGGGCTCGAAGTGCGAAAAGTTCGGGAGGAACGATTGGATCGCGCCGAATCTGTCGGAAAAGCAAAGTTGCGATATGTGTTATCCTGTGTTTACGGGTCGCATCGCGTTGCACTGCCGTTTAGAAAGGTGCGGTAGATAAGATGAGCGCGGATTTTGAGTCTTGCCTTGTTTTGGCGCGGATGGTTGGGCGCCTTGCTGTGAGTATGCTTTTTTATGTCTGTAACCGGCAAAGTATTTTCCTGCGCTCGCGGCTAGTCAGACGCTTTGTGATGCTTATGCTCTTTTTGCTGAGTGCAGAGATCCGGGCTTTTTGCTGCGTGCGTTTGGTTTTCGCTTTCTGTTGTAAGGCAAATTGCGGCGCAGAGATTAGCTTTGTTTGCGGTTAAAAGCGCTTTATTGCGCCCCTTGCTTGCTTTTACCGTTCGCAATGAAAAATGCGCCGAAAAGCGGCGGCATGTTTTTAGGCAAATAAATCTTGATATGGCGTTGTATGATAAACTTTATCTCTCTTGCGAATTGCCTGCTGGTTGAAGCGAATTTCCGATGATCGTATAGCCTTCTATGAAAGCCAAGCCGAAAAGCAGCCTACGGCGGTCGGGTCCGGCGAGTCTTTTAATTCGTTCAAGGAAAAGTTCTTGTCGCAGGGCGTAAGCGTTATCTCTGAGCGCGGAGTATTCGAAAGCGGGGGATATCTCCGTAAGTTCGGGCAGTATATCACTCGGACGCTTGCGGAATTTTACTTGGCGATCGGGCTGTTTGTGTGGGTTATAGCGGCGCAGCCCCAACATATATAAGTTAAAATCTTTTATATATCCTCTGTTCTTTTTCATACTTAGATTATATACAATTTCGTACAAAAGGGCAAGTGTTTTTACATATTATTTTTGAATTGCATTCAAAAATAAAAATTATAATTATTATGTATATTATGGGAAAATATTTGTCGAAAATATTGCCATTGGAATAGCGGTAATATAACCTTTTGGAATAACAGAGGTAAGAACTCTTGTTTTCGGCTATGCAAGCGGCATTTACGGGGCTTTATGTGTTACGGCAATGTATAAAAAGAGTTGGGGAGGTATTTTGCGGTATATAATAGCATAAGGTAGAGATTAGCCCGGCGGCATTTAAGCGTATGTGTGGCGCGGCAAACTTCGAATAAACGGCGCAAGGCGTCTGCTTTGACGGGCGGAAAGCTTTTTGCGGCAACAGAGCCGGCGTTCTATGATATGCGGCAAACAAGGGCGATTACTTAGCCTGCGGGATAAGGTTGTATAATAAAAGCACGGTCGGCTTGCTCCGGTACGTGCAGGCGGCTGCGGCGGCAAAGCCGTATACTCTCTGCTTGTTACGGCGGTTGTTATTATATGGTATTTTTACCGGTTTAGGTGCTTAATGCGGTATTTGTTTGGTTTTTAAGTCACGGATCGCGGCTCACAGTTTGGAGCGATATGATAAATATTGTTCAGAACTGTTCGTGCCAAGGCGATAAGGTGAAAAAATTGTTTGACAGAAAGGCAAAGTGCCGCATATATAACCGATGGGAATACCGGAGTAAAACGAGCGGGGGTAAGAGCGCTTATTCCCGAAAATTATACGGAATGTTTTACGTGAAACAAATGGGCGGCGCCGGTGATATTCGGGGTAAAAACAGGCGTTGCTCCTGCTTGTTCGGCAGGGTCGCGCTTTTTCTGCACCGCCGGCTTCTTAATACGCAAGTTTGATTTTGCGGGTAGCAAGCCCGATCTGTATAATCGCCGCATTAATGCGGTTTAGCCTTATCGGGTTTTCCTGTTAATTAAATTGCATTGCCGGCTTTGGCGGAGATTGAGTTGTTGTGTTTGCGTGTTTGAGCGGTAAAGAGCGCTTCCGTGGGTGGTTTTTGAGTATATTTATGATTTTTACCTGCAAAAAGTGTTAGCAGCGTTTTTATTTTTGCTGTTTTCGCTGTTAATGTGTTGAAGGCTTTTTATTGCGTTGTCATATCGTTGAGTATAACCGATGTGTTTTGCGCCCAAACTTTGATTTATTCGGCTCTCTTTGTTGTGCCGATGAGTAAGGTGTTGTTGCCGGCTTTTTATTGTTCTAGCGATGTGTTATGTGCGTATAGCTGCTTTTTTGTTATATGGAGCGGCTTTTAGCGCTGTGTACATATTGATTCAAACGGGAGTTTGCATTAGGGGAAAGGTTCTGAGCTTATAGGTTCGGATATTTGTGTGGGTCAGTCTATCGGGGAAAGCGGAGCGGAAAGGGAAAGTGTGCGGGTTTTTCCGTTTTCAAAGGCTATCGTATAGCCGTCTGCGGATATTGCTTTTATCGTGCCTATGCCGAAAACGGCGTGATATACGGAAGAATTTACGGAAAAAGCGGCTTTGGGTAAGGGCGGAAGTATGCCTATTTCTCTGTTGCGGCTTTCTATATAAGAAGCAGAGCGCTTCATATGCGCTTTTGAGAGTTTGCCCGTTATATTCAGGTTGTCTGCGCCCACTTCAAAGACAAAGCGCGAAGTGTTGAGTTGATCGCCCGATTGAGAATCGAAGCCTTCCGCGTCCGAAAGATAAAGCCCGCGCATTGCGCGTGTAAGCGCCACGTATGCCACGCGCCGCTCTTCCTCCATACCCGCCTTATCGCGTATTTTGCGCGAGGGGAAGGAGCCTTCGTTCATACAGCAGATAAACACATAGGGGAATTCTAAGCCTTTAGCCGTGTGTATCGTCATAAGTTTTACGTGTTCTTTCTTATCTTCCGTA
Organism: uncultured Clostridia bacterium; assembly: GCA_944380395.1. Classification (GTDB taxonomy): domain Bacteria; phylum Bacillota; class Clostridia; order Christensenellales; family UBA3700; genus Alloclostridium. The sequence goes on along the minus strand of CALWHM010000009.1, from coordinate 40,487 downwards.
TCGGCATTGGATATGAGAGACAGGGAGTTTAAATATTCTTCCGCACCTATATCTCCGCCTTCCGCCTGCACAAACTCACGCGCGGAGGCTTTGAGTTCGTTTAAATTGTTCAGGCGTTCCTGTCCGCCGCTGTCGCGCAGAAAAGCTTCGTATCCGCTTATGGTCAGCACGTGATCCAAGGCTTCGAAGGGATCGTGCGAAAGAGCAAATTGCCGTGCATCGTCTATTATTCGGATAAAAGAGGTTGCGCCGGTGCCTTTGAACAGCGGATCGGAACAAATTGCTTTGAGCGCACAAAAAAGAGAGCGGTTTTGCGCGGCGGCGTATTCGTGCAGCGCGTGCATTCGCTTTCTGCCGATACCGCGCGGCGGGATATTTATTATGCGTTCAAAAGAAAGATCGTCTTCAAATACCGCAAGGCGCAGGTATGCCAAGGCGTCCTTAACTTCCTTTCGTTTGTAAAATTCCACCCCTCCGAACATCATATAGGGCACTTTTTTGCGCATTAAAGAGGCTTCTGTCACCCGCGACATATAGTTGCTGCGGAACAGGACGGCTATATCGGAAAAAGGAACGCCGCCTTCGTGCAAGGAAAGAATTTTATCCGCTATCTTGTCCGCTTCTTCCGTGCGGGAGAGGCAGTGGAAATATTCCGGGGTATCTCCGCCCGGCAGAGTGGGTTTGAGTATTTTTTCCTCTCTTTCCGTGTTTTTGGATATCAAACTGTTTGAAGCGGAGAGAATTTGCGGCGTGGAGCGGTAATTTATGTCCAAAGTTATGGTTTTCGTTCCGGGGAAATCTTTCGGAAAGTTATTGAAAAACTTCACGTCCGCGCCGCGCCAGGAATATATTGTTTGGTCGGGATCACCCACTATAAACAGGTTTTTATGTTTGCCGGATAAAATCTTTGCCAAGGCGTATTGCTCGCCCGAAACGTCCTGAAATTCGTCTATCTGGATATATTCAAAGGCGTTTTGCCACTTTTTTCTTGCAGCGGCGTTTGTTTTGAGCAAATAGAGTACGAATTGTATCAGATCCGCAAAGTCCAGCCAAAAATTTTTGCGCTGTACGTTCATATATTCGCGTATGATACCGTCCAAGCTGTTCGGTTCGTCCTGCTCGGGCAGTGCGGGCGCGCGGCAGGCGCGCATGGTATCCGTGAGATACGGCACATAATTTGCCTTGCTTTTGTAAAGCTCTATCTCGTCCAAGCATTTTCTGAACGGGAAATCGCGCATAGAAAGACCGTTTTCCGTATATATCTTGTGCAAAACGCTTTTTTGATCTTCTTCGTCCAACACCATAAAGTTGGAAGGCAGCGCCAGCAAGTGTCCGTCTTCTTTGAGTATTTTGTGGCAGGCGCTGTGAAAGGTGAGTATCCAGCCGCCGTCCTCGTCGGGCATATGGCGGCGAATGCGTCCGCGCATTTCCCGCGCCGCTTTATTGGTGAAAGTCACGGAAAGTATATGCTCGGGCGATACGCCCAGCGTTTTGGCGATGTAAACGTATCTGCTCGTGAGCACGCGCGTTTTGCCGCTTCCCGCGCCCGCGGATACGCGTACAAAGCCCTCCGTTGCGGTAACGGCAGCTAGCTGTTTTTCATTTAATCCGCGCAAGATATCTTCCGTCAAAGCCTTCTCCTTTCAAACAAATGTTCGCTTATATTATACGACCGTTCTTCTCAAAAAGCAAGGGGAAAGTTGCTTAAAATCCGATAATAACCAAAAGATATGAAATGCGCCGCATTATTCGGATAAAAAACGCTTTGCTGCTTAAAACGGCGGCATTATCCCGCCGTCTGCGCATAAATATACGAAAAACCGTTGACTTGCCCGATATTTATAACCGACGGGAATATCGGCGCTAAAATTCCGAAAGTCAAGATAAAAATCCGCGCCCGCAACGGCAATAACTATAAGTTATATTTTGTCCGCAAGCCCGGTTTGAAGGCAAGATGCGCCGATATATTTACATATGCGTGCGATTTTTAATTAAGGCGGTATTGCGTAAGGCGCATATATGTGCTATAATGATTTATGCGAGGGGAAAATTGGACGCAAGAGAGTTTAACAGACAGATAAAGAAAATTGCCAAGGATAAAGGCGCGTTCGTGCGGCTTTATCGCTTTTATTACCCCAGAATAGTGGCGTTTATAAGAAAGGAGTTCCCTAACGCGGACGCGGAAGCTGTCGGACAGGAATTTTTTATAAAGGTGGCAAATACGCCTCCGACCAAAAAGATAGAGTATCCCGCGTCGTGGGTGTATGCTGTGAGCGCGAATTTGGCAAGGGATATGACGGAAAGGGCGGTCAAGGGCACTTATTATAAAGAGATATGCGTTTCGCGGTCAAATTATCTGTTTGAAGATATGGAAGAGAAGGCGGAAATCTCCGACAGGGCGCAGAGGGTGCTTGAAGACGTGGACGAGATAACGCGCAAGATACTTGTTTTGCATTATTGGTCCGGATATTCGTTTAAGGAAATAGCCGTAATTATAGGAATGAATGACGCCGCCGTAAGGAAAAGGCATTCACGGGCGATAAAGAAAATACAAACGTTGCACGCGGAAGTTGCAAATGAGGACAAAAAAGAGGTCTTATTATTGGAGGCGCAAAAATGGAACACAACCTGATAAGAAAATCTTTTATAGTCATAGTTATATTGGCTGTTGCAATATTGAGTACGGCGCTTGTTTTCGGCGCGAACACCGCAGCGGCGGAAGAAGAGCTTGACGAGTTCGACCGCGCTTTTGTTCAAACGGCGGAAGAGTTGGGAATAGCGGAAAGCTCCGTAATTTACAGCCGTCTGCCCGTTTACGATACGGACGGAAAGGCGCTCGGGTACATATTCGATTATTCGGCAAACGGCGGATACGGTTATGCCGTTGCGATCGAAGACGAAAGCGGCGTTAAGGTGACGGAAGTATGCCCCGGGGCGGAGAATCCTTTTGCAAAGGCAAAGGGCTTGCCCGTTTACACGAAAGAATTTGAATATTGGGACAAGGAAGGAGGCTTCTTTACTTCTTTGACAAGCGGAGAAAAACTGCTTAAAGCAGAGTTTTTGCAGGCTTGCCCGATAAGATACGGGGCCGTGGGCGACGGGCTTTTATCCGGCGGAAAGACGGTGAATTACGAAAACAGACAGGTTTCTTCGTTCAGTTTGGCAAACACACCTCCCGCATATTGTTACGAGGTTACGCCCAATGCCTGCGCGCCGATAGCCGCCGGCAATATAGTGGCGTATTTTGACAGATACTGCACGCAGCTTATCCCCGATTATACGCCCGGTTCGGGTTTTGGTTCAAGATACAACTATAAATCCGTACAAGGCGCGGAGATAGACGGGGTAATGGCGCAGCTTTGTATGGATATGGGCACCGATGAGGGCGGCAACACGGAAGAAGAGTGTTTGAACGGACTGAGCGCATATTGCACGCGTGCGGGATACGGTGTGAGTTATGAAAGCTGTATGAACGCAAGCGGTTTGGATTATAATAAGGCAAAACAGAGCTTGCAGACGGATAAGAAGCCGCTGTTATTGTTCGTAACAAAATTGGAGATTTCCAAGATAACGGAGGAGGGCGGCAGAGATATCTATACGACGCGGTACGGGCAATGCAATCATGTTATGAGCGCGTTCGGGTATTATGAAGTTACATATTCGCTGTCCGGCGGAAGCAGTGAAACGGGGCGATTTTTGCAGGTAGCGTCCGGCATAGAAACTATGAAAACGGCATATTTGAATATGGATAACAACTTGCAAACGGTAAACGCTTATTCCGTGAATATCGAATAAAGGGTGCATATGAAGAGAAATAAAACGAAAAAGCGCGGGGAAAACATAGTAAAGCAGCTTGCCGAAAGCCAAATGCAAGAGCTGACGGACAAGGAGTTTGAAGAGCGCTTTATACAAGAACACTATCCCGAAAAGCAAAAAACAGCGGTAAAAAGCAGCCGCAGACGTGGCTTTGTCATGTCTGCTTTGGCGTGCCTTGTGATCATCGCCATAGTTATTCCCTGCACAATATTTTTACAGCCGTCCACGCAAACAGAGCAGCCCGGGACTGTTGCTCCCGAAACGCCGGAAGAGGAAGAGCCGCCCCATTTCGGCTGGACCCCGAACTCCACTTACAGCAAAGAATCCGATTTGGACGAGGTGAATGCTCGGCTGCAAGGATACCGCTTTAACCCCGATCGCGTTAACGGCTATATTAAATTGACTTTCGATAAGGAAACGGATATACCGCTGTATTATACTCTCGGCTGGGATAACTTTGATAAACTCGACGCGGGAGAGGCAGACTATATGGAACAATGCGAGATATATGTGATAGTAAACGAATATTTCGAAGGATATCCGGGCTGGAAGGAAGCATATGATACAACGCTTTCAATAAACGGCTTGACTGTCGAATGCAGACAAAAAGATAATCACTTGCCGGAAGAAGGAATTTACGGATATATTTGTTACGGATTGATACAAACAGGCGATACAAAGATATACTTGACGAATTATACGTATGATTCTTATTGCGAGAAAAACGGCTTTGAAACGTTTGTGTCGGAGCTTTTGATCCCGATATCGGAAGCGGCGTAAAACAGATTGTTGCCGCCGTCATTGCGCCTATCGCCGCCGCAGTGCGGATAACAAGGCTGAATAAGCGTTTTGACATAAAGATGGCAAGATGAAAAGGGCGGGGGTAAGCCGCACGCGCGCCCGCGAAAAATTTTATCCGCCGCGTTTTTACTTGACAAGCCGTCTGCCGCTGTATTATAATCAATGCGCTATTATTATAAAAGAGAGGAGTTCAGGCTATGAAAAGAACGTATCAGCCCAAGAAAAGGCAGCGCAGCAAAGTGCACGGCTTCCGCAAGAGAATGGCAAGCAAAGGCGGCAGGAACGTGCTGGCAAGGCGCCGTAACAAAGGCAGGAAAAAGCTGTCTGCGTAAGGTATGCAGAAGAAGTATCGCCTGGGAGGCAGGCGCACTTTTTCGTATGTTTACGCCAAGGGCAGCCGCGCGTCGGGCAGGTATATGACGGTGGTATACTGTCCTGCCCGCCGCGGAATGCGCATAGGCGTTGTCGCCGGCAAAAAAGTCGGCAAAAGCGTGGTCAGGAATAAAGTAAGGCGCAGAATGAAAGAAATAGCGCGCAGATTTATTCCTTACATTGAAAACGGATATAATTACATTTTGGTGGCGTCGGCGCTGTCTTCAAAGGCAAGTTTTGCCGAACTCATATCGGACATGTCCGCGGCGCTGACCAAGGCGGGGAAACTCTCCGACAAAGAAAAAGCCGAACTTGCGGCGAGGGGAAAATAATGCTCATCAAAGTTTACAAGAGGTATTATAATCCGCTCATTGGTAACCGCTGCATTTATACGCCTTCTTGCTCGGCATATATGGGGCAGGCGTTGAAAAAGCGCGGCGCGGCAGGTTTTTTTATGGGAATAGGGCGGATATTGCGCTGCGTCCCGTGGAAAGAAGGCGGCTTTGACCCCGTCAAAGATAATTATCGAGGTAAAGCCAAATGGATTTTATGATGTTGCTGGCAGCGGCGCTGCCCGACAATCTGATAGGAAAGTGGCTTGTTCAGCTTTCCGATAATCTGCCCAGCTTCGGCGTGACGGTCATCGTGTTTACGATAATCGTCAGGCTTATTTTGTCCCCTTTGGATATATGGCAGAAAATTTCCCAACGCAAACAGAGCAAGGCTATGCGGCGCTTGCAGCCCAAACTTGCCAAATTGCAAAAGCAGTACGCAAATCAGCCTCAGCTGCTCAGGCAAAAGCAGGCGGAGCTGCAAAAGCAGGAAAAACTGCACCCGTTCGCTTCGTGTCTGCCGCTTATCGTCACAATGGTGATCTTCTTTGTGGTGTTTGCGGGATTCAGAGATCTGGTGGCTTATCAAAACGAATTGATAATAGAAAACGTGTACGCCGCATATACGGAGTATGACGAGGACGCGGACAACCTTTACGCCATGCAGGCGGCGGCGGACAGCGTCATAGCCGCAGAAACGGAAAAACTCACTTCTTCCGACGCGGAAGGAACTGCGGACGACGTGCCGCAAGAAGCGGTGGACAAGCTCACCGCGGAAATTTTGCAGCACCTGCAAAAGGACGGGGCATATCTTGCTCCGGGCGATGAGAGCAATACAAACGCATATTATGTGCAATATTCCAAGGCGTTTTCCCTGTTTGACGCTTGGCACGCTTTGCCCGGCGTAGGGGAAAGGAACGACTATACGCAGGCGCTTTCTCAGGCGGACAAGGACATTTTGAACGACGTCACCGCCTGCTTCAACGAAAACAAGGAAGAAATGCTTGTTTCGGCGTATGAAGAGAATATGGAAGGCTTTTTGTGGATAAAGAACGTGTTTATGCCGGATACCGGTTCCAACGTGGTGCCCAGCGTGAGTGAGTTCGTGGGCGGCAAGATACAGGCGCAAATGCCGTCTGCCGCGGCGGGCGTTTCCTATGACGAACTTACGGGCCCCGCGCAGACCGCGCTGAACAAGACGGGCACGTGGGACGCGGGCAGGTGGAACGGATACTTTGTGCTTCCGGTAATCTCCATAGCGCTGTCCTTCCTGTCCACTTGGTTTATGCAGAAGATGTCCCCCACGGCGCCTATGGGCGACGCAAAACAGCAAAAATCACAGCAAAGGACGATGAAGATCCTCACATATATAATGCCGCTCATTATGGGCTTGTTTGCCATAATGTACAGCGCCGCATTTGCCATATACTACTTTATGAGCAACCTTGTGAGCACGTTTATCAACGTTATATACATCATCGTCGTTAAGATAATAGACAATAAAGCGCAGGCTAAAGAACTTGTGGAGATAGACGAATAATGGAAAGTGTAGAGATAACGGCGGGCAGCGTGAAAGAAGCTCTGGAACAGGGCTTGCGGCAGCTGGGCGTCGCCGAAGAAGACTGCGAATATGAAGTGGTCAAGGAAAGCGGTTTTATCAAGAAAAAGTATACCGTAAAAGTAACGGAAAAGCCCAAGGGCGAAAAGGCGGCTTTGGAATTCATTCGCGGCGTTATAAAGCGTATGGAGCTGGACTGCGAAGTGGAACTCAAGGTCACGGAAGACGGCTTTTTGTATGAGATAAGCGGCGCGGACGTGGCGCATATCATCGGATACCGCGGAGATGTGCTGGACAGCTTGCAGTATTTGGCGCTTTTGGTAGCCAACACGGTGGAAGGCTTTGACGGCAGGATAATCGTGGACGGGGAAAACTACCGCGAAAAGCGCGTGCAGATACTCACCAAGCTTGCGCGCAGGCTGGCGTTCAAGGCGGCAAAGACGGGGGAGGAGATAAAGCTGGAACCTATGAATCCCTTTGAGCGCAGGGTGATACACTCCGCTCTTTCGGATGATAAATTCGTATCCACGCACAGCGAAGGGGAAGAACCTTACCGCTATGTGGTGATAGTGCCGGACAAGCACCCCAAGCGCGAACGCAGGGGCAGAGATAACAGGGAGAGAAGGGAAAGACCTCAGCCCGTTGTCAGCGAAAGCAATATAAAGTATCACACGGATATAGATATGTATGACGCGGAAACCAGCCGCAATTTCAAAAAGAAAGGTTTTGGAAAAACCAAGTCTTACGGAGTGAGCAAAAGACGTTTTTAACATATGGAAAAAGGGCGGAACGTTCATGAAAATCACAGGCAGCGCATGCGCGACAGGATCATCAACGGCGGAATTGCCGCCCTGCGCGACCATGAACTGCTGGAATATCTGCTCTATCCGTTTATCCCCAGAAAGGATACCAATCCGCTTGCGCACGAACTGATAGCCAGATTCGGCTCGTTCGCAGGCGTGCTTTCCGCAGGTATGACGGAGTTAAGCGAAGTGCCGGGCATGACGTCCAACGCTTCGCTTTTTCTATCGCATATTATGGAGATTGACGAGCGTTGCAGGCATAGTTACGCTTGGAACGCGCGTTTTCCCGACTCGTATTCGGTGGCGCAGTACGCGCACAAGCTCTTTGCCGATATGGATACGGAGCGCGTGTATGCGCTTTTCCTTACGAATGATGCCGGGGTGGCGGGACTTTGGGAAGTGGCGCGCGGCAATGAAAACAGCGTGACGATGTCCGCAAAATCGCTCATTCGCGCCGCGCTGGACAAGGACGCCAAAATGCTCTATATTCTGCACAACCATTTGGAAGACAGGGCGCGTCCGTCCAAAGACGACGCGGAATTTACCGCGCGCGTGGTGGATTTGTTCAAAGGTTCGGGAATAGAGGTGAAGGATCACCTTATAGTGGGGCGCAAGCAGGTGTTCAGCTTTGCGTTCAATTTTATGCTCAACGGTAAACACAGATGAGGGGCGTTACTGCGCAGAAAGTGCTGGAAAGGCTGAAAAAAGGCTGCGTGTCCGGGGAGGAGATGGCGCGGGAGCTGGGCATATCGCGCGCCGCAGTGTGGAAAGCGGTGAAAACTTTGCGCTCCAAAGGGTATGAGATTGTCGGCGGAAGTTCGCGCGGATATGCGCTTAAAGAATGCCGCCCTCCGAGCGCGCGTACCGTTACCCGGGCGGCAGGGACGGGAACTCCCGTTTTTCTGTTTTCGGTGGCTGACTCCACCAACGATACGGCGCTTGAACTGCTCAAAGAGGGGTGCCCGCACCTCACCGCCGTTGCGGCTAATTCCCAACGCGCGGGCAGGGGCAGAGTGGGCAGAAAATTCTTTTCTCCGCCCGGTACGGGCATTTATATGAGCGTTGCCATAAGGGGGATAGAAAGTTATCCCGACATGCTCACGCTTACTCCCGCGGCGGCGGTGGCGGCGGCGCGCGCCATAAAGGACGTTTTCGGCATAGAAGTTAAAATAAAGTGGGTCAACGACCTTTATTTGGATGGTAAAAAAGTGTGCGGTATCCTCACTCAATCGCTTACCGCGGCGGGCGGAGGCATTTTGGGCGCGGTGGTCGGAATAGGCATAAACGTCACCGGAGAAATGCCCGAGGAATTGCAAAAAAAAGCGCGTTCGCTCAAATCAAGCGTGAGCGAAGAAGAGCGTGACGCACTCATCGGCAAAATAATAGCGGAGCTTGCGCTCGTTGCAAAGCAACTCTCCACCCGCGAGTTTATGGACGAATACCGCAAACTCTCCTGCGTCATCGGCGAACACATAACCTTTGAAAAGGATGGCATAACCTACTTCGGCACCGCCGAAAACATAGATAACGACGGCGCCCTCTATGTGCGCGTTAATAACAGCGACAATAGTAATAATAATAATAATGTTATTAAACTCAATACCGGCGAAGTGAGTATTATTCTTTAAGCGAAAAAAGCTAATTCAAAAATATCCGAGAGGCGGTAAGCCTATCGGAATTTTTTCTCACGCTTTTTTCGCCCACGCGGGCACCGCATATAAGGCGCGTGATACTGTGTCAAGACAGTTGCTTACTTGGTCACGTACAAGGAGTACGCTCCCTGCGATGCGCAACAGTCTTTCCTTGTCTGACACGCCTTCTCTGCGGTGCTGTTAGTTGCTACTTGAAAAGTGGTAATAATTTTTACAGTACGCTCCCTGCGATGCGCAACAGTCTTTCCTTGTCTGACACGCCTTCCCTGCGGTGCTGTTAGTTGCTACTTGAAAAACGGCGTTTTTGAAAAGGCGTTTATGCGCGGAGGGCGCTTGATTTAAGGCGTATCACAGATAAGAGGCGCGCTTATGTCAAAAAATTTTCAAGTTTTTGGCGCAAAAGCCGATTTATCTGTTATAATATATATAACTCAACATAGTGCCGCCCTTTGACGGCGGGTGCCGCGCGGGAAAATTATGGGAAACTTGCGCGCGAAAGACGGAGGTATATATGGCTGCTTCCGCCGCGGAAGAAAGAAAGATAAAAATTATTGCGTCCGCCTGCGGTAGCGGAATAAATTTCCTTTTGGGAATAACCAAAGTTTTATGCGGCGTTTACACCAACAGCATTGCCATAATCTCCGACGGGGTGAACAACTTCGGCGACGTGTTTTCATCTGCGGGCGCGGCGGCGGGCTTTTCGCTGGAAGGCAAAAAGCATAAAAAATTCCCGTCCGGGCTGGGCAGAACGGAATATCTGGTCACGCTGCTTATGGCGGTGATAGTCATAGCGGTGGGCGGAGTGTTTGCGTGGCAGGCTTCGGACAGATTCTTTTATCACCCGGTGGTCACGTTCTCATGGGTGCAGTTCGGCATAATAGCCGCCACGGTCTTGATCAAAGCGGGAATGGCGGCGGGGTACGGAGCGCTCAACGCAAAGTATCCGTCCGGGGTGATAAAGGCGCAGGTCATAGACAGCATATTGGATACGTGCATAACGTTGTTCACGCTGGTGGGGCTGTTTTTGTCCCGCTACATCTCCTTCCCGGCGGACGCCGCGGTGGGGCTGGCGGTGAGCATAATTATGATAGTGCAGGGGATAAAATTGCTTGCGGAAGCGGCATATAAGCTGCTGGGAGGCAGGGACGAGCGCAGGGAGCGGGGATTGAAAAAGCTGGCGCTCGACCAAAAAGGCGTGAAGGACGCGCGCATAAAGCTTTACGATTGCGGAGCCAAGCGTGCGGAAGCCTATGTGAGGCTGGACTTTGAAGAATGGGCGGGGCAGGAAGAAATTCTTGCCGCAGAGGAAACTATAAAGGCGGTGGCGGAAAAATACGGGATTTTCGTCACATACGCCCGAATAGAGGAGGAAATATGAGAAAAGACGAAGAAAAGCTCAGCCACGAAGAAGAGGGCGTCACGCCGGCGGAAGAAGAGCGGGCGGAGCAGGCTTTGCCGCAGAAAGAGTCTTCCGAAAACGAAGAAAAGTACTTTGAGGAAGAAGACGGCAAAAAAAAGAAAAAGCGCCGCAAGGATATGACCCCCGAAGAAAAGAAAAAGCGCCGCAAGCGCGACCTTATCATCGTGGGGTGCGTGTTCGGAGTTATCGCGGTGTTCTGTTCCATATTCGCGATAGTCAGCTATGTGGGCTATTCGGGCAATTTTGACTATATAGCCACGATAGAGGCGGTGGAATACGAGTCTTCTTTCACGCTGATAGACGCTGACGAGAGCGACACGGGATATTACGAGTTCGTGGCGTCTTCCCCCGACGACGAATTCAGAATATTGCATTTGACGGATATCCACTTGGGCGCGGGTCCGTTCTCCGCACAAAAGGACAGATGGGCGCTGGACGCGGTGCGCACGGTGGTGCAGCGCGTAAAGGCGGACCTTGTGATAGTCACGGGCGACTTGGGCTTCCCCGTGCCGTATGCCGCGGGGACGCTGAACAACAAGAGGGAAATAGAGATGTTCGGCACGCTTATGGACGAGCTGGACGTGTATTGGACGGTGTGCTTCGGCAACCACGATACGGAAATTTACAGCCTGTATGACAGAGAGGAGATCTCCGACTACTTCACGGAGATGAACGAATCCGGAGAGTGGGACAAGTTCTTGTACAGGGAAGGAGAGGAAGATATAGCCGGCTTGGGCAACGACATCATCCTGGTGCGCCACCCGAACGGCGAGAACGTGAAGATAACGGACATTCAAAGCTATGACGCGAACGTGGAGAATACGCATCTGACGCAAGCCATGGTAATGTTCGACTCCCACTCCTACACGGACGGCGACTACTTCGGCATAGCGTGGAAGTACGACAACATACATCAGGATCAGATAGATTGGTATGCGGGCGAGATGGACGCGCTGAAAGAGTATAACGGCGGCAGCGTGGTAAAAAGCCTGCTCTTCTTCCATATCCCTCTGCGCGAATACGGCACATATTGGAGCGAATATAAGGATAACGGACATCAAAATACGGAAAACGTGACCTATGTATTCGGCAAGGCGGGAGAGAGCGGAGAAAAATCCTTCCCCGGCGTGAACGAAGATTTGGTGTTTGAAACGGCGGCGGATAAGGGCGGACAGGGCATATTCTGCGGACACGACCATTATAACACCTATGCCATAGACGTGAAGACGAAGAACTCCGAAGGGGAGGACGTCACCGTTCGTCTGGAATACGGTATGAGCATAGACTACATTGCATATATCGGCATAGCCAAGGAGATAGAACAGCGCGGAGGCACGGAGATAAAGATAAGCCCGGACGGCTCCTTCCAAAGCCGCCAGCGCCCCTATCAGGGAGAGGACAATACGGTGTTCAGATAAAGCGGCAATCGCGGAACGCGGCGCAAGCCCCGCCGTAACGTCGGGAAGAACGTCGTTTTCCGCGGAAAATTTTTGCAAAATAAAGGGTTTGATTGAGAAAAATCTAATATATGTAAGAATTTTGAAATTTTGGTAAAGTTTTTGAAACTTTGCCCACAAACGCAGAAAAATGTGTTATTATATATATGCGGAGAGGTCGCGGTACACCCTCGTTTTCTCCCCCTTCCTTACATCCGATGATGAACCGAGGCTCTCCGTATCTTTTTAGGCGATAATGTCCGAATTGTTCGGGCATTATTTTTTTGATAAAAAAAGCCTTGAAGCGGCGCGCTTCAAGGCAAGTGTTTGCAAGGTTAAGTTTACAGGCTCTTTATGGCAAGAGCGGCTGCGCCCAAAATGCCCGCGTCGTTATGCAGCGCGGCGGAACGGATCTTTATCCCGTCGCCCGTTTCCTTATCGAACATTCCATCATATACCATTTTTTCAAGCGGAGCGGTGAGGTATTCGCCCTCCTTGGAAATGCCTCCGCCTATGAGGAACATCTGCGGGCGGAAGATATTCTGCAAGCTGATAAGCCCCTCGGCAACATAGCGTTCGTATTGCTTCACCACTTCAAGCGCGGTTTCGTCGCCGCCGCGTGCGGCTTTGAACGCGGTCATACCGTTCACTTCGCCCATATCGCGCGCAATGCCGTGCATACTGCTTTCGGGGTGTGCCGCCATAGCCGCCTTTGTCTGACGGATGAGCGCGGATACGGAAGCGTAAGCCTCCCAGCAGCCGCGCCTGCCGCAGGTGCAGGGCTCGCCGTCCATAACAATGCCCATATGGCCCGCTTCCGCGCCCGCGCCGTACTCTCCGCGGTATATCTTGCCGTCTATGATGATGCCGCTGCCCACGCCCGTGCCCAGCGTTATCAAAAGCATATTCCTTATGCCCTTGGCGGCGCCGAACACGCATTCGCCCAAGGCAGCCACGTTGGCGTCGTTATCTATGAACACGGGGCAGGAGTGCCACTTGTGCAGCTCTTCCACCACGTGTACGTTTTTCATCGGGATATTGTTCCAATAATTTATAATGCCGCGCTCTGAATCTATGCTTCCCGCCTGACCTATGCCTATCGCGGCAATTTCGCTTTCGGGGATATTCGCTTCCGAAAGCAGCTTTACTATAAGCGCGTGAATATCGTTGCTAATGGTGTATTCCGCGCTGTACTCGCCCTTGGTCACAAGCACGGTTTTGTGCAGCACGTTGCCGTCCTTGTCCGTAACGCCCGCTTTGATGGACATACCGCCCACGTCGATCCCGATGTAATACATAAGTGTTTCTCCGATTTTTTTATTATATTTTACAGGGAAGTACCCTTGTTTGTCCTCTTATTTCCCGACCAAAAACGGGAGTTGAAGGCGTATTTAAGTTTATCCGCCGCAAACCGCGCGTTCAGGGCGCGCTCTATGTTGTCCTCTTTTATGGCTTTGTTGAACGTGATGTTCAGATTGTCCCACACGGAAACCACCACCGCCGTATACGGGGAGTTGGAGTTGGGCCAAAGGCTGTAATGCACGTTTGTCACGTAAGGGCGCATACTCTCGGGTAATTTCAGCACGCCCACGTTGGAGAAGGTGGCTGTCTTTTTGCCCTTGCCGAAGAACAGATTGGCAAAGCCCAGGAAAAATCTTTTCAGGGCGCGGGGAATGATCTGCATAACGCCCAGCACTTCCGCGCGCACGGTGGTGCATATCTTTTTTTGCAGCAGGGCTTTGTCCGTGTCCCTCTTCAAACTTTCGTGTATGGCTTTTATGCAGCTCTCCATTGTGGGGGGAACGGACGTGTCTATCTTCACGCGTGAAAACAGGGAAAAGTTTTTCAGCGTGGCGGAAGGGAAGAAACGGCGCAGATTTATAGGCATAAAAAGCTGTATCGCACGCGTTTTTTTGCGCTTTCCGCGTATCATTCCGTCATAAACCGCCATTGCAAACGCCGCGCCCAAATACTCCGTAACCGTACAGCCTATGGAGTGGCACAAATTCAGCACTTCGTGCGAAGGCAGCGTGTATTGCACGCATTCCGCGCCGTGGTCTTCATAGCGCGTGCCTTCTATGTGAAAAGCCTTGCTCCCCTGCATCGACTTGACTTCCAGCTCGTTCAAGGGCAGGGGCTTGTAGTATTTATGAAAGGCGTCCTCGCTCTCTCCGGGATCCACGGGCGTGGAGAGGGTTATCACCCGGTCCTCCGCTTCTACGGGGCAGCCCGTTTCTTTCAGATATTCGAACACCACCGCCTTTAAGAATTCTCCCGTGCCCGCGCCGTCGCCCATTGCGTGGAAGAAGTCGGCGTAGATGTCGCAGCCCTGCACGTTAAAGCGGAACGTCCTGCCGCCCTTTTCAAAAAGGGGCAGGGGGGACATTCCCCACTCGGTTGCGTCGCCCACGGTGACGGGCGTCGTCGCGCGTTCAAAGCGGTACCAGATAAAGCCGCCTTTCAGGGTGACGTTATACTGTTCAAAGCGCGCCAGCACGTTGTTTATCGCCGTTTCCAGCGCGCGTTTATCCACGGGTGAGGATAAGGTCACCTGCATACGGAAATTGTTCTGATTGCGCTTGCCGGACATCAAAGGAAAGATGGTGGCGGCGTTATCCAGCTTTTGCCAGGGCAGTATTTTTTTCACTTCAACCTCTCAATAAGTTCGAATATGCGCTGCAGATCGCTCTGCGTATAGTAGTCGATATATATCCTTCCCTTATCGTGAGTTCCCACCGCTTTGACCTTGGTGGCGAATATGTGCTGCATATCTTTGACAAGCCCCTTCAATTCGGGAGAAAGCGGAGTTTTGGGAACGGGCTTCTTCTTTTCGGGGTTGACATAGCGCTGCACCATAAATTCCAGCTGCCTTACGCTCAGATTTTTATCGCAAGCCGCCTGCGCGTAGGTGGTCTGAACAACGGGGTCCTTGATTATGACCAAAGCGCGTGCATGACCTGCCGTGAGCCTGCCCGCGATGAGCATTTCCTGCACGGCGGGCGCCAGATTGAGAAGTCTCAGGGAGTTCGCCACGGTGGGTCTGCCTTTGCCCAAACGGGAGGCAAGCTCTTCCTGCGTGAGATCGAAGCGTTCCATCAGCGTCTTGTAAGCGGTGGCTTCTTCTATCGGATTGAGGTCTTCGCGCTGCAGGTTTTCTATCAGGGCTATCTCCCTGCGTTCCACGTCGTCCAGCCTGCGCACTATCGCGGGGATCTTTTTCAGTCCGGCTATTTTTGCCGCGCGCAGTCTGCGTTCGCCCGCTATGACCGTGAACCTTCCGCCGTCGGGGGAAAGGATTATCGGCTGTATGACCCCGTACTGCGCTATGGAGCGCGCCAGCTCGTCTAAGGCGTCCGTATCGAAGTTTTTGCGCGGCTGGTCGGGATTGGCGTCTATATATCTGAGGTCTATTTCCTCCACTCCTTCCAGCAGATTGCCGCTTTCGTCGTAAGCTTTTGCTCCGCTCAATTCAAAAACGTCCGTTTTCTTTGCCATGGTACTTCTCCTTCTTTGTTTATTGACAGCCGTCCTTGCTGCCGCGAAAGACGGCTTACTGCGCTAAGCCTTGCCCAGCTTGGCGCGAATGTCCTGTATCTGTCTTTCCACAATGGGATCGTCGCGGCGCATCTTGTCTATCTTGTCGCGCGCATAGCCTATCGTGGTGTGGTCTCTGCCGCCCAAATAAGTGCCTATCTCCGCAAGCGGCAAGCCGAGAATATCGTATATGAGATATATCGCAAGCTGCCGCGCGTAAGCTATCTGTTTGCTGCGGCGGGAGCCGGTTATATCGTCCGACTTTACCCCGAAGTAGGCGGCGCACGCGGCGATGATGTCCTCGTGGTCCAGCGCCCTTCCGCCGTCTTCTATCTCGTCGCGCAGAGCGTCGCGTATTATGTCCACGCTGTCTGCCGCAACTTTGTTCATTTCGCAATAAAACACCACCTTGTTCAGCGCGCCTTCCAGCTCGCGGATGTTGGTGTGTATCTTTTCCGCTATGTAGTACACGCACTCCTGCGAGATATGGAAGCGCTTGCCGTACGCCTTGCGCTGAACTATGGCTATCCGAGTTTCAAGTCCGGGCGGAGATATGTCCACGGTGATCCCGGAGGCAAAGCGGGAGATGAGCCTGTCTTCTATGTTGTTCAGCAGGGAGGGGTGGCGGTCGCTGGAAAACACTATCTGTTTTTCGTTTTCCACAAGGTAATTGAAGGTGTGGAAAAGCGCCTCCTGCGTGCTGGGTTTGCCTGCGATGGACTGAATATCGTCCAGCATAAGCACGTCCACGTTGCGGTAGCTGTCACGGAACAGTTTGTTCAGCCCCGAATCTTTATTTGTGCGAATGCTCTCAATAAAGTCGTTGGTGAAAGTTTCCGCCGCGGCGTAACGCACCCTGAGTTCGGGCTTTGTGGCGGCTATATGATTGCCGATGGCGTGCATTATATGCGTTTTTCCCAAGCCCACGCCGCCGTAGATAAACAGCGGGTTGTAGCTTTTCCCGGGATTTTCCGCCACGGTCTTTGCGGCGGCGAAGACAAGCTGATTGCTGTCGCCCACCACAAAGTTGTCGAAAGTGAAGGCGGCTTTGAAGTGCGAACTTTCCGGATTGTCCGCCTTCGCCTTGGGCTCCCCGACCACGGCGGCGGAGCTTTCTTCGGGCAGCGGCTGCCCTTCGTCCTCCAAAACCACGATGAAGTCGTCTATGTAATCGCTGTTTTTGCGAATGCATTTTACTATCAGTTCGCGGTAGGTGTTATCCAACTGCTTTTTGTTGGAATGCAGTTTTACGCTCAAAACAAGCTTGTTGTTGTAAAAATTAAGCGGTTTTACGTTGGAAAACCACACTTGAAAGGACACCGTGGATATCTGCGGCATCAAATCCACGACAACGGCTTCCCATAACAAATTCACATCCTTATTTTCCATACGCATTTATTATAAAATATATCGGGAAAAATTACAAGTAAAAAATAAAATCCGCCGCAAAGAATCAAGTTCTTATGTAAAATTTTCGGAAAGTATTGCAATTTTTTGAGATTTAAGTTATGATATATGTAACGGTCGGAAAGACCGCGTAAGGAGGAACCATTATGGCAGAAACACAAAACTCTCTTTTTCAAAAATGCTGC
Organism: uncultured Clostridia bacterium; assembly: GCA_944380395.1. Classification (GTDB taxonomy): domain Bacteria; phylum Bacillota; class Clostridia; order Christensenellales; family UBA3700; genus Alloclostridium. Next base: position 23,171 of record CALWHM010000009.1, on the reverse strand, counting down.
AGCTATCTTGACAGCGTGGATTGGAAATACGGCACGGACAAAAACGGAGATTCGGACGTGGTGCATTTCAGCGCCAGCGGCGACGATCTGCAAATGAACTGCACCATCAAATTTACCGAAGACATAGCGTCTTTTTACTCCGTCATACCCGTAAAATTCGAGGATGACGACAGGGTGAGCGGCATTATGGCGGTCAATGAGATAAATAAAAAGCTTGCGTTCGGCAGCCTTGACTTCGATATGCTGGACGGCACCGTGGTATACAGGGTGTCCAACTATTTCGGGGACTGCACGGTGGACACGGGCAAGGTGTTTATGGATCTCATTCAGCTGCTTTTGCATTGCGTGGACAAGTATAACGACAAACTGTTTATGCTGTGCAAGGGTATGATAGACTTCAGTGACTTTTTGAAGCAGATCAACGACTGACATTCGCAAATGTAACGTTAAACCGCGGCGCGCGCCGCGGTTTTTTGTTTCGGACAAATAAGAAAGCGTCGCACGTCGTGCGGCGCCGTCATATCTTAAAAGAAGGAATTTTCCCACTTGTCCACAGACTCCGCGCTGAGCAGAGGGAAATGGAACTTCTCGCTTATGTACGGTTCAAGCGTGACGGGCGTGAATTCCGTCAAGCCGCGCGCGTTGAGAAATCCGGGATAATCCCCGTGCGCCGCCGCCACATAGCTGCGCACGTAGCGCGCTTTTATCAGCGGGAAGAACAAGCGCTTGCTGTAAATGTCGCCCGGGGTGAGCAGGTCCAGTTTGCTCAGCGGCATAAGCGGCACCGTGGACAGCGGCAGGGCGCCCCCGTCGCTCAGTTTGACAAAGGGAGAAAGCACGGTCTTGGAGCCGCAGTCGTCGGAGAAAGACTTTTTGGTATCCACGTTCTGCGAACCCAAAAAGTTTATGCTGTTGCAGTTGTCCTTTATTATGTTCGCCACTGAGTGATTGTTCGCGTCGGAAGAGTACACGTTTTGCAGCTGCGCGTAAGATTGCAGCACCAGATGGAAGTATATCTTGCGCGAACGGGAGGTGGCTATTTTGTTTTCAAAGGAGTTTATGCTGGGGATATTGCCGAATTCGTCCAGCAAAAAGTGCGTGTCGCGCCAAGACTTGTTTTGTTCGGCGCACGCCTCCGCATATTCCACCATATTGCGGTATACCCAGTCCACGAACAGCGCGGCTATGTCGTAGTCGCTCGCCTCGTAGTCGCGCGTAATGACGAAGATGGCGAAGGGAGAATCGTCCTTCTCATCGAAAAGCTCTATGTCGTTGCCCGTGGTGAGCGCGTAGATGTGCGGTTTGCACCACGGCCCCAAACTGTTGCCCAGCACGCTCAGGTGCGAGAGCATGGTTATGGGAGAGCTTGCGAATACGGAAGCGAACATATTCTGCGTCTGACGGGGCAGATTCTTTACCAAAGGGTGCGTGAACACGTCGGGACGCGAACGCGAATCCGATCTGCGCATCATTCCGCGCCTGAGCACGTTGAAAAGCTGCGTCATCGTGTATATGGTGAACATATCCTCCGTAAAGCCGCTGAACGGGTCGAGCAGATAGTCGCACATCGCCTGCAAAAAGCCTTTGACCTGATCCTGCGCCGCCTTCTCCCAGGTGGGGTCTTTTGTGCTCTCCACCTTGATGAAGGTGTTGCCCAGACTGTTGATCAGGGAAGAAAGCTCCACGTTCAGGTCGTTTTCCTTCACCTTCTTCATCTGCTTTGCCATGGCAAGGGTGGGGAACGCTTTGCCGTCGAACATATAATATCTGCCCGAAACAAAGGCGGATGAGGGCGCGTTTTTGGGAACGCCGTCGGGTATCCTGCCCGTGCAATGTTCGGGAGAAGAAGCGCGCACGCCCTTTATCTGCCGCACCACTTCCAGCAGGTCGGAAAGCGGATTCCACTTGTTGGAGCGGGTGGTGTTTTTGAAGTTGAGCACAAAAGTGCGATAGCCCATTTTCTTCATATGTTCCGCATTGTGGTTGAAAAGTTCACCCTTAGGGTCTGTCACAAAGATGTTCGGTTTGTTTTTTTGCGAGGAGATGGCGCGCAGCTGCGGCTCTATGCAGCCGGTGGTCTTGCCGCTTCCCGTAGTGCCCAGATATATCTCGTGCTCTATGGGCAGGAAGTGGTAGCGCAGGCGGCACTCCTTTTTCTTGGCGGCGGAAAGCTTTTCGTATTCCGTCATCGAATAAACGGAGCCGTCCGGCGCCGCAAAATCGCTCGCCAGCGGATAGCCCTTCACTTCCGTGTTCGGCAGCTCGTCGTAAAAATACGTCTCCAAACCCAGACTCTCCGGGATCTCCGTATAGTTTATCTCGTAAGAATTCTCCAAATGCGCGGAGATGTAACTTTGCAAATATTTATCTGTTATGCTCATATTTTACCCCCTGAATCCTATGCTGGGAATGGAGCTCACGCTGGAATGCGTCTCCTCTTTCCACAAGCCCTTTTCATAATTGTTGATATACTCCAAACGCTTTTTGTAATTGTCCGTGTGCAGCAGCGCCTCCACAAAGGAGAGGTCGATGTTTTGTATCTGCGAACGGACCACAAGGTCGTAGTATATGGACGATATGCAGTTATAAAGCTCTACCGCCTCTTGCAAGTTGCCTTCCGCGCTTTCGTCGGGCAGCACGGTCACGCCCTCTTTGAGAAATTCAACGCACAAAAGCGCAAGTCGGTCGAATATCTCCGCGTTGTGCGCGTCCCCCTCGTTGGCGTAGAGGGAGCCTAAAAGGCGCATGGAGCATATGTCGCCCCACATCGCGCACTGTTTAAGGCGGCGCACGGCGTTTTGTATGTTCTTCTCGCACCCAATGCCCAGCGCCTGCATTATGCCCACCAATCTCACCACGGAAACTATGCCGCCCGCGGAGGCGTAGGAAAGCTCCGCATATCTGAGAACGGGATTATACTTGCGCACGAAAGAGTAGTCCAGGCAATGATACGCGGGATCCGCCGGCTGCCTGTTTGCAATGTCGCAGAAAGAACATATCATGCGGCACTTGTTCTGCGCCAAAAGCTGCGTAAAATCGTCCGCACCGTCCACCGTCATTCCGTGGGAGAGGAAAAGCCTGCAATCCAGAACGGTGATAATTTCACTCAAAGAGTGCAAAAGCGTCTGCTTCAAATTTTCCGCAAGTCCTTTTTTGCCGTAAGCGGAACATATAAATTCGATGATTTTGTCCGCGTTTTCGTAATAAGCCGTAGAGTAGTCGTTGGAAAGCAGCACGGCAGAACCCAAACAAGCCATCGCCGGCTCATACATATCCGATAAGTTAAACTTTTTGTTCATAAAGCCCCCTTGAATTTTGATGTTATAAATATCATAAATTGTAATCAGCGTTCCTGTCAAGCGTTTTTCATTAAAAAATTCAAAAAATATTCATAAATCGCACAAACAAGATAAAACAGACTTATACTAAATATTTTTTGTATGAAATCATTGAAAATTCCTCGCCGCTCAAAAATAGCGAGAAGAAAATAAGAGCGTGCGGCTGAACGGGGCGGACAAATATCGGCGCGCTTTTTACCTTTTTCGCGCGGTCACAGACAACGGCGGGCGGGCGGGAGAAAAGCGGTTTTGCGGGAAAATCGCAAAATACCCCTTGAAATAAACATATAAAGGTAGTAATATATAAGTATAAGATATAAGGAGTATATTATGAAAAAGGAAGAAGGTTTCAGAGATCTGCGCATAGTGGACAATTTTTATCAAACGTCCGCATTTTTCCCTATGCCCACAGTGCTTGCGGGCACGGTTTCGGAAAACGGTATGACCAATATGGGTTCGTATTCGCTGTGTTTTCCCTATTACATCGCGGGCAAGGACTATTACGCAATGTTGCTTGAATGCCGCAACAGTTCAAACACGGCTCAGAATATTTTGCGCACAAAAAAGGTTTCATTGAATTTTATCCCCGATGACAAAAAATACTTTCGCGAGGCGGTGCGCTTGGGCTTCCCCGGCGACACCACGGAAGAAAAGATGAAGGACTGCCTGTTCACGTTAAGCCCCAGTAAGATAGACGGCAGCCGCCCTAAGATAGTGCAGGAAGCCTTCCAAGTGTTTGAATGCACGTGGGACGACAGTCTGGAAAACGCGTTTGAGGACAAGGCAGGCAACTTGGAAGGGTATGAGCCGCCTTACCGCAGCTTCAACGGCATAACAAGCAAGTGGGGCGCGCACTTTATTCTGAAAATCGATAAAATTTGGATGAAGGGCAAGTATTACGATACGATTATCAACGGCGTATCCGCGGGCGGTTTCCCTCCCGTCCCCGTGGACTACGGCTACCGCGACAGCACCAACTTCTGGTATTCGCGTTTCCGCCGTCCCATTGCGGAGAAGATACAGGCAAAGGAAGGGGATGTGAACTCCGTCATCTATGCCGCCGAACGCATAGATCCCGACGTGAAATTCACCCGCGAAGCGTGCGGCAGACTCACCAAGATCCCGCGCGTATTCTTAAAAGCCGCGCTCACGCAAATGGTGGAGATAGCCAAAAAAGAGGGCATAACACTCATCGACGAACAGGCCCTTACCGTGATCAACGATAAACGCAGGGAAGAAAAGAAGAAAAAGTGAACTATTAGGGTCAAGGCGGTCTTGTAGGAGAAAAGTCTTTATAAAGGAACAAAATATTTAATAAAAGAAAGAGGCGGTATATGAGTTTTGTGAACGGGTGCATAACTTTAAACAGAGTGTGTAATTTACGTTGCAAATGGTGCTACGCAAAAGATGTCGGTTATGACGATAAAGATACCATGCCTCTTTCAGTGGCAAAACATATCGTAGATATATTCAGTGAATTAAGAGTGAAACACATTAAATTAATTGGCGGGGAGCCGACATTATATCCAAATTTATTAGATTTACTTACATATATTAATTATAAACAATGTAAGACAGGTTTCCTTACTAATGGTATTAAGCTAAGCGATAAGGTGTTCGTGAAAGAATTAGGAAAGCATGGGGTTAGCAATATATCTGTTTCGCTTAAAGGCAGTACTGCGGACATATTTAAAGAAACTACAGGTGTGGATATGTACAATAATGTAATTGCCGGGATGGAAAAATGCCTGTCATTAGGCATTTCGGTTGTGGCATTTATGGTTGTGACAAAAGAGAATATTGCAAAGCTGTTAGAATGTATAGGGGGATTATGCAAGATCGGCATTAAAAAATTTAGATTTACGTTTGAGTATAACTACGATATGTCTTCCGGTTATAAAAATTATATTGAAAGAACGCAACCTCGGAAAATAGTGGAAAAATTTAAAGCAATATATGAAGAATTAGACAATATAACGTGTCAGCAAATAGGGGTCTTTCCGACATTTCCGGCATGTTTTTGGGGTGCAGACTTTATTGAAATGTTGGCAAAAAAAGGTCAACTGGCTAAAGGGTGCCCGGTAAAAGATCGATCGGATTATATTTTTGATAGCAAAGGGAATTTGATTCCTTGTAGTGCGATGTACACGAAAAGATACGGGCAACTTTATAACGACTTTACAACCGGAGAGGAGCTGCAAGCCTATTGTGAATCCGAATATGTTAAACAAATATACGACGAATGCTATGTTTTACCAAGTAAAAAATGTTTAAAGTGTACATATAATCACATTTGCGATAGTTGTTCTTGCCAATGGACAAACTACTCGTTTAATCAGCTAATGCAATCATAAAAAGAAAGGCAGTAGTTGCTGATATTTATCTACTAGTAGAGCAATTAAAGCATAGATAAATATCGTACTGCCTTCTTTTTAGGTTGGTAACCGAAAAGAGTTGTATTAATCTACTCCCCAATCACAGTCATCACAACAGTCGCTAATAGTGCTTCCATAATTAACGGACGTTTCCTTGATAACCTTCATTTAATTTACCTCCTTTTCTGAAATAAAATGTTTTACAACTTTAATAAGATTATTAATTGTAAAATCGCACTCTGTATTGTTGTTATTCATAAGTCGGCGATGAGGACAGCCGCCCATACATACCGGAAGTATTTTGCAGCTCAAGCACTTTTTCGGTAATGGCAAATCCATAAAATCCAAGAAATACTTATTATATGTCAAACCGTTCCGGATATTGCCGACAGCGTGTTTTTGAATACCGATATCGTGTTCGCATTTATAAAGTTCACCATTAATCCCGACGCAAAATACATTCATACAATGCTGACCGCAAAAAACGGTTTTAGGTTCCGGGAACTTGAAAGATTTTTCAAGAAAAGAATTGAAATCGTATTTTAGATGTTCAAACTCCTCGGTTGTACAAAAGGATTGTAATTCTTGGCAATGACCATACTTGCGTAAGCGTTCCAGAGAGAAATCAATGTTATCGCAAAAACGCGAATCTGATTTTAAAGACAAAGCAAGATTTTTAACATCTTCATAATTATCATTGTCGACGTTGAGCCTGACCTTAATTTTTGCATCTATAGTGTTTTTGTGCAAATAATCAGACAAGTTAAGTAAATTATCAACAACCCTGTAAAAAGCATCAATCGAAGTGCTTTTACGCTTTGCATATTCTTCGCCCGAACCGTCAAGTGTTAATTGAACAAATTTTGTTTGCCCGATTTTAAATAGAAAATCAAGTTTTTCAGAGGTTAAAAAGTATCCGTTGGTAATAATGCTAAAAGCAACCGTCACATTCATTTTATGACATAAAGCGATAATTTTGCTTTGCAACGGAACAATGACGCTATCATAAGCAAGTAAAGGTTCTCCGCCAAACCAAGTTATCCTTACATTCTTAATATTAGCATTATTATGCAGAAGTTTTTCAAGGAAATCAATAAATAGCCGCTGAGTTTCTTTTGACATATAACCGCAACGATCAATACCTTGTTCAAAACAATATGGGCATCTAAAATTGCATGCGACTGTTGGAGCAATAACGAAACCTAACGATGACTGACCTAAGGAGTATTGCCTTTGCCGAGCGGTAAAAAGTATTTCTTGTTGTTCATCTAAGTCTTGCGGTACCAAAAGCCCTTCTTTAATATAAGAGGCGAGGTCTGACGACGGAATTGAGTCGAAAAAATTTTTTTCAAAACAAGAATAGATGTCTTTATCGAGTTGAACAACAGAGCCGTGCTTAGTATTCCAAATACAAACAACATCATTAAAGTTGTCTATGATTAAGTTATAATATGACAATTTCCAAGCGTGGTCTGTATTCATAGCGATAGTTGCTCCTTATAATTATAATAACACAAATTATTAAAAAATGCAATATTTCATATAATAATATAAAAGATAGTATTATTGCAAAAACTGCAACTTTTCGCTGTTGACAGATTCTTGCATATAATATATAATGTAATATCCAAGGGGCTGTTCCGGCATTCGACGGGGAATGGCGGGCGGAGTAAGCATACCGAAGGCTCGTCTTCGTAAAAACGGAAATTAAAATTAAACGCAAACAATAACAGAAACGAGAGCGCTCAAACGCTCGCCTTCGCTGCTTAACATATAGCGGAGTGTCGGACGGGAAGTTCCGCGATCCCGCTCCGGCAGAACCAAGCGGAACAGGGCAACCGTGATCGCCGCGGCACGGATTGCAAGACAAGCGGCTTTCCGATAGGCAGGTTTGCCGTTTGACCGGCTTTGAGGGAACAATAACAATCGGCTAAGTATGTAGAAGTCGCCGCTTTAAGTTTTTCGGACAGGGGTTCAACTCCCCTCAGCTCCACCACAAACATAAAAGCCGAACTGTTGGGTTCGGCTTTTTTATTTGTGCGACGCGGAAAGGCGGCACGTGTAGGAGCTTATTGCACGGTCAAAAAGCCAGATATAAAGGCGTTTGGAAAGACGAATTGCTTTTCGCCTACGGCGAATTTTACGCGCAGATATTTTTTGTCGGAGCTTATCCAAGAAATGGAGCCGCTTCCGAATTTTTTATGCATAACATTCGTATTTAAGTGCACATTCGCAAGTATTTCTTCCCAATTGATTGCGGGTTCTTCATTCAAGGGCTCGATGGATTTTGAAAGGGAAGGAGAGGCGTTGTCCTCGGCGGTTTTGCGGTATTTTTCCGGAATAAGGACTTTTTCGAACTCTGTCAAAGAGGCTTGTTGTTTTGAATATAACGCATCGTATTCTTCGCGGCGCAAAACCGTATCCCAGCCGCCCACAGCTTCGCCTTCGTGCTTGTCAATGCCCGTATAAGAAAGGCTGGAATTTTCGTATTTGCGGAAGCCGAAAATGCCTTGGTTCATTTTTTCCGCGTCAAACAAACCGATTGAGCACAGCACATCAAAATCCTTGACCGTAAGTCCCGTGACTTTTTGAAACAGTTGGGGTTCTATTTGAGTGATGACGTCTTTAATTGTCTGTTCGCGGTAATCGGTAAGGTACATAAAGGCGGGAATACGAGCGGCAAGCTTCAAAAGATTTTCCTGCACTTGTTTGCGCAAGGATTTTGTCTGCTTTTCCTCTTCGGAAAGCTCTTTTTTCTGTTTGGGCGTCAGGTTGTCGCCTTTTTCTTTTTTGAGATTCTTTACCTTTTCAGAGCGGTTGATGATGGTTTGAATTTCCGTATTCAAAGAGCGGAAGCCCTCTATCCGCATAAGTGCGTCCAGCGCGGCTTGATTGTTTTGCAGCTTTTTCAGCGTATCGTTATCCACATGGACCAAAAGCGCCGTTTGCCAACGCTTTGCAAGCAGGGTGGCGGAAGTCCCGGCATAGGTGATGTCAAGAATATCTTGCGCGTCTATTCTGTTCATTGACGAACCGTCAAAGGCAAGCACGGGCAAGAAGGATATGAACTCCGAAACCTTTTGCTCAGGGCTTGTATCGTCCACTTTCAAACGGCACGAATAGTCGGATATTTGGTGCAAGGCGCGTTCTAAGGCAAAGTCAAAGATATAGCACTCCTGCTTGATTATCTCCTTATCTCCTTTATCGTTTGTTATTTCCCAAGGAGATTGCACGCGGAAAGCGGTTTGAAAATATGTTTCGGGCGACTTTAAATTGCGCAGCATAAAAACTCCCGCCCACGGGCGAACGGTGACGCCTGTAGTAAGTTTGCCGCAGGATAAGGTTATCGTCTTGGTGGTCAGAGGGTCCCCCATAGCGCTCAAAACGGGACGCAATGCGTCCAGCCCGATCCCCGCCTTGGCTCCCGCACAGACTACGACTTTGTAATCGGCAAAAAAGTTGTTTTGCTTTTGTTTGAGCAAGTTATACATTGCATAGCAACTTGCCACATTGGGTAAAAACCATAAGGTGTGCGAAAGTACGTTCAAAAGCGTTGTGTCGGAAAAGGGCATGGGCGGGCGTTCCGCGCCCAGCTTTAAGCCGTCCACAGGCATATAGTTTCCCTGTATCATTTTAAGCCACTTCTGCACGTCCTCTTCGTATACGAAGCGCGCAGAGTCCAACTTGCCTTTTTCGGGCACTTCCGCGCGGAAAAACTCATTTATATCGAATTCGTCATATCCTTCGTTTATCGCCACGTTTGCGGTTATCGAATCGGGCACTTTATATGTGAGCATTACCATTTTGGGCAAGGAGGCATAAGGGTTTTCTCCCAAAGAATTGTCCCAAGTTTCTTTTGCGGATTGTTCGTCGGAATAAGTCCAATTGAAAACCTGATCTTCTAAAAATTCACCCGAATTAAGCGCGCGGAACGGCGTGCCCGACAGATATAAATAATGTGCGGACGTTATGGGAAGAAAAGTTTCGTTTATCGCATTGCCGGCTTCTTCCGTTTGATATTTTTCAAGGTCGAAATCGTTGTCTTCTTCGTCAAACTTCTCAAACAGATTTTTTGCGTTTTCGCGCCATGCTCCGAAGTGGTATTCGTCGAATATTATTATGTCCCAGTTGGTAGCGTGGATAAATTCGTTCTTTGCCTTTATGCCGCCGGCTTCATTCGTGCCCAGCAGGTCCTGAAATGAGCCGAATACCACAATGGGCTTTGTCTTGTCACAGGCTTCGTATTGTTCGTCCAGCTTTTTCGCGTCAAAGCGCGCTTCTTTGTTGGAAACAAACTGCCAGCCCTTGAAATCCACATGGCGGGTAAGGTCTTCCTGCCATGCCGATTCCACGGCGGGCTTGAATGTGAGCACGAGAATTTTTTTGAAATTCATCGCCTTGCAAAGCTCGTATGTGGCAAAGGTCTTTCCGAAGCGCATTTTCGCATTCCATAAAAATTTGGGCGGGCGCGAAGGGTCGTCCGCTTTTGCCTGCAAAAAATAAGCCTTTGTCATGTCCACGGCGGCTTTTTGTTCGCGCCGCATGGTAAAATTCCACGTGCGGTTACCCTCGAACCGCGTTTCCGTCCTCAGTTCTTCAACCGCCGTAAGCGCGTCCGAAAGGGTACACTTAAACCATTCGTTCCTGTCAGCGCCCGCATTTAACTGCAAAAAGCCTTTGCGCTTTAACAGTCTGTGCACGTCCTTGTCCGTAAAGCAGGTGCCGTCCGGTCGCATTGCCGATTCCTTGAATAAAATTTTGAAGTTTATCGCCGCCGCATGTAACTGTTCGCGTATGCGTGTTTCCACGTCGCGGTCGGTATAACCTATCTTTATATATCCGTCGTGATCGCTCAAATCGGGCAGTATGTAGCCGTATATCGTGGGCACCACGGCAGGGCGGGTATGCAGTATTTCGGAAAGACTTATATTATTTGCCATTTTTTACTCCATGTTAGCGTAAAGGGCATGTTGATTTGTATACTTTTTCAGCCAATTTATCATGACCTAATTTTTTCAAATAACCTTGAAATTCTCCAACGCTTTGTTTTGAACGAGGACCTATTATTATATTGTCAAACAAGTCATCAAAGGCTATGTCAAATCGCGAACAGCGGCGTTTTAGATCTAAAACGACAACGCTCCTTACAGAGCCATTACTCATTAATTTGAAATCTTGACGGAAATCGGGGCAAAACTGTGAGCTGTTATTATCGCTCAACAGGGTGCCTACCCGCCATTCTTGCTCGGAGGAAAAACTTGCGTGCTTATACTTTATTGCACATGCCAACATATTGCTGATTATACCGTCGACTTTACGAAAATCATCAATGAACGGATCGTTTTCAATATACTCCTTCAACACTTTATAGACATCGTGATTCATGGGGTCATAGCCATAAACTACTTGTGTAAACGTGAGAGGGATATTATGTATAAGAGCTATAAGTACAGTAGGGTTGAAACCAAGGGAAACGCCGCAGGCATTATCGGAATATCTTTCCCATTGCGCAGCGTCATCATATAGTTCGGACAAGCAGAAAGCATAGCGAGACTCTTCAAGTATCTGACGATCCACTTCTTTAAATATGGTATTGCAACGTTGTAATTTATTTTTAGGGAGAGTTTTCTGTAAGCAACTATTTAAATTATTGATAAAATAATACACTTCTTGAGTATCATTCATATACGCAGTACGACCAAGCCAAAGTTCCATGCTTTCGATAATACTTAGAAGTGTAGAAAGAGGACAATAGTGATACAAGGTAGCACTTGGAATGTTGTACTTTTTCATAAAAGATGTTGCTACATTAATTGCTTTATTCATACATTACCTCACTTAAGCGTTATTTAATATTTTTTAACATATCAATATGTAAAAGTCAATATAAAAACATACGCATTATTCCATAGGTTTTATCATGTTTTCGATAAAGGCTATTTCATCTTTTGATAGGTTATATTTCTTATATAATTCTTCGTCCGTCCACGGCTTTGAAAAGTCTTGCATAGGGACAAGCTGATAGACAGATTTTGTAGTGTGTTGAGTATTTTTCTTTAACCCCATCATGAAATGAAAAAACTTTGTTTTTATATATGATATAGCATTTTTTGCTGTTTGCTCATTTTCGTAGGGTCCATTCATAATATATGTTTCGGTACAAGCTGTCCCCGGGGCTCCGAGAATTGGTTTTAGTATCGTGGTTTCCAGATTACCACTGCCAACTGCTTCTGGAATAAAAATTTTCCATTTGTCTATATACTTTACTCCTGTAGTAAAGGATTTTCTATACATATATCCTTGCGAATGGTTTGCATAAAGCAAAACAATATCTTTCCTATCGTATTTGCCAGGAGCATTTTTTATATCAAAGTCGGTAAAATAAGTTCGGTATCCAAAAGTTTTAGCAGCAAAGACGAGCTTAGAAAAAGATTCCTCATTAAAAGAGAGCACCTTATGTAAAATGCCGATAGCTTCATTATAGCGTATGAAGGTGTCGCAATTTGCTTCTAATAGCGGACGGTGCAATTGTGAGGTATTTTCTGCGTTTAAGTGGGAATATACGGTACAAAGTCCATGATAAGCGTTGCTCCATAGAAAGTAGCAAACACCACCCTTAATTTCGACCCCTGAAAAGCAGTCAGAAGCATTAGGATAATCATGGATAACGCAAATGCGGTCGTCATGCAACATATTATTGCGAAAACTATCCAGACCTTTACCGCCCGCATACCACCTAGCAGGAATAATCATACAAATATATCGAGGAGACAATTTTTTTGCCTGTTCAACAAAAAAGTTGTAAATCGGTTTTGCACTTGATTGTGCGCCGCCGTCGCTCAACTGATAAGGCGGATTGCTGATAATTACGTCAAATTTCATATTAAAAATTTTCTCCGGGTCTAAAGTATGTATGAACTCATATGCGTAATTTTCTTTATCATCGCCGCGGTCATATTCTTGTTGATTCGCTCCGCAAAATTTGCATTTTTTATTCACCCAAGTATGTTTTACGCGGCGGAAAAAGATATTTCCGTCTGCGGTATCAAATTGCGATACGGAATATTCGCCGTTGGGATATTTACTGCAATAAAGACTGCGGCGGGATAACAGGCTGGTAAGTTCGGTAATCGCAATGCCGTAAAGTTGCTTATGGAATATGTGGTCCAGGCGCTCCTGCAAATTCGGAAAAACGTCCTGCAAGCCCACAATCAGCCGTTTGGCTATCTCACGCAAAAACACGCCTGTCTTGCACGCAGGATCCAAAAAAGTGGTGTTTGGGTCCTTGAACAGTTCCTGCGGCAAAAGGTCGAGCATTTTGTTTGCAATGTCGGGCGGGGTAAATACTTCGTCATTGCTCAAATTTGCCAAACAGGAAAGCACGTCGGGCGTGTGCAAAGTTTTGTTTTTATAGATTTTATCAAAAAAAGTTTCAGCCATTTTCTTGCACTCTCCTGTAATGTACGGGCGGATATTCGCATATAGGTTCCGCCATAAGTTCTCCCGTTACGGGATTAACGGACAAATATTTGTATATATCCTCTTCAAACATAGAAGATTGCCCGCGGTTGGGTTTATCTCCCGCTTTTAGCATTACGTCCAATCTAAAATCGCGCCGCTTTAACTTTGTCCCAAGCAAGCTCCACTCGGGAAAGATGATGGGCGTATCGGTGTCTTTTTGGTTTTCGTCCACACACATAAGCGTCAAGGCGTTCCCGCAAAGAATATTCTTTGAAAGGATATATTTCACCGCTTCCCGCGTTTCGTCGTTTGCCGATTTTTTACACACGGCGGTGTATTCCTTGTTCCACAACGCAAATAAGCGTTCGCGGCACTCTTGCGCATTGTCCGCAAGTATCTCCACGCCGTAAATGCTCGTGACGGCAAGCACGGCGTACCGTTCATAATCATAGGGGTTGGACTTATGCAATTTCTTGACGACGGCAAGTTTGCGCGTAAGAATTTCCTCAAGAAAATTGCCGGTTCCGCAAGCGGGTTCCAAAAAACGGCTGTCTATGCGTTCGGTTTCGTCCTTCACAAGGTCACACATCGCCTTAACTTCGCACTCCGCCGTGAAAACTTCCCCGTGATCGCGCACGCGTTTTTTCGATTTGGTCTGATTTTGTGACAACAAAACACCCCCGTATATTACGCAAATTCAATATCATTATATTGCAAACGCGAAAAAATGTCAATGCAATTGCAGAATATAGCCGTATACAAATGCATAGTATAATACATACATGGATATACTTGGAAAAATAAAGGTTTTACAGGGGCAACGCGGTTGGACGGACTATAAATTGGCGCAAAAGGCGGGGATTCCGATTGCAACGCTCAGTTCGCTGTATGCAAGGAAATCGCCTCCGAAGTTAGAGACTTTGCAATGCATTTGCAACGCATTCGGAATAACGCTTTCGCAATTCTTTTTGGAAAACGAAAGGGTGGAGATATTGAGCGAAACCGAAAGGCAGATGTTGCAGTGTTTCCGCAAATTATCCCCCAAGCAGCAAAAAGCCCTGATAGAAGTATTCGAAGAATAAAAAGTATCCCTCGGAAATCATGATTTTCCGGAGGGATATTTTTTAATTACGGCTGTTATTCGCAGGCAGGCAAAGACTCAATAAATAAGGTTTTGACGAATATTTTCCGAAAACAGGCTAACAATTAACCGTAAAAGCGTAAGCGGGCATGAGGTTTTATATTCGGCGGTTAAGTTTTTCGCCGAAGCGTTTTAATCACTTACAATCACTTTTATTGCACTGCATTTGCCGCTGTTGCAACCGCTTTCGGAAACACTGCACGCCGCAATGCCGGGCTTAACGTCTGCCAGCGCTTGCAGAACGAGTTTATCTCCCGTCTTTGGGAAGAATGCGTTGAAAAAATAAGACAAACGAAAAAGCCGTCCGGTTGACGGCTTTGCGCGGACGCTTTTGTCCGCCGTGGCGGAGAGTCGCTTCATTTTCCGAACGCCGTATTTATCGCTTTTGCGATATTTTCTCCGCAAACGGCGACCCGCTCGTCTATATCGGCGGGGGTGACCACGTGGTCTTTTAGCGCTTCCACGCCCAGGGCGCCCAGCTTTATCACCAACGGCACGCCCAAGGAAAGAGTTTTTGTTTTTGTCGTCAAAACTTTGGCGTTTCCCACGCCGCTTCCCGGTACAAGAGGGAAGTTGCCCAGCTGATAACATCTGCCCAAGCGTTCGTAGCGCGAGGTGGAGAGGGTGTCCACCAAAATAGTCAGATCGGGACGGACGCGCTCGCTTATGCCGGCGACTATTTCCGCGCTCTCCACGCCCGTGGTCACGCTCACTTGCGGCGCTATCAGACAAAAGTAAGGCTTGCCGCCCGCGCTAAGACGGCTTAAAACGGTGTTGCCCAAGGCGTCCGCCGTCATGCCGCGGTTGCCCAAGCCCACAATGAGTATGCGGTCCGGGTCTTCGCCCGCCAGTTTTTTGATATAGTCGGACAAAAGCTTTACCAAAGGCGCGTCGCCGCGCTCCGTCAAAGTGTAGTATTCTCCGCCGGAAGGCAGCAGTCCGTGCGTTATGCGGCAGCCGCGGCGCACGAATTCTTCCTCCTTTAAGCCTTTAACGGCGGAAGATTCGAGCAATAAAGAGTTGTATTCCATGCCGAAAGTGTGCCCGAAAAGTAAAAAAATATAATAAATATGGATAAATTCCTTGCTTTTCCCTTTTTTATATGCTAAAATTGACTAGCAAATAACAGGAAAGTATCCATATCGGAGGAGTAAAAATGCCGCAAATCAAATCTCAGAAGAAGAGAGTTATAACCAACGAAAAAGCAAACGAGAGGAACGTTGCAAAGCGTACCCGCGTGAGAAACAGCGTGAAGAAGTTCCGCGCCGCCATAGCCGCGGGCGATGTAGAGCTTGCCAAAAAGCTTCTGCCCGAAACCGTTTCCCTTATAGACAGGGCAAAGAGCGACGGCGTGTACAAGGACAATACCGCGTCCCGCAAGATCTCCCGTTTGTCCAAGGAGCTTTATAATCTCGAAAGCGCCGGAAAGTAATCCTATATAAATAAGCAATATAGGAGAAAAACCGATTGAAAAATATCCGAGAGGCTGCAGCCTCTCGTTATTTTTTCTCACGATTCGCCTACCACTGTCACTTGGTTTTAGGGACGCTTCGATATTTTACGGGGTGGGTATTCCATATCGTCAATAAAAACGCTTGACTTTTTTTATGAAAATATGATTTATATATTACAGATGGTAGAGGAGAGGAACAGAATGAATTTTGATGTAGAACTTTTTAACAAGACATACCGCGAAAAAGATGATATAAAACGATTGCTCGAAATATTCGAACGGCAGAAATGTCCGATTTACACCTTGCATACGTCCGGACATGCCGACAGCGACGCAATTCAAAAACTCATCGACACGGTTAAGCCGAAAGAGATAAAATACGTGCACAAAGAAGTATAGGATGATAATCAAAACAGGAATTTTTTGGTTTGTATGTGGCGAAATGATCGCGGACAGGATTGATTACGCCTTTGAGGAACAAGAAGAAAAAGACTTTGTCGATTATCCTTATTCACATTTTGAGATGTGGGATAAACTGAGTAACAAGCGTTTTCCGTATGCGGATTTTGCGGCATATCCGCGCGGAAGGCTGTTATTTGACGTCAAGAAAGGGAAATATCTTTTATATCTTGATCGCTGTATTACCGACACTGAGATAAAAATGGTGATAAAATTCTATGATCTTGAAAAAGATAAGTATATACTTTCCCGCGACGAGCATTACTGTTGCGATAGGTGTTACCGAATGCGGCGAATTTAATATAGTGTAAGCAAAATCGACTTGTCACCATAACGTGTGCTTGACATAGGCAAGTATTATCCCGTTTTCGGTACATTGGTTGCGTTATTCTGTATACAATAAATATTTTGCATATGAGAGGTTTTACAATGTATAACACAAAAAAGAATACATACGTGATGGTGGAATTTACGGTTTTGGATTGGGTTTCCGGCGAGTTGGCGGATAGCAAAAGCAAGGAAAGATTGAAATTCACTTGCGCGCCGATCGCGGAGATAGCGGCGGTGAAGATACAAAACGGAAAAATATGCGAGCACTATACAAATTTTATCGGATTGGACGGAGTGAAAGCCGAAAATTTATATGACGACGGGGATTGTATGTCGCGGTTCGGGATCACTCCCGCGCATTTGATAGGCGCTCCGTCTTTGAAAGAGGCGGTTGAAAAGTTTTTTGATTTTACGGAAGACAGTATCATTCTTGTGCGGCATAAAACATCTTCGTATAACACGCCTTTTGACTTTTTTCAAATGTATGCAAAATCATACGGATTCTTTTTTAACAATCCCGTATTCGCACTGGCGGATATAGTCCAAGCGGCAAAAGTCAAAGAGATGCTTGAAGACGGGGAACAAGACATCGAACATACGGATATATTGCGTATTGCGGAAAAGCTGGATCATTTGAATTTTTGGACGGATATATTTGCCGATTACGATATTTTTTTCAATCCGAACAGTAAAGAAAGCGATAAAGCCAGAAACGATCCGTTAAGTTGGGCGCTTGCGTTCGCACGGCTGTTTATTGCAATAACAGATTTTGAAAACGACGCGCTTGAAGAAGTAAAAGACGATACCGCGCTCCCGTTTTGAAAGGCAAGCGATCGCGTCTTACGTCGGCTCTTTTATAAAGACGTGAAAACAGGCGGCACAGATCGATAAATCAGCTGGCAAATCGCAAAACGCTAAAAGCTTGCGATTTTTTAACGAGTAATTTTTTTACTTGAAACACATATAATATTGTTGACAGAATAAAATAACGGTGTTATAATAACATTGTTATCGAGTAAAACAGGGCAGAATATGAAGGTAAAAGACGAAAGCATCAACTCAAAACTTTTGGAGTGCGCCAAAGCGGAATTTATGGAAAGGGGCTTTGCGGACGCCTCCATGCGCACGATCGCGGAACGCGCGGGCGTTACTACGGGAATGCTATATAGCCGCTTTGCGGACAAGGACGAAATGTTCCGCTGCATTGTGGGAGAGGGCGCGGAAAAACTGTACTCCTATTTTTCGGACGTGCAGGAAAATTTTGCCGCCTTTCCCGCGGAGCAGCAGAAAGGGGAGATGCACTCTTACACTTCGGGCAAGATGCGCGTGATGATGGACATCATCTACGACTACTTTGACAGCTTCAAACTCATCGTCTGCCACAGCGCGGGTTCAAGCTACGAGCATTACATTGACCGAATGATCGACTATGAAACGGAAAGCACCGAACGCTTTATGTGCGTGCTGCGCGAAAGCGGCGCTCACGTCAGGACGGTTCGGCGGGACATCAACCATATGCTTGCAAGCGCTCTTTTTAACGGCGTGTTCGAGGTGGTCGCGCACGACTTTCCCAAAGAGGACGCAATGGAATATGTGGACGCCGTCTGCGAGTTCTTCTATGCGGGTTGGGATAAGCTTATGGGCTTGTCGTAATATAAGGAAAAACAGGGGCTTTAAGCCCCGCTCTTTCGGGCATATAGTTCGCATATACGAACTGCGCGGAAAGCGGGAGCAAAACCATATTTTTTTGATACAGAGTTCGCTATAACGAACCTGATGGTGAACTTGATATATAGGAGGTATTTATGCAAAGTAAGGCAAAAGGGAAGGGCAGCTTTTCCGTTTTGATGGACTATGCCGGTCGGCGAAGGGTGCTCACCTATCTTTCGTGGGTGCTTTCCGCCGTCAGCGCGCTCATGGCGCTCGTGCCGTTCGTCTTCGTGTGGCTTATAGTGCGTGAAGTCATCCAAGCGGACGGAAATTTTGCCGCGGTGCAGGGAAGTCTTTCCGTGTACGGATGGTGGGCGGTCGGCAGCGCGCTTATTTCCATGCTCGTCTATTTCGCGGCGCTTATGTGCTCGCACGTTGCGGCGTTCCGCGTGGCGGGCAATATGCGAAAAAAGGCGATGCGCCATATCGGAACGCTCCCCGTCGGATTTATGAACAGCCTCGGCAGCGGCAGGGTGCGCCGTATCGTCAACGAATCGAGCGGGGCGACGGAAACATATCTTGCGCACCAACTTCCCGACATGGTGGGCGCGTTCGCAACGCCCGTCGGGATGATCGTGCTACTCTTCGTGTTCGACTGGCGGCTTGGACTTTTGAGCCTTATTCCGACCGTCCTCGGCTTTATCATCATGTCCAAAATGACGGGAAAGGACATGGCGCGCAAGATGAAAGAGTATCAGAGCGCGCTCGAAAACATGAACAACGAGGCGGTGGAATATGTGCGCGGCGTACCCGTCGTCAAGACATTCGGGCAGACGGTATTCTCTTTCAAGCGTTTCAAAGGCTCCATAGACAGTTACCATACATGGGTAGTCGCCTACACCAAAAGCCTGATGTGGCCGATGGTCGCATTCACGACCGCTATTAACTGCGTGTTCGTGCCGCTCATCATCGCGGGGCTTTGCTTTACTGCGGGCGGTGTGGACGGAGCCTTCCTTCTGAACCTCATCTTTTATATCATTTTTACGCCCATCATCTCGGTCACGCTGATGAAGGTCATGTTTATGAGCGAAAACAATATGATCGTTTCCGACGCCTTGCAGCGTATCGACGGTATCTTGGCGATCAAGCCGCTGCCCGAACCGTCCGCGCCGCAGACCCCGAAGGATAATTCCGTTACGTTTGAGAACGTGACGTTTGCATATGAAGGTGCGGACAGGAACGCCATCGACGGCATCACTCTTGATGTAAAAGCGGGTGAAACGGTGGCGCTTGTAGGGCCCTCCGGCGGAGGAAAGACGACGGCTGCGGGACTTGTAGCCCGTTTTTGGGATACGGCGTCGGGCGCGGTCAAAGTGGGCGGCGTCAACGTCAAGGATATTGACAGGCAGACGCTGAACGATACCGTCGCTTATGTCTTTCAGGACAGCAAACTGCTCAAAACTTCCATCTTTGAAAACGTGCGCATGGGCAGACCTTCTGCAACGCGGGAAGAGGTGCTCGCCGCTCTCCATAACGCACAATGCGACGATATTCTGAACAAGTTCCCGCATGGCGTGGACACCGTCATCGGCAGCAAGGGCGTGTACCTTTCGGGCGGAGAGCAGCAACGTATTGCCATTGCGCGCGTCATGCTCAAAAATGCGCCCGTGCTCGTCTTGGACGAAGCGACGGCGTTTGCCGACCCCGAAAACGAAGCGGCGGTGCAGCGTGCGTTTGAACGGCTCGCGAATGGCAGAACGGTCATCATGATCGCACACCGCCTCACCACCGTGCAGAACGCAGATAAGATTTACGTTTTGAAAGACGGTAAAATCGCAGAAGAAGGCACGCACGTGCAGCTTATGGAGCGAAAGGGGATTTACAGCGATATGTATAAGGAGTATCAGACCTCGATTTCGTGGAAAGTAGGAGGTGCTAAATGCTGAATTACATCATGAAAAAATACGCGCTCTCACGGCAGGGCGCAAAAGACCTTGTCATCGCCACCGTTTCCTGCGTGGTACACAATCTCACGCTCATGCTGCCCGTCAGCCTTTTATATCTGCTTGTAGCAGACTTGTATGAGGGCGGCGTGCCGCAAAACCATTTGTGGATCTATATCGTCGGTATGATCGCTGCCGTTCTCCTCATTCTTTTTTCCTACCGCTGGGTGTACGGCGCGACCTATTACGCAACGTATAAAGAAAGTTCCGTGCGGCGTATCTCGCTTGCGGAAAAGCTGCGCAAGTTGCCGCTTTCCTTCTTCGGAAAGCGCGACCTTTCCGACCTCACCACGACCATTATGGCGGACTGCACGACGCTCGAACAGTCGTTTTCACATTGGATCCCCGAATTTTTCGGCTCTATGATCTCCACGGTCATCGTCGCCGTCTGCTTGTTCATATTCGATTGGAGGTTGGCTCTAGCCGCGCTGTGGGTGTTGCCCGTATCGCTCGCCATCGTCGCGTTTTCGGGCAAGGTGCAGAACTGGTTTACCCGCCGCCAGACGGAGGCAAAACTCGCCGTAGCGGAGGGCATTCAGGAAGCTCTCGAAACCATGCGTGACTTAAAGTCCAACAACGCGGAAGAAAAGTATCTTGAAGGCTTGGATAAAAAGATTGATTTGCAGGAAAAGCGCATGATCGCGTCCGAACTCGGCAGCGCGCTGTTCGTCGTTCCCGCTGGTATGATTTTGAAACTCGGCATCGGCACCGTTGCGCTTGTCGGCGGAATGCTGCTTGCAAGTAACGCAATAACCGTGCTTACGTTCTTTATGTATCTTCTGGTAGTGTCGCGGCTGTACGATCCTTTAAGTTCGTCGCTGCAAAACCTTGCCGCAATCATCTCTACGAACATTCCCATCGAGAGAATGAACGAGATCGAAAACTATCCCGTTCAGCCGGGTACGGCGGAGCTGAAAACGCAGGGCTTTGACATCGTGTTCGATAATGTGTCTTTTGCCTATAACACGGGCGAGCAAGTGCTTTCCTGCGTGTCGTTTACGGCAAAGCAGGGGGAAGTTACGGCACTCATCGGCCCGTCCGGCGGCGGAAAGAGTACGGCAGCCAAACTTGCCGCAAGGTTTTGGGACGCAGACAGCGGCAAGATAACGCTCGGCGGCACGGACGTCAAGACGGTCGATCCCGAAAAACTGCTTTCGGCATATTCCATCGTCTTTCAGGACGTCACGCTATTCAACAACACCGTAATGGAAAATATCCGCATCGGACGGCAGAATGCTACGGATGAGGAGGTGCTCGCCGCGGCAAGGGAGGCGCAGTGCGACGAATTCGTGGAAAAACTCCCCGAAGGGTATCAGACGATGATCGGCGAAAACGGCTCGGCGCTTTCGGGCGGGGAGAGGCAGCGCATTTCCATTGCCCGCGCGCTTCTCAAAGATTCGCCCGTCATCCTCCTCGATGAAGCGACTGCGTCCCTCGACGCGGAGAACGAAACGCACATCCAGCGCGCTATTTCCCGCCTTGTCAAGGGCAAAACCGTGCTCATCATCGCGCACCGCATGCGCACGGTGGAGGGCGCGGATAAGCTCGTCCTCTTGAAAGAAGGCAAAGTCGCCGAGCAGGGAAGCCCCGAAGAACTGCTTGCAAAGGGCGGCATCTACGCCAAGATGTGCAAACTGCAACAACAGTCGGGCGAGTGGCGTATCTGAAAAAACTTGAGCGGAAGGGTTGACAAGCGTCGCCCTTCCGTGTATAATGATAACAAGTTCGCATATGCGAACTAAACCAAGTCAAAGTAAAAGCGAACCCGATCGGAAACGGGTATCTCACCACATCTGCTGCGTTAAAGCCCTTGCCAATACGTCGCTGTATTGCCTGCGGGCTTTGCCTTGCACCTGCGGCAATCTGCCCGCTTACGATTGCTACGCACCCTGAAAGAGCGCATTTTGCGATGAATTGTGGCGACCGACGAAGCGGCAATACACACTGTTGTATTGCAATGAGGATGAGCCGCAAAGCGCGCAAAAGACGCCTTTCAGGGCGAGTCCGTCTTTGCTTTGACTTGGTTATAAAAAAACACATAGTTCGCAATAGCGAACTCAAAGGAGCAAAATGAGCGGAACGGAATATGCCATCGGCCGTCATTGCGGCGTTACGTTCGCGGGGCTGAAAATTGCCAGCCTTGTCAGTTTGCGGAAAGGGG
Source organism: uncultured Clostridia bacterium (assembly GCA_944380395.1). Lineage (GTDB taxonomy): Bacteria > Bacillota > Clostridia > Christensenellales > UBA3700 > Alloclostridium. The sequence continues at coordinate 800 of CALWHM010000009.1, read as the reverse complement.
AGGAGAACGTCGTTCAAACGCTTTCACGTCGCTTTGCAAGGAAAGGTTTCCTGTTCAGACTTCTGCGGGAGGACGAGGAACGGTTGCTCGTCTATGTCTGCCATAAAGAGAGGCTGGAAAAATATCTCTTTTTGCCGGACGTCAGAGCGTTTCTTGCGCGGTTCGGGTATGAATACGCTTCGGCGGAGGAAGCGCTGGAACAGTTGAAATGCCGCATGAACGGCGAATTTCCGCACGAGATCGGCGTGTTCCTCGGTTATCCGCTCGGCGACGTGTGCGGCTTTCTGCGCAATCCCGACGGTTGTATCCTTTGCGGCGCGTGGAAGGTGTACGAAAATGCAGGCGAAGCGGCGCGCATGTTCGAGCGGTTCCGCCGCTGTTCCGCCTGTATTTGTCGGCACATGGACAGGGGGCGGGCGCTCACGCAGATTTTTAATGTAGGATAAAAAAATATTTTTCAGGAGGTATCTTATGAAAGTTTCTATCGTGTATTGGTCGGGTACGGGCAATACGGAGGCAATGGCAAACGCCGTTGCAGAGGGCGCAAAGAATACGGGTGCGGAGGTCGAACTTCTGCCCGTTTCCGCGGCAAGCGGCGATATATTGAGCAGTGACTCATTGTTGTTCGGCTGCCCGGCAATGGGAGCAGAGGAACTTGAAGAGGGCGAATTCGAACCGTTTTTCTCGTCCGTCGAAGGGTCGCTTTCGGGCAAAAAAGTGGGGCTGTTCGGCTCTTACGATTGGGGCGACGGCGAATGGATGCGCACTTGGCAGCAGAGAGTGGAAGCCGCGGGCGGCGT
>CALWHM010000008.1 GCA_944380395.1 uncultured Clostridia bacterium | reverse complement strand
TCAGCCCGGAGGGAGCAAGACGAATATGCTCATCGGCAGCAGATCTTGGATTGATTTTGTGCGAAGGCGGCGCAGGTGATACCCGAATGGTATTATCAAGACGCATTTGTGCAAAAGCGGGCGGAACGCCGACGTACAGACAAAACAAGAAAAAGTCAGCCCGGAGGGAGCAAGACGAATATGCTCATCGGCAGCAGATCTTGGATTGATTTTGTGCGAAGGCGGCGCAGGTAATACCTGTATGGTATTATCAAGACGCATTTGTGCAAAAGCGGACAAGAGATGCGGCGAGGTGCGTATGCGGATTGCTCCCGACGGGCGAAAATAAAAAAACAAGGAGGTTGTAGCAAAGTATGAGCAAAATTCCCTACAAGATCTATATTAATGAAAAGGATATGCCCAAAGCATGGCTGAACGTGAAAGCGTTTATGAAAGAGCAGCACGCGCCGTTTTTGAACCCGGCTACGCTCAAACCCTGCACCGCTGACGACCTTCGTCCGGTATTTTGCGATGCGGTCATTGAGCAGGAGCTGAATACCACGGATAAGTATATCGAAATTCCGGAAGGCATACGCGAGTTCTATCATATGTATCGTCCGTCGCCTCTGTGCCGAGCATATTTTTTGGAAAAAGCATTGGACACGCCCGCGCACATCTATTATAAGTTCGAGGGTAACAACACGTCCGGTTCGCACAAACTCAATTCCGCCATCGCGCAGGTGTTTTACGCCAAGGAGCAGGGCATAACCTCTCTGACCACGGAAACGGGCGCAGGGCAGTGGGGCACGGCGCTTTCTATGGCGTGCGCGTTTTACGGAGTGGATCTGAAAGTGTATATGGTGAAAGTATCCGCTCAGCAAAAGCCTTACCGCAGGGAAGTAATGCGCACTTACGGCGCGGAAGTTATTGCTTCCCCTTCGGATACAACGGAAGTTGGCAGAAAGATATTGGCTGAACATCCGGATACGGGCGGCAGTTTGGGCTGCGCCATATCCGAGGCGGTGGAAACGGCCGTTAAAACTCCGAATTGCCGCTATGTGTTGGGAAGCGTGCTGGATCACGTGCTTTTACATCAATCCGTTATCGGTTTGGAGAGCAAGACGGCGCTCGATATGTACGGCGTCACGCCCGATATAATCATCGGCTGCTGCGGAGGCGGCTCCAACTTCGGCGGACTTATCGCGCCCTTTATGGCGGACAGGCTGGAAGGCAAGAATAACATCACTTTCGTGGGCGTAGAGCCTGCTTCCTGCCCCTCGCTCACGCGCGGCAAGTACGCTTACGATTTCTGTGACACGGGCAGAATGACTCCGCTTGCCAAGATGTACACTTTGGGCAGCGGCTTTATGCCTTCGCCCAACCATGCCGGCGGCTTGCGCTATCACGGTATGAGCCCCATCGTATCCAAGCTGTATCACGACGGATACATCACCGCACGCAGCGTTACGCAGACGGACGTCTTTAAGGCGGCGGAGCTGTTTGCACGCACGGAGGGCACTTTCCCCGCACCCGAGTCCTCACACGCCATAGCCGCGGCTATCGACGAGGCGCTCAAATGCAAGGAGAGCGGAGAGAGCAAGGATATTCTGTTCGGCTTGACCGGCACGGGTTATTTCGATATGGCTGCATACAAGGCATATAATGACGGCACCATGACCGACTATATCCCCACGGACAAAGACCTGCAAGTCGGATTCGACTCTCTGCCTAAGGCGTAAGAGAGAAAGCAATACCCAGTTCCGTACGGGGAAAACACAAAAACAAAAGACAGCCACGGCTTCGTGACTGTCTTTTTTGTTTTGTATTGCGCGGCGGAGATAATATTGCGTAAACGCTTTTAACGCATATATATCGCATTTTATACTTGCAGATACCTTGCCCGAAGCAGTTCTTCAAATCGTTTTCCCGGAGAAAAGAGCACTCGCTTTCCGTTTATTCGTTCACTGAAAATACAGTAATTGTTAACGTCGCGGCATATTTGCTTAGAGTGCAGAATGCCGTTTTTGATATAATCGTAAAAGCGATATCCGTCCAAGGCAAAGTTTGATTGGGTATGGTTGAGTGTGGCAATTATTTTCTTATCGGTCAGGGGAGCAAATGCGACAAACGGGTGGTCTTCCGCCAACAGTTCCAAACACCTCGTCATTTTCTTATTATCCGAATAATAGTCGAATAAATATTCGAACATGCTATCGGGAATATATTTAAAATTTTTGACTTTCACATCCACTAAAAATATTGTGAATTTGCAAGCAAAATTGACAACTTGCAGACATTTTCTTCTGTCAAAATAAAATAGCTTACAGCCCCACTGAATCAGTGGGTCGTTTTGCTCTTTTGAGATCACCTGCGCGGAAATAGCTTTACCCAAGTCATCCAGATCTTCGAACATGGGTATATTAAAGCGCTCTATGGTTTGTTTTGTAGGATAAAAAATCATACTTATTACCACATATTCTTTTTATTCTCCCCGTAAGTGTCCGGGGAGAATAGCGTTTAACCGGCTACGGATTTTGTGGGAGCGTCCGTAGGAGCTTCCATGGGCGCGTCGTCGGAGGACTGTTCGTTCGCCTCCTTAGCAAGCTGGCGGGAGAAAGCTTCTCTTGCCAAAACGTGCAGCCATTTTTTCTTGCCTTCGGCTTTGGCTGCGGCGATCCACTCTTTGCAGAATTGCTTTTTGCGTTCGTTCAGCGCTTTTGAATCCGCGCGCAGTTTGTCGAACATGGCTTTGGTTGCGGCGCGTTTTTTATCACGGCGCGCCTTCTTTTCCGCTTTTACGGCGCGGCGTGCGTCGGCTTCGCTTCCGCCGTCCGCAATGACTTTCGCGGCTATTTCTTTATATGCCACTTCCTGCCCCTTGGGCGGCTTTTGCCAATAACGGCGCACGACAAGTAAAGCGTTTTGTAATTTTTCTTTCACAAAATTCCCCTGCGCCCGATGATGACATCGGATATATTGATAACATTGTAACATTTAAGTAAATAAAAGTCAATGTGCGCGCAATATGTCGCGGCTTATTTATGGAAAATATAATGAGTTGCAGAATTTGCCGTATTGACAAAACGCCGATATAAGCGTAAAATTAAAGATGTGATAACAAGGAGGAAAAATGGAATATTTTTTGAATGAAGTCACCTCAAAAGAAAGAGTGCTTGAAAATATGGAAAAGATGAACTCTTTCGGGAACAGGCTGACCGGCACCGCAGGACACAACGCCTTTTGCTTATGGCTGGAAGAGCAGCTGCACGATATGGGGCAGCAGACTTTTTCCGACGAGTACGAATTTGAAAAATGGGAGGCAGGGCGCTGCGCTTTGAATATAGACGGGGAGGATATACCCGTATCGTCGGCTTTTCATTACAGCGGAATTACGGGAGAGGAGGGCGTTACCGCTCAATTAAAACTCACGGCGAATTTTCCGCTTTCGTTTGCCGCGGCGCGCGGAAAGATAGCCGTCGTCAGAATAAAAAACTTAAAACACATCAGCAGCAGGATAGCTTTCAATAAGCGCGCTTCTCTTCCCGAAGGTATGGAGATAGAAAAAAGTTACCGCGGTCCCGTGAGCACTTCGTTTGTAAAAACGCTGCTTACGTTCCCGTTTTTGAAAACTTCGGGCGTCAAGGGCGTTATATGCATATGGGAAGGAATGTCGGACAAAATGGTGGAAGGGCAATGCCTCAACTTTATCTTGAAGTATCTAAAAGTGCCCGTGATATGGGTGAACGAAACGCAGGGCAGAAAGGTGATTGCCGCCGCCAAGGCAAAAAAGAGCGCCACTCTCACATTGACGGGCACGCTTGAAAGGGCGAAAACGCGCTCGTTCTATACGGTGATAGAGGGCACGGACAAGACGAACAATGAAGCCGTTATCGTAAACACTCATACGGACGGCTGCAATTTCTGTGAAGAAAACGGCGGCGTGGGTATGTTGGAATTGGTGCGCTATTTCAAAGCCCACCCCTGCAAGCGCACGCTGATATTCGCGTTTGTCACGGGTCATTTCCGCCTGCCCGTATTCCGCGTGGGAAAGCTCCCTTCAAATCAAGCCACGGGTAAATGGCTAAAGGACAACAAGCAGCTTTGGAACGGCAAGTACAGGGCGGTTGCCGGCTGTTCGGTGGAGCATTTGGGGTGCACGGAGTGGAAGGACAGGGACGGCGTTTATACGAAAACAAATGACGTGGACGCGGAACTTGTGTATACGGGCAATAAGAAGTTGGATAAATTGTATTACCGGGCGGTAGAAGGGCGCACGCTTTTGCGCACCGTCACTTTGCGCGGACACAACACTATGCATTTCGGAGAAGGTCAGCCGCTGTCCAAAAAGGGAATACCCGAGATAGCGCTGGTCACCGCTCCCGACTACCTCTGTTCCGTAGACCCCACGGGCAACGCGCATATGGATAAATTCAATTTGGAGCTTATGTACGAACAGCTGCACACCTTTGCCGGATGCATAACGCTTTTGGACGGCAAGAGCAAAAAGGAGATAGGCAGATCCCAGCCGTACTCTTTGGGAATAGGCAGATTAAAGTAAAAAGGAGAAGATTATGGAAGATTTGGAATTGCTTGCATGGGCGCAGAATTATGTGGAGAAGATGGCTAACGGCATAAATCCGCTGGACGGGAGCGTTATAGAAGATGATTCCGTGCTCAATAACGTGCGCGTAAGCAGATGTCTGTTTTACGTAAGCGGGATTCTCAAAGAAATTATCGCAAAGGGCGGTCTGACAAAGAAAAATAAAAGCAAGGCGTTTGTCTACGACGCAATAAAAGCGAGTACGGTAAAAATAGACGCGCGCCCCATTGCGTTAAGCGAGATAATACGGAATATAAAGGATGTGTTCACGGACTGCAAAGTCCCTACTTTCCGGCAGATGGCGGAATTGCTCAAAGCAAAAGGCATACTGATAGATAATCCGGAAAAGGGCGGCGCGCATTATGTGGCGTCGCCTCAGGCGGCGGTCAACGGCGTATGGACGGAACTTGCCGTAAACGGTACGGGAAAAGAGTATTGGCGTACGCTTTATGATGAAAACGGTCAAAGGCTGGTAATCGCGGCGTTGGCGGAAATATGATGAATAAGCGCGATAAATTTTTCGTATATGCCATATATTTGCAAGTAATAACGTCTATGATATAGTAAAATCAAGACAGGGAGAAAAAATTATGCTCGGTGACGATGATTTTAACATATGGGACGATATATTCGGCGCACCCGATATCGACCGTGACGGCGATGTGGATATGATGGACGCCATGCTGCGCGACGATATGGACGAAGATGTTAAAAGAATTTTTTTCGACTCCGATCCGTTGTATACGGACGAAGACGCACTTTTTGAAGACGAGGAAGAGGACGATTTCGGTGGCGTCTTGTACGACGATGACGACGACGGCTTAGACGACGAGGACGATTAAGACTTGTGCGACGAGTACGATGACGGCTTGACCGATGAGTACGACGATTATGAAGGAGCAGATATGACAAAAGACTTGAACGAGTGGGAAGAAGTATTCCGCGTGCCGGATATGAGCGGTCAGGATGACATTGACATAAAGGACATTATGATGCGCGGCGATATAGACGAGCATAGCGGGCACGTCACGCCTGAATATTACGAAAGTGGCACTATGAGCAAGACGGCGGAAGAAGACTCCGCTCCCGATGAACTGCCGAGCAAGTCGTATAACGGAGAATAAAAAGATAAAACGAATGAGCGGCAACTGTGTTGCCGCTTATACTTATAAATATCATTCGAAAATACCCGAAAAGCGCGAGAGGTTATGCCGGTTAAAGCAGTCCCCAAATGCTCATCGCCGCGGAGGCGATAAGCGGAATTATGATTATGCTTATAAGCGTTGAAGTCACGAACGTGGTCGCGGCAAGCGCGGTATCACCCTTAAAGCGCGTACTCATAGCCACAACGGAAGCCGCGGGGGACATAGCCATGGATATCACGGGCGCCAAAAATGCGTAATCGCGCTGCACGGCTGAGGGGTCTATCGCCTTTATCACGGCAAAGAAGACGAGCGCGGCGCATAAGGTCACGGCGGGCGCAAGCAGCAGCCTGAGCGCTCCGGCAAAGTATGCCGCGGGCTTGGTAAAGATGTCGCGCGCCGTCATATCGGCAATGCGTATGCCCACTATCAGCATTGAAACAGGCGTGGTGGTGTAGGCAAGATATTGCGGGAACACTTGTATCTCCTCCACCTCTTCGAACATAAAAAAGTTTATCTCCGGCACAAAGAAGAGCAAAAGCGCTATAATGCTCGCCACTATCGTGGGGTTGAGAATGACTTTTTTGAAGGAGATATCCTGCCTGTTTCCCGTTATGAAATAAACGCCCACCGTCCAGCTGAACACGCAGAACACAATGTTGAACACCATCACGTATACGGAAGCCAGCGGGTCGTGGTCGGAGAACATCTCTATAAAGGGCACGCCTATAAATCCGCAGTTGGAAAACAGCGTGATAAAGGAGTATATGCCCGCGGCGGTCTTGTTTTGATACTTGATGAATATGAGTTTGCAAATTCCGAAAAGCAGTAAAAACGCCACCGTGGACACCGCCATTACAATGGCGAAGTCGCAAAGCAGACTTACTTTGGACATAGAGCTTATCACCGCCCACTCCGCTTCGTCGAACACGCACAGGGAGTTGATGATGAGCATTGGCTGACATACGTAAAGCAAAATGGCGCTCAATGATTCCGTGGAATTTGCGGAAAGCATCTTGATTTTGCGCAGGATAAATCCGGGCACTATAAACGCGGAGAGCACCAGCATTATTATCAAAGTTTTCAAGTATAATTCGCCCATGCCGCAATTATAGCAAATCGGAGGCTTTGTGTAAACAAAATAAGCGCCGATATTTGAAAATCTTGATATAAAAACGCGCGTGTGATATAATATAGAAAACTTTCAAGGGGAAAGAATATGGACAACACGCGAAAATTTACGGGCAAGGCGGATGTTTATCAAAAATTCCGCCCCGGTTATCCCGAGGAACTTTATGAATATTTATGCAAAAATTGTCTGCCTTACGGCGGCGCTGCGGCGGATGTGGGCGCGGGCACGGGCAAGTTTGCGGAAGGACTTATCAAAAGGGGAATACGCACTTACTGCGTGGAACCCAATGAGGATATGGCGCGCATTTTGAAGGAAAATTTTGCGGGCGCGTCCTGCTTTGAGCACATCTCTTCCGCGGCGGAGGACATAGCCTTGCCGAACGCAAGCGTGGATCTTGTCACGGCGGCGCAGGCGTTCCATTGGTTTGACAAAAAGGCGTTTTATACCTGCTGCAAGCGGATATTGAAGTCGGGCGGCGTTGTGGCTCTTATTTGGAATATGCGCGAAAGGAATGAGGCGGAGCAGGAATTGTATAAGCTTGATATGAAATATTGTCCGCACAACTTCAAGGGGCGTTCGGGTGGCATATTCAACGGGGATCTGTCCGACATCCGCGAGTTTTTCCCGCACGGATATAAGGAACTGCACTTTGAAAACGGCGTGTTTTCCTACACTTCGGAGCAGTTTTTGGGGCGCAGACTCTCTTCTTCATACGCATTGAAAGAGGGCGATAAGGGATACGCCGAATATCTGGCGGCGCTCAAAGCGCATTTTGAAAAGTATGCGCTTTTCGGCAAGTATTCGGAAAACATCAAAACCGTACTGTATTTGGGGGAGATATGAGGCACGAAATGCGCTTGAACGCGAAGCCGTTCAAGAAGATAAAAGACGGGGAAAAGACGGTGGAGTTGCGCCTTTACGATGAAAAAAGGCGGGGCATATCCGTGGGAGATATAATAGTTTTCACTTGCCGCGAGAGCGGAGAGAGGTTGGAAAAGCGCGTGAAAGCTCTGCACGTCTTTGCCGACTTCAAGCAGCTTTACGCCGCTTTGGACTTGCGCAAATGCGGCTACGCGCCGCAAGAAATCGCCGCGGCAAGGGCGGAAGATATGGAAGAATATTATTCCAAGGCGGAGTAGGAGCGCTGCGGCGTGGTGGGTATAGAGCTTGAAAATATAAAAATATTGGAGCGATCTTCTTCAATTTACCTTGGAAAATAAAATTCCCTCTTGAAAAAAGTAAAGAATGGGTATATTATTAAAGTAGACAATTCGGAGGGAAAACTATGACAAAAAGCAAATCCACCCGCTTGGGCGCAAAGATATGGGCAAGCGTCATCATCTGCGGGCTTATCGGTCAAATTGCGTGGGTGATAGAGAATATGTATTTCGCCACGTTTGCGCAAGACCTGTTTGAAGACGTCAGCAAATTCGGCAACAATTATTACATAGCCACCACGCTTATGGTGATATTGTCCGCCGTCACCGCCACGGTGACCACCATATTCGCCGGCGCGTTCAGCGATAAGCTGGGCAAGCGCAAAGTGCTCATCACGGCGGGCTATCTGGTGTGGGGCGTGACCATAATGCTGTTTGCGGTCATTCCCGTTGACTTCGATTCGGGAAAGAGCGGACTTATCATAGCGCTTTTGGTCATTTTCGACTGCGTTATGACGTTCGCGGGTTCCACCGCCAATGACGCGTCCTTTAACGCTTGGGTGACGGACGTCACGGACGGCACCAACCGCGGGCTTGTGAATACCATATTGCAGATAATGCCCGTGCTTGCAACGGTGGTGGCTATCCTGGTGGCAATGTTCACCTATGACAAGGACAACTATTCGCTCTTCTTCATAATAATAGGCGTAATACCCATTGTCTGCGGCATAATTTCCGTATTTTTGGTCAAGGACGCGCCGAATATAGTGCGCTCGGATATGCGCAAATTTTCCGATATTTTCTACGGATTCCGTCCTTCGGTCGCCAAGCAGAACAAGTATATGTATATCGCTCTTGCCGCGCTCGGACTTGTGGGCATAGCGCAGCAGACCTTTATGTCATACCTCATCAACTTCATCACCAAAACGCTGGGCATAACCGATTATATGCTGCCGCTTGCGGTGGTGATAGTGCTCTCCGCGATAATAACGGGCGTGACGGGCTTTTTGTTCGATAAGTTCGGCAGAAAGCACTTTTATATCCCGCTCGTATGCGTAGTTGTGGTAGGCACGCTGCTCGTATACCTCACCAAATTTATGGGACAGAGCGCATACCTTCCCATGCTCTATGTGGGCGGCACGATAATGTTAGGCTCTATGCTGTGCACATCCGGCGGTCTGATGTCCGCCTTCCAGGACTATATCCCCGCGGGATACGAGGGCAGGTTCCAGGGTGTGAGAATGCTGTTTACCGTGCTTATCCCCATGGTGGTGGGTCCCATCATCTCTCTTGCCATAGGCATAAATTCCTTTGACGCGCACGACACGGGCATAGCTTCTCCGCCGTTTGAGATATTCCTTGCGGCGGCGATAGTGGCGGCGCTTGCGCTTATCCCCATCTTCTTTGTCAGAAAGGACGCGGACAGACTGCGCCGCCAAGTGATCGAACAGGCGCTTGCGGAACAGGCTGAACAGGCGGAGAAGACGGAACATATTGAGCAGACGGAACAGGAAAACAATGAGGAAATATCCGCTTCCGACAATTTGGATAATAATTGATAATCTTGCATAAATATGCAGCGGCGGGGCTTAAAAAGCTCCGCCGTGATTTTTTGCGTATTGACGCGGAGCGCAAATTTATGTATAATGGTTATAAGCAGGAGGATGATATATGAGAAAGGCAGTGATCGCGCTTGTCGCAACGCTTATTCTCGTCGGGGTCTGCGTGTTCGGACTTGCCGCATGCGTGGATATTCATGACGAAGGCGACGGAGTGTATTCGAATCAGGGGGTGCTTTACAGGTATAACGGGCAGTTTGCCACCGTTATCGGCGCCGTGGAGGGCGCCAGGTATTGCAAGATACTGCCGCGGCTTGAAAACGAAGAGCTGGGCTTGGACGCGGAAGTTACTATGATAGAAGAAGGCGCGTTTGCCGGAGCAAAGATAGATCAGGTGGAATTTGATACGGGATTTAAGAACCTGACCATTTACCCCAACGCGTTTGCGGGGAGCAGTATAAGCAACTTGGAGGACTTCCCCTATACGGGCGTCACATTGATGGACAACGCCTTGGCGGGAATGGGCAACTTGAAGGAACTGAGCGTGCGCGGTGACAGCCGTGAAGCGGGCTGTTATTATATAGGCGAATATGATAACGGCTTGTACGGCGTGGGAAAGGACGGCAAGATCACGCTCTATCTCGTGCCCGCGGCAAGACGTTCTGCGGATACTTACACCATAACGGCGGATATAGTCGCGCCGGGGGCTTTTTCAAACAATAAGAGCATAAGCACCGTTAACGTGGGAAACAGCGTGTCCAGGATATGCAAGGGCGCGTTTGCGGGGGTAAGGGTACTCAACGTATCTTTGGTGGAAGCTTCTGCGGAGATATTCGTGGAAGAAGGCGCGTTCGAAGTGGATAAAGATATGCGCTTTTACGTATCCGCGGACAGCGTGGAAGTGCTTAACCATTGGATAAAGCTGAGCGACGGGGAGCAGCTGGAAGCGCTCTCCGGGCTTATACATCCCGATACCTGCACTATGACCCAACCGCACGTGCACGGACTTTCCGCGGAAAACGCGCCCGCGACTTCTTTGGAAGGCATACCCTATGAGGTGACGGACGCTTCCCATTACAGGATAAAGATAGGGGAAACGGAGTACACTTTGGAATATCTGTTCACGGCTTTTTCCGCAGAGTAAGCGGATAAAAACAATCGTCAGGAAAATACGCAATAAAAAAGGGGACGGCGCAAGCCGTCCCGTTTGTTTTGTTCCGCTTATTCCAGCTCGAACGCGCCGGTGTAAAGCTGATAGTAAGTGCCTTTCTTTTCAAGCAGCTGTTCGTGCGTGCCGCGCTCTATTATGCTGCCGTGGTCGAGCACCATTATAACGTCGGAGTTGCGCACGGTGGAAAGGCGGTGCGCTATTACGAATACCGTTCTGCCTTCCATCAGCTTATCCATTCCGTCCTGCACCAATTTTTCCGTGTGCGTATCGATGGAAGAAGTGGCTTCGTCCATTATCATTACGGGCGCGTCCGCAACCGCGGCGCGGGCTATGGAAAGCAGCTGCCTCTGACCTTGCGACAGGTTGGCGCCGTCCGATTCCAGCATAGTGTTAAAGCCGTCGGGCAGGCGGGTGATAAAGTCGTATGCGTTGGCTATCTTAGCCGCCTTTATGCAGTCTTCGTCCGTGGCGTCCAGCTTGCCGTAGCGGATATTTTCCATAATCGTGCCCGTGAACAGGTTGGTATCCTGCAAAACCATACCCAAAGATCTGCGTAAATCGGGCTTTTTGATCTTGTTGATATTTATCCCGTCGTAGCGTATCTTGCCGTCGTCTATGTCGTAGAAGCGGTTTATAAGGTTGGTTATCGTCGTCTTGCCTGCGCCCGTCGCGCCCACGAACGCCACTTTCTGACCGGGTTTGGCATATAGGGATATATCTTTGAGCACCAGCTTTTCGGGCGTGTATCCAAAGTCCATATGCTCTATATAGATGTCGCCCTCCAGCTTTTGGAACGTGGTGGTATTCGTGGCTTTATGGTAGTGCTTCCACGCCCAAAGCCCCGTGCGCGTATCGCTCTCGGTCAGCTCTCCGTTCTCGTCGTACTTTGCGCTCACCAGCATAACGTAGCCGTTGTCTTTCTCCGGCTCTTCGTCTATCAGCGTGAAAATGCGTTGTGCGCCCGCTATACCCATGGCTATGGAGTTCACCTGCTGTGAAACCATTCCCACTTGGCGGGAGAACATCATGCTCAGCTGCAGGAACATTACCACCACCGCTATATCGAACGCGCCCATATTGCCGCGCAGGCTTATGTTGGTCACGTCCGTGAGAATGAACACGGCGCCTATTATGGCGATGATGACGTATGTCATATTGCCCACGTTCGCCAGAATAGGCATAAGGATATTACTGTATTTGTTCGCTTTTTCCGCGGAGTGGAACAGCTCTCCGTTCACTTCGTCGAACGCCTTCTCGGACTCGCGCTCGTGTACGAACACCTTTATAACTTTCTGTCCCTGCAAGGACTCTTCTATATAGCCGTTCACCTTGCCCAAAGAGTCCTGCTGGCGTATGAAGTACTTGACGGATCTGCCTGCAATGTGACGGGACAAAAGTATCATTATCACCGCGCACAGCGCTATCACCAGGGACAGCCACAGACTGTACAGCAGCATTATTATTATGGCTGCAAGCAGCATCATACCGGACAGCACCAGCTGCGGGAAGCTCTGGGAGAGCATTTGGCGCAGCGCGTCCACGTCGTTGGTATATACGGACATTATATCGCCCGTCTTGTTGGAGTCGAAAAAGCGTATGGGCAGCGTCTGCATCTTGTTGAACATCGCCTTACGCGTATCCGCCAAAAACGACTGCGTGACTATCGCCATCAGACGGGTGTACAGGAACGCGCCGAACACGGATACGGCGAAGATAACGCCTATTATAGTGATAAATCCGAACAGTTCGGTAAAGTCCGCCTCTCCGCCTGCGTTCACGGTCTGAATTATATCGTCCACCTGACTTACCACGTTATTGGTCATCAGAATGTTGCCCGCGGAACCCGCCACGCTCAGCACAATGCCCAGCATAACGAATATCATATGCACCTTATAGTTTTTGAACAGCGTTTTGAACAGCATGCCGACTGCGGAAGATCTGCTGTGAGTTACCTTATTCATCGTCGCGTCCCTCCTTGCCGTTTGTCTTGGTCAGGGGAGTTTCCTCCTCTTCTTTGCCGCCCACCTGCGCTTCGTATATCTCGCGGTAGAGCGAACTTTGCCGCATAAGCTCATCGTGCTTGCCTATGGCGGCTATCTTACCGCCGTTCATTACTATTATCATATCCGCGTCCTGCACGGAGGAAATGCGCTGGGCTATGAATATCTTGGTCGTGCCGGGGATATTCTCCTTCAATTCCTTGCGGATAAGCGCGTCCGTCTTGGTATCCACTGCGGAAGTGGAGTCGTCGAATATGATTATCTTGGGCTTTTTGAGCAGGGCGCGCGCAATGCACAATCTCTGCCTCTGTCCGCCTGACACGTTCGTGCCGCCTTGTTCGATGTAAGTATCGTATTTTTTGGGGAAGGTCCGGATAAAGGAATCCGCCTGAGCCTGTTTGCACGCGGCTTCTATCTCCTCATCCGTGGCGTTCAAATCGCCCCAGCGCATATTCTCCTTTATCGTGCCGGAGAACAGCGTATTCTTTTGAAGCACCATTGCAACGCTGTTGCGCAGGCTGTCCAAATCGTACTCCTTCACGTTTCTGCCGCCCACGTACACATTGCCCAAAGTCGCGTCGTACAGCCTGGGAATAAGCTGCACAAGCGTGGATTTAGACGAACCCGTACTGCCCAAAATGCCCACCGTGGAGCCGGAAGGGATAGTGAGATCTATATCGAACAGGCTGAGCTTTTCGGGGTCGTTCACATAGCTGAAAGACACGTTGTCAAAGCGAACGGAGCCGTCCTTTACCTCGTGCACGGGATTTTCAGGGTCGTGCAGGGTGCTTTCTTCGTTCAGCACCTCCGTGATACGCTGAGCGCTCGTGACCGCCATTGACACCATAACGGCTATCATAGCTATCATCATCAGGCTTTGCAGCATCATAAACGCGTAGGAGATAAGGGAGGAGATGTCGCCCACTTCCAGCGTGCCGAAAGTGGTGTTTACCGTACCGTTATGGCTGTTCACCACCAAAAGGGCGCCCAAAATGGCTATCACCAGCATAAACGCATATATGGCAAACTGCATTATGGGGGAGTTCAGCGCAAGGATTTTCTCCGCACGCATAAAGTCCTTTTTGATGTCGTCAGCCTTCTTGCCGAACTTTTCCTTCTCATAGTCTTCACGTACGTAAGCCTTGACCACGCGCGCGGCGCGCACGTTTTCCTGCACGCTTTCGTTCATTGCGTCGTACTTTTTGAATACCTTGGTGAATATGGGCTTCACCTTAAAGGCTATCAGCATCAGCGCAAGACCCATAAGCGGCGCCATAACAAGGTATATCACGGCTATATACACGTTTACCACGAACGTCATTACAAGGCAGCATACGAGCATCAGCGGAGTGCGTATGGCAATCCTTATTATCATCATATACGCCATCTGAACGTTAGTGACGTCCGTAGTCATACGCGTGATGAGTGAAGACGTGGAGAATTTGTCTATGTTCTCAAAGGAAAACTGCTGTATGCGGTAATACATATCGTGGCGCAGATTCTTTGCAAAACCCGTGGAAGCGGTTGCGCAGAATTTGCCCGAAAGCATACCCGTAAGCAGTGAAGCCATAGCCATGACCACCAATATCACGCCGTATACAGCTATGCGTGAAAGCTCCATATTTTCGCCGTTTGTCTGCATATAAGTGATCAGATCCGCCGTTATAAACGGTATGAGCACTTCCAAAATGACTTCAAGCGAAACCATCGTGGGGGTCAGAATGCTGGCTTTTTTGTATTCTCTGATACTTTTTGCCAATGTCTTTATCATTTTGCCTCCTGTGCGGCTTGTGCCGCAA
This sequence comes from uncultured Clostridia bacterium, assembly GCA_944380395.1. GTDB lineage: Bacteria > Bacillota > Clostridia > Christensenellales > UBA3700 > Alloclostridium. The sequence continues at coordinate 46,793 of CALWHM010000008.1, read as the reverse complement.
AGAAAAGTTTGATTCGTTTTTTGTTTTGCGCGGACTTGTCTATTATATAGTCATATTACGCGCGTTGTCACTTATTTTATCCAATATATTAAAGAAATCGTGCAATTCCTTCTCGCTAAGTCCGCGCGCCAGACTTTTTTCCACCTTGCTAGCAACAATAAGGAAGGTTTCGTGCATCTTTCTGGCTTTTTCCGTCAGCACCACCTGTTTTAGCCGCGCGTCGTGATCCACGGAGCGGCGCGTTATCAGCCCATTCTTTTCCATTGAAACCAGCAGGGTGGAGGCGGTGGAACGCTTTATCTCAAACTCCGTTTCGATATCTTTCTGATATACGGGTCCGGGCGCGTGGAAAATGTATCCTATCACCCATGCCTGAAGGCGAGTGACGTGAGGTTCTTCCGCGGTCGGCTTCAAATGGTTTATGCGGTTGCGTATGGTGTTGTTCAAAACGCGTATTTCGTATCCTATCTCCCTGTTGCTCCCCATTGCTTCTCCTTGCTTTTTCCGAATGCGGCGCGATAACATAAATAATATTTGTTAGCGTACTAACATTATATCAGCGTAAAATTTATATGTCAACGAATTTGCGCGCCTGAGGGGCGGAGAAATATAAAGAAATTGTAAAAAAATACCCGCCGTTACAAAGGAGTGCGGCGCGATTTTTCTCTGCCGAGTTCAGGACGGGTGAAATGAGAAAACAACGCGTTGACGGCTTACAAACGCGCAGGTTTACGGAGGCGGTTTTCCCGCGTTTTGCATAATCGACGGTTATTTTACTTTTCTTGTTTGAATGTAAAATTTTGAAAAAAATCTCTTAAACCGTTTGAGTTTGAGTAAAGGATTTTTTAACTGCCGCGGCGCGTGCGGGCGGCTTGCCCGAAAAGAAAAAATATAAACGCTAGGACGGTATTTTTAATAAAATACCGCACTGCTCAACATATTCTTGATATGTGTCTAAAATAACGCAAAAAGAAAAAAATATAAAAAATATGCAAGAATTTTACCCAGAGCACTTGATTTTACGGAATTTTATGCTATAATATTTTTAAGAGTGTTTGCAGCAATGCAGGCAAATAAAAAATTAGGGTGATGAGAAATGAAAATTTTAATTTGCAAAGGTGGCTCGGAATCATGCGATAAGATGATATCCGTAATGAAAGACGTAGGCGAATGCTTTATAAGTGAGGACGGAGAAGATGCGCTTTTCAGGGCGTCGTCCAATGTGTACGATTTGGTCGTGACAGATATAAAGCTGAATAAAGTAAATTGCATAGAATTTATCACTCAGCTCAGGAAGCGCAGCAACGTGCCGCTTGTCATAATGAGTGATATGGACAACTCGGAGCTGGCTGCCGACATATTGGAACTCGGCGCGGACGAATATCTGCACGCTCCCATCAACGCAAGAGAGATGAAAGCCAGAGTGGAAGCCGTGCTGCGCAGAGCCAACAATCTGTTCAAGAACAGCGTTTACGAATTGAAGAATATGAAGCTGGATATAAAGACCAAGATGTTCACCGTAGACGGCAAATATGTGAAGCTCTCCGGCAAGATGTACGACATAATGGAATACTTTATCCGCAACCGCAACATCGTGGTAAACAAAGAACAGCTTTACAACTATGTTTGGGGCGAAGACTGCAACACCGTGCTCTCCGTAACGGAAGTATACGTATCCAATTTGAGAAAGATATTGAAGAACTATCATGCCGATAAGTATCTGCAAACCATCAAAAACGTAGGATACATCTGGAACGAGAACGCGTAAAAGTCGATTAAACAGATTGAAAAAAAAGATGTTTTTGAGGGCGGAAGAATATTTCCGCCCTTTTTACGCGCCGCTTTCGGTAAAACGCTGTGTATACCGCAATATAAACAGCGCTTTTTCGGCATTGAAACTTCGCAAACAGTGCGGCATAATCGTTTTTGGTATTAAGCTGTGTACGGCAATAGCGCCGCTTTTGCGCCGTTTTATGGTCTTAAAGCATATATGATATATGTCTATACGCGCCGGAATTGTATTTGCAGACTGCGAACGATAATCTTGCTGCGATCGTGAATCTTGCTGCGATATGATAGCAGGCGGCATTACGCAAGTATATTCAAATATGGCGCGGTCGGCTGGCTATGGCGGTAAGTAAAGAGCAAATATAATATGTATTTTATATGCACTTAAAATAATTTACTCGACCTGATTTTATGTAAGCCGTTCGCGCCGTTCCGGGTGGATGTGCGTAAAATATTGCGCCGCATCTATTGTGCGGCAAGTGCAGCCCTTTTGTGATCCGCATAAAATCTACTATGCCGCGGTAATATGTCTTTTATTTGCACTATAATCATATATCGGTTAAAAAGTTTTGTAATTCGCTTGTAAATAAGTTTGACTCGGACGAAATGTTTAGTAGCGGCAAGGTGTATCATATATGTATATTATGTGCACTTCAATATCATTTAAGTCGTTTCTTCGGCGGTGCAGCGTATATTCCGCCGTGACTGCTTTGCCGATCCGTCGGCATAGCCGCGCATATGCCGAACCGTTTTGCACGCTAACGCAATGTCATCGTAACGGGCAGGGCAGACTCGCGCAATTTACAGAAGGCTCTTCGTGGTGTTCCGCTTAGTTGGGTGGATTTAAGCGCATGTTTTCGGGGCGGTATATTGTTGTTTTGTGTTCTGTATGCTTATCGGTTATATCGTCCGCTGCGCATACCGCGGACTGTCTTAGCGGGTTCTCCGCCTTGTTCAGCTTATCTTCGGTTATGTATGCTTGCGTTATCGGCTGCTGTGGCGCTATGGCGCTGCTTTTTAAGCTTTCGGCGCGGCGTTTTGCACTGCGGCATTTATCTTCCGAACGGCGATTTTGTACAATAATTTTCGTCAGTTCGTTTTATCGGGTGCGGCTGCGTTCTTCACTGACTCAAAAGGTTATACCGGCGTGCGATTTTCCGCCGTTGCCGTTCCTTTCGGTTGCTGAATTTTTATCCGTTTAATATCCTTACGAGGGGGATATTTTACCTTGTTTTTATGCCTTAAATTTGCGCTCTTGCCGGCGGCGAAAAATCTTAAATTCACCCGAGTTTCAGAGAAGACAATTATGTGATGATAATCCGCATAACAAAGCTCCGCCGTTGATTATCCGCCGCATAGCGTACGCTTTCGGCAGGCGCCGCGCTTTACCGTCGTATTCGTATTTGCGGTAATTGCTTTAAGAAAAAATTCTCAAAGGTTATATTCGGCTTTAAGAAAATTTTCCCAACGGTTATATTTTACCCGTTTTCTTTCGATTTTTTCGCCATTTATTTTCCTTAAAAATTTTCCCGCCGATTTTACTTTTATTTTACAAGAACATTTTGTTTGCAAATTTTTTTAAAATATCCGTTTTTATTTCGCCAAATGTCCGCATTAAAGTCGAATTTAAGAATTTTTCACCTTAAAACATTTTAAGGTAAGTATTTTTTCGGCTGCAACTTTACATTACTTTCGCAGGTATTTATGATTTTTTAAGCCTTTACCTATATAATAAGTATGTGCTTAAATTATAGGCAACATTTCAGAGGGGTAAATTATGGGCAAGTCTAAAAACAAACTTCTGATTATTCTGATGATAGCGGTACTCGCGGTCACGGCATGCGGAATGCTTCTTTCCGCCTGCGCCGATGAACCCGTCAAGGTCGTACTTGACGCTAACGGCGGTACCTTTACCGGCGGCGGCACTACGCTTGAAATAGGCAATATGCAGCCCGGCGATCCGTTGGATCTTTCTTCATACGCGCCCACTCGCGAAGGGTATACGCTCACGCAGTGGACGGGATCCAACAACGCGGTTATCCCGCTGACTCAAAAGTATTCTGTCCCGCTTACGGCGCGTCCCGGTTCAACGATAACGCTGACCGCGCAGTGGGAGAGCAATACGAGCGGCGGCACCGGAGCGGTTGACATACTGAACGCTATTTTCAGCGGGTTGACCAAAGGCGATAACCTACATAGCGAATACACCACAACACTGACCGTACCGGACGGCTCCGGCGGCAGTATAGACTATTCGATACAGTTCGCTTCCAATGTTAAGAGGGGCATCATAAACCAAGGCGAGTATGACTACGACCTTGGTCTTGTCATTCGTAACGAAACGGAAGACAAAGGTATTTTGGGTCTGTACATAACCGACGAATACGGCGTGCCCGGTGGACTTTACGTGGACACGAATCCGGACGACCTTACAGGTGAAACAGGCTCCGTCTATCTGTTGGAGGACTTTAACGCAGACTATCTTCTTGCCCTGATAGAAAAAGTCCCCTCCGTGCTTCCCGATACCATAAACGGCTTGGTAGGCGGCCTTGACATATTCAATGTGATATTCAACATGGCGCTGAAAGCTACCGGCAGTATTACCCCCGACGGCAACGGTAACACCATTTACTCTATGAGTTTTAATCCCATCGCGCTTGTGGATTTAGGAGAGCTTGTGGGTATGATAGGCGATGCGCTTAAAAATGTAGATTTGAACCCTCTGTTCTCATATTTGGGCGATGTTATCCCGGACAGCACCTTTACCTTCTCGGGTACAATGGACAGTTCAGGCAACCTTATATCCATCAACTCCTCTTTTGTGAACAACGAAACGGGTGAAGTTTCCTATGACCTGAAAGGCGGCACGATAGTGCGCACCGACAGGAATGAAGAAGCGCTGTCCCTTATTCCTTCCAAGGTGCAGAATTATTCGAATATTCTCAGCTTCGGACATATTCAGCTTTCCGCGGGCGTCACGCTTGACACTTTGAGCGGCGTGAACGGTCAGGTGGACATAGCTTCACTTATCAACACGTTTGTGCCCGGCACGCTGCCCGAAGGCGTACTTATGCTGAAAGCGGATCTGGCATACAGGCTGGATGTTGCGATAGATTTGGATATCGCTCAAAAGCCTTATTCCAAGGATGAAAAGGGTTCGGGCGAGATCAAGGACGAAAACGTCATTGCGATCGAGATAAAGGACACCAAGAACAACGATAAGGTAATTGCGGGCGTATATTATAAAGAAGGTTATTTATATGTGAATATAGGTCAGATAGTTGAAGGACTGACAGGCTCTTCTTCCGTGTGGAACGGAAAGGGCTTTGCCATACCGTTTGACCTGCCTTCTCTCATCGGCAAGATCAAGAATGTGGCTGTGGATTTCCTTGACGAATTTTTCGGCACGGACCACGGAATGATAACGGGCGAAACAGACTTGTCCAAGGCGGACGGCGCGGTTGTGGGACTTGCGATGGCGCAGGACGGCAACGTGTACATCAGCCAGGATCTGGCAAACCTGTTTATCACCATCTTCCAAGTTCTGAAAATAGAGAACGCTTCCAATTGGGTGAACATCACGGAAGGGGAAGATTACGACAGTCTGAACATTATAATAGATAAGGCGCTTATAGACAACGTGCTCACCGCGATAGGCGGATTCGGCGTGGATACTTCCGCAATACAGATCCCCGATTTCGGCACGGGCACCATATCCTTCGCCTCCGGCAGCGACGGATTGAGGGATATATCCGTGGGTCTTGCGCTCAAAGGCTTGGAACTGGGTATCACGTTCGATACTCTCGATTTGCTCATGCCCATAAAAAAGGATGATAAAACGTTCAGCAAATATGTGGACGACGTGTTGGGCGATAAGTCGCAATACACTTCCAATCTGAACGAACTTGTCGCGGGCACGCTTTCGGCGGGCTTGAAGGGCAGCATAGGTTTGGGGGTCAAGTTCAACAACGGCACTTACAATCTGGGCGACCTGCTGTCCGTATTCGGACTCGATTTGGGCGATTTGAAGATAGAGGTGGAGAAAAACGTGGATCTCAACCTTTCGCTTAACGCAGGTCTTTACATTGACGAAACGGATTATGAAAAGTCGGCTATGTACCTTGAACTTGAGGCGGATAACGACTTTACGCTCAGCAGCGAAGGCGATCCCATAATCAAGGCTGGCGTGGTGCTCGGCGTATATCTGTATGAGAACAATGTGATACTCGACGTATCCAATCTCACGGTATTGGGAATCAAACTGCCCGTATACAAGATAACTCCGGACGACTTTAATATGGCGGAACTCATCGCTTCGCTGCTTGCGGCGATCCCCGATAACGATCTTGCCATAGACCTCAGCGGCGTTATAAACAGCCTTGCGCCTCAGGAGCAGGCTGCGTTGGCAAATCTTGCGGATGAAGACGGTATTGTGACCTCCTCCACGCGCGCGTCCAATAATGATCTAATACAGATAACGGCAAAGAACAACTTGCTGCAAGCCACGGCTACGCTTTCGGGCGTGCTCGGTTTGCTCTCCGCGCTCGGATTAAACGTGGACTTTGACGCAAGTCAGTTTCTGCAAGGCGAAGCCGTTATAGATGTCAAGCTTGAAAACAACGGCGCGCTCAGCGCAAGCGTTACGGGCGACATCCTCACTCCCGAAGCGGGCGGAAGCTCCGGCTTGGCAATCACGCTGGGTCTTGACCTTGCAAACGATTGGCAGATAGGCGGAGACGTTAAGGTCGATATCAAGACGAAGATAGAAAAAAATCTTGAAACTTCCGGTTGGGAGGACGCCGACGACGCGCTTCTTGACGGATTGCTCGATCAGCTGTTCAACAGCACGCTGGAACTTTCCGTAACTCTGCCCGACGCGAATACGGGCATAGCCGGGCTTATCGGCGAAGTCATCGGTCTTATCCCCAATGTGAGCGCGGACATAAAGGCGCTGCTTAGTTCCATAGATTTGGGCATAGGCACCGACGAGGCAACCATAGCCCTTAAAATAGAGCTGTGGAAGGATAACGGCACGGCAACTCAAATAATAAAGCTGGGCATAACTTACGCAGACCAAGTTATTGCGGAGATATTGCTTAACGAACAAGACGACCTCTATATCAACCTTAGCTACTTCGGACTCGGAAAGTATGTCGTTACCGATTCCGGTCTGTACACTATGCTTATGGATCTGCTTGCCGGTCTTTCTGAAGACTTGTCTTTGGGCAACCTGCTGGGCGGATTGGTTGACTTCTCCGGCAATCTGAATTTCAGGGCTTACACGGTCCAAGACAAAGTCAAACTGATATGGAACAAGTACGGCGCGGCAAGCAGCGTATATTATAAGGTATATAGTATAAATGAAGAAGAGCGTACCTTGCTGTTCGATACGGGCGCGGCGGACGCTTCCGGTTTCACCTTCGACGAAGCTACCGGCGTATACACCGCAGACGTGACCGCCGCAGACTCCTACTTCATACAGGTATATACCAAACTGAACGCCGTCAGCGGTCAGGTCAGCACTACCGAACAGACGATGTTCGACGCTTTGGCTGAACCCGACGCATATGCGCCTATGCAAGCAACCGCCAACTATCAGACGATAAACGCGGTCACCTTCACGTGGCAGGCAAAAGATCCTTTCGGTGCGGCGGAAACTTATACGCTCGTGGACGCGGCGGGTACTGCGGTATCCGACCTTGCGGGCGCGGCTTATAACGCCTCCACATTCACTTATACCGCTACCGTAGACCTTACGGGCAAGACGGGACCTTTCACCATTCGCGTGAACGGTACGGACGCTTACACGAATATCTCTCCCGTTCAGGGTCAGGTGAGCATTGCGGGCATGGAAATATCTTTGAGTGAAGCCACCAACACCGCTACTTGGCAGTCCGTGCCCGGCGCGGTAAGATACGTGGTCACTATGTCCGATTCCAACGGCCTGTTGTGGCAGTCCACCGTGTCCGCAAATGACAAAGTGTACTCCAACATTATGTGGGGCAACGGTTACACCAATTACACCATAGCCATCCAAACTTACGATAAGGACGGCGAGGTGATAGCAACCGGTTCCGTATCCTCTTCCGCTTCCGGAGATATAATGGATACCGTAACTATGCTGCTCTCCGCGCTCTCCATAAAGGGCAACCTCATCTCCCTGAACGTGACGCGCGACATATTGTCCGATCTCATCGCTTCCCTCACGGGCGGCGGCACCATCACGCTTGTGGACGCGAGCATAACCGATCTCGACCTCTTCAAGGGCAGCGCAGACCTCACCATCGGCATATATGAGGACGCTTCTATGGACGACGGCGCGGGATACAATATTGAAGGCTCTCTCACGCTGTCCAACACGTCGAAGAAGCCCACAGTCACGGGAGAAACGACGGGAGAAACGAGCGAATACAAGGAGATAAGCCTGCTTTACGGCGCCAACCTTGTGGAAAGCGTTACGTCCATTCTCTCCGACGGGCTTTCCGTGGAGGCGGCTTTGGAGATAAGCCTTGAACGCGGCGACTACAACGTGGTTGAGATAATCGGACCCTTCCTGCCCGAAAACATTTTGGAATATTTGGGCGATGAGCTTATTTGGACGATCGGCAACACCGGCACCACAAGCACCGGCACCACGAAAATAAAGATGAATCTGGGCGTATACGCCGCTTTGAACAAAGAGAACATCAACGACAGCGGCTTTATGGTTCAGATATCCTTCCCCGATGGCGTATCCCTCAGCGGCGAAGGCGACGGCAATGTGGTAGCGGGCGACGGCTTTATAATCAAGAAGGGCGCTGCGATAACCATAGCGGTCAGCAATAACACGCTGGTCGTGGATTTGAGCGCCATAACCATTCTGGGAATAACGCTCCCCGTATATAAAGTTGACAAATTCAATATGGGCGAGTTTGTGGAAGGCTACCTTGTGCAGCTTGAACGCACCGTTGCGAATATGTATAACGACGGCAACGGTATGCTTTATCTGCCCGAAAAGAGCAAAGTGACCGTGGGTGCGGATAAAGTAGACTTTGAAATAGCGTTCGACTATATCGGCAACGATATGAAATTCGACGTTGTCTACGGCACGAAGGACGGTGAAACCCCAATACCCGGCGCAACCGTGACCTATGATGAACCCACCACCACTCATACCGCGAAGGGCACTTATTCCGTAGCGGCGGCAGAGGGCGATTATATAGCAGTCTACGCAAAGGACACCAAGGGCAACAGATACGACTGCCTCAAACTCACCGCGACCAAGTCGGGCGAGAGCATAGTGTTCACCGTGCCCGAGGTGGCGGCGCAGTCTTTGGCAACGACCGGGCTTACTTACGACAACTATCTGACGATAGATTCTTCCAAGCTGCAGCTCGTCATCACCTCGCAGACCATATTCAGCCTGCTTTCGCTTGTCGCGGATGCGGATATCCCCGCAAACGTTTCTTCTATGGACTTTAAGGTAACCGTGGGCGTAGGCACTCCCGAAGACGGAACCGTAACCCCCGTAGCCGACAAAGTGCTGTGGGTGAAAGCGGCGGGCGCATTCGGCGGCATGGATATAAGCCTTGCGCTCAATGCGGGTATAGGTATCGGCGGCACCGTAACCGGCGATTCGGGTGAAATGAGCATATCCGACTATATCGCCGCACAGTACGGCAAGGTGCAGATTGCCGAGGGCAACACTTATCCCACCAAGCTGATAGCCGGCATACTCGATGAAGTGCTCACTTCCACCGTAACGCTCAGCCTCACCGCAGACGCGGCTGAGAAACAGGGCTTTGACCTGCTGGGCGTTGCCAAGCAGATGGTCGGCAGCATCATCAACCTGGGCGATACCGCGCTTGAACTCGTTGCCCAGCAAAACGGCGAACCCGTCAGAATCGAACTTAAGCTCGCCCTTGACGGCGCTATGAAGGACGACAATGTCGCCTTGAATATGGTCAGCCTCAAGCTGAATTATGTGACTGTCGACAAGACTACTCCCGAGAAGCCTACCGACAAGACTACCACGCTGATAGGCATATATGTGTACGGCGGCAAATTGTGGCTGGATCTTTCCGGCATAGGTATGGGCGCCGTTCAAGTGGAAGCTTCCGATGTGCTGGATAAGCTCACCGGATATCTCGGCTCGCTTGTCGGCGGCATAGACATCGACCTTGCGGGAATTTTGAATAAGATAGCCGAAGGCGGTACTTATCCTTACGGTAAGGCTGTGGCAGGGCAATCCCTTGCCGATGAATGCACCGCAGATGACGCCGCACCCGAAACGGCTGAAATAGTCAGGGCTATAATCACCATGGTCAGCGTGGAGAACGCCAGAATCAAGCTGGAAGTTACCAAGAACATAATAAACGAACTGCTCTCCCTTGTGGACGCGGTATCTATGAGCCTGAACGCAGAGGCAAGCGGATATCTTGACATCTTTGCGGGCAAGGCTGAAATAAAGGCTACCATTTACGATTCCGAACAGGGCGGGGAAGGCTCGACCGACGGCATGCTCAAACTTACTCTCGGCTTGGGCATCACCAAGACGGACGCGATAGCCGCAGAAGAGCTTGCCGAACATTTGCAAAAACTTAAAAGCGTTCAGATAAATCTTGACAATATGAACGAAAGCGTGGCAAATCTGCTCAACGCCCTTGACGTAAGCCTTAAACTGAACGTGACGGCGGTCGGCGGCAATACCAATCTTTGGGATCTGCTCGGACCCATTCTGGACAGCGTGCTCGTTTTGGATAACCAGCAGGTGATAGACGCGCTGGAAGCCATCCAGAATAACGGCGTGAATTGGGAGATAGACGCTACTGATATAGAGCTTGAACTCTCTCTTGCTTCCGATATTGTGCTGACCGAAGACGGCAGTGCTATAGACGTGGAAAAGAGCACCATAGTGCTGGGGCTTATGGCAAACACGCCGCTCGTGCTCGGCGGCGCTGAAAATAATACGCCGCTGCTTGCCAAAGATGACGGCATTTACATCGCCATCTACGGCGGAAGCCTTTACATCGATTTGAGCGCACTCAATCTGCTCGATATAAAGATGCCCGTACTCAAGGTGGGCACCTTCGAGGTGATGAAGTATATCGAAGAAGTTGCGGGTATCGCGCAGAAAGGTATATCGGATCTGCTGCAAAAAGTGGACGATTTGACCAAGCCCGAAACTAAGAGTCTTGCCGCGGCAATGGCTTTGGCAAACGGCGAGCAGCTGCAGAACGCGCAGCTTGAAATGGGCAAAGACATCACTTTGAGCGTGGCTCTTTCCGCCATCACAAAGATATTGAAGGATACTTCGATAATCGACCTCACCGAGCTCAATACGAAGCTGCCTTGGGAGATAGTTCTCACCACCGCAACGGGCGACGCAGGTGGTCAGCTGCAGCTGCAATTGAACAACACGAAGAAACCTCCTTCCGGAGTGGGTCTGGAAGCGGAGCTCACCTTGTCTGCGGCATTCAAAGAGCGCAACGGTGAAGATACCGACGATAACGGTGAAGATACCAACGATATGCACAACAAGCTGATAACCTACGCAAGGGGCGCGGAAGGCGAAGGCAGCGTTGCCGATAGGTTTAAGGACAGCACCGGCGACCTTATTGCCGAAGTTATGGACAACGTGCTGACCAGCCAGCTCACGCTTGAATTGGGCGCGAACAGCAGCAAAGGCGATTCCTTTGAATTGGGCGCGAACAGTGAAGGCAAGTCCTTCAACCTCAACTATGCGCTCAACGGACTGCTCAAAATGTTGGGTATGGAGGAAGGAATAGATCCCGAATTGGCGTTCAACCTTGATACTTCAGAGGGTATGGAGTACAGGCTCAACCTTATGCTGAACGGCGAAAGCTCGAATCTGTCCCAAGTCAGCGTATACATCGGCATAGAAATGTCTTCGGGCGGCGTAGATTGGGAAACCGTTGCGGGCGTCTACCTTGTTGCGGGCGAGATCTATGTGGATCTGACCTCCATAAGGAACGGCGCGCTGGGCGGCGAAGTGATAAAAGTCACCAATTCCGCAATAGCCGATCTGATAGATACGGAGCTGAACAAGCTGCTCTCCGGCATCAATGCGGATTTGGGCGAACTTATAGATATAAAATATTCGCCCATTCAGAAGAGCGTGGAAGAAGTCAGCACCGCTCCTTCTCTCACCGTGAACGAACTGACTACCGGCGCCTTGGTGAGCCACCTCATTAAGATGGTCGGACTCAAAAACCTGAGCGTGGCGCTCAACGCGCATACCGGAATGCTCAAAGAGCTGACGAAAGCGCTGTTCGGATACGCAATAGACTTTGTGGAAGCGGAAGGCAGCCTGCTGCTTGTGGACGGCACGCTCGACCTTGACGTAAAAGTGGGCACGGGCGCGTTTGCGGAAGGTGAGTCCGGCACCAAGCCCGAGAATGTGTACACCTTGAATGCCACGCTGGATATCAGCCGCGACGCGCAGATAGCCGACAAGATAGAGGAAATCACAAAGAAAGACAAGTATACGGAAATAGATTTGAGCAACGGCGCTACGCTTGCGGACAGCCTGATGGGCTTGCTCGGCAACATCTCGCTCGATCTGAACGTGAACATATCCCTGCCCGGCGGTGTGTTCGGTATAGGCGACCTGCTCAACAACTTCGGTATTGTCGATGGCGGTCTTACCGACGCCAACGGTCTCGACCTCATATTCGAACCGCTTTATAAAGACGACAGCGTTGACGCGCCGCAGGGCGGTATGCAACTCGGACTTAAGCTTTCGCTCCGCCTGTCCCTGGACGCTGAAAAACCCGAAAATTCGCTGGGTATGATAAAGGTATCCTTCAATCAGGATATGATAATGGGCACGGAGCAGAATGCGGACGGAACCATACAAAACAAAGTTCTGTTTGAAAAGGATACCGACTTCCTCACCGTGATAATAGACGGCAGCAACCTTTACGTTGACATGTCCGATATAACCCTGCTGGGTATGACAATGCCCAAGTATCATTCAAGCAACTTTGATATAGCTACATTTGTGGACGAGGTGCTCTCAAAGGCGCTTGACAACACGGATTCCGTAATTTTCGGCGACCATAAGGCGACTGAGGACGAAGGCTCCGGCGAAGGCACGGAAGGCTCCGAAGGCACGGAAGGCTCCGAAGGTACGGAAGGCGATGTGTCCACCGCGAATTTGGCTGAAAAGGACGAACACGGCAATTGGATACTCAGTGAAAATGAGGCAATGTTCATCGGCGTCACGCAAAACGACATCGTTGCCATCGTGTCCTTCACCGCCGTGGAAGCGTTCCTCAACCTGTTCGGTATGAAAGCAGACTTGGGCAACTATGACGCCAACATAGATTTGACCATCAGCCGCGATGAGAACAAGGATTGGATGAAGCTGCACTTTGTGGGCGAGCTGGATCCCGATATGTATTACGAAGGCGCCAAAACCGAAGGCTGGGTGAGCATTTCCGACGTGGCGCTGGGCGGCACTCCCGCTTGGGCGGCGGAGGTGCGCACCGAAGCCGAGGATATAGCCAAGGGCGCCGCAGACGCGGGCAGCATGCTGATAGAGGGCATAATCGATCAGGTGCTCAACCTCAGCGCGTCCCTCAACCTTGCTTTGGATGAAAATTCGCAGTCTGTTATAAGCCTTGCAAGCGTGCTCGGCTACATCTTCGACCAGACGGGCATAGACGTCGATTTGAGTGAGATAATCCTCGATTTGACGGGTCTTGACGTGGAACTCTCCATTGATCTGAATGTGGATCCCGACAGCCGTGCGGATTCCGCCGCGGCGATAGAGATCAAGGACGCAGGCAACGACCTCAAACTCATCGGAATATATCTGAAAGGTTATGATGTGGTGATCGACCTCGGCGGCATATCTTTGGGCAGATTCGCGATCACGCAGTCTGCATTGCCCGATACTATCTATGATATAGTCTACAACCTTATCGATCAGATAAGGGGTATAGACATTGATCTGGACACCATCGTCGATAAGCTCTACGACCTTGTGAACGAAGCGTTCGATAAGGACGAGAGCGGCGACACCGATAAGCAGAACCTTGCCGCGCCCGAGCTGAATACGAAGCCGGGAGCGGGTCTGACAGGAAACGGCTTTAACACGGTGGCGGACGGACAATACGTGACCGTGAAAGATAACGGAGACACCACAACGCTGTCCTGGGCGCGTTACACTGCCGCTTCCCATTATCTGATCCAGCTGTATAACGGCTACGATAACAGCAAGACCAACCGCATTACGGACGCTTTGGTGGGCGACTACGGAAATGTGTCGAATGAGGAAGGAGTGTTGATAATTCCTTCTAACGTCACCTCCATAACCGTCAAAACGGAAGTTTTGAACAACCTCGGCTGGCTTGCGGACGCCACGTCCAAGTATAACGGCGCGGAATTCCCGTCCTACTATGTGTTCGTGGTAAGGGCAGGCAACTACAACAGTGCAAACGACACGTTCACTCCTCGCACTTTGGGCGGATACGACGTGTACGCAAGCGCGTCCAACAACTCCTTGCTCAAAACCATTTTGGGTATGGTCAAGATCCGCAACGGCGCGATAGAAGTCGACGCCCGCGCGGTAATGGTGGATAAGCTGCTGCGCGGCGTGCTGGGCGTGTCCTTCGACTGGGCGGAAGCCAACCTCAGCCTTGATATAGTCGACGGTTCCGCCGGCATAGAGATAAACCTCTCCGACGGCGATCCCGAGCAGTATGTGGCTACGGAATCCACCGCAAAGCCTAAGGTAAGCGATGACGGCACAACGTTGAATTACGAATGGCAGCTCACCGCGGAGCAGGCGGAGAATGTGGAAAATTACCACTTCATACTGCGCGAAAAGGCGGGCGACATCGCAACGGACAGCGTGATAGAGCTTAACAGCTCCGATAAGGAAGAAAAGCGCGCCGTATGGACGCTTCCTTCCGAAGAAAACGGTTATAAGCTGAGCCTTGCCATTACCATTGCGAAATTTGGCTGGCTTAACGAAGAATACCGCGGCAATGAGGAAGGCGCCAAAACCACCAACCTTGAAAAGGCTTTGAAAGGCGAACTGCCGCTCAGGGTCACCGCGGAATATGATGTGAACACCGTCAGCCTTACCGGCGGACTGCAATTGAGCAGCAACGGCGCCGCGGGCGTGGAGCAGGCTCTCAAGGACGTATACACGGTGGAAGACGGCGTTTACACGCTTGCTCAAAACATTCAGGTGATAGACCTGCTTGACAACACGGGTATGCTTTCCTCCGTCAAGCAGATTCTGGACGGCTTCAGGCTGGAAGCCGAACTTGCGATATACATTGCGGAAGGCAGATACGATATGGGCGCGCTCGTGGCTGAAATTCTCACCACGGCGGGCGTCGGCTTGGAAGGCTTGGATGAAGTGACTTCCCTGGATTGGGAAATTACCGAGCCGTTTATGCTCAACGTAAGGCTGCAGCTGCTCATTGAATACGGCACTTCCGATGAGGATATGCGCGTAGCCCTCACCCTTGACACGGACGGCTTGCGCATTGACGAAAACAACGTGATAAATGCGGGCACGCTGCTCGGCTTGTACTACAATAACGGCAAGGCGCTGCTCGACCTCACCAACTTTAAGATAGCCGGCATCACGCTCCCCGCGTACACCGTGGACATTAAGTTGTTTGACTTGGTGGACGGTATGCTGGACGAGATGATAAACGGCATAGACATCTCCGCACTCAGCGGTGCGCTCAGCGTTTCCGCGGAGGCTAAGACCGTCACCGTGAAAGGCTCCACCGCTATGTACGAAAAGTACGAAGTCGTATTCAGCGCGGGTGAGAGCAGTGAAACCGTGCAAGTTTCCGGAGGAAAGGGCACCATTGAAGTTGCCGTACCTGCGGCGTTTGCGGGCAATGCATACGATGTGACCGTGCGTGCTTACGCGGACAACGCCCTTGCGGTGACCAAGACCGTTTCCTACAAGCCTGCCGAAGCGCAGACGGCGCAGGGCGGAAGCGTGGCGCAGGTCAACCTTGCTCCCGATTCGGACGACTTCACCGCACTTGACGCGGTCGTGCTGGGCGTGAGCAGTGAGCAGATAACCGTGAGCGCGGCATTCAGCGCCGTGGCTACCTTGCTCAGCAGCGTGCTCTCCGGCAACGCCACCGTATCCACCGTGGCGGGCGTGCTCAACGGCTTGGATCTCGCCCTCAACGCAGCTATGAAGAGGGATCAAGACCTTACGCTCTCCCTTACCGGTATGCTCAATTGGGCGCCTTTGAAAGGCGACGGCGAATTTACCGCTCAAACGGCTGCCTCCACTTCCGTGAAGTTTGAGAAGAGCAAATCTGCCGACAACGCCGAAACTAAGCAGAACACGCTGGCATACTCCTTCGCACCCGTTGCGGGCGCAACTTCCTATACCGCAGTGCTCACCAATGCCGACGACAGTATATATGTGGAAGGCGAAGTGAGAAGTGACGGACTTGCTTACTTCACAAGCGATCAAATCAACTTCGACGGCGGAAGCTCCGGAAGTTACATCGTAACCGTTACGGGCAACATCGAATCGCCCGTGAATATGCAGCTCTCCTTGGGCACGGCTCAGTTGCTGGGCGCGGACAAGGACGAGATCAAGGGTGAACTTGAAGGTATGCTCGGCGAAGGCGGCAGCGTGAACTTTGCCGAAAGGGTGGAACAATACGGCTCACTGCTCATTACCGGACTTGTGGACACCTTGCTCAACACCCGCATATCGCTGTCCATAGACCTCTCGCTGATAGAAAAGCAACTGGAAGAAGCAGAACTCGCCGTAGGCGGTACAATCAGCCTTTCCGACATTGTGCTGGCGATAGCGGGCGACATAGCCGTATCCGCGGGCATCACGCTTGACGACATCTTGGGCTCCGTGGACGTCGTGTTCGATATGGATGTGACCACGATAATTCTGGACATCGGTATGAACATCGACCTTGAAAACCCTGAGGAAACCGACCTTATGGTACAGCTCAAATCCGACATCAACGGCGTACAGGACGTGCTGCTGGGCTTGTATGTATATAACAACCTGCTCACCATAGACCTGCGCGCGCTCGGACTCAGGGCGTACACGCTGGAGAACTTCGACTACATCGTCAACTTGCAGAAAATGCTCAAAGATATGCTCTTCGGCTCGGATGCCACGGGCGATGAGGGCTTGCTCGGTCAGTACGACATCAACATAAGTGAGATGATAGACGGACTGCTCAATCCCGAAGAGGATCCCGCTCCTCCCGTTGTGGACGCTCCCGCAAATGAGGAACTGCCCGACGGCGAGCAGACGGAAACCCTTCCCGCCTTCACCGTAACGGCTAAGAACAACGCCGATAACGGCACCACCACTTTGAGCTGGGGCGCCGTGGAAGGCGCGGATCACTACGCGATAGTGTTTACCGATATAAACGGCGAAGAGTTTAAGGTCACCGCCGGAGAAGACGATAATGAGCTTGAAACCTCCAACATTGCGGATACGTCCGTAACGTATAATATGGTACCCGGCGTATACAATGTGAAGGTGGAAGCTCATATGTCCGACCACACCCCTGTGGCAACGGGCAGCAGGCAGATGAACGGCGCGATAGCTTCCGTTCTCAGCGCCGTGAGCATGCAGAACACCGTAATCAAGCTTAACGTAACTCCGCAGATAATAAACAACCTGCTTGCGGTAGTTGCGCCTAGCATAAGCATCAACGCAGAACCCATCAACGTGAGCGCGTCGCTTGACATCTTCAACGGCGATGCCAGCGCGGATGTGGACATCAATCTCAAGTATGAGCAGCCCGTCGGCGACGTAATGTTCAGACTCGGCGCCAACTTGAGCATTAAGACGGCGGAAGCGCTGTACGAAAATCCCGACGGCTTAGGCTACGTCGGCAGCATTAAGGACGCTTTGGACGAACTCGGCACCGATGTTGACGTCATCAACTTCGGCACCAACGTGACCGACGACGCGGGCGTTGACGCGGCGCGTATCGCGTACGCAATACTTGACGCGCTCAATACCACCACGATAAGCGCCACGATGAACGTATCCTTTGATAAGGGCACTTACGATCTCGGCGCAATGCTGTCCGGTATGGGCATAGAAGCGCTTGACGGCGTGTCCCTGCTGTGGACGTTCAATGAAGATCAGAACATCGGTCTTACCATTGAACTCGGTATGTATGTGGATACGGCGGGCTTGAGCGGTATAGGCTCTTACGGCACTTGGTTCTACCTCGATATAATAGCGGCAACGAACATAAAGCTTGGCGAAGTCATCAACGGCGCCGCCTCGGACGGTCCGTACACTATAAACGCGGGTGAAACCATACTCAGCATATTCGGCAAGGAAAAGGACGCAAACAGCGTCGGCACTATCTATATAGATCTGTCGCGCCTGAACATTCTCGGACTTAACTTGCCCGTCATTTCGGCAAACTACAAGTTCACCGATATGCTGACCAACGAATTCTTTGACATAATCTGCTCCATAATGGATTTGAACTCCTACCTTGAAGCGGACTATGCCGTAACGTTTGAAGGCGACGTTCCCAGCAAGCTCACCTTCAATTGGACGGAAGTCACGCTGGGCAACAGCTCCGCGTCCCCCGAAGTGTTCTATGACGTCACCG
This sequence comes from uncultured Clostridia bacterium, assembly GCA_944380395.1. Taxonomy (GTDB): domain Bacteria; phylum Bacillota; class Clostridia; order Christensenellales; family UBA3700; genus Alloclostridium. Next base: position 28,395 of record CALWHM010000008.1, on the reverse strand, counting down.
TTGTGGGCACCACGTCGGGCGGCTTGTCTTCCACCATATACAGCAACACCATACAGGAAGAGAGCGTATCCTTCAACTACGGCGACATTGAGATGTTTGAGCAGTTCAGCGTGACCGTGGTGTCCTACTTTACGAGCAACGGCGCACGCCGCGTGCTTGCGGAAAACACCACCGTCATAGATATGACAAGCTCCAATGAGCTTGAAACGGCTTCTTACATCACTCCGGACGACGTGTACGCCGAAAATACCGAACTTGCAAGGGTGGAAGGCGTAACCTGGACCTGGATGGATGAGGGTGTTGCAACCGTGAATTGGCAGCCTTATGAGGGCGCGCTGTATTACCTCGTGTCCTTCAGAAGGGCTTCCGACGGCGCGACGCTCACTCAAACCTGCGACTTTGTGGTAGAAGGCGGAAAAAACTCTTACACCACTTCTTCCGAAACTCCTCTGTTCTTCGGAGCCAAGGGTGAGTTTGAAGCAATGTTCGGAAAAAATAAGGTGCATCCTATGGTAGGCGCGAGCGGCTACGATTACGGTTACATCGTGGAAGTTTACGCTTACACCGATGAAGCGCTTGAGGAACTCGAACAGGTGACCGTGGATACCTTGCAGAAGAAATATGCTCCCGCTGCTGTCGGCGCGGCTAACAGCTTCAGCGCGATGAACATATGGTTCGCTCCCGTAGCCAATGAGTACGGCGGCGCAACGTCCACCTTCCACGTGGGCTGGAGCGCGGTTGAAGGTGCGGCTAATTACTCCGTAATGCCTTACAGGGTGATAAGCAGCGTTATAGACGGCACCACGTACGAAACCGTCGGACTCACCGCACAGGGCGGAAATTCGCTTAACAATACCAACCTTATGTTGGGCAAATCCAACTTGAGCTTCACCTACTATAACGATACTTACACGCGTGAGTATTATGTGGAATTGGTGGCTTATGACGAGTACGGCAATATGATAGCGCAAGGTCAGATGACCGCGGGCTTGGGCAAGCTTTACGATACGGATAAAACGCTTCTGCCCGTGTCCACCATAGCTTTGGTGCTCGACTCCGAACGCTTCGGTCTTGAAGTTCAGCTCAACGCGATAGTCGCCATTCTGGAAGGCGTGGGCGTGGAACTGCCCATTGACCTGCGCGGTTTCGACGTGGAAGCGGCGCTGGGCTTGGATACCACGATAGAAGCAAGCGTAGGCTCTTCCAACATCGTCCTTGAATCCGACGATGTGGACGGCTTCAAGCTCACGGGTCTTTCCGACGGTTCTTACACCTTGACGATGACCTATACTAACAGCGGCGGCGTGCAGACCGTCAGCAATATGGCGTTCACGCTGGACGGCGGCAACTACACGGTCACTTCCGGAAACTACACGATTGACGCAAACGGCTATGTCAATTACGGTATGCGCCGCAACGGCACTTATGACATACAGCTGGCGGGACCTGTCACCGCCAAAGCTCTGTTCACCGTGTCCCGCACGATAAATATGGGTATCACCGGCAACGTGATGGTGCCCGTCAGCGGCGGAGAGGACAACTTCTCAATGACCATTCACGGGGCGGGCGGTGAAGACGATACCGCTTACACCGTAGGCGTGACTGAGGACGGCAGAACGCTGTTCTGGCAGCCTGTCGCGGGCGCTGCAACTTACACCGTGAACGTCGTGCTCGAACAAAACGGCGCGGTTGCCGCGGAAGAAACGTTTGAAGGTCTTACCTCCTTCGTGCAGAAGGTGGACTTCACCTCCGCGGGCAAGTATACCGTAACCGTCACCGCATTTAACGCGGCTGGCGAGCAGGTGGGCAATCCTCAGCAGTCGATAGTCACCGTAACGGGCGACTCCGGCTTGAACATCTCCATAAGCGTGCCTTATGACGGTCTTGCCATAGGCGCGGCGGACGATGATCAGGAGGACGGCAGAGACGCGCTTATAAGCAAAATAGAAGACAAGATAAACCGCATTGACAGCGGCAACAACTTCAAAACCGTGCGTGATTTGGTGCAGCACTATCTTAGCGACTTCCAAGTCACCCTCAGCCTGGGCATCGACTCCTTCACAACGGAGATCAACTTGCAGACGATAATCAACAGCGTGCTTGCGGCTGTGGGCGTGGATACTCAGATAGGCGCTCCTATCTACATCAACACGGATAACTTGGACGGTATGGGCGTGCAGCTCAACGTTAGCTGGCACATTGATTGGAACAGCCCGATGAACAGCTATGCCTCCATTGAACTTGTTTACACGAACGGTGACAGTGTGAGCAACGTAATGCTCGGCGTGTACTTGCAGAACAACATCGTGTGCGCAGATCTCACGGGCGTGGGCTTGATAGGTATAAAGATATCTTCCCAGTCCCTGTACTCCTTCATCACGAACGCCATCACGGACGCCGTGGACGGCTTGTTCGACGGTTTGGATATGGGTGAAGGTCTTGACTTCTCCACGGCTATACAGATGCTGCTCGGCGAATATCCCGTCATCAACTTGAAGACCATCTCTGCGGGCACTGCGGCAACGGGCGCTTCTACCGTATCCGCAATGGCTTTGGCTGACGAAACGGCAGCCGCCGATGACGGCGAAGCTAAGGCGGAAACCGCGGCTGCTGGCGGAATGGATATGACCACCATAATAACCGGTCTGCTCAACGCAATTCAGCTGAACAGCACCAACGTGTTCGTGTCCGCTACCACCGCTATCTTGGATGCCGTAACTTCAAGTCTGCTGGGTATAAAGCTGGGCATTGACGTTGACTTTGAACTGCAAGTGCCTCTGCTCAAGGGCGACATAACCGCCGACCTCAGACTTGATAACATCACGTTTGAAGCCGTGCTCAGCATAAAGGCTATGGAACAGCCCGCCGAGCCCGGCGTGGACGGCAAGACCTTTGCAACGCTTGATACGGAAGGTTCGGGTGCGGAAGCCGTTATGGCTCTGCTCTCCAACCTGCCTCTCAACCTTACCGTGGAGCTTGCCAACGCGACTATGGACAGCGCGGCATACAGCGGCGTCACCACTAACTCCGATTGGCTGGGTCATGCCACTTATCCCGCAGGTACCCGTATAGGTATAGAAGTTGTGCAGGGAACCAAAACATTCAACGGAAATACCTATGATCTGCTCAACTCCTTTACGGCTGACGCGGGCGACATTGTCGTCACCATAGCCACCACCAATGAGGCGGAGCAGAACTCCACCGGCACGGGTCATCTGCAATACTTGATAGTCGTGCATATCGATACAAGCGCGGGTCAGATAGCCGTCAAGCTGTGCGAAAGGGCAATAGTCTTGCAGGCATGGGCTGCGCTGGGCATAGTTGCGGAAATCGACCTTGGCGGCGGCGTATCCGTTCTCGGAGGTATCTCTATCAATATAGACGCCATACCGTTGAGCATAAATATAGCGCTTGACCTTGCAAGCACGCTGGGCGATGTGTTTGACAGCCTGTTCAGCACCATAAACGGCTTGGGCAGCTCGTCGAGCACCGGCAGTACGGGCGGCAACACCTCTTCCGGCACGGGCGAAACGGTCGATCCTTATAACTTGAAGTACTCCTCCGTGGGCGGCGGTGAAAATGACGGCATTGTCCAAAGGAATCCTTATGAGGTGCACTTCAACGCCATTATGGATGAAACCACCGGGGCGGAAGCTTACGATAGGTATATCGTCACCGTATCTCGTGCGGACGGCTCCATAGTCGACAGGCAGACTGTTCAAGCAAACGGCAGCGCTCGTTACACTAAGCAGATGGAAAAGAATTATTATGAGTCGTATAACATCACCGTTACGGGCGAAAATGACGCTACGGGCTTTGCCAAGGCGCTTGAAGGCATAGACATCTGGAAGCTGCTTGGCGGCGGAGAGGTGCAAGGCAGATACGAAAACGGCGAATTTGTCGCCACCGATATAGGTAATGACCTTATCGTCACCACCACGGGCGGTATTTACCTCAACCTCAACTCCACGGGCGAAATGAACCTTACCGTTAAGTTCGACCCTTATGAGATGAATAAGGCTGTGGACGCCATCTTCGGCTCCATCTTCGGCGCGAACAGCGCGCTTGACCTCACCACCGTATCCTTGGGCGGTTCAAGTACCTTCGGTATAAACTACCTGCAATTTATGTGGTGGGATAGAGCGGGCTTGTCTTATCGCAGATTGTCCGGCGAACCTCAGGGCGGTAAAAACGGTCCCGGTGACGTAAGCGGTTCCGGCGGCAGCTATGAAGACGCTCACGATACTAAGGCGGCTACAGACCCGACCTCTACGCTCGACTCGCTTGAATCGCAGCTCAGGGGCTTGCTTGCCGACCTGCTCGATCAGATGAACATCTCCGTCAACACGGCGGGCGTGTCCGTCTCCGGCGGCGCGCTGCGTAACAGAAGCGACTCGCTCGTGTGGGCGCGTTGGGATGACCAGCAATGGGGCGCAACGCCTATCCTGATGAGCATCTTTATGAAGTTCGTGCCCATCTCCATTTGGACGAGCGCGGAACTCAATGTGAATATGACAAACGGCGTACTGACCAACATCTCCTTCCGCGGACAGGATACCGGTGACGCGGTACTCAGATTTAACGGAGAAAAGAATGAGGTTTACGTCTACTATGCGCAAACGCTGTACGGTCCCAAGACGGGCGGCTCCAACCGCTACGGTGATAACGGTTACGGTATGCAGAGTAACTGGACGTATAACTACTTCGGCTATCAGATAGGCGAGAATGTGGATATGTCGCGATATGATGACAGTCTGGCTCCCGCAACGCTGAATATCCCTTACAAGTGGACTAATTCGGACGCGTCTGCCAGAACCGATGTTGCTTACCCCGTCTACACATACGCTATTCCTTACGGCAGCGTTGACAGCGACAGCGAGTATTACTTCCAGGAGGTGCCCGTACTTGGCGGCACGGGAAGTGATGCAAGCAGTGGCGCTACAGGTTACGGCGGCAGAAATCCCGCGGCAGATTCGAACAACGTCTTGTATCGCCGCGGCGGTTACGACGTGAACGGCGTTCTCAAGCACAATAATGCCTATACCACGGTAAATAACCGCAACTCGCAGAGCTTCACCCTTAACAGCTACACTCGTTTGGAAATCTACAACACGAGCAAAGAGGTGAACGCCGGTACCGCCGGCATAGGTTCGTCATCAGATGGCATAATCAGCTGGGGTAATTTGCCCAACCGCATAGTGTTCGACCAATACAAGATGGGTTGGAACGATACGGCAGCCGACTATCTGATAGACAACTACTTTGGCAACAGCTATACCGCAAGGTGGCAGAAAGGCACCTCCTTCGCACGCGCCAACGTGTCCTTCACGCTTGACGGCGCGGCATTGCAGGGCGGACCTAACGGCAACTTGGCAAAGAAGTTGGGCAACTACGACTCGTTCACTATAAGAGCTACCGCGAACTTCGGCGGATCCATCGGTTCCAAGTTTATCGATATCACCATCGAAAAGCTGGATATAAAGAATGATGGTGATAACAACCACAACGGCAATGACGAGTATGCGGATATCGATGATTGGACGCTCTACTACTATGACGAGCTGCCCGAGTACATCATTATGACCACTAAGAACAATGAGCGCAAGCGCTACAAGGTGACAAGGGCAGGCACGGCGGACGCACGTTCGGGCAACTACGATGCGATAATCTCCAACTATCAGACGGATTCCGCGGGCTTTGCACAATCTGACGTAGTGACTGCAACGCTGACGTTCAAGAATCAGAAGGAAGTACCGCTCACCATCAACTATCTGGACAGCACGCTTGTTGACCCTACCGTCACGGTGGATATGAACACCTTGCAGGATGAGTATCCCGCAGACGGCGGAGAGATGATAATGGCTGCCGATAAGATTAAGACCGCAATAGAAAGCCTTATCGTCCACTATGCGGACGGCTCCGTGCTCACAAACAGCACGAACATACGCTGGGGCGGTGCGGAAGAACTTTCGGACAGCACTATGATAACCGGCAGCCGCTACATCAATGATAGAGACCCTGCAAACTCCGAGGGACAAAAATCTATCACCTTGGCAACATGGCTTGAAAGGTTCAGCAGCAGTGACGGCGGCAGGAACAACCTTGAAGGCGACACCTTCTACATCAACATAGAAGTGTCCATAGACGCCGACTTGCTGAGCGGACCCGCTCCGGCAGACTTCAAGCAGAGCCTTACCGTTGCGGTGAACATTCCCACCAAGAAGCCGGAAAGCATAAGCGTTCACGGCTCCGCGGCGGATACGGTGGTGCTCAACCCGTACGACTACTATCTGTACTTGGTGACGGGCAGCGATGAAAACAACCCTCTGCCTTCGGCGGTGGATGTGACGTACGAAAACGGCGTTACCGAATCTGTCAGCGTGATCTGGACGGATGAGAGCGGAGAAAACATCATTGCTTCGCGTGACTTCGTGACAGAGTGGTACACCGTTCCCACCGTGGCAACGTTCACCTTGGAGAACGACGAAACGCGTTACTCCTTCCGTTGGGAGGACTACAAGATGACGGCGCAGATAAATTCGGGCGCAATAAGCACAATGCAGTTCCTTGTGGACGGGCAGTGGCGTGACGGCGTACCTGCGGGAATGAAGGAGACCACCGCACGCGTGACCTTCACAAGCGGCTATGTGCTCGAACTGCCCACCGTTATCAGGGAAAGCACGAACGGCTACGGCTACGCGTACATCGGCTACAATGTGGAGATGTACAACTTGACGGGCGCACTTGTGGAATACGAAGGCTGCCACTTGAAACAGGCAAAGCGCATTCGTATAGATTCAAGTGCGGGCGTTTAAGCAAAAATAACAGGCAAATCGCATACGGCGCACGCCGCGCCGTATGCGTAAGGATAAAGGAAAGGTATTTGGAGGAATAAATTATGGTTAAGAGCAGAAAATACGCGATAGTAACGGCGGCGCTTGCGCTGGTACTTGTTGCGGCTGTTGTGCTCACGGTGGCGCTCACGGGCAGCGGGGTATTCTACACCCCGGAGCAGGAAGGCGTCATCTCAAATGCTGCCATCAAGGTGAACTCTACAACGGGCACCGTGCCTAACAGGCAGCAATACATCTTTGAAACGCTGACGGAGCACTCTCAAGTGGGAGAGCGCGGCGGTTGGCAGCCCTCGGATATGAATGCGAGCGGTGAATATGAAACCACGCTTGATTCCAAGTTCTTCCTGCTCAGCGATTACGACTACGAGGGACTTGTTTCCGCGAAGGTAGAAGGTGTAGAGTCGGGCGCTTATGTGATGAACTACAACGGCGCAATATACCGCTTTAAGAACGGCAACGCGGGACTTTCGGGAAATCTTACCTCCCTTTACCGCAAGCTGTCTATGTTCTTGACCGATTCGGCGTTCTATCAGAACACCGCCGTTTACGGCCTTGTTTTCACGGCTTCCGCCTCCTATAATCCTAACGATACTTTTAGCAGAAGTTGGTTTGACGCCACTTTGGATGGTGCAGGCGCTACCATTAAACCCAGTGCCGCGCTTGTTAAAACCGACGATTATAATAAGTGGCCGCACGAATCTGGCGGAAATCGTCCTTATGTAAGCGGTGTAAGCTATATCAAAAATGGTTATTTGACAAGTCATAATAACCAAATGAGCAGAAATCCAAATGGTCTTGGCTTTGCCGGTCTGATGTTCGGCGCTATGCGTTACGGCACCTTTATGAACTTCCAATGGAACGACGAGGGCATAGGTGCGCATTCTTACCAAATTAACACTGAAACCTATGGTACTGCTTTCGGCGGCTTGGTCGGTTTGGCGGCTAACAGCGGTTCCACGCAGAGCACGGATATAAAATCCTCCGTATACAATGTGGGTATGAGTTTTAATAATAACATAACTCACGCTATGCATATAAGAAATCTTGAAAGTGCAAGCAACAGCCAGTGCGATATAATCAGCGGCGGTTTGATAGGCGTTAACCTTAATGCGGATATAGAACTTGTCAGCATAAATTACAATTCCTCCACTTTCCAGCAAGTTGCCGCCCGTCAAAAATGGTATGTGTTGGTTGGAAGTATAAACCTTGAATGGGGAACGTCGTCGTTCGGCGGAGTTGTGGGCGCGCAAGCTGTCAAAAACGGAATGACGTTTACTTTCTCTAAAGTTACGCTTACCGGTACGGCACAGGCGGCGCTTGCCGGCAATGACGATTGGAATATCGGTTCTACCTTAACTTTTTCCGGCGTCAGCAACGTGTTTACCCAGCAGGGGGCAATATTCGGCAGCGTATCCGGTAATCTTACCCTGGATGGTATTATCATAGATATGAACTATGATAATATTTACACGGAATGGTATGATAAAGAAGCCGACGCAAATCGAGACTCAACTCCTATTCAGCGAGGCGTTTTAGCTGGTCATATATATAATTCAAAATTGTCTTATAGAAATATTTATATTACAGATAAAGCGTCTACCAATATGCAGACAATGCTAAACAATATTGGTACTGACAATGAGGTAAGCGTCAGTAGCAGTAAATTTGGAACTTACACAGCGTATTATTCATATATAGGCGCTAAAGATGATGATAACTATACCCGCGACTCATCCCGTGCGTTTATTTATGCGAATGAGGACGTTATAAGCAGTATCAACTTTGCATATGTGGATCCGGATGAAACATTCACGGACGGGGAAATTGAACCTATCGTGGAAATTTCCCGCCCCAATAATACGGAAAACGTCACCAATTATCCGGGCGGCGTTATGTGGGATATAAAATTTATGGACCAAAACGGAAGCACTCAATATGCCGCTTACGACCTGTTTATGCAAAACGCATATAAGGACGTGCAGGTTGGCAGCGTTACTTCCTATCCCTCCAACCAATATTTGAAAATGCAAATATCTTACGCCACTTCTTACACTTATGAGGTGGCTAACGGACCGGGCGGCAATAATTCCGACAACAAATATTATGACGGAACGCAGGTCAACTATCCCACTTTTGAAGTGGACGATTATGCGGTGATTTCCGGTTACGACAATGATTTGCTCACCGATAACGGTTACTTGAAATTGCAGACCAATGCCGATAACTCCATCACCCTTAACATGTATAACGGCAAGACAAGCAGCAGCGGCGAACCCGTTAAAGTGGGGAATTTCAGCATAAACAATTTCTACAATTTTAACGGTCAAGCCACAAACAGCAACAATATGGACGATATTATCGGTTCCATATTGCAATTGGAAAGAAACGCTTCCGGCACATATGATTCGGTAGCCAAGGACGATTGGGCAACAAACGCGAAAAACGCCAACACTTACCGTTGGTCCACCACCGCAACGGGCTTGTTCGCCTTTACAACGACTAAAACTGACAGAAAGTACGTCTTTGCGCCTTCATCTACCACTGCGGAGGTTATGATAAACCCCCGTCCCGTCTATATCCAAGCCGTGGATAAAGATGTGCCTTACATCGGTCAGGCTTACAGGATATACAGGGGCAACGGCGGCACCTTCGGCACGGTGAATTACACCTTCGGCACAACTCAATCGGGCAGCGCCATAATCGGCAACGATGAAATAAGCGCGCAAGTTACCGTCAGCGGCGGCAACGCGGTCAACGCCGGCGACTATACGCTTACGGCAAGCTCTCTGTCAGGCTCTTCGTCCAACAACTATCAGCTTACCAACCCGCCGGACAACGCGAACGCCTTTACCATATCTCCCGCCAATGTCACTTTGAACATTAACGGCGGCTCTATGACATACGGCGCGGACGTATCCGACAGGGCAAAGTTTATGTCCTATGTGGACTATACGCTTGACTTTGACGACGCCACGCGTATGACGGCTTTTGCCGCGCGCGATAACATCACGCTCAATCTGAATATGAAGACGGGCGCAGCCGCCACCGAGGAAAACGCCTTGCTCTTCTCCCCGGCAACGGGTTCTTCGCTCACGGGTTCCGTGTTCTCACATAATTTCCCTGCGGGCAAATATGACGTTATCTATGAAAGCATTTCGGGCACGGGCGCGCTCAACTATAATGTAAAGCTCGGCACGTCAAGCGCGTTCACCGTGGAAAAAGCGCAGCTCAACTTCAACCTGAACGCCATTTCCGACTTCACTTACGGCGATATGTCCGTACCCGCAACGTCTTATTCTCAAACGGGACTTGTATCGGGCAACTCCATAACTTGGAACGCTTTGTGGTTCACTTCCGAAGGAACTCCTTATGAGCAAGCTAACTTGGGAGCGGGCAATTATTATGCGCAGGGCAATATCACCGCCATCAACTCCCCCGGTTCCAATTCGGGTATAGACAACTATAACATCACTTACGGAAAGCAGGAGTTTGAAGTATTCAAGCGCAACACTACCGTGCAATTTGATTACGACCCCGACGCTTCTTACACCTATAAGGGTGAGGCGTACTCCTTCACCGCGCTTGCGCTCGGCAACCCCGCATTCAATGACAATGACGGCATAGCCGGCAAGGTAACTTTCCAGGCGTACAGCGATGTAGACAGGCTCACGCAGACGGAAGCCAAGAACGCCGATACTTACTATACCGGCGCCGTTTCCGATGCGCTCCGCGCCAACTATAACATTACGGGCATTACCGATGAAAACGGCGACGTGTGGGAAACCTTCACCATAGGAAAAGCCACCGTTACCTTGTCCAACACCGGCACGACTACCGCGGAATATAACGGCTCCGCAATCAAGTTCGATTCAAGCCTTATTCAAATAGACTTCGGCGGAGTAACCACTCTTGAAAGCGAGCGCGAAGCGCTTATAAAGGCTCTTTCGTACACCTATAACGGCTCTTCCGCCCCTCCTATGGACGCGGGCACTTATAACGTTATTGTAACGCTTGCTAACCAAAGCAACTACAACACCGCTACATTGACCATAAACGAAGGCTTGTTTATCGACCAAATGACGATAACTATCCAGCCTGCTAAAACCGAGGACTCAAAACCCTACGACGGAGAGATGTTCCCCGACCTTACTTATACCGTTCAGGGCACCAACGGCGAAATTAAAGGGCTTAGCATAGTCACTACCTACGCAAAAGAGGGCGGCGAAGCTGTAAGCAGTATGCGCGATGCGGGCACTTACATCGTTACTTATAAGTATGACGGCGCCACGGGCAACTATAAGTCCGCCACGGCTGAGGTGAAATACACCGTCAAACCCGCAACGCTTAATATTACGCTGCACAATGAAATCGCCGTATATAATAAGAAGGCTTACACCCCCGACTTTGAAATAACAAGCGGACTTATCGTAGGCGATAACGCTGAGATAACCTATAAGGTCTATATCAGCGGCACCTTACACGACAACTATACGATAATCAACGCGGGTGCTTACACGCTGCAATTCAGCGCGGGCAACCCCAACTACACCATTGCAAGCAGTGACGAATATAAGTCCGTCAAAATTGAAAAGTACGTCCTCTCCGCTCAGGCGGTGAACAGCACCTTGTTGTTCAATAGCAAAAATAATGACGACGAATACTATGAAGGGCAGATGTCTTTCCGTGTGACAGACGCCGACGGCACGGATATCACGGAACTTTTCGATGCCGACGGCTCGGATATCACGGAACTTAAAAAAGGCAAAGTGACCCGAGAACTTGTCGCAAGCACTTCCGATCCGTCCGCGGTTGGAACCGTAAACGATAGCGGCGGCGTGTATGCGGCTAAGCTCACCATAACCGCGCTTCCCGGCGGTTACTCCGCTAACAACTATGCGACTGAAGAGAATATCTATACCGTATACATTTACAGAATAGGCTTGCGCGGAAAGCTCACCACGGGCGGAGATGATGTCACTTACGGCACCGATGATTACGATGATTACGCCGTAAAGGGCGAACTTTACGCTATGGCTGGCGGTAAGGAACAACCGCTCACCTTGGATGGAGACATGGTAGATGGTCTTGAAAGTACGGAAATGGGCAGCGATGTGCGCAGCATACAAGTGCAGATTGCCACAATGACCCTTTCCGGCTCCGTGCTTGACGGTTCTACCATTACCTCTACGGAAATATCAAACGATATAGCCGCTATCTTCTCCTCCAAAGGAATTATTACCGATGCTATGAAGAATGCCGGCTCTTACACCGTTACCATTTATATTAAAGTAATGGCAGATTACTTTGAAGGCGAAGATAGGCCAGTTGAAATAACCGTGCCCTATACTTGGACGGTTAACCCGTACACCATAACCGTTACCCCCGGCGATTACACCGCTTACTATACGGACAACATAACCGCCGAAGGTATTATGAGAGTTGTGGCTGTGGAAAAAGGCTTAGAGCAATATGTGACGGTTGTATCTTCCGTTATCGGCGGCTCCACCTACTTCAATGCAGGCACTTATCAATATGACGTGGTGCTCAACACCCAAGCCGATGGCTATTATAACTACACCTTGCCGGCTGTGGATACGGGCAATATAGTTATCGATCCCCTCAGATTGGTGGTAACGGTTGATAACGCTTCCGCCGAATACGGCGTTGCGCCTACGCTTTCCGCCACCGCTCAACTGTTCAAGGGCGATACGCCTTTTGCGAACGCTCCCGCAAACTTGTCCACTCAATACTCTTGGGTGCTGTCCTCTTCTCAGCAGGTCGGCAGCAACGTGGGCAACTATGTAGACGCGCTCACCGCAGTCGTGACCGCTACCGATAACTTTAAACCCGAAGTTGTGGCAGGCGATTTGGAAATAACCGCCCGCAAGCTGAACATCACTTTGGACAATGTCAGCATAACTTACAGCAACGGAACTTTTGACGTCACTTATACCATAAGCGGCGGCACTTTGTACGGCTCCGATACCCGCCCCGAACTTGATTACATATCCGCAACTTTGGACGGCGAGGAAGTAGTCGACTTTGACAGGGTACAGGTCAAAGAAGGCGGCTATGTCCTCGACATAACGGGAGCGTCTTTTAACAATCCCAACTATGTGATAGGCACCATAACGAAGGGCAAACTCACCGTTACGCCTTATCAAATAACTTCCGTAACTTGGAGCGACCTCGGCACGCTCACCTATAAGGGCGCGGCATTTGAAGAGGGCGAACTCTTCACCGTTGCAAACTTTGAAAATACCAACAACGGCGATATCGTCACCTTCTCCGTAAATTACGACAAAAAAGAGGTCAAGAACGCGGGCAGCTACACCGCGCGCGTGGCTGTGGCTTCCGTAACCAACGGTGTTGACAACGCCAACTACTCCGTGGCTTCCGTAGCCGCCAAGTCGTTCAGCGTTGCAAAGGCTTCTCTCACCGTTTCGGAAGTGGACGAAGTTACACCCGTTGAGGGCGTTATCACCTATGCCGACACTTACTCCAACTCCGCCAAGTCCATAGCAACCGATAAGATAGTGTTCTCCTTCGGTGAAGGACTTACTTACTCTTCGGACAGGGACGGCACTTTGAACGTGTCCGTGGCTTACAGCCAAGGCGACGCGGGCGTTGCCTCTCCCGTGAACGCGGGCACTTATCAGGTGTCTGTCACCGTTTCGGGCGATAACTTCGCTTCCGCGACTCTCACCAATGTGACTATGGTCATTGAAAGGTGGAACATCTCCGAAGAAGAATTTGCAACCGTAATTCAAGTGGAGTTTCCTCAGGACGTGTCTTACAACCTGATAGCGCAGGGTGCTTCCGTCACTTTCATAGGCGCGCTTTCCGGTCTGAATTTGGAGCACACCTTGACTTACTTCACGGAAGACGGTGAAGTTGAACCCGTCAACGCGGACATCTACACCGTGGGACTTCTCATCGATACGGACAACGTCTATTTCAGTTCCGACAACGTGGGCAAATTTGAGATATTGCCCGCCGCCGTGTCCAGACTGAACTCGTCCGTTCCCACCAGTGAAGGTCTTGACGCTAACCACGTATACTATTCCGGCGCGCCCATCATACCCAACGCGTCCGTTACCATCAACATTTCGGGCAACCCCGAAGTGTCCGATATCACCGTAGATGACAGCGCGGCGTTCACCTTCGCCTTCTTTAAGGTCGGCACGGTCGGCGGTACAGACCTCTCCACCCTTGAAGGCTACGGAAAGCTGCCTTCCGGAACATACTTCGTTGAAAGCACGGAGCCTTCCGCCACCGCCGTATCCAAGGACGAATATTACGTGTTCGTCAGCTTCAACAAGCCGAACGAGGACGGCATCTGTTATGACGGCAATTACGGCGAGTCAAGCGGCTGGATAACCGACTCCGCGGGCACGCTCGTAGTTATGGATATAGTCGCGGGCGTTATGAGCGTCAGGGTAAACAGCGTGAACGCCGAATACAACGGTCTTGTGGGCTACAACGGCAGGGACGTCATCTATCAGACGGCGGGCGGCAAGTGGATGCTCAATATGGATCTGTTCACTTTCACCGGCGTGGACATCGCGGGTATGACCGACCTCAGCACCGATTTGAAGGTGGGCGACATCGTCATCACCGTATCTTATGTATACGGCAACGATGAAGCCACCGGCGCGCAGCTCACCACCGCGCTTTATACTTACACTTGGAAGCTCGGAACAGATTCTTCGCGTGGAGTGCCCGTAAAGACCTTCCTGCCGTATGCCGCAAATGACGATAATCAGCAAATTCAAGGTTCGTATACCGTCGGCGGACTCACGGTCAGTGACTTCGGCTACGCAGGATATAATTCCGAAACGGGTGAGAACGCTCCCGCCGTCTATGTGATAGACATATCCATAGATAACCGCGTTGCGGGCAGTGAGTATGCTCCCGCTCAGACGATCAGATATGACGAAAACGGCGACCCCGTGATCGTGGACAACATTCCGCAGACTGACCCCGCGCCTCACACCGCGCGCGGCACCACCACCGTTGATCCCGCAGAGATAGATTTCAGCATGCTCTACACCAATGACTTCTTTAACGATAATAATGACGTGCTAGGCGGTAAGTATAAGGAACTCAACTTTGAGGGCGTAAACGGCGATGAGTCTTTGGCGGACTATATTCTCCGCGGCGTGGCTATCCCCGAAGGCGGCAACCTGCTCACCAAGGGCATTGGCAACAGTCAAATTGCCATAGGTGCGGGCGACGCAAAGCCGAACGTCACGCTTACCGGATACAGTAAGGAGCTTAACGGCGCAACGTACCGCTATGAAGCGTTCGACCAAAACCTTATAACAATTACCGTGAAAAATTCCGCGGGCAGCACCGTTTATACTTACTCAAACGGTCAGCATTCGGGTGGAGGAATCACAGACGCCGGCACCTATACCTTTGAATTTAAGTTCGCGGGTATCCCCGGCAAGTACGAGCCTTTCACCTACACGGGCTTGTTCGAACAGCAAAAAGCGGAATACCACATCACCGTCACCCAAAAGGAGAACGCAAACCTTAAAACGCCTTTCGGCACGGAGTTCAACCTTCAAGGCGTTGCCGAACAGCTTAAAATCAAAATAGAGATAGACGAGGGCGATTACACCACCAATACGGGTAATTACGACCAATTTGTAGAAGATGTACGCAACGCAGGCGGCGACACAACGCAGCTTTCCAAGTACATCGCTCTTACCGGTGATGACGGAAACATCGCCACGGAGTACGTTGATTCCTACAAGTCGAACGTGGGCAGATACTTCATCTACTATGTGTTCATCTCTCAAGATCCCAACCTTGAGATAGTTATGGAAACTGAAAGCAGTATGATAGAAGTTGTTCAAGCCGCTCCTACCTTAATGGTGGACGCGGATGGCGAAGTGGTCGATAAGGAGAAGGGCTTGACCCTTGAATCCCAGGCGTATCAGCCCAACTACTCTTGGAACAGCGATATTCTCGCGCAAGTGGGCTTGGGCTTGGAGTATATGGCTCTTAACGCAGAGGGGAACGGATATACCGCCACGGGCGAACATTACACCACTAAGAACGTGGCTGTCGCCACCATAGATTACTCCCTTGACGGAGTTATCTGGACGCCCGGAGCCGAATCCGTCGGCGCCGTGGGCAAATACCGTCTGACCTTGCAATCCGCGGATACCAACCTTGTCGGCGCCCTTGAAGAAGTATACGTATACTTTGAAGTCACCAAGATAAAGGCGCAGGCTAACGTCGTGCTCAACGGCTACGCGGAAGAAGGCGGCGTGTTCAGCTCCACTTATAACGGTGCCGCGCACTCTGTCGGCTTCTCCGTTATCGCGGACGGCAACGTCGTTTCCGACGCCGCTTTGGCGGGCACGGTGAACATTCTTGTTGCGTTCACCGAAAACGCCGGGGATGACGCCTATGTGAACATTGAAGAAAGCAACATTATCAACGCGGGCAGCTATTGGGTGAAAGTCACCGTGGAAGGCAGCGCCAACTATGAAGTTGCGCCTTCGCAAGTTGTCAAGATAACCATAAATAAGGCTGACCCCACCATCAGGTTTGAGCAGTCCGAGTACGACTTGACCTACAATATGAATGGCAACACCATCTCCGCCGATGACATCTCGTTTGAGCTGAACGGCAGGACTGCTCCCAACATCACGGCAGAAAACAGCCTGATAATGTATCTGTCCGTCACGGCAGAAAACGCGGAAACGGCTTTGGCTCAGCAGGCTAAGGTAGCCGAAATGGTGAACGCCTTTATGGCTTCCGAAGAAGACGACATTGTCGCTTGGCTTGCAAATAAAGCGGAGGCCTATCCCGGCTTTGCCTTCACCAACGTAAGCGGTACTCCCGCCGCAACGGACGCGGGCTTCTACTTCCCTGTGGTCATCTTCAATGGTGACGCCAACTACAACGCTTCGGGAACGCTGGTCACCAACGTGCCCAATCCGCTTATGACCGTAAACAAGGCGGAGCTTATCCTCAACATAGACGAGAGCGAAAATGAGGATATGACCATCGTCTACGGCAACGCTCTGCCCGATGATGTAAGTGATATGGATGAGGTAGATAAATATCTCTACATCTATTGGACCTATATTGTCGGCGACGACCCCGTACTGGTAGAGGGCGGCGACGTGATACAAAAGCTTTCTTACAGACTTGCCAATATGAACGCGTACACCGTCGGCGATTCGGTAGGAAGGGTTGAAAACGCGCTGCAGCTTGTCGTGGACGAATTTGAAAGCAAGAACTTCGTGCTCAGCTACAACGATAACATCTTTGTAGATGTGGAGGTCACGCCTAAGGAAGTCGAATTTGACATAAGCAAAGTGTCCGTATCCCTTGAAACCGACGCGGACCAAGTCGCTCCTCAGCCTCTCACAGAGCAAGGCTACACCTTTGAAAGGGTGTATAACGGCAGCGCGTTCGGACCTTTGAAGCTCACTTATAGCGGCGAGAAGGGTCTTGACGTGACCGGCACCGGAGCCGCAAATGCCGACAGCGCAATAAGCGTGAACGGGCAAGGACTCGGCACTTACGGTATCTTCGATATATCCGCAAGCGGCGGCTTCGTTCAGGATGCGGTCTCCACTGCGGGCAGCTACTCCGCAGAGGTGAAGATAGCCCTTAACAACACCGAAAACTATAAGGTCACGTCCGGCTTGGGCGAGGATAACACCCTCACCGTAAAGGTGAATATGGTGATAGAAAAGGCTATCCTCAAAATCTCCTTCGATAGGCTGACCTATGTGGTAGATGAGAATAAAGACGGCGAGTACGAATTTACCTATACCGACAAGGTAGATAATGGCACGGGCGATCACACCGGCTGGTATGAATACGCCACTATGTACACCGGCGCCAACTTCGACTACAATAACCGCGTGTACATCACCAGCTACCGCAGGGGTGCAGACGGCACACTTAAGCCTTACGGCAAATATGAAACTGCTACCGTGTTCAGCAAGGTGGGCGGCATTACGGAATCGGACGGCGCAAGCGGCAACCTTGCGGCTCCCGGTGAGTACAACGTTCACTTCGCTCTCACCCAGCTTGCCTCCAACTATGTCTTTATAGACTCCGCAGGTAGCACTACCGAACTGAACGAGAATGGAGAAACCGTTGACAGGACGTCCTTGGACATCAACGTGACCATCAGCCCGTCCGAATTTATCACCGTTCTTGAAACGATTGCGGACAAGAGGGAGTTGTTCACTTACGATGTGGATAACGCAATATTCACCCGCGAATTTGACGGTACGGATATCAACGCTTCCTTCATCAAAAACTTCCTTGTGGTCACGCCTTACAAGCTGGCAAGCGATGCGGGCACATTGAAGGGCAGCATAGCCGCGCCCGGCACTTCGATAGAACTTGTCCCCGACAGGAACTACGCGGGCGACTCCATCACAAACTATGTGAGCGTGTCCTTCAAAGATGAAAGCGGCAAACCCGTAACAAGCGTTATGTACGCCGGCACTTACACTATGACCGTGGATTTCACCAGGGACACCCACGACTTGGCAGACGGTGCAAAGACGTACACGCTGCAAATAAAGCCTACCGCCGAGTTTGAGGTGAAAAAGACGGTTAAGGGTCAGATCGAACGCACATATAACGGAACGGACATCGTGCCCAACCTGTCCTTCACCGTCACGGTGACCGACTTCACCGGCAAGCCGCATACCATCGATATGACTAACTTCAAAGTCAACGTGTACAAAGATGGTGCGCTTGCGTTCACTTACGATGTGACTAACGGAACGGCGGACGTTGACGCGATCAGCGGCAAATTCCGTGACGCGGGCATCTACACGATAAAAGCGGAGGTGAACAACGCGAACCTCTCCGCTACGGTGATAGAAGCAACCGCTACCGACTACACCATAAACGCCCGCGACCTTACGGATAAGAATATACGCATTGCGCCGCACAAGGCAGTGTTCGACTACCGCACGGAAAACAATCAAGCCGTTGCGGTGAGCGCGGAAGATTTGGGCGTGGTCATCGCTTACAACAGGGTCAACCTTGTTATGGGTGAGGACTTTGAAATCGAGTTTGTGAACGGAGCGGGTAAATACACCGGCACCTATACCTTCAAAATCAACGGTAAGGGCAACTACTCCGGCACCATCGAGCGCACATACAGCATCGGCGCTTCCGTCGGCATAGCTGAGGCGCCCGACGCCATCACTTACGGCGACGATTCCCTCACCGTCAAGATGGCTATCAACTCGCTCGGCGGTACCGATTTTGACGGAGAACTCGTCATCACGTTTGACGCCGATTCCGTTGCCAAGATAGTCGACGCAAACAATAATATCGTGGCTCAGCTCGGTACGCCCGGCTCACTGAAGATAACCAAGAAGGAAATCCAAGACGGAGTCTTCACCATGACTTTCACGGGTCTGGGCGGCGTGAATGCGGGCGACTACAACTTGCATCTCGTCTTCACCTGCGACTACAATACCATTAAAGCCAAAGGTGAGATAAGCAAGAAAGCCAGCGGCGATAACAGCAAAGTGGTCGTGAATGAAGCGGACGTCGAAGCGGCTGCCAAGGGCGTAACTGCCACCGTCACCGCCGTGAACAGCAGCTCCGTCAGCTTCAACATCAACGGTGAGCCTTCCGTTTACGAATACTCGCTGGACGGCACCACTTGGTGGCCAGCCGTCAAGGGCGCCAACACCATAAGCGGCTTGAGCGCGGCAAGCGACTTCATTATCCGCCTCAGGATAAATGACAGCAATTACGCTAAGGACGATGTGCACGAATATCCGTTGACCGACGTAACGCTCAGAGGCACCACTACCGCCAGCGTTGACGACATCATCGAAAGCGCCGAATCGCTCGCAAGAAACTTCAATGCCACCGGCTTTGCAAGATATGCTCAGCTGTTGCAGAATGTGGCTATGGTCAGCAGCGGCGACTTGGCTGCAAGGGGCGATGAGATAGATGAAGCTCTCGCCGCCGTGGAAGAAGCGCGCGCCAAGTACGTGCAGGATCTGCAAGCCGCAGTTGACTCCGCCGTAGGTGCCGCTGAAAAAGCGGCAGGTAAGGGCAGCGGCGCAAGCACTGCCGCCACGGCAGGTTTGGTGGCGGGCGGCGTGTCCCTGCCTGTGCTCGGCATAGGACTTATCTTCGCCGCGGCACGCAAAAGGAAGAGTAAGGAGGATGACCTCAATGACTAAGAAAAAAGCAGTAATAGTTATAGCCGTTGCACTTGTGCTGTGCACCGTCGCCGTGTTTGCGGCGGCGTGCACGGAGGAAATGACCCCGCAGGAGGCGCTCGCCGTCCTGTCCGGGTCCTCTACGGGCGTTGCCGTTGCGGACGTAACGGTCACCGTAACTGACAGCTCCAATCAGGTCGTCTATTCCTACCCCGAAAAAGCGGACGTGCCTGCTGAAATTCAGGGCGTGATATCCAGCTTTGTCCCCGATATGAACGGCACAAGCTCTTTTGATTACAACACGGCTAACTTTACGGGACTTGATCTGACCGCTCAGGAGGAAACCGCTTCCCTTACGGGAGAGATAACCAACCTGAACGCCTTCCTTGGCACGGAGAATCTTATGTACAGCGGCGGAACGCTCACCGCTAGCATAGATACCGTGAATATGCGCCCGCTCTCGGTGGACATATCTTACACCTATTCGGGCAGTGATAATAACTTTGCCATAGTTATAAACACCGTTTACAACTATCAGTAACCACAAACGATAGACGGATAATTCCGTCTTCTTTCCCCCAATACGGAGCACGCTGAGATTCGGCGTGCTCTTTCCAAATTATCGTTTGCGTGCGGATTTGGCAATGAGAAATTAAAATTCGTCATTTACAAGGCGCAAGTTATGTGATATAATATGCATATGGGGAAGCTTTTGAAGAAGAAGGACAAAACCTTATCCGCAATAAGGCAAGCAAAGCGGTACGCCTTTTTATCTTCACTCGGCATTCTTTCACCCGCTTCCGGCAGGTGCCTGATCTGCGGAGATGAGCGCGCCTCTTTGATGTGGGGCGGTCTGTGCGAAAAGTGCAGCGTCAACATCATTCCCAACGCGGGCAGCACGTGCGAAAAGTGCGGCAGGCAGCTTATAGCGGAGGAAAAGTATTGCGAAACCTGCCGCGAACGCGAGCGCTGCTTTGACAGGGCATACTCCTGCTTTGTGTATGAAGGCGCCGCAAGGCAGCTTGTCACGCGGTTCAAGTACGGCAAAGCGCCGTATATTGCCCGTCAAATGGCGGAGGATATGGCGAATTTATATATCGAAGCGGACTTGTCCTGCAGCGTGATAGTGCCGTCCCCGTCCTCACTCGAGCGCATTAAAGAGCGCGGCTACGACCATATAGCCGTGCTTTCGGAGATATTGAGCAAATATATCCGCATACCCGTCGTTTACGGCGCCGTGGTCAAGAAGAAGGAAAACAAGTCGCAGGCGGGACTGAAAGGGCGCGAGCGTGAAGAAAACGTGCAGGGCGTATATGCCAAAGGTGAAAATTGGGAACGGTTAAGGGGCGCGTACGTCCTGATAGTGGACGACGTGCTGACCACGGGCGCCACGGCAAGCGCGATAGCTGAAATTGCAAAAAAGTGCGGGGCAAAGGGAGTAAAAGTGCTCACTTTCGCCTCCACAAGATATTCCGGCGTACACAGCGGCGGAGAAAGGGAGGAATTATGAAAAGCAGGTGGTACAAAGACGCGGTGGTCTATCAGATATATCCGCGCAGTTTTTGCGATTCCGACGGGGACGGCATAGGCGATCTTCGCGGAATAATTTCCAAATTGGATTATATAAAGGATTTGGGTGTGGACGCGGTTTGGCTTTCCCCCATCTATAAATCGCCCAACGATGACAACGGTTACGACATAAGCAATTACCGCGACATAATGGACGAATTTGGCACTATGGCGGACTTTGACGAACTGCTGGAAGGTCTGCACGCGCGCGGCATAAAGTTGATAATGGACCTTGTGGCAAACCACACTTCGGACGAGCACGAATGGTTTGTGCAAAGCCGCTCTTCAAAGGACAACCCCTACCGCAACTATTATATTTGGAGAAAGGGCAGGGGCAAAAACGGCAAAAAGCCGCCCAACAATTGGACGTCACGCTTCGGCGGCAGCGCGTGGCAGTACGATGAGAAAACGGGCGAATGGTACCTGCACCTGTTCAGCAGAAAACAGCCCGATCTGAATTGGGAAAACCCCGCCGTAAGAAAGGAGATAGCCGACATCTGCAACTTTTGGATGGATAAGGGCGTGGACGGCTTCCGCTGTGACGTCATAACTTACATCTCAAAGGAGCAAGGACTGCCGAACGGCAAATTCAACCCGATAATGTGCGGTGACGAACACTTTGTGCTGGGTCCCAAATATCACGAATATATCCGCGAACTCAACAAAAATTCCTGGTCCAAGTACGACTCTTACACCGTGGGCGAATCCACGGGCGTCACCTTTGAAAAGGCGCCCGAATGTATCGCGGAGGACAGGCAGGAGCTGGACACCATCTTCGGCTTTGAGCATATGTGCACGGATATGTATATGGAGGTCATACCGCACAAATTCAAATTGAGCCGCTTTACCAAGGTGCTCACCAAGTGGCAGAGCCTTCCCGACGGGTGCTGGAACACGCTGTTTTTGGAAAACCACGACCAGCCGCGCTCGCTGGGCAGGTTTACGGGCGACTTCGGGGACAATCGCTACCAAGCCGCTACAATGCTTGCCGTGGCTATGCAAATGCAAAAGGGCACTCCGTTTATCTATCAGGGGCAGGAGATAGGTATGGTAAACTGCAAATTCCGCGATGAAGACTATCAGGACGTAATGGCGCGTCAAGTGTTCTCCATAGCAAGCAAAATACCTTTCGGAAAGGCTATCGCAAGGGCGTGCCTTGCAAAAAGGGCGCGCGACCACGCGCGCACGCCTATGCAATGGAGCGCGGAGGAAAACGCAGGCTTTACCGCGGGAAAGCCGTGGATGATGCTGAATCCGTCATACAAGACCATAAACGTCCGGGCGGATATGCAGGCGGGCGAAAAGTCCATATACGCTTTCTACAAGCGCCTGCACGCGTTCAGAAAGGGTAACGAGGTGATAAAGAACGGCGACTATGTTCAGCTCGATCCCGGGAATAACAGCGTTTTCGGTTACACAAGGACTTACGGCTCCAAAACGCTGCTTATCGTAGCCAACTTCAAAAACAAGTGCGTAAATTACGCGCTCCCCGCGGCTTTTGCCAAGGGCAAAGTTGTGCTTTCCAACTATAAGGACGGCAAATTCTCTTCCGTTCTGGCTTTAAGACCCTATGAAGCGGCGGTATTCGAGATAGAAAAATAACAAATTCTCCGCGCCTTTTTGAGAAAAATTCCCTTCAAAAAGGCGCGGAATATCGCTGACATTATAAGGTAGATTTTTCTTTGGCAATGCTTTTGTGTGTAAAAAACAAATTTAATCTTAAACCATAAAACGATCTTCCGCTAAAATATAGCCATTATATGTGAAAAAATCACATTTTCGCCATAATACGTATAATTTATGTAAGAAATATAAAAATGTAATTTACATTTGAAAAATATGATGTTATAATGTAAACAGCTTATTAGGAGGCAAAATTGATGAGTAGACATAAGATTTTTGTGGTGGAAGACGACAGGAGCATCAGCGGACTGTACGAAATAGCTTTCGACAAGGACGAGTTTGAGGTCGTCTGCTTTGAAAAAGCGGAAGGTATGCTGGACGCGTTTGAAAAGGGCGATACGTGCGACGTGATAATTTTGGATCTGATGCTGCCCGGAATGAGCGGACTTGACGCGCTCAAAATTTTGAAAGAGGGCGAGGACACCAAGAGCATTCCCGTAATAATAGTGAGCGCCAAAGGCGATGAAAAGGACAAGGTGGAGGGACTCAATTTGGGCGCCGACGACTACATCGCAAAGCCTTTCGGCATGCTTGAACTCATTGCCCGCGTCAAGGCGAACATACGCAAATCCGCGATAGGCGCAGGTGAGATAATCTCCATCGGTGAGATAACCATAAATAACAGCGAACATGAAGTGACCGTGGCGGGTCATAATGTGCAGCTCACGTTAAAGGAGTACAAGCTGCTCAAACTGCTTATGGAAAAGTGCAATAACGTCGTCACCAGGGAGAAGATATTAAACGCCGTTTGGGACTATGACTACGTGGGTGAAACGCGCACGCTGGATATGCACATCAAATCTTTGCGCAGCAAGATAGCGCAGTTCACCGACATACCGTATATCCACACGGTCAGGGGCGTCGGCTACAAATTCTCCAAATCGGTAAACTGATAAAATGCGCGGCAAGCTTACTCGTCAAATATTCACGACGATAAGCGTCACGCTTATTTTGGTCATTCTGCTCGCCTGCGGGGGTTACCTGCTGGCGAGTTATCTTACTATGCGCAACACTCTGAGCAATTTTTCGGAGCAATATGCGCGTCAGCTTGAAGAGATGGACTACGTCTTTGAGCTGGAACAGAGCGCCAATATGTTCCCGGCGCGCTCAGTCATCATCTTCATTTACAGCAGTGACGGCAACCTAATCGCGTCCAACGTGCCCCCGCCCGAGAACGCGAATTTGGGCGATCTGCAAACCGCCGCCGCCAACGGGGAAGTGTTCAGCACCGTCAAATACGACGGCATAACAATGCTTGCACACACTTTGAGTGTGACCGTTGAATCGAATATAGACAGCAGCGGAAGGATATTTTTGCGCAGTATGATGCCCGCGGATTGGGCTTCTGAGAATTTCTGGATATTCTTCGGAAGCAGTATAGCCGTGGCGGTGCTGCTCATTCTGCTTGCTATGGGCATAACCAATCTGAATTTAAGGCGCTCTATGCGTCCGCTCGAAGCGGTCCAAAAGGGTTTGCAGGACATAAATAACGGCAACTTCCACGGTATAACCGTAAGCACGGATTATGACGAATTCCGCGGGATAGTCAGCCAAATAAGCGATATAAGTGAAAAAATATCCGCTTCTCTCAGCTCCATAAAGTACGAACAGCGCAAGGCGGCGTTCCTTTTGGACAACATCGGTCAGGGCATAATAGCGCTTTCGGACACGCGCGCCATTCTCACTTACAATAACGCGGCGCTGCGCATTCTCGGCTTGCAGGGCAACATTTCGGGGCAGAGGCTTGAGGACGTGATAAGCGATGAAAATATCCTTGCCGCGGCGGCGCGCACACAGGAGAGCGGGGAAAAGGACGGCTGCGAATTCAGGCGCGCGGGCGGCGTGTACAGGGTGGAAACGCTGATAGCCAGCGGTTCTTGGTTTGAAACATACAACGCGTTCGCCCTGCTGCTCACGTTTACGGACATCACGCAGGAAAGCCGTTCTGCGGACATCAGAAGCGAATTTTTCGCAAACGCTTCCCACGAACTCAAAACTCCGCTCACCGTGATAAAGGGGTATTCGGACGTGCTCACCATGCCCGGGCAGAGCCAAAAGGTGGTGGAGCGGTGCGTCGATGAGATACAGCACAACGCGGACAAAATGGGCGTGCTCATAAACGATATGCTCTTTATCAGCCGCCTTGACGCCAATATTGTCAATGAAGAAAAGACGTTTACGGACATCGGCGCCATCTGCCGTTCCGTCTGCGACGATATAGGCGGCGCGGCGCAGAACGCGGGCGTGAGCGTATATTGCGAAGGGGAAGGGCACGCAGAATGCTATCCCAAGATGATTACCACTGCTATAAATAATTTGGTCAGCAACGCCGTAAAATACAACCGCGACGGCGGAAGCGTATGGGTGAGCGTGCACGAAGACGGCGGCTATACCTATATCAGCGTAAAGGACAACGGCATAGGCATAGCCGATGAGGACAAGCCGCGCGTGTTCGAGCGCTTCTTTAAGGCGGACAAGGCGCACACGCGCAATGATGAAGTCAGCACGGGTTTGGGGCTTGCCATTGTCAAGCACATTATCGTGAATATGCACGGCGGGGAGATTTCCCTGCAAAGTGAGGAGGGGAAAGGTTCGGAGTTTACCGTAAAACTCGCAACGGGAAAGGAGGCGGAAGAAAATGATATATCCTATGAAACTAAAACCGACAACTAAGGATTACGTTTGGGGCGGAAGCAGATTAAAGCGCGAATGGAACAAGCCGTCTTCAGGAGATGTAATTGCGGAAAGCTGGGAGCTTTCCTGCCATAATGACGGTATGAGCGTTATAGAAAACGGAGAATACGCCGGTATGCCGCTTGGTGAACTGCTTGCGCATATGCCCTTATATAAGGGCGAAAAGTGCGGTCAGTTTGAATTTTTCCCCATACTTATTAAACTTATAGACGCAAAAACCAATCTATCCATACAGGTTCACCCTTCCGATGAGTACGCCTTGGCGAACGAGGGGCAGTACGGCAAAAGCGAGATGTGGTACGTGGTTGACGCGGAAGAAGGCGCGGGCGTGTATTGCGGCTTTAAGCGCGCCGTGAGTAAGGAAGAGCTGGAAGAAGCGTTGAAGGGCGGCACGATTTTGAGCCTTCTCAACTTTATTCCCGTCAAAAAGGGTGACAGCATATATATTCCTTCGGGCACCGTTCACGCCATTTGCGGCGGACTTCTCATTTGCGAAGTGCAGCAAAACTCCTCTTTGACATATCGCCTTTACGACTACGACAGGGTGGGTAAGGACGGCAAAAAGCGCGAACTGCACATTGAAAAAGCTATGAAAGTGGTGAACGTATCCGCCGTTACCGCGCCAAATGAAAACGTGGTGGAAGAGGGCGGCGGAGTGCGCCGTTTGGCAAGCTGTAAATATTTCACCGTGCGCGAGATAAAGGTGGATCCCGAATATAAAGGCAGCGTAGGGCAGGACTGCTTCCTCTCCATCACCTGTACGCAAGGCGACGGAGTACTGCTTTGGCAGGACAGCGAATATAAAATTGCTTTGGGCGACACGCTGTTTTTACCCGCAGGCTTAGGCGACTTTACTTTGCGCGGAGAGATGACGGTAATAACCGCCTGCGTGTAACAGATATCAAAAGTAAATCGGCGGTCTTGTCACAAGACCGCTTTTTGTTTGCCTTGTTTACGCGGCAAAGCGCTGTCTTTATATATACGCGCGCGCGTATATTATAATAATTATATCCATATTATATTGAGCGCAAACTATATTACACAAGCATTTTACGCGCTTTTTTGCAAAGTGTTTGCGGCGCTTTACGCGCTTTTTCAAGCCCTTATATTTCGGCATCAAAAGGGGCGGGGAGGTATGATTTTTTCAACCTGATTTTTGCGGTCGGAAAAAGTTTTGCGGTGCTTTTTCTATAATGCGAAAAAGCGGAGTAAAAGCGCATCAAATTTTGATAATCGCCATATATCGCATATTTTATACGGATAATAGACAAAAAGCCTTCAAGTGTTCATTACCGTGAATTATATATTGCAAAGACAGAGTTTCGGCGAGCTTTACGCGCTTTTTTCTTCTTTAAAAAAGCACCGCAAACAGTCTGAAATTTCCCGCGTTATCAAAGCAACGCGGTCGTGGTTTTCAATAAAAAAAGACCGCCGCACAAGGCGACGGTCGTATGTACCGCAAAAGGTTATTCGGTCACGGTAAGGTCTTCGATAAAGTTTGCGCTTGCCGCAAAAGTTTTAACGGAATCCGCGGAACTTTCCGCTCTTGCCTTGGCGGAGTAGCTTTCGCCCACGCCCAGCAGGGAACCGTCTGCCTTGGACAACTTGTAACGATACGTGCCGTTCTTTTCCTTATCGATGGAAATGGTTCCTTGTTCCACGGCTTTCTTGAACGCCATTATGGAAGCCTTCTTGGGCTTGACCTTATAGCCTTCGGACTCAAACAGAACCTGACCGTTGTTTGCCTTCAGCTGGAACTTGTAAGGCTTGAGGGGATTCTCGTCGTCCTTGATGATGACATATCTGCCGCCGGCGGGCTTTGCAGGCTCATCGGTAAGCAGTATGTAGTTATTGGGGGTTTCGTCCGTCTTTACGGGGGCGGCTGCCTTCTCGGCAGGCTTAGCCGCTTTCTTCTCTGCAGGCTTGGCAGCCTTCTTCTCCGCGGGCTTGGCGGCGGGCTTTGCAGTCTTCTTTTCAGCGGGCTTTTCCGCCTTCTTTGCCGCATTGGCGGGCTTTTTGGTGGTGGGTTTCTTTGCTGCTTTCACTTCTTCTTCCTCCTTATCTTCGGCAACTGGTTGCGCCGGTACTTCTTCCTGCTGTTCTGCGGGAGCTTCCGCCTTCTCTTCCTGTTCAACGGGCGCGCTCTTCTTCTTGGCAGCGTTGGCGGGCTTTCTGGTGGTGGGCTTCTTTACGGGAGCCGTTTCCGTAGCAGCGGCTTCTTTTGCCTCTTCTTCTTTCTTGGATTCTTCTACGCGGGCAGCCTCTTCTTCGGCGGCCTTGCGAGCAGCTTCTTCTTCCGCAGCCTTGCGAGCGGCTTCCTCTTCGGCAGCCTTGCGGGCAGCTTCTTCTTCCGCAGCCTTGCGAGCGGCTTCCTCTTCGGCAGCCTTGCGGGCAGCTTCTTCTTCCGCAGCCTT